>CALFER010000026.1 GCA_937951895.1 uncultured bacterium
GGGAATGATGCGGGTGACGATATGAATCTGCGTAATCTGCGTAATCGGTGGATCGGGAAAAAAACCATGATGCCGGCAGTGGAATGGGGAGTCCTGTTGCTGTGCGCGATCGGATCGGCACAAGAACCGAATCAATGGTATTCGATCGTCAATCCACAGCCGCATTTTGAGTTTGTTCAATCCGATCCGGAAATCCCCGAACGACTGTACAGCTATAGCCGGGGGTTTTTCCTCAGCACGGATGATGGAAAACACTGGGTTTCGTCCACTAACGGAATACCACCGGAATATATCCGGGATATGAAAGATTATGGTGAAGATGTCTTCTACCGCGTTGGTGCGGCATCGACAGACCTGTACTACACATTAACCTTATTTCACCCCGATCCCGGAGGATACGATGGATACGAAGCGCGACACCTGTTCAAAAGCACGGATGCAGGTGCCTCATGGACCGAGTTATGGCCGCTGTATTACCTTTTTTCCACCGTTAAAATGGATCCGATTTCCGGTGTGATGATTGCAGGAATGCGAGATTTTACCTATCAATCAGGTCGCCCGACTATCCAGAAAAGCACCGACGAGGGCTGGAGTTGGTGTCCTGTCCTCACAAGCGGCGTTTTCGCTACATCTTGCATCGAATTCGCTCCCCAAGGGGATGGTGTGGTGTACGTCGGAGTATGGTACGGGATACTGGGAACGATCTTTAAAAGCACCGATCTCGGTGATTCATGGACAAAAGTCGATCCGGCTTCAGGATGGAACACCCTGCATGTCCGCCAGATCGAGGTGCATCCCGCGGATTCCGATATCGTTGTCGCTCTTCTCGCATCGGATGATCCGATCCGCAGGACTCTCGACGGCGGCGCCACATGGACATCCATCACGCCTCCCGACATTCTGGAAAACGGTGAGCCGTGCAACTTCTTCATCGCACCGGATCCCCCATATTCAATCTTCGTTTTCGCCAATGGATGCCGGTCGATTCAGAAATCCGACGACATGGGAGACACCTGGCAAACCGTTTCCCAGAACATGCACGCCTCCATCTGTGGAACCTCCATTACCGGTTGCACTCCTTTCAATCAATCGATACGGATACCCGGACATTACTATTTCGCACACGGTCCGATCCATTCGACCACCGACGGAGGACTCTCCTGGCGTCTGCAGACCGAAGACTTTTATCTGGATACTCGCGCCAGTCAGACACTCTCCACGGGAAACCCCGACAACCTGATCAATCTCATCGGCTCGAACGGCGCGATGTGGTCCTCGAACGGCGGGGCGAACTGGCTGCCTTCCGACGGAATCGAAGACGTCATCTTCGGCGCCCCGTTCAATACGGCCATCAACCCCATTCACCCCGACTCGATCTGGAATTTCACCAGGAGTTCATACGACTGTTCGGACCGATTTATATCCATTGTCCGCGCATCGACCGATTCCGGCGCGTCGTGGCGGACATCGGACGCATTCGAGGATGTCCGCGTGGTCTGGATGCGAGCGTCTCTTTGTTTCCCCTCTCGCATGTTCGCTCTGGTCGATACACGATTCGATCTCGGCGCAATGGGAGGCACCTTCATCCGGATGTCGGACGACGGGTTTCAGACGTTCCGCGAGATTCACATCGGGCAGACCGACTGTCTGTGGGATATCACCGATCTGCCGGATGCACCCGACTCCCTGATCGTCCTCGGGAGCAGTCCCGCCGATGCCCAGTGTCGCGGCGTCGTGCTCCGGTCCAGCGATGAGGGCGACACCTGGCGTGAAACCGGCCCGGATGCCGGTTTCGATGCCCCGCGTCCATTCGATCACGCTCCGCTGACTGCCGAATACGGATTTCTGCGGATCGATCCGTCCGCTCCGAATCGGCTTTATGTGGGCTTCGGTTCAGTGTTCGTCAGCGAAGATTCCGGTGCGACATTCACCCGTTTCCCGGTCGAGCAATACCTGATCGATGACGGAAAAGGGGCGTTTCAGATCGATCCATCCGACCCGGATGTTCTGTACTGCGCTCTGAAGAATGAACCGCAGGAATCGAGTGTGATCCGCACCTGCGATCGCGGCGGAATCTGGTCCGATCCGCTCTACCCGAAGTATCTCCAGCTCTGCAACGATGGACGGACCCTGATAGACCAGTCGGGCCGACGCCGGATGGATATCGATTCATCACCCCCGCGACTCATGATGGCCGGTTACATTCCCACCGAATCCGGAGTGGTCGCGGCGTTCTACGCAGCCGAGCCGGATCTGAACGATCAGGTCACGGGAATCCATGCCTACTTCGAGAATGAGCGGTTGCCGGTCACCATTGAAACCGAAACGGAACCAGGTTCGGGGCTTTTCTGGATGGATCTCGGAGCCGTGTCCGGCACTCCCGGCAACATCCGGATCGAATATCGGGCGAAGGACCGGTTCGGGATGGTGAGTGAGCTCTGGCCGCGGCTG
>CALFER010000027.1 GCA_937951895.1 uncultured bacterium
GCTCAGGGTCCGGGGGCCTTCGGCCGGAACAGGACCCTTCGACAGGCTCAGGGTCCGGGGGCCTTCGGCCGGAACAGGACCCTTCGACAGGCTCAGGGTCTAGGGGTGCCGGTGCGGGGTTTTGATTCCGGTGAGCGGTTTGTGTAGAATCAGTAATGAGTGAGGGAAGGGCATGATTGATTTACACTTGTATCGCGAACGCACAACAGGGTTCACCTTGATCGAATTGCTCGTCGTCGTCTCCATTGTCGGGATTCTCGCGGCCGCCGCCATCCCGAACCTGCTCCGGGCCCGGATCACGGCAAACGAAACCGGCGCGGTCGGCGCCTGCAAAACGGTCTGTGCCGCTCAGCACGACTACAACACCCATTCGTCACCGCATACCTACACGGGTGAACTGGCGTGCCTGGGCAGCGGCAACGGCTCCGGACACGTCTCGTTCATCGATCCGAATCTCGCGAGCGGCCTGAAAACCGGCTACCACTTTTCCATTACCGCCGCCGACCCGTCCCTGGACGGCAGCATCTGGACCTGGTCACTCACGGCCTGGCCCGTCCTCTACGGCAGCACCGGAATCCGCACATTCTACATCGATGCCGCAGGGGTCATCCGCGGTTCGGATATCGGCGGTATCGAGGGAGATGAATCCCTTCCGTTCATTGAATGACGCGCTGCCGTTACGATCTATCGGTTGCCCAGAATCCCCTTGGCCAGTCTCCGTCCGACGCGATACAGGAACGGATAGATTCCATTGAACACCGGCCGGTTGAACAGCCGGATCATCGCGGGATGACTGAGGGCATCGAGCAGCGGCTTGAAGATCCCGTACCGGTAGGCTCCGAGCACCAGGTTTGTGTAAGTCGCCCGCCGATCCCCGTATTCCTTCGAAAACTCCGTCGTGGCATTCTCGTCCACGAGTCCCTCGGCAATGGCTCGCTGATGGAGTGCTGTTCCCGGAAAGATGACCAGTGAGAACAACTGGAGCCGGTAGGGGCGGGGGAGGCGGCGCACGAGATCCAGCGTGGAGGCCAGATCATCGGGCATTTCCCAGGGACTGTCGATGATGAAATCATAGGTCGGCGGAACCATCCGGTCCGCGAATCGCGCGAGCAGCCCGGCGGCAGCCAGCACGCGTTCATTCGAGATGTGCCGGTTGTAGAGTGCCTGAATGCGGGGACTGCCGGTCTGGATCCCCATCTGCACGCCATACATGCCCGCCGTCAGCAACGCCTCCAGCTTGCGTTCGGTAATCGTCAGCGGACTCCCCAGACAGAAAAACGGCAGACCGATCTCGGCGCGATACCGCTCCGCAAATGCCTCGATCGCCTCATCCCGCGCCGCGAAGAACGAATCATCCGAGAACCCGATCCCCTCGATGAACGGGAAACGCTCGCGTACCCGCCGGATCTCCTCCAGAACATGCCCGTCCGGCCGGCGCCTGAGATGCTTCTGGCCCTGATACAGCTCCTGGAGCACATCGTTGCAGCAATACGCGCACCGGTGCGGGCAGCCCCGCGTGGCCATCGTCTGATAGGTGACCAGATTCCGGATTCTCGAAATGGGGCCGAGTCCGAGATGCTTGTCGAGCAGTTCCGGAGTCATCGGAACGATCCCACCGGCCTCGCGATCCCAGATCCAATGACCTTCCGGACCGTATTCCGCAAACGGCAGGTCGCCCAGATTCTGGATGAGGGGGCGAGGCGCGCTGACCGTTTGGTTCGCCACGTCACACACGTTCGCGATCCCGGCAGGTGAGACTCCCGTACTGAGCGCATCGAGCAGCTCGACGAAGGCTTCTTCGCCTTCCCCCCGCACGACGTAATCCGCATACCCCTGCGCGTCGAACGGACGAATCGTCGGATGAATCCCGCCCCAGATGATCGGGAGGGGGCCGGAACGGCGGAGCGCCTGCGAGATCTGGCGGGCGCGTCCCAGATAGTTCGTCATGAGGCTGATCCCGGCAGCCTCGTGCCGCCCCGCCAGCGCCTCGACAGCCGCCAGCAGGTCCTCGGGATACCGGTACACATGATCGGGATACCGGTGCTCCTCCTGCGGCGTGTTCGGCAGAAAGAGCATCTCGACGTCATGCCCCGCCTCCCGGGCGGTTGCCGCGATCATGCGCAACCCCAGCGACGCGATGTCGGAGTACAGTGAGATCAGCAGCACACGCATTTAAAACACCTCCACGGAGAAAGCCGAAAGCGCCGGTCCCAGCATGCGCGCATCGTGACGCCCCGCCCCCTCCCGGCGATCGGATGGACGGGAAACAGGCGACGCCGTGATCGTCAGAACGAGTTCACCGGATGGAAACGGACCGTCGATCGTCCACTGGTGATGCTGCCAGCGGGCTAGCGGATCGAGATCGATGGCGGCGAGGGAACGATCGCCCGGTCGCATCCCGATGACCACCTTCGCAGGTCGATCCATCGGCGGCGGGAAGAGATCCGCACCGATCCGCGCCGTCCTGGCTTCGGCCGACAGAAAAACCCGGATGACCGCTGTTCCCCCGTCCATCCACCGCACCCCCTCACGTTCGGCGGACCAGTTCTCAACCGGATGCCACCCCTCCCGGAAATACCATCGGGGCGGTGCCTGATGTTCCACACATTCGCCGGATTCCTCGTGCCCGTGATGATGCTCGGGCGCTTTCGGTTCAGGCGGCAGAGGATAATCCAGCACGATCCGGTCACCGTCTTCGTGCACGCGACCGGCCTGCCACAGCACACCGAGAACCTCGGGGCGGACGGTCAGCGGCCGGGTGAGATGATTCCGGTGAATCACGACGGTCGATGCGTCGAGCAGGGCGAGAAGATCCGCGATGTCCACGGGAGATGCCCGGAGAAACGCCGAGGCGGCGGTCTCCCGGTCGCTCAGACGGGTAAGCAGCGGGATGCCGTCGCGCGTATGAAAAACGGAGGGAGGGATGCGCGAGACGAACCCGGTCGAGATCGGCCGGCGATGACGGGTCTGGTAATACTGGTACACCCGGATCGCCGGATCCCCCGGCACGTCGATCACCGCGGGACGGGAGGGATCGGGAGGCGCAAACGTGTCGTAGATCGGTGGAGTGGCCGCCGGTTGCGTGGGCAGGGGTGCCGGGAAGAAATCCAGCAGGACCAGGATCGCGGCGGCAGTCGCACCGCGCGACGACCTCCCCGTCCCGCTCAACAGCACGGCCAGCGCAAAGACCAGCGCGAACCCGGCGGGAATCATGAAACGCCCCGGTGCGCGCGCGATGTCCAGCCCCGGAAGACTCCCCAGCCACCGATACGGCATCGGAATCGACCACTCCGCAATCCGCAACGTCGGCCCCAGCGCAATCACGATGCAGACCAGCGCGGTCAGAAGCCAGACGCGGGCATCACGCCGCTTCCAGACACGCCCGGCCAGCAAAATGATCAGAATCGGGATTCCGAGATATGCCGTGGATTCGATGGTGGCATCGGGAGCGGGTTCCGGAGTGAATCCGAGACGTCCCGGGAGCGTGTGGGCAGGCGGCGTCACAAGCGACATGAGATGGACGCTGAAGCGCTCCTTTTCATCGATCGAACGCGGGGCGAAACGATCGGCTGCAATCAGAGCGGGCAGGGCGGCCCCGATCGCCGCCAGCAGGATCACACCCGCGGTCAATGCCATCGCAAGCCGTTTTCCCCGCACGCCCGCACTCCCGATGATGCCGGGCAGCAACAGGAGCAAGAACAGCGCGTGATGCGGATCCTGCCCGGCCGCGGCGACCGCGGACAGACTCAGGGCGATGAACGTTCCGACCGACGGCGCCCGGATGAACCGGATCGTGAAAAGGATCGCGAGCCACAGGAAGCCCGTCCCGGACAGATTGGGATGCACCAGGTCGCGGATCTGCCGGGCCGGCCACAGCATGGCGGTAATCGCCCCGCAGACCCCCACCGATACCGGCAGGTTCAATGATCGTAGCGCGAGACAGGCCGCGATACCGGTCAGCATGACCTGCAGGATCAGCAGCAGGTTGTAGGCGGCGACAATCGACATGAGATGGGTGAGGGGGACCGCGAGCAACCCCGAGGTCAGGGCGAGTGTGTGGTGGGCGAGACTGACGCCTGTGGGGTGATGCAGATCGGCACACTGGTACAGCGCATGCCGTCCCTCGATCCAGCCCCGGATCCAGTAGAAATTCCAGCAGAACATGAACGGGTCGCCGTCGCCTCGGACCGGTGAACCGATCGAGATCGAGTCGGGAACCGGGATCACCGAGGTGATCCGGAGGGGGAGGGGCCACATGGAGGCGATGGCCAGAAGGGCGATCAGAGCGTATGCGGAGAAGGTGGCGCGGGTGGAGGAGCAGGGGGGGTCAGTGAGACGCAAGACGGTTCAGTTCCTTGTCGAAGATCGTATAGGCGCGGTCATGGAACAGGCAGAAGAATATCCGGGTCAGTTGCGTGCCGCCACGGACATACGCCACCGTCGTCGACAGCATGATACGGGCGCACCGGTCGATCGGGTAGCCGAAGATGCCGGTCGAGATCGCGGGGATGGCGAGTGATTTCAGGTGGTGCTGGTCCGCCAGTGCCAGGATGCTTTGTGTGGCATCCGCGAGTTTTCGGTCTTCGTCGCCCGATCCCATGATCGGTCCGACCGCATGGATGACATGTCGGGCTTTCAGGTTGCCTGCGCCGGTGATGACGGCGGTTCCCACCGGAGTGCCGCCGATCCGATCGCATTCTTCCTGAATCGAAGGGCCTCCGGCGGATGCGATCGCTCCGGCCACGCCGGCTCCCAGGATCAGGGAGCTGTTGGCGGCATTGACGATCGCGTCGACGGCGAGCGTGGTGATATCGCCTTTGAGAAGGGTGACGGCGGTGTCGCCGATATGCAGTTCCATCCGCGCTCCGATCTACCGGGCGGTGGTAGCGGCGGCGGTCGGTGTGGCGGCGTCAGGCAGTTGAGGGGTCATGCTGCCTGTATTGGCCAGAAAAATCAGCCAGACGATGGCAGCGACGAAAGCGCCTCCGAGCAGCCACCATTCCCACGTTTTCATCGCTTTCTTCTTGGCACCTTTGGTTTCGGTCGGTGTCACGCGCTGGATTTTCGCGCGTTTCACATGCTTGATCTTGCGTTGCTTGAAGGAACGTCCCATCGCACGACTCCTTGATATCAGGCCACGATCCGAGTTCCGCCGCGGTCCTGGAATGCCTCCAGAAGATGGTCGGTATCGGTGATGATGACCTTGGAACCTCCAAATTCCAAAAACTGGATGGCGGCACGGATCTTGGGAGCCATGCTGCCTTCCGCGAATTCGCCTGCTGCGAGCAACTGCCGGGCCTCGGCCAGGGTGATCTGTTCGAGCAGCCGCTGGTCGGGCTGGCGGTACCGGATGGCGACCTGCTGTTCGCCCATGAGAATCGCGAGCAGTTCGGCGCCGATGTCGCGACCCATGACGGCCGACGACAGATCCTTGTCGATGACGGCGTCGATTCCTTCGAGAGCGCCGTCAGGTTCGACATAGACCGGAATGCCGCCTCCGCCCGCGGCGATCACGATGACACCGTGACTGACCAGCAGACGGATCGTTTCACGTTCCACGATTTCGAGCGGACGCGGCGAGGGAACGACTCGCCGCCATCCGCGCCCGGCATCCTCCCGGACGATCCAACCCCTCGTTTCGGCATGCTTCTGCGCCTCTGCTTCGGTGTAGAACGGCCCGACCGGTTTGTTCGGATCGTTCATGGCGGGATCGTTCCGATCCACCACCACCTGTGTCAGGACGGTGGTCACCGGCATCGCGAAGCCTTCACGACGGAGTTTGTTGATGAGCGACTGACCGATCATGTAGCCCATGCTGCCTTCGGTGTCGGCCACGAGCACGCCGAGGGGGACTTCCGGGACCTTCTCGATCGCCGTCTCCACCCGGATCAGCGCATTGCCGACCTGGGGACCGTTGCCGTGGATCAACACCGGCATGAATCCGGCCTTGATCACTTCGGTGATCCCCTTGAGCATGCTTCGCGTGTTGGCGAACTGCTCCGTGATCGTTCCTCGTTCACCCTTCTTGATCAGTGCATTCCCGCCGATGGCGATGACTGCGATTCTGGGAGGATGCTGGGGAATCTGCATATCAGAGACCTCGCTGCTTCAGAAATGTCGTGATCTCGGCTTCCAATGCCTTCGATGCTTCCGGACCGAGTTCGTATGTCACGCGAGTGGACGGCTGGCGGATCGAAATCACGCGCCGCAGATCGATCGGTGTACCGATGATGACCGAATCGCATTCCGTGCGGGCGATGGTTTCCTCGAGATCCTTCATCTGCTGAGGACCGTATCCCATCGCGGGCAGCAGGACGCCGATATTCGGATACTTTTTGAAGGTGGCTTCGATGGACGCCACGACATACGGACGCGGATCGACAAGTTCTTTGGCCTTGAGATTTTTCGCGGCGACCACGCCGGCGCCGATCTTCATCTCGCCGTGGGTCAGCGTCGGGCCGTCTTCGACCACCAGAACCCGCTTGCCCGTGATCATGCCGGGGTTTTCGACCGTCACCGGAGACGTCGCTTCGATGATCTTTGCCGACGGATTCAGCCGTTTTGCGTTTTCACGGACGATCGCGATGTTTTCAGGTGTCGACGTATCGATCTTGTTGATGATGACGATATCCGCCAGGTGCATGTTGGCTTCACCCGGATAATACTTCACTTCATGCCCGGCACGGTGCGGATCGGCAACGGTGATGTACAGGTCCGGTTTGTAGAACGCCATGTCGTTGTTCCCGCCGTCCCACAGAATGACATCCGCTTCTTTCTCGGCTTCCCGAAGAATCTTCTCGTAATCGACGCCGGCAAAAACCGTGACGCCGTTGACGATGTGCGGTTCATACTCTTCCATCTCCTCGATGGTGCACTTGTGCCGCTTCAGATCCTCGATCGAACCGAACCGCTGTACGGTCTGTTCCTCGAGATTGCCGTAGGGCATGGGATGACGGATCGCGACGACTTTCAGTCCGCGGGCGCGCAGAATGTCGGATACGCGGCGCGTGGTCTGGCTCTTGCCGCAACCCGTGCGCGTGGCGCAGATCGCGATGACCGGCCGGGTCGATTTGATCTGTGTTTCCGCCGCTCCCTGAATCATGAAGTCCGCACCGAGCGCAGTCACTTTTGCGCCGTGATGCATCAGATAGTCGTAGTTGACATCGCTGTAGGCGAAGACGACCAGATCGACCTTGTGCGTCACGATCAGTTCGGGAAGGTCGGATTCCGCGAGAATCGGGATGCCGTTCGGGTAGAGCCGACCGGCGAGCGCGGGCGGGTAGGCCCGACCGTCGATATCCGGAATCTGGGTGGCTGTGAATGCAACAACATCATATTGCTCGTTGTCCCGAAAGACACAATTGAAGTTGTGGAAGTCACGCCCCGCGGCTCCCATGATGATAACCTTTCGACGACTCATAAAACCTCCTATGAAAATATGAAAATAGCGAAACGTAGAGCACTCGGGTTTCAAACCCGAAAAAAACGATCTTAATCCATTGGCGGTTTAAGTCAAGCGGGATTCACGATCCGCCGGCCGGACTGAAGCGATACGCGCCGGGGCCGATGCTGCCATCGCAGCCGCGATTTTCTGCATGCCTTCGATCACTTTTATTTTTTCACGAAACGACAGCCGGGACAGTCTCAGAAGCTGCGCATCGGCATGCCCGTCGAACCCGGACTCCCACTGCTGCTGTGACCGAATCTCATCCGCCCGCTTCATTCCCGGCTTCCTTTATCTTTCGCAATTGCTCGATATCATCCAGATCCTTCGGGCGTCCAGCCTTCTGTTTCATGCAAATCAAATCGTCCAGACCTATCACGGGAACGCGGATGTGTTGACTGAGATCGATCCGGACGGATCGGGCAAGACCATCGGTGAACGGGAAGGGTTCTTCGTTGAAGAGATCGACTTCCGTCGATGGATGATCGGGATTCCATAGAGAAAACACCAGAAGATTCCGTTCGATCCGCCACCTGCGTCGGTTTTCCTGACAGAGAAAATCGGTCAGCGCGACAGGAGGCCGGGGAACATATCTCAGTTTTTCGAAAACAGTCAGACATTTCCGAAGATTGTCCTCAGCGAGGTCGACAAAGAGATCAACATCGACGGTCAGTCGGAGGTAACCGTGGGCCACAACAGCCATACCTCCCACGACCAGATACCGTACGCCGGCTTCATTGAGTCCATGAAAAATGCTCTCGATCATGACCAGTTCCATGGGTCACCTCCCTTCGCTGAACCTGCCGGACATGCGAACATAACACCCCAGATATCGGCCATCCGTGCTGAACGGTTCGGAAAAACGCGGCACAAACCCGTCGGACGGCTCGATCCACAACGCATAACAGTAAGACGGACTCCCCTCCAGATTGTAAAACGGTTTCGCCCGTGACGGACTGAGATCCAGCGACGCAGTCTCCCCCGGCTGCATTCTCAGATCGAACGCCCGATTCCCCAGCCTGCCCCGGATCCGATTCACCGTATCCCCATTGCGGATCTCAAGCACAATCGCCTCCGGACGCTTCCAGAACCGCAGTACCGCAGACATCCGCCGGGCACCCCTCACCCAGAACCCGTCGCCTTCACGACCCCACTGGTTGTCGTCGGCAAAATACGCATGAAACGAATCGAACGGCACCCTCGTGTGCGCCGCATCGTCGCCGGGCCACGAATTCAGAAGGGTCGTTTCGAGCAGGAACCGATCCAGAATCATCCGCTTGCCGACATGCTGATACGCGCTCATCGAATCGAGGGGATTCAGCGCGATCGCGCCGGAGAGAAGCCCTGTGACCAGAGCGGTCGCCAGAATCGTCCTCCGTTTCGGAGCGACCGGCGGCAGCAGAAACAGGCAGGGCAGATAACTGATCAGATACCGGTTGCCGACCGAACAGCTCCCGCCGTGATAATTCGAGGGAATGTAAACGAGATGAAACAGGATCTGGCCGATCGCGACCGCCAGCACGCTCCAGCGGATGCCCGGACTGGTGCCGCGGTGCGGTCCTGCCTTCCCCGGGAGCCTGAAACCCAGCAGGATCGAGACGGCTGCGGGCAGGAAATACGGGATCAGGCCGGTATGCCTCCCGATGAAAAAATACACCAGATTGTCCCGCAGAATGTCCCAGTGGAAAATGAAACGCGTGTTCCGCGTCGATATCATCGAGCCGGTGTTCAGGAAATGATACTGCGGAGACTCGAACGGGAAATGTCCCACGATCCGCTTGCGGAAACCGGCATGCGAAAACAGTTGTCCCGTGAGGAGATAACCGATCAGAAAAACAAACGCGATCCCGGCGGCGGCTGCCAGGCCGAACAGGATGAACGTGAGGAGTTGCGCCCGGAGACGATGCGGCATCCGGTCACGCCAGGCTGCGACGATCCGGCGGAGGAGTTCGACGCAGGGAACGAGCAGAAACAGGCCGACGGGCGGGCGATTGAGCGTGGCGATGCCCAGGATGGCGCCGGAGATCAGCAACAGACGCGAGTCCTGCCGTTCGGGCGCTCGACGGATGTCCTCGATCCACGGCCAGAGCCCCGCCATCACCAGCGCCGCATTGAAGATCTCGGGCGTCAGCGTGAACAGATACGCCGGAACCGCCGTCAGCCCCCAGAACACCAGCGTCCAGGCCACCCCGTCGAGCGGCCGGTCCGGGTCCGTCCGGAATGCCCGGAAGCCGATCCATAGAATGAGTGCGAAACACAGGACGTTCAGGACAAGGAGGCCGTTCGAGTCGAAAAAGCGAACCAGAGGAGCCCCGGCAAGCGAATACAGAAACGGCTTGGCATACCGGATGTCGTTGGGATTCGTGTCGGATGCCACGAGCAGAATGCCTTCGGGTCCCTGCGGCCACTCACGCGTGATCCGCTCCAGATCCTCGCGCGTATATTTCAGATCACGATCCCACGCCAGACTCTGAGCCATCGCGTAGTACACCGCCGAGTCTCCGCGAAACGTTCCCCAGATCGTCGGCAGATCGATCTGTGCGGCGGCGAACAGACACGGCAGCAGTACGGCCAGACCGATCAGGCGGGATGTCTGCCCGAGACTTTTCTCAGGCATCGAAATTCCGCTTCTCCCGGATCAGATAAATCGACTTTTTCTGCGATTCGTAATAGGTGCGGATGTTGATCTCGCCGAGCAACCCCATGACGATGAACTGGAATCCGATGATGATCAGAACCGCGGCGATCAGGAGGAGCGGGTTGCGGGTCATCGTCCGCAGGGGTGCGCCGCCGATCGTGATCAGTCGCATCAGCACCGTCATGAACAACCCGATGAATCCCGAAATGATGAACCACACACCGGTCGCCCCGAAAATCTGGATCGGGCGCGTCGAGTAACTCATGAGGAACTTGACGGTGATCAGATCGAGCAGCACGCGCTGGGTTCGCGAGATGCCGTATTTGCTTTTCCCTCTCGTCCTCGGATGATGCTCGACCGGCACTTCGCCGATCCGTGCGCCGACCCACTTGGCCAAAACAGGCAGAAAGCGGTGCAGCTCGCCGTAGAGCTGAATGTTTTCGATGATTTCACGGCGATAGACCTTGAGACTGCACCCGAGATCATTGACGGGAACCCGAGTGACGCGCTGGATCAGTTTATTGGCGAGAATCGAGGGGAGGCGGCGCGAGAAAAACGGATCCTGGCGGTCCTTCCGCCAGCCGCTCACCAGATCATATCCCTCGTCGATTTTGCGCACGAGCATCGGAATGTCTTTCGGATCGTTCTGCCCGTCTCCGTCCATCGTGGCGATGAGGCGTCCCGATGCGAGATCGAAGCCGGCGGCGAGCGCGGGAGTCTGGCCGAAATTGCGCATCAGCCGGACCGATTTGAACCGGGAATCCTTCGCGGAGATCCCCTGAAGCGCCTCCCAGGAATGATCGCGGCTTCCGTCATCCACTGCGATGATTTCGAAACTGAGCCCGGACGGATCGAGCGCGTCGACGATGGAGCGATAGACCGGCTCGATGTTCTCTTCTTCATTGTAAAAGGGAATGACGATCGAAAGATCAACGCGGTTCATGCGAGGCTCCTGAAAGCGTGCGGCGCTGCACCAGCAGAATGAAACTGAGGATCGACAGCAGGGGGGTGAACGCGAGAAATTCGTGGATGGTCGCCTTGATGTTCGGCGCCGAGATCAGATTCATCCAGGATGCCTTGTGAATGTCCAGAAAAAGGGAAGGGCCGATCATGTAGTCGGGGTCGAACGGCCAGAGCATCATCAGGCCGTTGGGATAACTCGTGTCGCGCGTGAAAAAATCGCCCGTATTGTGAGCGATCACGGACAGCGCCACGAGACTGAAGGCGAAGAGGGGGCGTTTCCGATGGACCAGCATCGCGATCAACCCGCAGAAGAGGGCGAATCCGAGTGTATGGGAGTAGGAGTGATGGAGTTTATTGGCATGGTCGAAACCGGCCCAGATCGCACTGATCAGGTCCAGATCGGGAGCGTTCGCGAACACCGCCGCCACCGCCGTTTCCCCGATCGTCGGCTTCCGGCGCGTCGCCGTGCAGATCCCCAGATAAACCGTCACTCCTGACAGGGTGTGCCCCAGCGGCCCCATGATGCGAAAATCTCCCGTTCGGTTGTCCGGAAATCGATTCCGGAGTGAACCGATATTGTCCGGTGTCGGGATCGAATTGTCAACGGAACCCGCCCGAAGTCCGTTCGATCCGCCATCCTGCTCTGGACGAACCGCCCGCGATTGATATAATGAATCTCGTGATTGTCAGTATTCTGATCATCGGTGCGCTGTTGATCGCTTCCGCATGTTTCTCGGGCAGCGAATCCGCCCTGTTCAGCCTTCCCTGGTGGAAAGTGCAGCAGTACCGCTACGACCCGAGACCGTCGCGGAGACTGATCGCGGAGGTCGTCCGGCAGCCCCGCCGCCTGCTCATCACACTCCTCATCGCCAATACGCTCGTCAATACCGCCTCCAGTTCGCTCGCCGAACGCACACTCGAGGCCCTCTTTCCGGGCGAGGGGCTGTGGATCGCCATCATCGTCATGACGATCGTTCTGCTGATTGCCAGCGAGGTCACCCCGAAGCTGCTCGCCATGAAATGGCCCGGCCCGGCCTCGGTCGTCGCCGCGTTTCTCGTTCGCCGAGCCGGCCTGCTGCTCAGCCCCGTTCGCCGGGTCGTCGAACTGCTGATGGATCGCCTTTTTCCCGCATCGCGGGACGTTGCATCGACAGGCCCGGCCTTTCAGGAGCAGTTCCTGAACGTCGTCGATGAAGCCGTCCATGGAAAAATTCTCAATACCCTCGAACGGGAGGTGATCGAGCGCATTTTCCGGATGGAGCATCAGACCGTTTCGCAGATCATGACGCCGCGCATCCAGATCTTCGGACTGCCGGAGTCGATTTCGAGTGATGACGCGAGCCAGGCTCTGTTTGAACAAGATTTCCGCCGGGTGCCCCTGTTCCGGGGATCGCTCGATCGCATCATCGGGGTTCTGTATGCCAAGGACCTGCTGGCCGCACGGTTCGGATTGATACGGCCGCAGAATCCGAAGCAGATCGCTCAGGATCCGCATTTCGTTCCCGCGACCCTGTCCGTCCGCCAGCTCTACCAGGACCTGAAATCGAACCGGATCCATCTCGCGATCGTGCTGGATGAATACGGGGGCACCAGCGGACTGGTCACGCTGGACGATATCCTGCGCGCGGTTTTCAAACCGGTGACGTTGAGCGGAAATCCGATCGCGCCGTCGATCGATCCCCGGACAGCGACCCGGGTGGCGTGGGACACCGAAAAAGATGATCTCGAACGCATGGGAATCTCGATCGATACCGATTTCCGCACGCTCAACGGGCTTCTGATCGACCGGTTCGGCCACGTTCCCCGGCCGGGCGAGTCGATCCGGGCAGATGGCTGGAACCTGACGGTGATCGAGGGTACCGATGCGAGGGTGACGACTGTGGAAATCGTCCGGGATCAGTCGGAGCGACGCGATGACTGAGCTGTATTTCGTCTTCATCCTGCTGGGGATCGCCGGATCCGCGTTTTTTTCCGCAACGGAAACCGCCATTCTGACGGTCAGTATGCCGATTCAGGACAAATCGGGAACGCGATCGGGCCGGATCCGCATCATCGAATGGCTGATGGCCCGTCGCGATACGGTCATTTCGGCGCTGCTCATCGGAAACAATCTCTCGCTGGTCGTCGTCAGCGCCACGGCCACAGCGCTTCTGTCGCAATGGATGACACACTGGAACGTCGAAACCGCCACCGTGATGGTGACCCTGATCATTCTGTTTCTGGGCGAGATCATTCCGAAGTCCGTCGCTCTGACCTGGAACACGCAAATTCTGATGACAGTCGGCTGGTTCATCAAAATGCTCTGTATCCTCCTGAAACCGGCCATTTTCATTCTGACCTCCCTGCCCCGGGCGATCGTCCGGATCATCGGAGCCCGTGATGCCGGCGCGGAAATCAGCCGCGACCAACTCCGCAGGATTCTCGAAACGGGACTCTTCCAGGAACGGGTGACGGGCGAGCAGCAGCGGGTCATCTCGAGACTCATGGAGTTCGGGAACAAGAAAGTGGTCGCCGCTCTCGTACCCATGCGGGATGTTGTCCAGATCGACCGGAAGGCGACGATCCGGCGAGCCGCGGGACTGATTCACGAATGCGGGTTCTCGCGCATTCCGGTCTACGACGGGCAGCCGGATCACATCGTCGGCATTCTGCACAGCGTCGATCTGATGGCAGCGGGGATCGACATGTCGACCGTCGGCGATCTCATGCGCGCCCCGGTCTTCGTCCCGGAACAGCAGAAAGCGACGGAACTCCTCCCCGGTCTCTGGCATTCCGGACAGATGGCCGTGGTCGTGGATGAATATGGAGTGCCGTCGGGGATTGTCACCACCGAGGATCTTCTGGAGGAGGTGCTGGGCGAGATTCGGGATGAGTATGATGAGCGGGAAGCGCCGGTCTTCCGGAATCTCGCGGAAGGAATCTACCTCATCGACGGCGCCATGACGATCGGCGAATTCAACCTGCGGGTGGCCCAGATCATTCCTGCGGGGCCATACGATACCGTGGCCGGATTCATTCTGAACCACGCCCAGCGGATTCCGGATCGCGGGGATCGGTTTTACTTCAGAAACATTGAAATCACGGTTCTCGAATCCACCCGTCGTCGTATCGTGCGGCTGCTGGTTCGGAAATCCGCGACCGAGGCATGACATGGCATCGATTCGGATTCTGGTAGTCGATGATGAAATGAGCATCCGCGATCTGCTGCGATATGTTCTCGAGAAGGAAGGATATACGGTCGACCTGGCGGTCAGCGGGATCGATGCGCTGGAGAAATTCCGGCGCGACCCGTGCCAGCTCGTGATCACCGACCTGAAGATGCCCGGCATGGACGGTCTCGAACTGATCCGAAACATCAAAAAAATCTCGACCGACACCCAGTTCATGGTCATCACCGGCTACGCCTCGAAGGAAACCGCCGTCGATGCCCTGGATCTGGGCGCTCATGCGTACCTGGTCAAGCCCTTCGATTGTCTCGAAGTCATCCCCGTGATGGTGCTCAAGACCATCGAACACCAGTCGCTCCTCAACGAAAAACGTCTCCTGATCGACCAGCTTCAGGCATTTCTGACGCGCAAGAAGCAGGAACTGGTCAGTTTCGAAGAGATCACGGATATGATTGCGCGGATCGAAGATCAGGATCAGATGCTCGATCAGATCATGAACCGGATCGCACGCGAACTCCGGCCGGTGCGGCTCTGGCTCTGGCTGCGCCACAAGGATCGGCCGGTGATGACGCCGTCGCGCGGGATACCGGGGCACAGCACGGACCGGCTTCTGGATCTCACGGAAGGGCCCGGGAGGATCGGCCGGATTCTGAGAAGGGGTCGGCTGAGTCTGGTGAAGGATCTGGGGGAAATCACGGAACGGGGTGTTGCGGCAGGGTTCGAGACCGCAGGTAACGTCCGAATGTATCTCGCGCCGATTCTCTCGAAGGACCGTGTCGAAGGCGCACTTGGATTTCTGTATCACTCCCGCAGACAGATGCTCGACGACCATCTCCACCGCATGTCGGCCTTCGCCCGGCAGCTCGCCCTGGTGCTCAAGATGATCCGCCTGTACAAGGATCTGATCGAGAGCAACCGGAACTTGCAACTCGCCCAGGAACTCCTCGTCCAGACCGAAAGTCTCGCGTCGATGGGCCGGATGGCCGGAGGAATCGCGCACGAACTGGGCAATCCGCTGGGCATCATCGCCACCACCACGCAGTATCTCGTGGAAAATCCCCCCTCCCATGAAGAACTCCAGGAATGCCTCGGCGTCATCAACGAAAAGATCGCAGACATGCACCGGTTCATTCTGGATATCCGCGAATTGTCCCGCCCGAAGGATTTTCAGTTCGAAACGATGGACATCCATTCCGTCATCAACAAGACACTCCGGTTTCTGCGGCCGCGGATTTCGAAATGCAACGTCAACCTGCGGCTCGACTACGACACCGGTATCCCCTCGATGGATCTCGATCCGGTCAAGATGGCGCAGGTGTTCCTGAATCTCATCATCAACGCGCTCGATGCGATGCCCCACGGCGGAGATCTCAGGATCAACACGCACTATTCAAGAAAAACCCACGATGTCAACGTGGTATTCGAGGACACGGGGAGTGGCATTCCGGAGGAAGATATCGAGGTGATCTTCACGCCGTTTTACTCGCGAAAAGTCGGCGGAACTGGGCTCGGATTGCCGATCTCGCGACAAATCATCAACCGGCACAATGGTGTTCTGATGGCCGAAAACCGAACGGGCGGCGGCGCGCGATTCACGATCCGCCAGCCTGTTTCACTGAGGCAGCGGGAGGGGATCCAGCCGATCGGCGGCGGGGTTCTGCCGGCTGTTTCCGGAGAATCGTCCGATGGCTCAGCGTAAGCGAACCGAGGAACGGGTCGTGTTCACCGTGGATGACGATCCGCGCACCGGCTGGATTCTCAGGAAAATTCTGGCGTGCGACGACTGGAAACTCGAACATTTCGAGATTCCCGGTGCCGTGCTGGAGCGTCTGAGGGAGGGTGCCCGGCCGGATCTGATCATGGCGGATGTTCAGATGCCCGCCATGGACGGGATCGAGCTGACCCGGAGGATTCGCGCGGATTTTCCGTCGATCCCCGTGCTGATCATGACGGCGTTCGGAACCATCGAAACCGCCGTGAAGGCGATGAAGGCGGGGGCGATCGAGTTCGTGACCAAGCCGATCAATGCGCGGGAGATCCGCGAAATCACGCGGCAGGTGATGCGCGATTCTGGTCGCGGAGCGTCGGGCGGAACCGGAAGGGGCGCGGAGGGGGAGGACGGGATCGAGATGATCGGTGAGAGTCCCGCGTTCGTTGCGGCACTCGCCATGATGCGGCGCGTCGCCGACACCGACATCACGGTGCTGCTGCGCGGCGAGAGCGGCACGGGGAAGGAGCTCTTCGCGCGCGCACTCCACGCCCAGTCGTCGCGACGCACGGCCCCCCTCGTCACGATCGATTGCGCGACACTCCCGGATCCCCTCATGGAAAGCGAGCTCTTCGGGCACGAAAAAGGAGCGTTCACGGATGCCCGTGCGAGCAAGATCGGGAAGTTCGAGATGGCCCATACCGGCACGATCCTGCTTGACGAGATCGGTAATCTGACGGCCTCATCACAAATGAAAATTCTGCGCGTTATTCAGGAACGCACCATCGAGCGACTCGGAGGCACCCAGCAGCGGCAGATCGACTTCCGCCTGATCGCCGCGACCAACGCGGATCTCGATGACGCCATCCGGCGCGGAACCTTCCGGGAGGATCTGTATTACCGGCTGAACGAGATCACCATTCGGATCCCGTCTCTCCGGGATCGCCCGGATGACATTCCTCTGCTGGCCGATCACTTCGTCTCCCTCTTCGCGACGCAGTTCGATCGGCCCGTTCCGGCGATCACCCGCGAGGTGCTCCAGTTGTTTTCCCGCTATCACTGGCCGGGAAACGTCCGTGAACTCAGAAATGTGATCAAGCGCGCCGTGATTCTCGCGGACAACGATATCCGCGAACGCGACCTGCCGGAAGAGATGATGCGGAGCATGCAACGGGACGCCACGCATTCGATCCCGAGCCGCCTGATCCGGAGCGGTGAGGACGATGTGCCGGATCTCAAGGAGGTCGCCCGGGAGGAGATGCATCGGATCGAGCGCGATATTATTCTCAGAACGCTCGAACAGACCCGCTGGCACCTCAGTAAAACCGCCGAATTGCTCGGGGTCGACCGCAAGACGCTCCGGCATAAAATGCGCAGTTTTCAGATTCTGCGTCCCGAATGATTCGCGCCGGTCAGGGTTGTGCGGGGCACCGGCGAAGCGTCTGATCCAGGTCATCCGGGGAGACCGGAGGGGTGAGGCACGCGAGGCCGGGATAGGTCTCCGGCACCGCCGTGATCAGCACCAGATTCACCGCATCCTTCCCATCACGGGACGCCAGAGTCCCGGAAATACGCCTCCGGTCGAAGCGGGGCAGACGATCATCGAGAATGATCAGGTTGAAGGGGCGGGTCGAGGCTTTCTGGAGTGCATCGTCAAAAGAGATACAGGGCCAGACCAGATGACCCGCGTCCTGGATCCAGCCGGTCAGGCGTTCGAGATTGGCCGGATCGGGGTCGCCGATGAGCACCCTGAGAACAGCAGATTCCTGGGTTGTCTCGGATTCGGTCCGATCGGTGCCGGGTTCATGGACGATCAGGGCGGGGGGTGGGGTGACGAGGGTTTCCAGGAAGAGGTCGGCGCCGGATTGAAGGGCGTGGATGGACGCCAGCAGACGTGTCTGATGCGGGGTGAGGGGGTCCGCGGTCGATGGGGGGGAAGAGAGACCTTCGAGGGTATTGCGGAGGGAGGTGAGGGTATGGATGAGGCGGTCGAGGGCGGTATTGAGGCTGATGGGACGATCATCGGGGTTCGGCATCGATCTGCTCATCGGCTCGGCCTCCTGGTTTGACGGGCTTACCCGGGGACTGCTGCTGTCATCATAGATGAAAGCCGGGACTGGATCAAAACTGTCACAAGACTGAACAGTAATATTTCGTATTCTTCAGTATATCAAAGCTATTTCAATATCTTCGAAGTGTTTCTATGTTTTTTCCTGTTTTTTCTGAATATTTATGATTTTCATCTGTTTTTACCCGATTTTTGTGCTTGATTCTTGGGATCGAGTTGGAGTAGGTTGTGTTAGCACTCGCCTCGATCGAGTGCTAACAATGAACGGCAAACCGGGCGAAAGCCCTCGAACTTACTCAATCGGAGGTTACGAAGTATGAGCGCGAAAGTAAGACCACTTCATGACCGGATCATCGTGAAACGTCTGGAAAACGACATTCAGAAATCCGCCGGCGGCATCATCATTCCGGATACCGCAAAAGAAAAACCGCAGGAAGGCGAAGTCATCGCCGTCGGACCGGGAAAATTCGACAAAGACGGCAAGCGCCAGGCCATGGATGTGAAAAAGGGTGATCGCGTGTTGTTCGGCAAGTATGCGGGCAGCGAGATCAAGATCGATGGCGTTGAATTCATGATCATGCGCGAGGATGACATTCTCGGAGTGATCGAAAACTAACACACCCGTCGCCGGAATGGCATTTTCCGGACGGTATCAGTAAGGAGATCCTATCATGGCAAAGCAACTCAGATACGGTGAAGATGCGCGTGCGGCGTTGCTCCGCGGCGTCACTCAGCTCTCAAGAGCCGTCAAAACGACTCTCGGTCCCAAAGGCCGCAACGTCGTTCTCGACAAGAAATTCGGCGCTCCCAACTCGACCAAAGACGGTGTGACGGTTGCCAAGGACATCGAGCTTCCGGATCCGTTTGAAAACATGGGCGCCCAGATGGTCAACGAAGTCGCCTCCAAGACATCCGATGTCGCCGGCGACGGAACCACCACCGCGACGGTTCTCGCCGAAGCCATCTTCCGCGAAGGCGTCAAGAACGTGACCGCGGGCTGCAACCCGATGGAACTGAAACGCGGGATCGACAAAGCCGTTGAAGCCGTTATCAAGTCCCTGAAGGACATTTCGGTCCCGATCGAAAGCTCCGCCCAGATCGCCGCAGTCGCGACGATTTCCGCCAACAATGATTCCACGATCGGCAACATCATCGCCGAAGCGATGGAAAAAGTCGGCAAGGACGGCGTCATCACGGTTGAAGAATCCAAGAGCATGGAAACGCATCTCGACATCGTCGAAGGCATGCAGTTCGACCGCGGATATCTTTCACCTTACTTCGTCACGAACGCCGAGCGCATGGAAGTCGTGATCGAAGACGGTTATATCCTGAACTACGAGAAGAAGATCTCCTCATTGAAAGATCTCCTCCCGGTTCTCGAACAGGTCGCCAAAATCGGCAAACCACTGCTCATTCTCGCCGAAGATGTCGAAGGCGAAGCTCTCGCGACACTCGTCGTGAACAAACTCCGCGGCACACTCCAGGTCGCCGCCGTGAAAGCCCCCGGATTCGGCGATCGCCGCAAAGCCATGATGCAGGACATCGCGATCCTGACCGGCGGAAAATCCATCACCGAAGATCTCGGCATCAAACTCGAAAACCTCACCCTAGCGGATCTCGGTCGCGCCAAACGCATCACGATCGACAAAGACAACACCACGATCGTTGAAGGATACGGCAAAGAAGAGGAAATTCAGGGTCGCGTGCGCCAGATCAAGGCGCAGATCGAAGAAACCACTTCGGATTACGACCGCGAGAAACTCCAGGAACGCCTGGCGAAACTCGTCGGCGGTGTCGCCGTTCTGTATGTCGGCGCGGCAACCGAAGTTGAAATGAAGGAAAAGAAAGCCCGCGTGGAAGATGCACTCAATGCCACACGCGCCGCGGTTGAAGAAGGCGTCGTGCCCGGTGGTGGTGTCGCTCTGTTGCGCGCCATTCCGAAAATCGCCGCCCTGAAGTTTGAAAACGATCAGGACATCGGCCGCAATATCCTCATCCGCGCCCTCGAAGAACCGGCCCGTCAGATCGTCACCAACGCGGGTCTCGAAGGCTCCATCGTCGTTCAGAAGATCAAGGAACTGGAAACGAACATGGGATTCAATGCCGCGAGCGAAAAGTACGTCAACATGATCGATGACGGCATTATCGACCCGACCAAGGTCGTTCGCTCCGCACTGCAGAACGCCTCCAGTATCTCCGGCCTGATGCTCACCACCGAAGCGCTCGTCACCGACATTCCGGAAAAAGACAAAGAACCGAAGATGCCGGGCGGCGGCGGCGGCATGGGCGGAATGGGCGGCATGGACGGAATGTATTAATTCCTGACTCATACTCGATCAGTAAGAAGCCCCCGGTTCGCCGGGGGCTTTTTTTCTATCTGCCGGAATTTGAGGAGTTGTTGCTTTTTATACGCGGTACGATTATCAATAGACGTATGGAAACACACACAAATCTGGATGAACTGATCGAGAAGATACGGCGCGAAATGCCTCTGCTTACCGCGGCATTCCATGTCCAATCTCTCGGTGTTTTTGGCTCTCGCGTTCGAAATCAAAACCGTCCTGACAGTGATCTCGATATCTTGGTTTCCTTTTCCGAGTCTCCGGGGTTTTTTAAATTTGTAGAAATGGAAAACTATCTGTCAGAACAGCTAGGAGTTAAAGTCGATCTGGTCAGCAGGAATAGTCTTCGGAGGCGAATCGAAAAACAGATTCTTGAGGAACTTATTCCAGTATGAGCCGGATGAAAAGCTGTTTGGATTATCTGGATGATATCGTCGATACCAGCAGAAAGATAGCAGGATTTATCGACGGAATGAGTTACGATCAGTTTAAACTGGACGACAAAACCGTCTTCGCGGTCGTTCGAGCTCTTGAGATCATCGGGGAAGCGGCGAAACAAGTGCCGACGGCGATGCGGGACCGGTATTCTGATGTTCCCTGGAGGTCCATGACGGGAATGCGAGATAAACTGATTCATGGATACTCCGGTGTTGATGTCCAGATGATCTGGAAAACAATTACAGAAGATTTACTTCTCCTGATACCTCAAATTTTAAAAATCCTTGAGCAGAATTCGGATTGATAGTTCCTCTTCTCTGCAAAACAGTGAACTTGCGGATAGCGTTTCTTGAGTTTATCGTTCGTGCTCGATAGGAACCTCGTTTGCCGGAATACGATCAGGATCACGTGTCGTGCCAGGAAACATCAGTTGCCTCTGGCCGGTTGTGACCGCACGTCAGGAGCGCTGATTCCTCCTTCGATTCTTCTCTCATCTTTACGCACATGCCGCAACGCGCTAAAATAAGTCCTGCTGTTTGAACCTTCTGGTGCGACAGGGAGGTGTTTGATGCGTTACCTGATTCCAATGCTCATTTTCCTCGCGTTCATGCCGCCGATCCATGCGGACGTCGACCCGGTCCGGGTGTCACCCGTCGTACGCGCCCTGGGTCAGGCCGGCCCGGCAGTCGTCAATATCTCGACCGAAAAGGTCGTCTCCGTCACCGGCGCAAACCCCTTCGGCGACGAATGGATCTTCAACTACTTCGAACCGAGCCGCCGGCGCAACATCACCAACCAGAGTCTGGGATCCGGCACGATCATCCAGCCCGACGGCATCATTCTCACCAACGAACACATCATCCTCCCCGCCTCGAAGATCACCGTCACGCTCGCGTCGGGGCAGGAATATGAAGCCGAATTACTGGGAGCCTCCCGCCGCCTCGACCTGGCACTCCTCAAGATAACCGCCCCGGAACCCCTCCCGTACATCGCGCCGTTCACGTCGAACGACCTGATGATCGGTGAAACGGTCATCGCGATCGGGAATCCGTACGGGCTGTCCAACACGGTCACGACGGGCGTGGTCAGCGCGCTCAACCGCAGTCTGACGTTCAAGGATCGGACGAACGAAACGCACACCTATCACGATTTCATCCAGACCGACGCCTCGATCAATCCGGGCAATTCCGGCGGCCCGCTGCTCAATGTCAAGGGCGAACTGATCGGAATCAACACGGCCATCTATGAAAACGCCAAGGGGATCGGATTTGCGATTCCGATCGACAAGGCCAAGCGGGTCATCAAGGATCTGCTCGAAATCGGCACGGTCCCCCGCCCGTGGCTCGGGATCCATACCCAGGATCTCACACCCGTTCTGGCCAAGCATCTGCGAGTCGATCGCGATGAGGGGGCGCTGGTATCCGAGGTGTCCAAGGGGTCACCGGCCGAGCGCGCCGAGATCCGTGCGGGAGACGTGATCATCGGTCTCGGGAAGTATACCGTCACATCGAGCGATGACTTCCGGGATCAACTTCTGGAGGTGCTGCCGGGAGACTCGATCCGCATCACGATTCTCAGAGGCGGCAAAGAATATCAGGCCGACATCACGGCCGAGGCGCTTCCGACACGCGATCCGCAGCAGCTCACCTGGGAAATTCTCGGGCTGTCGCTCAAGGAGATCAAAGTTGATGGCGGGCGCGGGAATCCGGAAAAAGGGGTGTATGTGAACGAGGTCCGTCCGGGATCGCCGGCGGACGATGTCGGTATCCGATCCGGTGATGCGCTGCTCCAGATCGACCGCACGCGTATCGTTTCCGCGGATGCCTTTTACCAGACGATCATGCAGGGCAGCCATCGGGATTCCGTCATGCTCATCGTCGTTCGCGGCAACATGGCGTATCGCGTGACCCCGCGCCTGGAATGAGGTCTCGTTCCGGCCAACTCTTTCCTTTGTGAGGGGATCAGCTCCCGCCGACGCTGACGCGACGGATGCGGAAGGTCGGGCAGAGCAGCGAGTAGCCGGCAGGGAGATCATTGCCGATGCGGTCGATGTCCTGAAGCAGGTCGGCGAGATTACCGGCGATGGTGATGCCCGCGACGGCGTCCCCGAGCGCGCCTCCCGTGATTCTCCTGCCCATCGCGCCGATCGAATACTGCCCGGAGCTTTCATCGAGCCCGAATCCGATGAGTCTGTGGATGAACAGACCCTCGCCCGTGTCCCGGATGATGGCCTCGGGGGAATCCTGTCCCGGCGACATCGTGATGCGGGTCCACCCGGTTCGGGGGCTTCCGTCGTAGCCGCGCACGGCGTTCCCCGGAGCCCGTCCGCTTTCGGCGGCTGTGCCCAGCGTATCGAAAAATGCGCGCAGAACCCCTTGCGATATGATCGGTTTCGTGGCGGTCGGCACCCCCTCACCATCGACAATTCTCGATCGGGGCGACCTCGGCGCGTGCGGATCGTCGACGAGGGTCACTCCCTCCGCCGCGATCCGCCTGTCCAGCCGGTCCAGCGCCCAGGTCCGTTGGCGGTTCACGAGCCATCCGCTGAGGCAATCGAGGACGGCGTGCAGGAAGGTGCGGCCCGCAGCCGGGTGGAACACCGTCGCATAAATCCCTGTCGGCACCGGTTTCCCGCCGATCGACCGGTCGAGCAGCGGAAGCAGGTCCTGCATGATTTTTCCGAAGGCGGGCAGATCGTCCCGGTAACCGGTTTCGCGTTCGTCTTCGACCTGGATGCGCTCACCGCCGGATTCCAGTGTGATGGCGATCGTGCGGGCGAAGGACGTCGAGCGGGTGGCGACATCGAGGCCCAGTGTGTTGAGGATCGCCGTGTCGGTTTGTTCGCAGGCTTCCTGAAGGGCGACCTCAGCGGGTGATTCGATCGTTCCGCTGATCGCTTCGAGGCTGCCGAGAAGTTCGCGGGAAGCGGAATCGGGAAGCGGGAAGCGGAATCCCGGATCATGAAACGGGCCGGCATCGGGCAGTCGCGCCGGCTCGGCGAATCGCAGGAACGGGTCTTCTGGCAGTTGCGGCACCAGTCGGATGATCCGATCCACGGACCGGACGATCGCGTCCACGTCGAAACGCGTCGCGGACATGCCCGCGGCACGCTGTCCCTGTGCGACCCGGATCCCCAGTCCCTGCCCCTGTGCCGTCCGCTTTTCACGGATCTCGCCGGCTTTTCCCGTGACCACACTCCGGTTCCACTCCTCCAGAAAACACTCACCGGTCATGCCCGCCGAGCGGATCCGATCCAGAATTTTCCGTGCGAGTTTTTCGAAAGTCATCCGATTGCTCCTCTAGATCCGTGTGCCGCCGACGACGATGCGCGAGATGCGGATGGTGGGTTGGCCGAATGATACCGGCACCCACTGGCCTTTCCCGCAGGTTCCGATGAACGTGTTGAAATCGGTTCCGACCCGGTCGATCCGCATGAGGAGGTCCGCGCCTTTCCCGGTGAGCGTCGCTCCGCGGATCGGGCGCGCGAGCCGGCCGTTCCGGATCTCATAGGCTTCCCGGACGTAGAATGTGAAATGCCCCGAAGCCGTATCGACCATGCCGCCGTTGAAGGATTTGCAATAGAGTCCTTCGGGGGTATCCGCGAGAATCGCCGAGGGGTCGTCCCGGCCGGCATCGAGCAGCGTGTTGGTCATCCGCACGAGCGGCGGTTCACGGTAACTTTCACGGCGTGCATTCCCGGTGAGCGGCATTCCGAGAACCGACGCGGAGATCCGATCGGTGAGATAGCCTTTGAGCACGCCGTTTTCGATCAGAACCGTCCGGTTCGTCGGCGACCCCTCGTCGTCGAAATGGGCCGAACCGCGTCCGGACTGAAACGAGCCGTCGTCGACGAGCGTGAGCAGCGGCGAACCGATGCGATCGCCCAGACGGTTGCAGTAGTAAGAGCTGTTTTCGATGATGCTGTCGCCTTCGAGACCATGTCCGACGGCTTCGTGGAAAATGACTCCTCCGGTGCCGCTTGCCAGGATCACCGGAATCTCACCCGCCGGCGGATCGCCCGCCGCCAGCATCTGCACAGCTTCCTCGGCGGCCTGCGCCGCGATCCGCTCGATGGCATCGTCATCGAATAACTCGAAACCGCATTTCTTCGACAATCGCCGGTTTCCCTGATGCCTCCTCCTCCCGTCCGCCGCGCTGACATTGACCTGGACCGTGATGAGCGGCTGCGTGTCGGCGCGATACAGACCCTGGTTGTCCGCGATCAGAATGCGCCTCACTTCATCGGAATATTGAACCTCGATATGCTCGATCAGATTGCTGGATTCGCGAGCCGTCCGGATCGCGCGTTGCATGACTTCCAGACGAGAGGCGTCATCGATGGTGCTGAGATGTCGGATTGAACGGATGATGCCGCCTCCGACCGTCGGTTTTTTGGCCAGAGGCACCGAGGGACTCCGGCCGCGATTCCGGGCGATCCCGCGCGCATGCATCGCCGCAGCCCGGACATCGGCCCGGTCGAATCCGTCCGCAAACGCATACCCGATTGTGCGGCCTTGGATCACGCGCACCCCGCAACCCTCGCTGATCCGGTATCTCGCGTCGGTCAACCGATCGTCGAGCATCCGAAATTCGCGACGCACGGTCTGTTCGAGAAAGATTTCAGAGATGTCCCCGCCGGTGCGCGCCGCCCGCTTCAGAATCGACTGCAGATCGTCCGGATCCGTCTCGAGACGCTCGTCGAAAAGTTCTCGCGCGGATGCGGTTTCGAGCAGTGGTGACCAGCCGGACTGGAGCGCGGTCAGTACGGCGGCGGTTTTCAGACTTCCGGCAATAAACCGGCGTCGGTTGATCGGTTCGTGCAGCAACGATGTCATGTCTGCTCCTGTCGGGCCGGATGAGGCAGGGTTCGGTCACCAAGATACATGAGATGATCCCGCGCTTTCAAATTGAATTCAGTGCCCGCCCTCTGTAGAGTGGATTTTGTCCCGATCCCGAACAGACAAAGGGGAGGAGTCCATGCGCATCCGCTCAATGAAGTCCATTCGATTGCTCATCGTGCTCGCTCTCGCCGTGCTGCCGGGATGCTCGGAGACGGATGAAACCGTTCATCCCGAATCGGTCACGGATCGCTGCACGCCTTTTCCGGGCGGTGTATCCGGTGAGCCGATCCGGGATTTGCTGCATGTCACGGTGGTCGATGCCTTTCAGGGGAAACCGGTCAAGGGCGCGATCGTCGAGGTGCATCGTGGCATCCCCTTTGTTTCCGCGGGATCGGGAGAAACCTCGAAGGAAGGCACGCTCGACCTTCCCATTCCGGAGTCGTCCGGCTCCTTGACCGTTACGGTTCGCGGCGCCGAGACGCAGGCATATGACACGCTGACCGTCATGGGCGTGCGCTCCTCGAATCTCGTGCTTCCCTTCACCTTGCGCAAACCCTTCCGGCAGCATCCCGTGTCCATCGATATCACCGGTATTCAACCGGAGGATGTGACGTTGCGGCTGTTCGAGGGAGACACGGGGAAGACCATTCCGATCACGGCGCAGGGAGAGACCATCCTGACGACGCCCGATCCGGTGCGGATGCGGATTCCTGTCACGAGTCCCGGGATATCGGTGATGTCGTTCGATGCGAACCATCAGGTGCGGCATGTCGGTTTTTTCCCGCTGTTCGACACGCCGATCGTGCGCAATGCGACGTATGACGTGGCATTGGAAGCGCCGCATGCGGATGCGGTGCGTGAAATCGATTGTACCGTCGATGCCGGAGCGCTCATGACGGGCAAATCCGCAAAGCTCTGCGCCTCCCCGCGCTTCACGATCACGGCCTATGCGGATTCCGGTCCTTCCGGACGAATGACGACCGGGCTTGTGGACCTGCTCCTGCCCGGCGCTGCGACGCTCAGAATCCACCATGTCGAGGGGATCGATACCGTCGCGCTCGAAGCATCCCTGTCCTGCCCGGATTTCCTGTCGCAGACTCTGTCGATGGCTCGATTCAAATGGAACGATCTCCCCAAAGAACACCTGTTCATCATGAAAAAGCCCGCAACGGGTCTCGAACTGTACGAAACGCCGGACTGCCGGTTTCCCGGTCTGAAGTGGATTGCCGGAGACGGAACGATTGCCGTCGTGCATGTTTTCCAGCGGGAATTCAACTATCACTGGCAGTTATGGATGGAGAACACTCCCGGAGAAAACCGGATCGAGCTGCCGCCGATCGAACCGGGCGCTGCCGGGAGCCTGTGTGAGACGCTGGTGTATGAGTATGTCGTCGAGACTCTCGGGGTGAAAGATGCCGCGATCGACACCCTGTCATTCGATGCGATCCATGCATCCGCGTCGCACCGGACCGAGAGCGCGCCGCTGCCGTTCACGATTCACGGGATCCCGACCCCGACGCCCTCACCGGAACCGACTCTGCAGCCGTATGATCCGGTGGCGACCGACATCACTCCGTCGACGGAACCGACCCCGACGCCGGTGCTGGATAAAGACGGCATCGAGATCGTACCGGCCCCCGAGGGTTGATCGAAGGGGCACACTCCGGATGCAGTCGATTCTCGTGCGGCGCGGCGGCGCTCTCGGAGATTTTCTCGCCGTCGTCCCTCTCATTCACCTCCTCCGACTGCGCTTTCCGGGGATCCGGATAACTGTCCAGTGTCCCGCGCGGCACATGCCTCTCATGCGGATGATCGATGGCGTCGATGGGATCGATGAGGATGCCCTGCCGCTGTGGGAGTGTTCGCCGGGAAGGGGTGTGCCGGAGCAGATTCGCGAACTCTGGAGTGTCCGGGATCGGGCGATCGTGTTTGCGGGGCTATCGAGCGATCTGGCGGTGGCGGTGCGATCTCACTTCGGGGACAGGGCGTGTGTGATGGAGCCGTTGCCGGGTGAATCGGGCAAATGGGTGTATCGGCACGTTGCCGGCATTCTGGTCCCGCCTCCGACAGAAGCGGAATGGGAGTCCCTGACCCCTCCGCTTTTGCGTGTCAGATCCGGGATGAGTGTGAGCGAGCCGGGGCGTTTCGTGGTGCATGCCGGTGCCGGTTCTTCGGACAAGAAATGGGGAGCCGGGCGGATGCGCGAAGCGCTGGGATGCGTGGGCGCAGGCGTCGGATCGGGGGTGGATTGGATTGTCGGTCCGGCGGACAGCAGGGATGAGGTTCTGGCGGTCATGGATCGCGACCGCGACCGGATTCTCGAGGGACTGCCCTTCGAGTGTCTGATTCCGACGATGTCCGGCGCGGCGGCGTTTCTCGGGAACGACTCCGGCCCGGCGCATCTCGCGGGATTGCTCGGACTGAAAGGCGTGGTTCTGTTCGGACCGTCGGATCCCCTCATATGGCGGCCATTTGGCGGAACGCTTGTGGTGAGGGGATTCGATGCGGCGCCCGAGGCCGTCGGTGCTCTGATCGAGCGCGGAATGAGGGGTTGCGGACCGGGTCGTTCCGGGGGGGCTCTGAATTGACAGCGGGAGCGAATACAGGTAGTACTTTTGGCCCGGCGTGTTGGATTCGTCGGGGAGGAGCGCGGCGACATGACGGCCAAATTCAAGAATTTTCTATTGACCGGTGATCCCGGCATCGGGAAAACAGAGATACTGAAGCTGATTCTGGGCGAACTGTGGCTCCAGGCCGGCGGATTTCTGACTCATGAGATCAAATCCGGGAAGACGAACAAGGGCGTCGAATTGATGACGTTGACCGGTCAGCAGGCTGTGCTGGCGCATATCAACAAAAAAAGCACCTATCAGGTATCCAAATACGGAGTGGATCTCGAAGTCATGTCCGATGTCGCCGTTCCCGCCCTTCGGGACGCGCTCGACAAGAAGGACCTGATCGTCATCGATCAGATCGGCAAGATGGAATGCTACAGCGCCGAATTCCGGGATATGGCAACGCGGTGCCTGGATTCCGCGAAGCCGGTACTGGGGGTGATTCAGAATTTTGCCAGTCCGTTCATCACGACGATCATGAACCGTCCGGATTGTGTTGTGATCACGGTGACGGCTCAGAATCGAAGCGAACTTCCGGCGAAGATTCTGGAGCTTTTCAACCGGATGTCACCTCCTCGCCCGGTCAGGAAGGCGAAGCGCTGATCTTGTCACGTCCAAGGCGAATCGCGCTGGTTCAGGCTCCGCTTGGACGACCGGAACCCCTCATCTACCCGCTCGGAATCGCCACGCTGGCTGCATACCTCCCGACTCACGACCTCCGGCTCCTCGACCCGAACCGGGATTCGGATACCGGGACACTCCGGTCGTTGCGGGAATTTGAGCCGGACGTGATCGGGATCTCGATCCGGAACATCGATTCCCAGATGCGTCGCGATCTTTTTTACTATTTTCTGCACCTCACGGCATTTGTCCGTGACGTCAGGAATGCGTGTCCGCATGCGGTGATTCTGCTGGGCGGATCGGGTTTTTCGTTGTTTCCCGAGGCTGTCATGCGGCGGATTCCGGAGGCGGATCTGGGGGTGTTTCTGGAAGCCGAGGAAACCCTGCCGGCGCTCATGGAGGCACTCGATCGGCCGGAGACGGTACCGGGAGTTTATCATCGGAGTGGCGGGGCGATCGTGTTCACGGGTGTGCCCCGGTTGCCTGACATCGGTCGACTTGAAATCCCCCGGTATGATCTGCTGGATCCCCTCCCGTACGCCGATCAGGGGGGGGTGGGCGTCCAGACGAAGCGGGGATGCCCGCTGGGGTGCATCTACTGCACGTATCCGCAGCTGAACGGGGCGTGTCTCCGGTTGCGCCCGGTGGAGGCGGTGATCGGTGAAATTCGCGCGGTGGCGGAGCGGGGTGTTCGCGAGATCACGTTTGTGGATGGGGTGTTCAATCTGCCGAGGGAGCGGTCCATCGGGATACTGGAGGCGATGAAGGACGGCGGGGTGTCCGTTCGATGGAGGGGATGGTTCACCGAGAAGGGCATGGATCGGGAGTTCATGACGCTGTGCAGGGATACGGGATGTCCCGAATTCTCGTTTTCGTCCGACGCGTACGATGACCGGGTCCTTGAACGGCTGGGGAAATCGATCCGCACATCGGACATCGATCGGGTCGTCGACAGCGCGGCCGGACTGGACGGGGTCCGCGTCGCGTTCAATTTTTTCTGGAATCCTCCCGGGCAGACACCGGAATCGTTTCTGCGGATGATCCGATTTGCGATCCGAACGAAGCGCAGACTGCGGTCGAAGGCCGGCGGGATCATCTTCGGGGATGCGCGGATCGAGCCGCATACGCCGCTGTGGGAAATTGCCGTCGGGGAGGGTGTGATCGATCGCGACTGGGATCTGTTACCGGATTCGATGGAGGGATTGAAGAAGACTTTTTACATGAATCGCCGCACCCGCTTTCTCGATGCCCTGTTTTCGGTGTATTCTTTGCTGTGGCGCCTGAAACGGGGGTTGTTGAGTCGAAATCCGGAGATACGGAAATGACGTTGTCCAATCGATTGACCTTCGTGAGATTGTGCATGTCGCCGCTGATTTTTCTGGTGACGTGGTTCGATCTGTCGCATCCCGGGCTGAGCTGGCAATGGGCTGTCAACGGGTTTCTTGTCATGGTGGCAACATTCTCGGAGATCAGCGATGCGCTGGATGGAAAACTGGCGCGGGACCGGGGGCAGGTCACGGATTTCGGGAAGCTGTTCGATCCGTTCGCGGATTATGTGTACCGATTTACGTTCTTTTTCTGTTTCTGGTGGATGCAACTCGCTCCGGCCTGGATGGTGGTGCTTCTGTTTTATCGGGAGACGGCGATTTCGTTTCTCAGACTCGTGGTGAGGGGTGAAAACATTGTACTCTCCGCGAGAAAATCGGGAAAGATCAAGGCCGTTTCGCAAGCGATTGCGATCTTTGTCATTCTCCTGGGGCGGCTCATCACGGATTTCATCCCATCGTTCCCTCTGGCGGAAGTATCGTGGTGGACGATGCTGCTGGTGGTCATCGTAACGTTGTATTCGATGGTGGATTACATTTGGGCGCATCGGGACATCATCGGGCAGATCCATGCATGACGGAAGGGGAGCCCCCGCTCCGGAAGCGTCTCGAGCGGGGACCGTGAAAAGACGGCGCAGAAAACCGGTCGTGGCGATGGTGTCACTGGGATGTGCGAAGAACACGGTGGATGCCGAGACCATGCTGGGGAACATCCGGGACGCGGGGTTGCGGATAACGAGTGATCCTGCGGAGGCGGAGGTCATCATCGTCAACACCTGCGGTTTTCTGCAGGCCGCACGTGAAGAAGCCGTCGAGACGATCCGGGAGATGGCATCTTTCCGTCGCCTTGGGCGCCTGAAACGGATCATCGTGACGGGATGCATGGCGGACCGTGATCGCGGGATTCTCGAGAGTGAACTGGATAGCGATTCCGATCGGTTTGTTTCGCCGTTCGATCACGAAACGCTCGTGGATGTGGTGATGGGGAATGTCCCCGGGCAAATCTCGGTGCGGGAGCCTCCTGAGGCGTTTTCGGAGCAGATTTTGCGACGACTTCCGGTGACACCCGTGTCGTATGCGTATGTCAAGATTGCGGATGGCTGTTCGAACCGGTGCGCGTATTGCAGAATCCCGTATTTACGCGGGGCGTATCGGAGCAAACCGCTGGACACGGTCATCGGGGAAGTCCGGGAGTTGATTGCAGGGGGAGTTCGTGAGATCGATCTGATCTCGCAGGACACGGCGATGTACGGGAGTGAAACTGCCGGTCCGGGGGATCTCGCAGCGCTCCTGGACCGTCTCGTGGAACTGGACGACCTGGGCTGGGTGCGGCTGCTGTATCTGCATCCCATGCATGTCACGGAGCGGGTTCTGGATCGCGTGGCGGGGTTGGGAACCATCTGTAAATATCTCGATCTGCCCATCCAGCATGTGGATCGAGGTGTTTTGAGACGGATGAACCGGTCGGGGTCTGTCGGCGGGATTCGGCGGATTTTCGAGACAATTCGGAGACGGGTACCCGGTATCACGATCCGGACGACGCTGATGACGGGATACCCCGGGGAGACGATCCGGGCGTATCGGGAGTTGCGGGCGTTTGTCGAGGACGGGTTGGCGGATCATCTCGGCGTCTTCTGCTTCTCACCGGAACCAGATACAGCGGCCTGGAAATTGCATCGAACCATTGAATCCGGGCTTGCCGAGGAGCGGCGTGCGGAGTTGATGCAGATCCAGCAGGGGATTGTGGAGAAACGGAATGGGGAATTGATGGGAGCGATGCGAGTGGTGCTGGTGGATGAGTGCGGGGAAGGTGGTGCGGTGGGACGGATGGAGTCACAGGCCCCTGAGGTCGATGCGGTGGTGCATCTGGATCGGATGATTGCACCGGGGACGTTTGTGGTGGCGCGGATCGAAGATGCCGGGCCGTATGATTTTTTTGCGACGGTCGCGGATGGACCTGCGAGATAGACTTTGATTTTTGATTGTTTTTACGATAAACTAATGATTTGGAGAGGAGTTAGAATCGAGATTGCAGGGAGTATGAACAGGATTTTGATTGAAATTGCTTTCAGGTTGACATTGCGTCAGGAATTGGCTAGTTTTCACCGAGATTTCATGGAGTGACGATCATGCGGAATAAAAACGGGTTGATGAGTTGGTTGGTGATCGGAGTGATGGTTCTGTGTACGATCGGCGTATCGGCGGACATCAAGGGCCGCCTCATCGTGTCGATCGATTCGAAGGATAAAAAGCCCATTGAAGGCGTTCTGATCACGCTTCAGGCCGTCGAGTTTGATTCCATGAAGTATGAAATCACGACGGACGGGGACGGCAAGGCGATGATCAACGGCGTCGATCCGATCGAGTACAAGATCAAGGCGACGAAGGAAGGCTACCAGGATCTGGAAGGCAAAGTGAAACTCCGGGCCGGCGTCAAAGTCAAGCAGGACTGGACCATGCTGACGATCGAAGAGGCCAAGGAAGCACACAAGGAGCAGGTTCTGGCGAGCATGACGGAAGAAGAGAAGAACCAGCTGTTCGCCAAGGACGAGCACAATCAGGGGATCAAGGCGTATGAAGCCGGTGATGTTGCCGCTGCTGAAACGCATCTGAAAAAAGCGATCGAACTCGATCCTGCCGTGTCGTATCTCGATTATCTGCTCCTGGGCCAGTTCGCCTTCAACGCACACAAGGTGGATGAAACCATCACCTATCTGACCAAAGCCAAGGAATACGATACGGAAGGCGCGTCCAAACTCGATATCCATCGGTTGCTCGGCGCCAGTTACATGATCAAGCAGGATTATGCGAATGCGAAGGCTGTCTGGTCGGAACTGGTGAAAGACGTGCCGGATGCGACGGTTCTGTTCAATCTGGCGAACATCGACATCAAAGATAAAAAATTCACGGACGCGATTGGGTGGCTCGAGATCTGTCGCGAGAAGAATCCTGAGTATGGTGAAGGACTGGCCCTGTTGGGGGATCTGTATATACAGGAGCAGAACATGACCAAAGCTCTGGAAGTGTATCAGCAGTATCAGACGGTTCTCGAGAAGAATCCTCAGGCGAATCCCGAGCAATTGAAAAATGCGAAAGACACCGTCAAATTGCTCAAGGAACAGGCCAGGAAAGGAAAGTAGTGCCGGATACACCGGATTTATTGAAACGGGGTTGCTTGGAAAAGCAAGTTGCAAGAGAGTGCAACCGAAACACCAATCTTATAAGGAGGTCTTGACGTTATGCACCTTCGCAAATTTTTTGCACTGGGCTTGATGGCCCTCCTCATCGGCGGTGGGACAGCCTACGCCGCTTTGACCGGTGTCATTGCCGGCAAAGTGACGGATGCCGATGGGAACCCGATTCCGGGAGTCACGATTACGGTAACCGGAGCGAATCTGCCGGGTGAGCGCATCGATGTGACAAGCCAGGCCGGAACGTTCCGTATGCCGGAACTGGCACCGGGATCGTATGATCTGAAAGCCGAGCTGATGGGCATGCAGACCATTCAGCAGACGGGCATCAAAGTGTCCGTCAACAGCACCGCGACCGTCAATTTCGCGATGGAAATGCAGAAACTGCAGGAAACCGTCATCGTCCAGGCCGAAGCACCGGTTATCGATGTGAAAGCCGCCACCGTGAAGACGACCATCGAACGCGAAGTGACCGAGCGTCTCCCGGGATCCGATGACCTTTTCGCAGCATTCTCGATGTCCGGCGGTATCACCGGAAGCGGGAACGTGCGCGTGAAAGGCTCCGCTCAGACGGATAACCTGTATCTGTTTGACGGCGTCGACACGACCGACCCGGTAACCTCGACATTCGGAGCCAACCTGAACGCCGATGCGATCGCCGAAGTCGAAGTTCAGACCGGCGCGTTCGCAGCCGAATACGGCCGTGCCCGCGGCGGTATCGTCAATGCGGTTACCCGTTCCGGTGGAAACGATTTCCACGGCATCATCCGGTTGAAGTATGTCAATTCCGACTGGCAGGCTGATTCCGATCATCCGACTGCGGAAGACGAATACGACTACTGGGAACCGACCGTCACATTCGAAGGCCCGATTCTCAAGGACAAGATCTGGTTCATGCTGACCTATCAGTACACCAACATCGATCTGAATTCCCAGACGATCGGCCGGTACGGCGCGGACCCCAACAACGCCGATGATTACGTGAACATCGACCAGAGCCGCACGTTCCATCTGCCGTATGCCAAGATCACCTTCCAGCCGGTACAGTCCCACAAAATCGTGGTGAACTACTCCGGTGAAGATGCCGTGATCAAGGGCACGAGCGGAACGGCGTCCGAAAATCTTCCCGAAACCTACAATGAACAGACCCAGGGCGGACCGTTCTACTCGATCGAGTGGACCTGGCTCTACAGCCCCTCGCTGTTCTTCATCACCCGCGCCGGCGCGTCGTTCGGTATCCTCGATTCAGTTCCTTCCACCGAAGATATCTCGAACTATCGCAACGGTTCCTTCTATGACACCTACTATCAGCAGTATTACAACAACAGCGACAGCTGGTCGGAAGACGAACGTGATCGCACACAGTTGAGCTTCATCGCCAACTACTTCGTCGAAGAACTCGGTGGCTCCCACGAATTCAAAGCCGGCGCTGAAATGCACACGATGGCACGCGACAATTACTCGGCACGTCCGGGTGGTGCGTCGTTCATCATCACTCAGGTTCCGGTCGGCGATCCGAACAACCCGGATTACTATACCGGCACCGAAGCCACACGGAATATCTACTTCAACGCCGGCACAGCGACCGAATCCGGCCGCTATATCGGCGCTTTCGTTCAGGACACCTGGTCGGTTCTCGACAACCTGACCTTCAACATCGGTCTGCGTTACGAGACAACGACGTATTACAATGACGAAGACGATTCGTCGGTGCCCGCATGGAAATGGGGTCAATTCGAAGCCAGTTCATACCTGAATCCCGATGGCTCGCACAAACGCTACGCCGACATGAAGTTCGACAACATGCTCGCGCCGCGGTTCGGCGTGAACTGGGATGTGTTCGGAAACGGCAAGACATCGGTTTCCGGTTTCTGGGGCCGTTTCTACAACCCGTTCGATCTTTCTTTGCCCGGCATGTTCCAGCCGTTCGCGGCGAACAACGTCGCCAATCGTCAGCAGGAATACAAAGGCCCGATGTGGTCTGACCGTGACAAAGACGGTATCCCGGATGAAGATTTCTTCTTCGATGACAACAACTGGGTCACGACAGAAGAAGACGAAGAAGGCGACTGGAACCTGATCGATCCCGATATCGAAGCCGAATACTCGGATGAATACACCGTCGGAATCGAACAGGAAATCCTCCCGAACTTCACCGTCAACGTGAACTACTCACACCGCGAATCCAACGACATGCTGGAAGACACCGGTATTTTCGTCGATGCCGACGGTAATATCGTGTGGACATATCTCGGTGGCGTGAAAGACGATTTCTCGGGTCTCGATCCCAACAAAAAATTCGATCCTCGCGACAACGGCAAAGATTACGCCAAGCATCTCTATTACGTCACCAACGCCGCCGGTTCGACTCGTGAATACAACGGCCTGGAAATCAACGCGGTCGCCCGTCAGAAGTACTGGGATCTGCAGGCCAGCTACACGTATTCGAAGGCCGAAGGTGCTGTCACGGAAGCTCAGCCGGGATACTCCGGTATCGCGCAGTTCAGCGGTCAGTTCGACACCTACGGAACCACCTACAATCTCTATGGCGAACTCCCCTGGTCCGCACGCCACTACTTCAAACTGGCCGGTTCAGTTCACTATGACTTCACCGACTGGTATGAATTCAGCTTCGGCGTGAACGCGTTCCTCCGCAGTGGATATCACTACTCGAAACGCAGTGCACCGCCATTCACCTACGATCCTGATAAACCGGACAACGATATCAATGATCCCAGCACCTGGACCGGTCGGCCGCCGTATCGCAGCTATGCATGGTCCTTCCCCGAAGGCCGTGGTGGATACGAGCTTCCCTCGTTCTATAACATCGATATCTCGCTGCAGAACGCCTTCAGCTTCGGCAAATGGGGTACTGCGACGGTTCTCTTCGATGTCGAAAACGTGACGGATTACCAGGGTATCGTGAGCGAGAGCGAAGTCTACAACCCGAACAAACCGGAACTCTTCGGCCAGGCCGATGGTTGGGGCACACCCCGCGTGTACCGCCTCAGCCTCAAATACGCCTTCTAATTCACTCTACGTCTGATTCATTCAGGGCCTCCCATCGGGAGGCCCTGTTTTTTTGTGTGTGCCCGGCAGGGCGCACGGCCATAAATCTTCCGCTCCATCGTATCAAACTTTTCCACCATCTCTTTCGTAACCGAAAGCAGGAGGATTGGACATGGTGTATTCGGACCGAAAACCAATCCCAAAAGGGGTCAGAATCGTGCGATCGGCACACGGTCCGGAACAAAGTGACTTTCTGGAAGGAGGTTGGGTATGGTGCGAAAAGAGTGGATCTGGATAGCAGGATTGATCATCCTGACACTCTCGACCGGCATATCATACGCCGGATTGACGGGAGTCATCGCAGGAAAAGTCGTCAACACAAACGGAGATCCCATGCCCGGAGTGACCGTGACGGTCTCGGGACCCGCACTTCAGGGTGAGCGCGTGGATGTCACGAGCCAGACCGGGACATTCCGAATGCCGGAACTCCCACCGGGCGTCTACGAACTCAAAGGCGATCTGTACGGACTCCAACCGTATCTGCAGACCGACATCCGTGTTTCCGTCAATACGACCGCAACCGTGAACTTCACCATGCAGATGCAGAAGTTTACCGAAACGGCCATTGTCATTGCGGAAGCCCAGGTGGTCGATGCCAAATCGGCTACGGTCAAAACAACGATCGAGCGTGATGTCACGGAACGCCTCCCGGGATCGGACGATCTGTTTTCGGCGTTCGCGATGACCGGCGGCACCGTGGATCTCGGAACAGGTAATGTGAATGTCAAAGGCGGCGCCGACAACGACAACCTGTGCCTTTTTGACGGTGTGGACACGACCGACCCTGTCACGGGCACATTCGGAGCCAACCTGAATGCCGATGCGATTGCCGAGGTCGAGGTGCAGACAGGAGGATTTGCCGCTGAATACGGTCGTGCCAGAGGCGGTATCGTCAATGCGGTCACACGCAGTGGTGGTAACGAGTTTCACGGGATTTTCCGCCTGCGGTACCGCGCCGCTGATTGGGAAGACAGTTGGAAGCATCCGCAGGCTGCGATCAGTTATGATCAGATGGAGCCGACAGTCACGCTCGAAGGCCCCATCATGCGCGACAAATTGTGGTTCATGGCAACCTATCAACTCACGACCTATGATATCTCCGTGAATACTCTGTCGCGATACGGCGGCGACCCGGATCTCGACTATGATGCCGATCTGAATCGGGATCGCTATTTCCATCTCCCATACATCAAACTCACCTATCAGGCGACTCAGTCTCACAAACTAGTCGCAAACTACTCCGGTGAAAATGCCGAGATCAAGGGGACGAACCAGACTCCGGAAGCCCGAACGCAGGTTGTGCCGGATTGCTATGAAACTCAAACCCAGGGCGGTCCTTTCTACTCCCTTGAATGGACCTGGCTCTACTCACCCACTCTGTTCTTCGTGTCCCGTGTCGGTCTGTCCAACAGCTTCCTGGATGTGAAGCCCCAATCACTCAACACAACAGATCCTCGAAACGCGCACTTCTATGACACCTATTATGACCAATACTACAACAACGGAAATGTCTGGGTCGAAGACGATCGGGATCGCAGCCAGTTGAGCTTCGTCGGGAATTACTTCGTCGAGGATCTCTGGGGGGCGCACGAATTCAAGACCGGCTTCGAACTGCATCACTCGCAACGTGATTCGTACGTCAACCGTGCCGGCGGGGCAAACTATACCGTGACACAGATCCCGATGGGTGATCCAACGAATCCCGACTATTATGTCGGCACTGAAGCGACACGTGAGATTCTGACGAATGTCGGAACAACGACCGAATCGAGCCGATATCTGGGTGTGTTCGTTCAGGATACCTGGTCGATCTTCGATAATCTCACCGTCAACGCAGGCGTGCGCTTCGAGACAGCCACGTATTATAACAACGATGATGAGTCGTCCGTTCCGGGATGGAAATGGGGAGACTTCAGGGCCGACCAGATCATCAACCCGGATGGCTCATACAAACGCAACGGTGAAATGCAGTTCGACGACATGCTCGCTCCACGCCTCGGGATCAACTGGGATATCTTCGGAAATGGAAAAACATCTGTGTCGGCATTCTGGGGACGCTTTTACAACCCGTTCGATCTTTCACTACCTGGCATGTTCCAGCCCCCGGATATCGACAACAGCCTGACGCGTAATCAACGGTATACAGGACCGCAGTGGGAAGATCGCGACCGCGATGGTGTCCCGGATCAGGACTTCTTCTTCGATGATGCCAACTGGATGACGACATCGGAGGATCAGGCGGGAGACATCTCCAATCTGATCGATCCGAATATTGAAGCAGAATACAACGATGAATACACGATCGGATTCGAACAGGTGATCCGGAAGGGTCTATCGGTCAATGTGAATTACACGCATCGTGAAACCAATGATATGCTCGAAGACGTCGGTCTGTTCGTCGATGACGAAGGAAACATCGTCTGGACATACCTGGGTGGTGTCCGCGACGATTTCAGCGGTCTCGATCCGAACAAAAAGTACGACCCGCGTGATCCGGATGAAAACGCCGTCGGTGACTATGCCAAACACATCTATTACGTCACGAATGCCAAGGGAAACACACGTGAGTATGATGGCATCGAACTGAACATCATCGCCCGCCAGGATCTCTGGGATCTCCAGGCCAGTTATACATTGTCCAAAGCGGAAGGCGCCGTTATCGAACAGCAGGAAGACAGCGCCGGAGGCACCAGCCAGTTCAGCGGGCAATTCGACACGTACGGCACAACCTTCAATCTGTATGGCGAACTTCCCTGGTCACCCCGGCACTTCCTGAAAATGGCGGGATCCGTCCACTATCCCGTGACCGAATGGTACGAAGTCAGTCTCGGTATCGATGCATTCCTCCAGTCCGGGTTCCACTACTCCAAACGTACCAAACCTGCTGCTGCATTCGATCCTGATAACCCCTCGAATGATTTTGCCGATCCGTCGACCTGGACCGGAAAGCCACCGTACAAAGACAGCTTCTGGTCCTTCCCCTACGGCCGCGGTACTGAAACACTCCCCTCTTTCTACAACATCGATATCTCACTTCAGAATACCTTCTCCTTCGGGAAATTCGGCTCGGCAACCCTGCAGCTCGACGTCGAGAACGTCACGGATTATCAGGGGATAAACTCGGAGATCGAAACCTACAATCCGCGCAGACCGGAACTCTTCGGACAGGCTGACGCCTGGGGTGCTCCCCGAACATACCGTCTCGGACTGAAATACGCATTCTGATCGCTCGCTGACATCAACGATAAGGATCCTCGAAAGAGGATCCTTTTTTATGCGTGACTGGCATCCTCTGTGCTATATAAACTCCGGATGGTGTGCCGCGAAAGGAGTGACCCATGGTGAAGGAAGCCAGATGGATATTATGCGGACTTGTGCTGTTCGTCGGAGCTGTGGCCCCGCTGCACGCGGAGAACTGGGTTGCGCGTCTGACGGACGATGAATATCAGAGCATCCTGACCTATCGTCCGGATCCCGATTACATTGAACCCGAACGGCCATTTCCGAAGGGCCAGCGCGACCTCCCGGCCCGTTTCGACTGGCGGGAACAGAACGGCGTCACGTCGGTCAAGGATCAGGCTCAGTGCGGAAGCTGCTGGGCGTTTGCTGCGACGGCCGTCATCGAATCCCGGATACTGCTCACGGAAGGGATCGAAGTGGATGTCTCGGAACAGCAACTCGTTGATTGCACCCCCGGATCATACGGCTGCAATGGCGGATCATACGATAGCGCTTTCGCGTATCTCATGTACGAGGGACTGCGACTTGAAGTCGATTATCCCTATGAAGCCGAAAACGGCAACTGTCGGGCGGACGAGCATGAACCCTACTACATGGTTGCCGACTATTCATACATAAACACCGATATCGATGTGATCAAAACCGCGCTGATGGAATCCGGGCCTGTCGCAACGGTGATCGGTGCAAATGATAATCTCAAGAGTTACACCAGCGGATGTTATCACGACACGAGCACCACCCAGGTTAACCACGGCGTCACGATCGTTGGCTGGGATGACGACGTGTGTGCTCCGACCGGAGCCTGGATTGTCAAGAATTCCTGGGGTGCGGACTGGGGCGATAACGGGTATTTTCACATCCAGTACGGTGACATGCATATCGGGGAACAGGCCGCGATCGCGACGGTTCAGGCCATTCCTCCGGTGCGTCTGATGGTGTCGCAGTGGTCCATACCGGATCAGGACGGCTGTATCAGCCCCTCCGAAAACACCACCTTGCAGGTGCGCATCCGGAACAAGGGACGCGAAGCATCCGTGGCCGGCACGCTGCAACTCGCATGCTCCGATCCCAACGTCCAGATCACGTCGAATCAGGTGTCCGTGCCCGCCATTCCTGCAAAAAGTGAAACAGATCTGGCTGGTGTCTTCAGCCTTGCAACCAACCCGGGACTCGTGCCCGGATCACCCATCGAACTGGTTCTCACGTATGCATGCGGCGATGTTCAGACGTCGGAAACGATCACAGCATTTGCCGGTCCGCGATTCGTGATCTACTTCAATGATTTCGAGGGCCTTTCGGATGACGGCTGGACACACGGATTCACCCGGAAGAAAGATGACTGGATGCGCGGAGCGTTCCCGGCGGACGGCGATCCGCAACACGATCCGATGACACCGTATTCCGGAACGAAAATGTGGGGAAACAATCTGGTGAAAACCGGTAATTACTCCAATGAGCTGTCCAATTATCTGGTGTCTCCCATCATCGATTGCAGTCCCTATGACCGGGTCCTGCTGATGTTCCAGCGCTATTCGACCGTCGAAGAGTCGCGATACGATCAGATGACGATTCGAGTCAACGGCACGGAAATCTGGCGGAATCCGTTTGAAGGACATCTGATCGATACCGATTGGGTTCCGTGTGTGTATGACATCACGGATGCCATTGCCGCAGACCCTGCGAATGTCCAGGTCACGTTCACGTTGACATCCGATGAAGGCTTGCAGTTCGGCGGCTGGAACATCGATGATTTCATGCTGTTCACGGGAGTCGATTCCGGGTTCGAGAGCCGTTTGACGGACCCCGTTGACGTCCGACTGGTGCTTCCGGACACCTTGCTCGCGACCGGTGACTGCTTCAGCCTGACGCTCGATGTCCGCAACCACCGGACCGGTTCCGTGCCGTTCAATCAATGGGTGATCCTCGATGTTTACAACGCCTACTTCTTCTGGCCGTCCTGGACGAACGCTCCGGAGTGGGCACAGAATGATCTGGGCATGTTTGAACACCAGGAGGAAACCCTGTTGGAATTCGAGTGGCCCGCAGTGGACGGAACGGCGTCGGGTATCCGGTTCTGGGGTGCGGCGTTGAACCTCTCCAACACGGAGGCTCTGGATTATGACATGATCGAATGGGGATGGGGGGGACGCTGATCGGCTGCCGGGAGCTGCTCAGAGATTGAATCTGAAGGCACTTTCGGGAATCGCCCGCTCAGCCTCGGCGGTGTGCCCGACCAGGTCGCTCATCGAGACCTGAAGCATCAGGGTCGAGGTCCCGAACTTCGATGCGAATTCTTCATCCGCCACCTTGAACACCAGGAATAGGGATTCACTGGCCGGCAGATTCTTCAACGCGACCCAGTGCTGGGACACGAACTGGATCAACTCCTTCTTGAACATCGAAACACGCTGTTCCATCTGGTTGAGGCGTTCGGCATCCATCTCCAGAAGACGCTTGATTTTATTCAGATCCTGGTTGTTGTCCCGGGCCGCGTTTTCATCCTTGTGACGACCCGCGTTTTCAAACCATTTGTTCCAGTCACTGATGGAGATCGACAGACTTTGTGAGCCGGTAATCGAGATCCGGCCGACCCAGAGCGCGCCCGTGCCTGCAATATGAAAGGCATCCACGGAATCGTCTCTCTGAACGAAGACATGCTGGGTCTTGATGAGTAACTCGTCCAGGGCATCCCGGACCGGCAACATCGATTGTTCGATCAGATCGACCGCTCCGAAAACGGGAGCGACGAGGCAGACGAGACCGAGTGAAAAAACGAGGTTCCGATAGCGCTTCATCCTCTTCCCCTCCACTTGTATTTTACGGAATTCGAGTCGAACGGTTCAACAGAAGACGCGCTGCAGGATGCCGTCATCGCTGGACTCGAAATCCGATCCGCACAGTCAGCGCATTGATCCCGATGTTCGGATCCCGCAGGTATCCATTTGAAATATGTTCAATTCCGGCTTCGAGGTAGGCGGCATGGTTTGTTGAGACGATTCCTGCGAGCAGGCCGGATCTGAAGTTCAGGCGTGCTCCGTTGCCCGGAAAATATCGATCCGATGCAGCCGCCCCGGTGAACCATCGCAGAAACGGTCCGTTGAACCGATGATCGCCATGCAGGAAAATCCGGTCCGAGAATCCGACGCTCAGGAGCGACACATCGCCGGCGTTTGTGCGGAAGTGAATCCCATCTAAAAACAAACCCATCTGGTGTCTCGAAAACAGGGGAAACTCGAGCAGTGTTCCCATGGAGACCATCCACTGATCCCGTCTCTCGTCAACCGAAGGAATCACCAGGCTTGGTGAAAGGTGGAACGACGGGAGCAGACGACTGATGAACGACTCGGAAGACGCGCGACCGGCTGGAGTGAATGAGAGGATGGTCAGGGCGAGAGCGATGAGAATGGGTACCCGCGCGCGGTCTTGCCCGGCAATCAGTCGAACATCTGGATGAACAGGCATTTCAGATACTCGGATTCCCAGAGTCCCGGACGGACCGGGTGGTCCGGACCTGCTCCACTGGACTTGAAAATGCGTCCCTGCCGACCGCTTTCGGTCAATGCATCCGTCAAGAGATTTTTGAACTCCTGGAGACAGGTATGGAACGAGCAGATGGATGTGACGAGAATGCCCTGGGGTGCCAGGCACTGGAGAGCGAGGCGATTGATTTTGCGGTAATTGGAGGTGTTGCGTTGTGCTCGTCCGACTCCTCTGACAAGGGATGGCGGGTCGAGAAAGATCAGGTCCCATTCGGCACCGCCGGCATGTTCCTGGAGGAAACGCGAGGCTTCGTTGCGAATGAACACGCAGCGGTCAGAAGGAATGCCGTGCTCGACGGCGGTTCGGCGACCCAGTTCGATTGCGGGATCGAACAGATCGATGGCCGTGACCCGCGATGCACCCTCGAGAGCGGCTCGAATGGCGAATGCGCCGGAATAACAGAACATATCGAGCACGCGACGACCCTTTGAAAGACGTGCCGCATCGAGACGATTCACGCGATGGTCCAGAAAGAAGCCCGTTTTATGTCCGGCCAGGGGATCGATGTAATGCGTCACACCGTCAACCCGTGCCGCAAACGGCATGCTGATGTCGCCGCGGATGATTTTCCGATACAGCGGCAATCCCTCTTTCAACCGGGATTGTGAGTCGGCAGCGAGAATCACTGCTCGCGGGCTGAACATCTCACACAACACCCGGACGATCGGATCGATCAACCGTTCCATGCCCAGCGTGGTGACCTGGATCACGAGAATATCGGAGAAACGATCCACCACAAGACCGGGCAGATTGTCCGACTCGCCGTAAATCAAGCGATAGGAATCCGCATCATCGAAAAACTGTCTCCGGAACCGATGTGCACTCTCAAACCGTCGCTTCCAGAAATCGGTGTCGATCGATTCATCCCGAGTCGTCAGAATGCGCAGCGGAAGTCGCGATGCCGGATTGAAGTAACCGATTCCGCAGCAGGCATGCTGGTTCGATGCGATATGCACGAGATCGCCGGGGGAGACATCCGGGGCGACGGAATCGATGTGATTCGGCCGCAGAATGACTCCCCCGGATTGGATTTCTCTGCATCCCTGTTCAGAGACTTGAATGCGCGGCAGATGATCCATGAAAGGGTCAGGCGGGGAGGGTGCGGGCGAGTGTCTGGAGATTGTTGGCGAACTCGGTGGCGTAGGTGGATGAGGGGAGAATAGTGGCGAGGAGTTGAGCCCCGAATTCGAGGGATTGGTTCATGGGGAGGCAGAAGATCTGTGTGAGGAAATTGCGGCGGAAGTCGCTGACCGCCTGTTTCACGTTCGCATTCCGGATGACGACATCGGCAATGAATCCGGCGATGGCATCGAAATCCGATTCGACCATGCCGTACCGGGTCATCTCCTGGACGCCCAACCGCAATCCGCTGGATTTCAGGAAGGTCTCGTCGTCCGGGAGCGCCTGATAGTTGCACACGATGTTGTTCTCTTCCAGCCGGCGCGCGATGGCTTCCCCGTCACCATGCTGAATGACCCGGAGCAGAACCTGATGGGTATGCGTGTATCCTTCGGAGGCATCGCCTTCGACCGTCAGACCGGCGCGGACCAGCGCCTGAGCGAATGCGCGGGCGTTGCGGCATACCTGGGTCTGATACTCGGTCTTGAATTCGTTCATCTCATGGGCCGCCATGAGCAGCGCAAGCAACGTGCCGAGATGATGGTTGGAGGTCGAACCCGGGAACGCCCTCGATTTGATTTCGACCCAGAGTTGCCGGAACGGATGGTTCTTGTCGAAATTCGACACGATCACCCCGCGCTGCGGACCGAAGAAGGTTTTGTGCGTTGACCCGGTCACGATGTCCGCGCCTTCCTGCAGAGGCGTCTGGAACGCGCCGTACAGTCCGAGGACGTGGGCCATGTCGAACATGATGATCGGCCGGTTTTCCCAGTCCTTCACCACATTGTAAAACTCACGCACCGGCTCCGGACAGATGAACATGCTCTTGCCGAAAACGACCAGTTCCGGTTTGGCATCGTGAACGATTTCAAGCAGTTTCGGGACATCGATCCGATAGGGATTCCCGGCCTGGATCGGGAAGTTGATGCAGTTTTCCTTTTTGGAGGCGGGATCCGGATCCACGTAATTGAACAGAGCGCCCATGGGTTGGCTGGAAAGGTGTCCGCCTTTCCCGAGATCGTTGTTCATGACGGCCCGGATCCGGCGGAATTCCGTGTTGTCCCGCTTGTTCAGAAACTTGGTGACGCCCTTGAAGACGACTTCATTGGCCATCTGACCGGAGATTGGCCTGAGTTCGGCCTGGGAGCATCCGAAAAATTCTCCCATGGCGGCCTGACACTCGATCTCGACATCCCGAATGAAATCGGTACCCTGATAAAAATAGACTTCGCGTCCCTTCATCGTGCGATGTTCGGCATAACGGCCGGCGGGATCGGAAATTTCACACATCTTCACGAGAAGACTCGGTGTCGTTTCGGATGGGATCAGATTGAGGCAATGATGCTGCCTCCATGTGTTGTTGGCGACGGCGCGAGACACCAGATGCGATACTTTTTCTTTAAACTGAGTCATGCAGAACCTCCGTGCAGTTCGGATCCATTCCGTTATGGATCGGCCTGATATCATAGGCCATTCCCTTTTAATTCTCAAGTCACCCCATCTGGAGCCGGACCTGCGCCGTATTGGGGAGGTGGCTCCCTGCTGCGATGCTGTTTTGAGGAGGGGATTCCCCATCGTGATCTCGAATGGCGATTTTTAATACAGGGAAGAAGCTATATCGAGACATCGAAAACTGGCATCGAAATTGCTATCCAAAGCAAGCGTGTGAGTTTTACCACCACTCACCCTTTCCTCCCAGCGCCTTCGGCCATACTCCGGAGGCGCTCTCTTTTTCTCCCCTCTTCCGCTCCCCTTCGTCCGATGCCCCACCCCGGCTTGCCCCCGTGCGCAATGTGTTCTATGATTTCTTCCGTCAGACAGGACCGGCCATCGAGCCGTCCGGGAGGCCAAGGTGGAGGAACGTCAGCAGATCGATAACCAGACAGATCCGAAGACCCGGTCGAACCCGGTTATCCTCATCGGTGATTCCAATCTCGCAGACCTCAGCCTGACCGCCTCGTATCTCAGAAATTCAGGTTATCACGTCATCACGACTCCTGACAGTTATCGTCTGGTCCGGCTGACCCAACGGGAATCTCCCAGCCTGATCATCATATCCGATCAGTTAAAAGGTCATGACGGCTACGAAACCTGTGCCGTGATCAAACTGCATCATCAGGTCGATGTGCCGGTGGTCTTTTATTCGAGTGATTCCAGCGAGCATTCGATCCTGAGAGCGTACGATTCCGGTGCGGATGACTATCTGCTCAAGCCTGTTCCCGAATCGATCCTCAGGGCGAAAATCAAAGTACACATCCGGCATGCGGAATCGACCGCATCCGAGTCGGCACATTCCGGATCGCCTTCGGAAACGCCGGACGGGAAAACCGCGGATGCCTTTCTGCCGGCATACACGATGGTCGAAAAAATCGGATCGGGCGCTACCGGTACCGTGTTTCGTGCTTTGAACAAGACGACGAACGAATCGGTGGCCGTCAAAGTCATCAAACCCTCGCAACTGGGGAATGTGCGCGATCTGCAGCGCTTTTTCCGAGGTGCGCTGATCGGATTGGAGTTGCCTCCTCACTCATGCCTCGTCCAGATTCTCGAAATCAAACGCACACCCGATTTCATTTATCAGATCATGGAATATGTTCCGGGACGGACGCTTCAGGCTATCATCCGTTCCGGGATCTGGTTGAAAGAATCGGAGGCGATGTCGGTGATCGAGTGCATTGCCCGGGCTTTGAATCACCTGCACGATCATCAGGTGCTCCATCGTGATGTCAAACCCGGGAATATTTTCGTGACGGATTCCTGGCAGGCCAAACTGGGGGATCTCGGGATCTCGAGACGTATGATTGATCGCACGGCCACGACGATCGGCCATGTTGTGGGCACCCCGGGATATCTCGCGCCGGAACAGGTTCTGGATGCCCGCCCGATCGATATCCGCGCCGACCTGTACTCGTTGGGGCTCACCATGCATCATGCGGTGACCGGAACCAACCCGTATGAACGCGAATCTCCGTACGCGTCGATCCTCGCGAGGCTTGACGGGGAGGAGGCGACTCTGGATCCTGTCCGCAACCGGAATCTGTCGCCCGTGTTCTGCACGATGATCAACAAACTGACGCGACGGCGGCCGGAAGAACGATTCGCCACACCCTTGGAACTACTGGAAGAAATCAACCGGATTCAACGGAATTAAGTTAGGTGTCCCTCGAATTCAACCACCGTGATGAATGTGCAGGGCTTTGACATCGGCGTGATCCGGAATCCGGGTTTCATCATACTCATCGTCGGGGATCAAGCGGTCATCGATCGTGACGATGATCAATGCAAAATCGTAACCTTTTCTGTTCAGCATGTCCTGAACAGTCATTCCCTCGGTCCACTCCATCCATTCCCCATTGACTCGGATCATCGAATCTCCCGTTCCCTTTCCGTCGCAGTTCTGCGCGCCAGATGGCGTCTCAGGAAATACGCAACGGCTTCATTTGCCTGCATCGCCGCAACGATCGCCACTCTCGGCGCGCTCAACCCGATCGTCATGTCCGTTCGACCATCACCGCACAAGGTGATCGGTCCCATTTTCAACACGTGAAGCGATTCGGTGTCCCCCGCGCCGGACAATCCGTTTCCACAGATGATCGGCCGGTCGGGATAGGCTACACACCAGGCCTCGATCAACCACTTCTTGCTCTCGGCCCGATCGAAAGCCTCCAACAACAGATCCGCTTCCCGGAACACAACCGGTGTCCGATCCGCATCGAGCCGTTCGGGATGCGATTGAATTCTGACATCCGGATTGATGGCGGTCAGATGCCGGCTCAGGGCTTCGACTTTCAGTTGCCCGATGTCAGACAGGAAGAAGTGCTGGCGATTGAGATTGGAGGGTTCGACCCGATCGAAATCGACCAGGATGAGGCGTCCGATGCCCGCACGAACAAGCGATACGGCGATATTGGATCCCAAACCACCGCATCCCGCAATGCCGACGGTTGCATCCCGCAATGCCTCGGTCTGATCCGCTACGTTTCGCTCAAAGATATCGACGTTCGCCGACATGCACTCAGTCGTCCTGTCGATCCCTGACGATGGCCACGATTTCCGGCAGATCGATTCCGAGTTCTTTGAGGCGACTCAATTTCGGCACGCCGTTCTTCGTCCATCCGCGTCTCCGATAGACGACGTCCGTGACTTTCTCATACTGGTCTTCACGGTGTGCCCGCAATATCCGGATTTTCTCCTCCGTCGATTTGCCCTCGGGGTCGACTCCGAGAATATCCCTGAGTTGCTTGTCGAAATAGTCCTTGCGCCATTCATACTCGGGAGGTGTGACGGGGCCCATGCCGCGATACGGCATCCGATCATACTCGCGAGTCCCGTACCCCAACAGAACACTCATGACACGTTGCAGGTTATAAACGCGAGCAGATTGCAGCAGCATGCTCTCTTCATTCAACGGAATTCCGGTCATCCCTTCCCAGTACTTGAAGTAGTTGTTGACATGATCAGGGATCTTGGCAGCTTCTTTTTCGAATTTGTTGTTGGCCGGAACGACATCGTTCCAGATGATCTTGCACAATCCCATGAGACCGAACCATGTCCTGAAGAGCGGGAAGTAATACAAAGCTTCGGCCTTGTCCTCAAATGTGGGAATCTGGTTGTTGACCATGTCCATGAAGATGAGCCAGGCTTCATCGTGTTGCGGTCCCTTGATCGCAAGTCCGTATCCGGCCTGCTGGGCCAGTGATTCCTTCGGAAGATACTCGGAAACCTCGAGTCCTTTGCATTCCATGCCGATATCCTGCAGGAACTGCCGGTCCGCGCCATACTCGCGCACCCATTTCTCTTTGAGCCACCGGATTCCCTGGCCGACATCCACCCCGAATCCCTCGCCTCGTGCCATCTGATGCAGCACTTCGAGCGCATCGTCGACAGCTCCGAAATTGAGTTTCAATCCACCCGTATGGTGTTCCGTGATCTGCCCCGCCTCGAAAGCCTCCATCACAAAACCCATCGTCGTGGCGAAACTGATCGTGTCGATGCCATAGGTATCGCAATAGAAATTATACTCGACGATGAAATCCGGGTCGAAGCAGCCCATATTGGCGCCTCCGCCGGATGTCTCATATTCGGGACCATCCACACAGACCTTCTGTCCTTTGTACGGTCCGGTCCGAAGCGTGTAATTGTCGACGGCTTTCGCGCAGGCCATCGAACAGCCCCGCCAGCAGCCATCGGCCATCTCCTGCGTGAAATATCTGCTTTTCAGTACTTTCGAGTCGATTTTGGGGGTGTCGGGATGGGATCCGAACCGGTAATTCATAACGGGCAGCAGTTCGTACTTGTCCATGACTTCGACGATGTTGGCCGTCCCCACTTCGCGCATCCGGTTCTGCATTTTATCAAGTGTTGCCATTTCGGCGTTCACCTTCATCCCGTGATCACGAATGAGTTGCGGATTCACAGGCTGATTCAGGTCGTCGACGATCCGGATGGCGCCGGTCGGACAGACGTAGGCGCACGATGAACAACCCACACAGTGCTCGTCCATTTCATTGAAGGGCATCGCGACATGCCGGTTGATCCCTTTTCCTGCAAAATCCAGGATCCGTTCGATCACGAATTCCTTGCAGGCCCGGACGCAGCGCCCGCACAGGATGCATGCACGCGGATTCGGATCGGTCACCGGCGAACTGAAACGTGAGGAGGCCACGCCACACCGCGCGGCGAGTTCCCGGATGACGGGGACATTCGGGAAGCGGCCGAGATACATCTCCGCGAGCCGTTTTCGGTTCCGGATCACCGGCTCGGATTCCGTAAAAACATCGACGTCGGCATCAACGGTACAGTTGCACGATGTCACCAGGGATCGAACTCCGCTTGATTCCAGTTCGACCAGGCACATCCTGCAGGTCCCGCCCGGTGAGAGATCCCTGTGAGCGCACAGCGTGGGGATGTCGCAGCCGTTCTCCTGGAGCACCTTGAGCAGGTTCGCTCCCCGTGTCGCTTTGATCGCGTTTCCATTGATTCGGATCGTGATTTTATCGGCCATGGCTATTTCACCTCCACTGCGTCGAACTTGCACACTTCAAAACAGGTTCCACATCGGATGCAACGCGTTGAATCGATCCGGTGGGGTTTTTTCCGTTCACCCGAAATGACCGACACCGGACAGGCACGCGCGCACATCGTGCACCCCGTGCAACGCTCAGCATTGATTTCATAGCGGATCAGCGACTTGCAGACTCGCGCGGGGCATCTCTTCTGATCGATATGAGCACGCAGTTCGGGCAGGAACGAGTCGAGCGCGGTGAGGATCGGATTGGCGGCCGTCACACCGAACTGACACATGCTCGTCTCACGCATCGTCAGACCCAGTTCGCGCAGACCATCGAGATCATCCGCCGTGGCGTTGCCTTCCGTGATCCGTCGGAGAATACTACGTGCAATATTCAAACCCTCACGACAGGGCGTACACTGGCCGCAGGATTCGTCGGCGAGAAACTCGATCGTGTTTTTCAGAGAATCCGCGATGCACTTCTTTTCGCTCAGGACTATGAGTTCGCCGGATCCGAGAATCGTGCCGGCTGCCTTCAGCGAATCGAAATCGAGTTTCAGGTCGAGACGGGAGGCCGGGATGTATCCACCGGTCGGTCCGCCGATCTGTACGGCCTTCAACGGTATCTGCTTTGGAACGCCTCCGCCGAAACGGGCAATGACATCACCGAGCGATGTTCCGAGCGGGATTTCGATCTGGCCGGGATACGCGATGTCTCCGATCAGCGAAAACACCTTTGTTCCCGATGATCCGCTCAGGGGTTCACCCTTCCGGATTCCCGTGCCGATGGCCGCGAACCAGTCCGCTCCCTTGTGCATGATCACCGGCACCGTCGCCCATGTCTCGACGTTGTTCACGACGGTCGGACGTCCGTGAACACCTTTCACCGCATTTCGGATCGTTCTGGCTTGCGGTTCGGGAATTGATCCGGAAATCGAGGCGACGACCGACGAGGACTCACCGCCGATAAACGCTCCGGCGCCCCGGTGGATCCGGATGGTGAACGACATTGCACTCTGTGCGATCCGAGTGCCCAGGAATCCTTTTTCCGCGGCCTGTGCGAGTGCGATTTCGAGGCGTTTCCGAGCGAGATGATAAGTGTTTCGAAGGTAGATGACGCCCTCGGATGCACCGACTGCAAACGCCCCGATCAGCATGCCCTCGATGACGGAATGCGGGTCGGATTCAAGCTGCATCATGCCGTGGTCCGCATTGCATACGACGATGGGGGAGAGTCCCGATGAGACCACCGCATCGCGACAGGCACGCCATTTGAGTCCTGTGGGGAATCCGCCACCGCCGCGGCCTCGTAATCCCGAATCGATGATGGACTGGATCACCTCCTCCGGCTGTCGGTTCCGGAGTGTCCGGGTGAATGCGAGATATCCGTCGCGGCCGATGTAGGAATCGATGGATTCCGGATCGATCAGTCCTTTGTTTCTCTGTGAGATCAGCACCTGTCTGCTGAAGAAGGGAATATCCTCGCGTTTCGGGATCGTCCCGACGGTATCTTTGAACAGAAGCGATTCCACGGGTTTTCCCTCGATCAGGTGCTCCCTGACGATCCGATCGAGGACTTTGATCGTGAGTTTCCGGTAGAAGATCCCCTCGGGCTGAACGATCATGATCGGCCCTGCTGCGCAAAAGCCATGACATCCGGTCATGCCGATCCGGTAAGTGTTTGACAGATTATGTTCGGTAAGCAGGCGCGCAAGTTCGTTCCGGATTTCGTCCGCTGCGTTCGCCGTGCAGCCCGAACCCGAACAGATCAGTAACTCTCCGCGAAAATCCCGGGGCCGGCAGATTTCCTGATTGGTTTCCGCAGTGCTGGAATTGGGCTGATTCATATCTGACCTCCGTCGCGATATTTTGTGAGGAGTTTACCGACAGCCGCCTGCTGGACCCCTCCATGGAGATCGTGACCGATGCGGACGGCGGGGGCGAGATTGCAGCAGCCGAGACACGGGACGCCTTCGATGCTGAACAGCAGATCGGAAGTGGTCTCCCCGCGTCGAATACCGAGTTCGCGCTCGAAAGCCTCAAGCACGTTCTCGGATCCCCTGGCCTTGCAGGCATTCCCCATGCAAACCTTGATCTCATGCTTCCCTTTTGGAATCAGACTGAAATACCCCGACGATGTGGCGATGTGGAACAGATAGGATCGGGGGATTCCGGTCAGGCGTCCCAGTTCGGTGATCGCGCTTTTCGAGACGTACCGCATCTCGTCCTGAATATCCTGGAGCATTTCGTTCACGTAATCCGGATTGCATCCGTATGCTGCTGCGATCCGCTGGACGGCAGTTGTTTCATTTCCGGATGAACACGAGACACAGGGGGAATCGATGACGGGATATTGAATGGGGCCTTTTTCAATGGTCCATTCCGGTTGCATCCGTCGGCTTTTCAGCACGAGCGCTTTCAGTTTTTTATCGCGGAAAACCCGACCGATGCCGCCGCGCCCGGCCTGTTTGAATCGCGGAAGCCGGCGTCGCCAGTCATAGAACGAAAAGTTCAGACAGCCGATCCTCGCGTGCGAGGCAGCCCGGCCCGCGGACACCACCGCGATGTTCCGTTTGTCCATCTCGTCATCCGCATACATCTCCGTCAATTCTTCCGCCACGACATGCGAATCGATGCTTTCCATCGGCGCGGTCTCGATTCGGATCGACCCGTTTTTGGAATCGATCACACAGATCGTTTCCTCGGACGCTTTCCCGATCAGAACCAGAGCATCAAACCCTGCAAACTTCAGGAAAGGCCCGAAATATCCGCCCACGTTGCAGTCCATCATCGAAAAGGTCTGTGGCGAGATGGCGGTGACAAGCGTTTTGCCCGAACCCGGAAACGCAGCGGTCCCGCCCAGAGGGCCCGATGAAAAACAGATCGGGTTTTCAGGGCTGTCCCACTTTGTTCCGGCAGAGATTTCCTTGAATGTCAGCCAGAGGTCGAAGCCTTTGCCCCCGATCCATAGCTCCTTCATCTGCCGGGTGACGGGGAGAATGTCGATCGCGTTGTGAGAGAGATCGATTCGGAGATATCGGCCAGCATATCCCCGTTTCAACTCGATCGGAGAAAAGGTTATCTCGGCAAGAAGCGTATGTGCTTCCCGCATGCTCTGAACCGGCGCAGTATGCATGTGAACCTCCTGAATCGGAAAAACTTTCGGGTCTGGCGAATCGCATCGTCCGCCAACCGGAACGGCACTCTGATCAATGCCTGAAACAGGCTGAAAAATCAAGATCGTTCAGATCCGGTCATCAGAACGAATAACTGACACCGAGGCGGTACCAGCGCGTGGATGCCTCGCGATGAGCAGCTTCATCGGATGTCCATTCTCCACCCTCGATGGTTTCTCGATACGTCCGGTTGTTCGTGGCGTTCATGACATCGAGCTGGAGGGTCAGTCTGCCCAGCCGACTCGATGGACCTAAATCGAAGCTGTTGCGGACGGACAGATCGACATTGACGATCGGGTCCAGCCTGCGATTGCCCCGGCCGTCCGGGTACCAGATCGTTGCATTCGATGCATCGGATGGCACACCGGTCCAGGTGTCGGGATCCTCGATATCATTTAACTCGTTATCAGGATCGTATGTTGGAGGAGGCGACTGCCATGCCGTCGATGCAAAACCGCTCCTCCAGTAACCCGCGATCCCGAGACGGCATTCGAACCAGCGGTGGTCGAACGCAAGGATCCACGCGGAGGCGGACAGGTGATGATGAGCCGACCAGGGAAGATCTCCCCAGCGGTTCCGGGATGACGTGACCGAATCGAATGCCGATGTCAGGTAGGCTGGGTCGCCGGTTTCGGGATCGACCCCGACCACCTCTCCGACGGTGTTGGACAGCACATACCCACCCAGGAGCTTGACTCTCCTGCCTTCGTAGGCGGCCTTAATGTGAAACCCGTAGTACCGGCGCTGGGAACCATCCAGATTGGTCACGAAGGCGTATCGTCGGGCATAATCGCCCACGCATGGATCGTATGGTTTTCCGGCTCTGATTTCGTTGCTCTCGGCGTCGACTGCCCCCCGATATGTCCAGACGATGTTGCCGTCCGCATCGCCGAACAACCCGACATCCTCGATCATCTGACTGGCTTCCCGGACGATCATTCCGGTCGAGAGCCGAACGCCGTTTTTCCAGTCGTGACGATATTCGACGGCGACTTCATCGGTGCTCGGCGGGGCAAGCTCGGTGTCGATGAGCAGCGTGGTCGCTTCATCGTCCCCCGATGCCGGACTCCAGTTTTCACTCGCGAAGAAGTGCGGTTCATCAGGGATGCCGTTCTGGTCCGCATCGGTCCACCCCGGTCCGGTATAGCGTTCACGGATCCTGCGTTCGCCCGCCCGCGCCTCGACATCGCGGGGGAACGTCAGATCGAGCGGGTCGTAGTATCGGCTGAAGGATGCCGTGATCACGGCACAGTTATCCTTGAAGATATCCCATTTGAAGCCGACTCTCGGTGCCCACATCGTGTCGAACTTCAACTGACTCGTCCACCTGTACCCACCGTCTTCGTTCCGATAATCGTCCGCTCTGAACGCACCCCATTTCCATCCGGGATACGCGGAATCCCCTCGACTGTCATAATAGATCGATCGGTTGTACTGGACGCCGGCTTCCAGGAGCACATGATCCAGGATGTACCATTTATCCTCGAGATGAAAATGGATGAAATCGCCTCGGAGGCGAACCGCAGATTCATCCGGCAACCGCTCACGAAACGCATCCGTTTCCGAAAACTCATACCAGGCTCCTCCCGCGGCCGACTCGTCGATCCGCCGCCGGTCCCGCTGCCAGCCTGCTCCGAGAGTCAGTCGGTGGACGCCCGCGAGATCATCGTTGGAGTAATGGATCCGGAAGGACGCCATCATGCGTCGGCGCTCGTCTTCCATCCAGTCGGCCCCATTGTTGTAATACCGATCGGTTCGCATGTCCCGAAACGATGCGTCGCCCGGATCCGAGAGGGATCGGGTACGGGGAGTCGATTCGTCACGGTAGAGTAACCGGCCGGCCATCACCCCGAAACTCCAGCGGGGGGACATGCGCCAGGACCAGCGGACCAGTCCGAAAGGCCGCTCCACGAGGGAATCCGTCGTGGCATCCGGCGAACTGGAATCCGTCGGCACGATGTCATCGTAGCGATAGCCCTCGAGACCGTACATGATCCTCACGCGTTGTTCATCGAACAGGCGAAACAGAAGCTGACCCGTCAGTGCGTTCCCGGTGACCGCCGCTTCATGCTGCCCCCAGTTGTCCTGCGGCGAGACATTCTTCGGGTCAGGCAACGCCCGGGCCAGCCCGCGAAAACTACCCATGAACCAGATCCGGTCGGACCAGACCGGTCCGTCCAGCGCGGCTTCCGATTCAATCCCATCGCCACCCGGAATCAGGCGCGTGGAACCCGGCAGGTTGAGGAGTTCTCCGTGGGATTGATTGAACCGGGCGAACAGATGAAGACGTTGAGAGGGCTGACGCGGGGTAATCTCGAGAATCGACGTGCGATCGGGGGCGTCGCCGATCGGCAGGGCCACCCCGTGAAGGAGCATCTGATCGAACGACTGCACCGAGTATCCCGGAATCCATACCCGACCCGCCGGATCACTCAGGTCCATGCCGTCGATAATCAACCCGAGATCGTTCGGGGAGCCCCCCAGAACATGATGGGTTTGCTCGCCGAACGACCAGGGTACCGAGCGGAACAGCCCGGTGAGGTTCGATCCTTCAGGCAGCCAATCGATCTCGGATGCCGTCACGACCGCCGGCGAATCGGGCAGTTTCTCACGGCGGATGCAGACCCGATCGGCATCGTCGCAAGCACTGCACAAGACATCGACGATGATGACGGCGTTGATGCCGAGCGACACCGGGATGCGGAGCCGCGGACGGCCTTCTTCCGGAGTCAACGAAACGGTGTAATCGCCCGGCGGCAGCTCAAAGAACCAGGCCTGCCCCGTCTGCCCCGTCGCATTCCGCATCGGTTTCTGAAAGGCGGTTTCGAGCGTGACGTCGATGCCCGCCCCTGCCGAGATCGGCTCGGAAAGGAGGCGGATGTTGATGGCCCCGAAGGCGTGCGACACAACAGGAATCAGAAGAACCGACAGACAAATAAACAGGATCCGCGCGGCCTTCATCGATGCGATCAATGATCCGTCAGGTAGTGGCCGAGTGCCTGGGCGGTCAGCGGTGATCCGGTTGCCTCTGCGATTTTGTCCCGCCATGGTTTCCATCCGCCTTCGCGTACGTAATGATCGACCACGAAATCGAACATTCCGGGGGCCGGATACGTGCCGAAGGAGCGCCGGACTGCGTCGATCGTCTGAGTCGCCATGACATCCATCAGGAGGTAGTTCTGGTGATAGAGCGGGTGCGTGGTGTACAGCGTATCGCCGGCCCAGGAGGGTCGTTCCGGCGGTTCGATGCCGATAGTGTCACGCAGCAGATCCTCGAGATACTTCCGGGGATCGGGGGTGCGGCGGTAGATGGCCCATTCGAGACGGCAGGCGACGGCGATGTTCCGGTAACCCAGAATGTTCCGGACCCGGTTCTGCCGCACCACATCGGCGATCTCACGATCCGTCATTCCGAACTCGTCCTGCAGGAATGCCGGCATGTCGGTGATCCACTGGAATACCCCCGCGATCCCCTCCCAGAAGAAGGACGGATCGCCTCCCGCGACGAGATGTGAGGACGTATCGATCAGGCTGGCGTGGATGCCGTGGCCGAATTCGTGGAAGAGAATATTGTACCAGGACAGGCCGTCGCGGGGATTCGTCAGAATGCGGATATCCCTGCCCATGCGGATCGGGACGCACAAACCGCCATAGGGAATGTCCTGTTCGATGACCTCGATCGGGAGTTTGCCCAGATCGCCGCCGCAGCGCGCGAGCCATTTCCGGAATGTCGGGATGATGCCGCTTTTGGGGAATTTCGAACTCGGAGGGGAGGGGAGCACCGAGTGGATGTAGTAGCTGAAATCCCAGGGGGCGGGCGACGAGATACCGAGTTTGCGGGCGATATCGGACAGGGTGTCGTTCCAGAGATCCTCGGTGGCGAGCCGGACCTGGTCGAACAGCGTATCGAGTTCGGATTCCTTCAGGTCGGCGAGTTCCAGTCCGAGATCGACGTAGGTGGCGGCACCGAGTTCTTTCGCCAGATCGTTCCGATATGCGAACAGTTCAAGAACGTCTTGCTCGATCAGTTCGCCGAGTGCCTTGTTGGCGCGATAGGCTCTTTCTCGCCGGGCTCGATCCGGTTCGGTTTCCAGCACCTTCCCCAGATCGCTGCGGGACAACTTCACGCCGTCGAGTTCCGGCTGGAAGCGGATGATCTTTTCTTCAATCCGGTTTGCCAGCGCAAACAGGCCGGGATTGTTGTCGATCCGAGCGCTTCTGAAGGCCCGGTGGAACAGGTCGAGTCGGCGCAAGAGACGCGGGGGGAGTGATCGGGAGCGCCAGCTTTCGATCGTGTCGCGATACTCCGCATTGAGCATGATCGCGGCGGATTCCCGATTCAGTGCTTCGAGATCTTCGTGAGGTGTGCCGGTGAGGCGGTTGAAGTGCGCGAGACTCGAACGGGCGCCGATCTCTTCGAGGCGGGCGTCGATCGAATCGAGCATGGCGACGAGTTCTTTTTCATCGGATGGTTTCCGGAAGTCCGTCATGGGAGGGGTCCTTTCCGATCAGATCGCCGGGACGCGTTCGACGACGCCGAGCGATCGGAGTTGAGGTTCGATGCGATCCGCCGGACCGACCACCGTGATGGTCAGGTTGTCGGGATCGATATAGGTGCGGGCGGCCTGCTGCAGGTCATCGGCGGAGATTGCCGCGATGCGCTGTGAGTACTCTTTGACGTATTCGATCGGCAGATTGTTGTAATACAGATAACTGATTTCCTCGGCCAGCCCCTCATACTCCTCGAAACGCAACGGAAACTGCCCGATCAGCCCCTGCTTCGCGTCTCGAAGTTCCTCCTCCGAAACCGCCGTATCTCGGATTTTTCTCAATTCATTCAGAATCACCTCGACCACCTGCCCGACCGACTCGACCTTGGTGAAGGTCGACACCGCGAATTCGCCTGTAAACTCGCGCCGGGCAAAAAAACTGTAAATCCCGTACGTCAGGCCTCGGTTGACACGGACTTCGTTGCCCAGGCGTGACGCGAGACTGCCTCCGCCGAGAATTTCGTTCAGGACATCCAGGGCGAACTGGTCGGGATTGCGGCGATCGATGCCGATGTGTCCGAGAGCGATCTGGGCCTGCACGGCATCCTGATCGATGATCCGGATGGTGATCCCATGGATTGGTTTGGGCGGAGCGATTTCGGGGAGTGGGTCGGCAGTGCGAGAGGTCCAGTTGGACAGATGCGACTCGCACAATGTCCGGAGTTCCGTTTCCGTGATTGCGCCGACAGCGATCAGGACCGCGTCCGTGGGCCTGTAGTAGCGGTCATAAAACGCGACAACGTCCTGACGCTCAATGGATTCCAGCCCGGTGATCGTGCCTTTGTAGGGTTTCGAGTAGGGGTGATCGCCGAACACATCGGCCCGGAAACGACGGAAGCAGAGTTCTCCCAGGTCGTTTTTCAGACGGAGCAGATCGCCTTTCAGGTAGCCGATCGATTCCCGGATTTTGGTTTCATCCAGAGATGGCCTGGACAGAATGCCGGCGTACATCGGGAAGACATCGTCGAGATCCTTTTTCAGGCAGGTGAGTGTGGCGATACAGGATTCGCTGAACGCCTGCGAGGTCAGGATCGCGCCGCGCGAATCCATCATCGCGTCGATCGTTTCATCCGGCATTCCTTCGGCGCCCTCCGTCAGAACCCAGCCGGTCAGATAGGCCAGGCCTTCCTTGCCGGGAGGATCATAGATGGATCCGCCACGGACCTGCGTCCGGAAAAACACCATCGGAATATCTTCGCGTTCGATCAGAAACACCCGCAATCCGTTCGACAGTGTGATCTGAACCGGTTCCTGGAAATCGAACGTCGCCGACCGATCCCAGGAGGCCGTTGCGACATAGTTCCTGATCGAGTCGGTCTGGGAGGATTGACGGTGGATGCAGGCCGACAGGAGCAATGTGATGAATGTGAGCGTGACGGTTCGGCGGATCATCGGACGTCTCCCGCGGGTGACGATGTATCGGATTCCGGTATGTCTGACGATTCCGGCGGCTGAGGTTGCAGGATGGCGACGGTTCGGCGGTCGTCTCTGAGATACTCTTTTGCGACGCGGCAGACATCCTCACGGGTCACCGTCGCGAGTCGATCGGCACGCGTGATGGCATCCCGCCATGCGCCGGTCATCTCCGCTTCTCCCAGACCGATGGCGACGCCGAGCGAGGACTGGAGTTCATAGATTTCGGCCGCTTCCAGTTGTGCGCGCGCCTTCCGGAATTGCACTTCCGTCAATCCGCTCCGGGCGATCGATTCGAGTTCCGAGTCGATGCGGGCTTCCAGGCTTCCCATCGAGATGCCCGGGAGGGGTGCTCCGGTCACGATGATCGGATATGGTTCGAGAAGGCCCCGGAAGTAGGCCGCGGCATACATTGCGACCGGGTCGGTCCCTTGCGAGAGTTGTCCCAGCGGGCTTGACCCGCCTCGGGACAGGGCGACCGTCAGCAGTTCGATGGCGAGTGCATCGGGGTGTGTTCCGGAGACCGCCTGGTAACCCGCGTAGTAGACGCTCTGCTGAACCGGCAATTCCAGAACCGTGCGTCGTTCCTGAGTCTGCTGCGGTTCCGCCGGATACAGTCTCGGGTTCCGCTCCCCGGCCGGAATCGATCCGAAGAAGCGTTCCATCAGGGCGACCGCAGCGTCCGTATCGAAATCGCCGACGATGACCGCAATGGCGTTGGCCGGAGTATAGAATCGGTGATAAAAAGCCATCAGGTCGTCATAGGTAATCGTACTGAGATCGTCCAGAAGGCCGATGGTGAGCACGCCGTAGGGGTGGATCGTAAAGAGATTCTCGTGGAAAAGCCGTCGCAGCCGGCCCATGGGGTCGTCCATGTAGCCTTGTCTGAGTTCTTCCTTGACGACTTCGAGTTCCGTGGCGGCTTCCTCGCGGGACGGTTCGAGATTTGCCATGCGTTCCGCTTCGAGACGAATGATCAGTTCCAGGCGATCCGGGGGGATCGTCGCGTGGTAGCAGGTGCGGTCTGTTGTCGTGTTGGCGTTGCTGTGGCCTCCGCCGACTGCGCCGACGAGTTTCGCGTAGGATTCGCCTTCCAGATTTTTGGTCGATTTGAACAGCATGTGTTCGCAGTAATGGGCCATGCCTTTTTTTCCCGGCGGGTCGTCGATCGAGCCTGCGCGGTAGTATATTGCGAACGAGACCACCGGTACGGAATGGCGTTCGACCGTCAGCACGTGCATTCCGTTTTGCAGCATGTGTTCGTCGACATTCAGATCGACCGTTGCGGATCCCGGCGGGAGGCCGGCGAGCAGCAGCGTTGCGATAAGCAGGCAGGATGGTTTCATGCGGTGACTCCCTTACATGAAATGTTTCAGGACGATGAATCCGCCGATGAGCAGGATAGTGAAGAGGACTGCGAGGAGGTTGAAGTATTTGTCGATGAATGTGCGGATCGGTTCGCCGAAGATGCGGATCAGGGCGGCGAGCATGAAGAAGCGGGCGCCGCGGGAGATGATGGAGGCGATGCAGAAGATGACGAAATCGACGTTGAATGCTCCGGCGGATATGGTGATCAGTTTATAGGGGATTGGAGTAAAGCCGGCGGTGAAGACGATCCAGAAATTATAGAGTTCGTATTTCACGCGCATCTGTTCGAAGACTTCTTTCGAGAAACCGGGGATGACGCGGAAAAAGAACTCGGCCAGTCCGCTGAACTGCATCTGGCTGGCGTGACCGCTCCACCAGAGCCAGTGGCCGATGCTGTAGCCGAAGATTCCTCCGAGGGCGGATGCGATGGTGGTGAGGAGTGCGAGATGGAACCATTTTTTCCGGTATCCCAGGACCAGGGGGATGAGGAGGACATCGGGCGGGATGGGGAAGAAACTGCTTTCGGCGAAGGCGAGGACGAACAGGGCGTAACCGGCGGAGGGTTTTTCCGCCCATTTCAGGACCCAGTCATACATTGCTCGGACGACATTCAATTTCATGGGAATCGACTCCTGGAAGAAGATGGGGGGGGACGCGAACTGCGACTCGAATCCGATATTATCTATCTGATTTCGATTGAAAACAAAAGAGGGGGTATCACGTTTGGATTCGATGGCCGGGATTGAATCAGTCAGGATGCCGGTTTTTTGCTGTGGTGACGCAATGCGAAACCCCATACTGCAGGCAGTGAGATCCCCCAGACCGCAAGAAACAGCCCGAGCTCCAATCCATGAGGTTGATGGAGTGTTGTGTCCAGAGATGCGACCTCGATCCAATGCAGCAGCCAGAGCTGGACCAACCAGGCTGCCGAAAAAACAGCCACCGCTATCCGGATCGAAGCGCGGTTCCACATGGCTAGGATCGTTGCTGCAGTGATGCCAAACAGTGGAATCGCCAGCTCAATCATCAGGTTGTCGTCGCTACCTGTGCTGTTGAAGACTCTCCCTTGGAGGCAACTCCGTAAAGCTCGCGACGCAGCATGGTCATCCGAGTTGTTTCGATGCTGACGAGACCGGGTGAGATGAATCATGAAATATGCGATGTTTCGGAGTAATACGATGGCATCGAAGACGATTACGACAACGACAACGACAACGAGGAGGCAGAGATCGACTATATTGGCATTCCCTCCGATTTTGTAAGTCGGCGGGCGAGGAGTTATTATCTTCGATAGCTCTCGCAACCAGAACCAGGGGCGGGCCGCTTCGGATCAATGGAATTGAGATCACTCACCTTCGAACCCGGAAAAGGACCGGATAATCGCCTTGGTTTCGAACATATTGGGTTTGACAGCCACTCCACGTCCCGTCATTATTGGAAAATGAATTCTTTTTACCGGCGATTACCGCTCATTTCTGATGTTTTCATTTAAGAGTTGAGCGCTTGACGTTAAGCGGAATCAGCGATATAGTTGAAACATGATTCGGTCGTTTAAAGATAAGGAAGCCGAGAAGATATTCAAGCGTGAACGATCCAGAAGATATTCAGAAGAGATTCAACGAATCGCATTTCGAAAACTCAGAATGATCAACCGGTCGCAGACTATCGATGATTTACGTGTGCCGCCAGCCAATCGATTGGAAAAACTTAAAGGAACCAGGTCTGGCCAATACTCGATCCGAGTCAATGATCAGTGGAGAATATGTTTTGAATGGCATGAGAACGATGCTTTTCAAGTGGAGATTGTTGATTACCACAAGGAGAAGAAATGATCGGTAAAAGAATGGAGGCGTTGCATCCGGGAGAAGTGTTGCAGAAGGAATTCCTGGAACCTCTCGGTTTAAGTCAGAACAAACTGGCGATGGCGATTCGTGTGCCTGCGCGCAGGATTAATGAAATTGTGTTGGGAAAAAGGAGAGTAACAGCGAACACAGCACTGAGATTGGCTCGTTACTTCAAGATGTCCCCCGAGTTCTGGCTGGGTCTACAGATGGACTATGATCTAGACATGGAGCAGGATCAGTTTGAAAATGAAATTTCGATGGATATAACACCCATGGTCGCTTCAGGATGATCAGGTGATGAGAGAACCTGAGATGATCAAGCAGGATAACAATCGCATCCACCGCGACCCGCCTTCGCTCACAGAAACAACTCCGCTAACAGGATTCACGGCGCTCCGGCGGGACGGGTAATGCGGGCCGTTCGGTACAATATGAAAACCCTACTAGCACTTGTTTCCGTGCTCTTGTTCGCTCCCGGTGCTTTCGCCGGAGTTGATGGTTTATTGACGTCAGATACTCGTGATTGGCAGTTCGTCGAAGATACCGGCGGAATGCGAATTGGTGTTCCGGTCCAAAAAGGCGGAAAGAAGATGCTCCCCATCGAGTATGATGCGAGCGGTCAGACGACGGTGACCCGCAAGCCGGTGACCATGAATTCCGGTCTGGCCGTCAGGAAGATCGAAACGGAACTCAAGGACGGGAATATTATCATTCGGGTGATCACGCAGGTGGTTGAGAAAACGAGCAACACGGGTTCCAAACATTTCGCGGATTTGTCGGGGATTCCTCGCGGTTCATACGAGGTTTACTACGAGACTGCAGGTGATCCCAAAAAGCATCTTGGCCAGATTGAGGTTAAATAAAGAAGAGCCGAACGATGCGCTGATCTTTAACGTCGGGCAGGAGAGGAAGACCATGTCTATGGCATGGGCCTTGACGCTCGCTATTGCACTCGGCGCGTTTGCCGAGACCACCCGGTGGGCTGTCATCGTGACTGGTGTCTTCGAGTCATCGAAGTTCGGCGCCGAGCACTTCGACACTGGCGCCGGCAAGACCCTGTTCCTGGTTCGGTTAGCCCTCGCGGGACTCGTTGTCAGTGAATCGCCCGCGGAACGGTTTTCGCTGTCCTAATCGTTGTCCTAATCGTTGTCGTTGTCGTAATCGTAATCGAAAGAAACAATGCGTTTCACCCACAACCAACATGATTCCTCCTGGCTCGCTGTCAATCTTTCGCTTCGTCGAGATGCCTCGAGACGCAGCATGGTCATCCGACTTGTTTCGATGCTGACGAGACCGGGTCGACTGAATCGCGAAATACGGGATGTTTCGGAGCAATACGGTGGCATCGAAGACGATTACGACAACGACAACGACAACGAGGAGGCAGAGATCGACTATATTGGCATTCCCTCCGATTTTGTAAGTCGGTGGTCTTTGGGGGGAAAACTGGTCTATTTTTGCAAATCAACTCAGACTGTGAATGAATTAGCGGAAATGCGAAGAAAGCTGCTGAATTACATTGATGGCGCGGACGCCCCGTTAGCCGGTGCAGGGCAGTTCGACGGCGATTCTTCGCTTGCCAGAGTCCAATGGAGACGTTATACTATTAGGTGTGGATGTATAACGCGGGAGGTGGAAATGGCGTTAGTGATTTCGGAAAAGGGCTGGGTCGTTATCCCGGCCAAACTGCGAAGAAAGTACGCGCTTAAACCCGGAAGCACCGTGCAGATCGTGGACTATGGCGGCGTACTGGCTCTCGTTCCAACCCTGACTGATCCTGTTCAAAAGGCTGCGGGGATGTTGAAAGGAAAGAAGTCGCTCACAAAAGCATTGCTGGCGGAACGCCACGCTGAACGTCGCCGGGAGGCGACACGTGGACAATAATGCATCTGCTTATGTTTTGGATAGTTATGCCATTCTGGCGTATTTAGAGAGCGAATCGGGAATGGCTCGAGTACGCACACTTTTAACTGAAGCAGCAGAAGGGTCTCTGGCAATCTATTTATCCGTCATCAACCTGGGTGAAGTTCTGTATATCATCGAGTGCGAACGAGGGCTGACGAATGCACAACGCACATTGGCAGCTCTTGACCAGTTGCCGATTCAGGTTCAGCCGGTAGACCGAAGTGTCGTTCTCGCGGCGGCTCGGTTGAAAGCCCGATATGCCATTTCGTATGCAGATGCATGTGCCGCAGTGGCAGCGCAAGAACATCAGGCAGTTCTGGTGACTGGCGATCCGGAATTCAAGCCGCTGGAAGCAGACGGGATACTGAGAGTAGAATGGTTGCAGAATCGCTGAGCATCAGACAATCGGCTAACCACGAAATCGAACGGATGATCGCCTTGCATTTCGTGAATTTGATGGTTGAATGCTGCTGGAGGGTTCGTTCTGATTGGAAACAGAAAGCTTTTTAACCAGCGATTACCGTTCATTTCAAACTTTCGGCGGAATAGAAGAGCGAGTTGATAAGATCAAAAAGGAGAAGAAAATTGAGTGCGAAGAAAATAATAACGCAGGTGTTATCTGTTTCTGCCTGTTTCGTATTCATAACAAAAGCATTTTGCGAAGAAGAAATGCAGTTGGAACTTCTGTGCAGAGTCCGAAGTCCGAAAGAGTGGAGACATATTTCTTTGATCCAGTACAAAAAGAACTTCGATATCTCATGGACGAGAAAATCCTCATCGTCAATTCCGAAGGCAAGGTATCGTACGAACGGAATTATAACGATATAATTGCATTAGATCGCAAGGAAGGAATCTACCTTTTTGAGAACGGAAAACCGTAAACAGAAATAGAGAATGTTCACTGGCTTAAAACAGCGAACGCGGCTTCGCCGCGTCGCTCACCTTGAGTCGTTAGTAGGAGAATGAAATGAAGAGAATCGTGATCAGTCTGGTGATTTGCGTAATGTCTGTAACAGCCAATGCGACCACTCCTTTTCCTCCAAAAGTATTCGCCAATGACAGTTGGGCCTTCGTAGCCGCGTTTGCATGGCCTGACGAAAACGACAAGGTTCTCATCATACGCACTGTCAGGAAGACATCCTTGTTGAGCCTGGATGAACTGGGCATCAGGCAAATCGGAGAATGGAGTTCTGCAGGATCAGGATGGTATCAGAATTCCATAGGATACGTCACTTCATTGAGAATCAAAGGCATGGAGCCAGGATCTCAGCTTCGCGTATTCTTTGAGGATGTCCCAGAAGTAGTTGAAAGTTGAAAAAGGGTGGCGGTTCGACCTACCG
>CALFER010000028.1 GCA_937951895.1 uncultured bacterium
CGACGATCGCGATCCTTCAGTTTACCTGGCCATCGGGCAATGTCGGTCATGCGTCAAACCTGTGGTTCTGGGGTGCCTGTTTGGATCCCGCGAACGGTACCCTGCTCACCCCCATCGCAGGAACCGGATTCGGGTATTGAGGTCCCCTGCCCGTTCCTCCCTTTGTCGGTTAGTACGTAAATAGCGGCGGGCCTCCGTGCCCGCCGGCAAAGAAACGGGTTTGTGCTCTGATACGGCCTCCGTGCCCGCCGGCACATACATAGCAGGTTCTAATACGCATTGCCCGCCGGCAGGGACGCCGGCAGCTGCTGCGCCCGCCGGCAGGGACGCCAGGAGGTTATAATTCGCACGGCCCGCCGGCAGGGACGCCGGCGGCTGCTGCGCCCCACAGGGTTTCAAACGACCACCACTTTGAGCGCTGTCCCGGAATGCTTTATACTCTTGCCAGCGGGAGGTTCTCGATCATGTCGCGTTTCCGCATATCCATCACCCGCCGGTCTGAACCGGGTCGCTGGTTTGCTGCAGGTACGGTCTGCGCCGCCATCGGGTTTGGATTTGTGCTTGCCGGATGCCTGTTTGCGCTCGGCGGTGTGAATCCCCTCACCGCCATTGCCCGCATCATCATGGGTTCGTTCGGAAGCCTGTACGGTCTGAAGGAGACACTGACCAAATCGATACCGCTCATTTTATGTTCGAGCGGGTTGATCCTGGCGTTCCGCGCCCGATTCTGGAATATCGGTGCGGAGGGTCAATTGCTTGCGGGTGCTGTCGGCGCGACCTTCATCGCGTTACGGAGCGATGGCATTCCGGGATCGCTCGTGATCCCCGCGATGTTCGTGGCCGGAGCGGTCTGCGGCGCGTTCTGGGCCTGGATTCCGGGAATTCTCAGGTTCAGACTCGGGGTCAACGAGGTCATTTCCACGCTGATGTTGAATTACATCATCGCCGAATTCGTGCAGTATCTCGTATACGGTCCCTGGAAAGGCAGCCAGCAATTCGGGTTTCCCTACACGGATAACTTCCACGCGGACGCTGTGCTGACAACGTTTCCCGGATCCCGGATCCATCTCGTCACACTGGGCATCGCCCTGATCTGCGCCGCGCTGGTCTGGATGGTGATGCATCATACGACATTCGGATTTTCGGTCCGGGCGGCCGGAGAGAGTTCCGGAGCGGCCCGATATGCCGGCATCCATGCGGGACGGGTCACGGTTGCCGCGGTTGCGATCGGAGGCGCGATGGCGGGATTGGCGGGTGTCGGCGAGGTTGCCGGGATTCACCATCATCTTTCGTATCCCTGGTCCATATCATCGGGGTATGGATATACCGCGATTATCGCAGCATGGCTCGCACGTCTGAATCCCTTAACCGCGATTCTCTCCTCCATTTTTCTCAGCGGCATTCTGGTCGGGGGTGATACGATCCAGACGGCCATGAATCTGCCGGCCGCGACGGTGAATGTGTTCAATGGAGCCATTCTGTTTTCGCTGATCGGGTCGGAATTCTTCATGTCGTACCGCATCAGGATTCAGCCGAAAGTGGTACCGTAATGGATCACCTCATGATCGAATCGATCCTGACGCGTGCGGTGGCTGCGGCGACACCGTTGTTGTTTGCAGCGACCGGTGAGATCGTCTCGGAGCGTTCAGGTGTCTTGAATCTCGGGGTCGAAGGCATGATGGCGGTCGGCGCGGTGACCGGGTTTGCCGTGGCAACTGCGACAGGGAATCTCGGGCTGGCGGTCGGCGCGGCCGCTCTGGCTGCGATGGCTGTCTCGGCGATACACGGTTTTATCTCCGTTGCATTACTGGGCAATCAGGTTGTCTCCGGCCTGGCGCTGACCATGTTCGGACTGGGTTTGAGCGGACTGATCGGCAAACCGTTCATCGGACGGTCCGCTCCGGTACGGTTCATGCCGGTCGATTCATCGATTCTGAGTGATCTGCCGATTCTGGGTTCGGTGATGTTCGAGCAGGATCCGCTGTGTTACCTCGCATTCGGCATGGCGCTGCTCACATGGGTTTTCATCTATCATACACGATGGGGGATTTCGCTGCGGGCTGCCGGCGAACATCCCCTCGCGTGCGAATCGATGGGACATTCCGTGGTGCTGATCCGATGGCTGGCGACACTGTTCGGGGGTGCATGCGCCGGTTTGGCCGGCGCGTACCTGTCGCTGGCGTATTCCGCATCCTGGATCGAGGGAATGACGGCGGGGAGGGGATGGATCGTGATTGCGCTTACGATTTTCGCTGCGTGGAATCCGCTACGGGCAGCCTGGGGCGCGTGTCTCTTCGGAGGCGTTTATGTGTTGCAGTATGTGCTGCAGAACAAGGGGATTGCGCCGAACATCCTGATGATGCTGCCTTATGTCACCACGCTGCTCGTGTTGGTTCTCGGTGCGACGAAAAGGAACCGCCGCCGCTTCAATTCTCCAGTTGCTCTGGGTGAGGCGTTTCATCGGGAGATGCGGTGATTGAGTTTGAGGCGAATGATTTTCACTCCTCACAGCGTTCAATACGCAAATCCCGCGCCGGACACATTACTGACGACATCGCCCGTTTGGGGGTCTATGCACCCTCCCCAGAACTGCAACCCCTCGGCATGACCGACATCCCCGTCAGGCCAGGTGAACTGCAGCACGACGATCGTCGATGAACCGTGATGCAGCATGCTGCTGATGCCCTGAATCTCGGGAGTCCATTCCGGCCAGAAATAGTAGCTTCCGTACACATCCAACACGATGATCTCGAAGACCGGACGGGGCGATCCTGCGTTCGTTGCGGTCCGGATCAGGCCGAACGGATCGCCGGGATCGAAGTGAATGGCATTGAGAGTCAGTTCATACGAGATCACACCTGGGGTGGGTGTGAGCGTGGAGGTTGCGGTTGGTGTCGGGGAGGTGATCGGGGTTGCAGAAGCCGGGAGTGTGTTCCAGGGTGACGGGATCGAAGTGGGCGGTGTGTGCGATGGTGTTGGGGTGGGTGTGAAACCGGGAGTGGGAGTGAACGATGGGTGTATCGGAGGCATCGTCGGAATGCCGGGAAGAGGGGTTAACGACAGCGGGCCGCCCCATGGACCGATATCACACCGCGAGCCATCCGGATCGTGGTAGGCGGGATCCGGGTTTCCGGCATCAATTAGTGGCGAATCATACGCATATCCATTCGATATGCGACGCAGCTCGAAATCGGGAAAAAAATAGACGTCACCGACTTCAGCAACGTCGGAAGGTTCTTCACTGAAGAACAAGGTCGTCTCGTTGTTGTCCTCGCAGCGAAATATCCGGTCTGAATGGAGAATGGCCGGATTGACGGGTAATCCCTGGTAGGCACCCGGAATCCATGCTGCCGTGTTATCCTTCAGGTAGCCCGGACCGATCTCTGTGATGGTGCCTGATCCGCGAATGCCGGGTTCCACATCGAGATTGGTCGGCAGCGGACAGCCCGGCAGGTCGCTGTAGGAAGCGCGCTGGCACAGATTCGAATCCATCATGTTAAAATAGGAAATGCCGTTCATTCCCCATGCGGCCGCATCCCAATAAGCGTCCATACTCACGAACATGGCCAGGCAGTGATCCATCGAGAATGCCCCGGACATGAAGATGCTGTACATCCGCACCTGATCGAATCGACGGATCAGATAGACTCCGGCGTTGTTGTAAAACTGAACCGCTGAATTGACACCATAAAAACAGGGATAGGGATACTCGGTTCGATCGCTGATCATGATGTTATGAGTGACCGCGAAGGGAGTCGGCTGATCCCGGACAGCCATCGATGTATTATGAAGTACATTCCCGGAAATGATACTTCTCGAATCCGGACGGGAACTGAACTCGTCGCCTTTGATGGTGTTGCGACTGAAATGGAAGTATCCATCGCATGTATCATGCATTGATTCGAATTCGTTATTCAGGATAATAATCGGATCGGAAGTTTCCCCTGTATTGAACCAAAAATACCCATACCCGATATGATTGTTTGAAATGAGGCCGGATTCAGCAAACAACGAGTAAATCTCGTTGTTTGTGATTCTGCTTGTGACAGATCGTCCGGTATCGAAAAGATCACCCTGAAGCGTATTCCCATCGAAGATCATGTTGCTGCCAAAATACGATGTGGAACAAAAATGATACCCCATTGAGGTTGGGACTTGACGCTCCTGACGGGTATTGCGAACTTCCCCGGTGCAATTTCGTGCCTCGAATAGTCGGAAATCCTCCAAACTGACGGACCGAAGCGTCAGATTATATAAAGATGTATGCGAGCCACTGACGATCAGCCCCACGGGTTGATTATCATTATCCAGAATCGTCGTATCAGGACTCTCGCCACAAAGCGATTCGTAGTCGTTTAAATACACCGGATAGATTTCACCGTTGAATGAAGGGGAGTACACACCTTGAGATGCCTGGATTGTAATGGGATGCCACCGACTTCCATTTGCTTTCCGTGCAGAAACGCCGATCGTTTTCAGCGGCTGCTCCGGAGATCCGTCACCTGTCTGATCGTTTCCGTTCACTGCATCCACTGACATCGTATCAGAATGCAGGTTCAATGGAACACTGATCGTGCCGGATGAACCCGTGGAAGTCCAGTCCATCCGAATCATTGCCGGAATGCACCAACCGGTACGAATCGGGACACTCCAAGATGTGGCATTGCCAATTTGCCAGGAGGATTCTCCGGTCATCAGATCGGGATAAAACATCAAGGGTTCCGCAACGAGCTGCAAATCGGAATTCATCAGGGAAAGCTGTGCGGTCAGATCCGTTGCATCTTCACCACCATTGGCCAGTTTGAGCGCGATGAATCCGCTCTCATTCAGTTCGGGGATTCCATTGTGATTGCCTGCTGATTCCGAGATATCGACGTCTTCGATGTAGAGCTGAGGGGTGAAGGTGTATTCATGACATCCCATGTCGATCCGGGAACCTCCTCCGGGGGGAACGGGATCTGAGGGGTTACCGGAATCGATGCAGGGGGATCCCTGTCTGAGACGGAAATCACGATTGGCTGCATCCAGAAACATTGGATTGTCATAGATATTGCCTTCACCGGTTTGCAAATTGTCCATGCGGCAATATGAAAATGTGACATCCGCGCCTGATTCGATGCGAAACTCATCTAAACATTCAAAAAATACACAATTTTGGAAATGAACTGAACAATCAAATAAAATATCAATGCCCTGTTTACAAGCAAAGAACGAGCAATTCCTGATAAATCCGGAGCTTTCATTTGCAATACTGAGTCCTATTCCGTCTGCAATGAGAATACAGTTATTTATCAAAATGTTGTCTGAATGATAATTAATCTTTATATAGCGTGCTACAAGATTGTAAACTGATGTGTAATGTGCAGAATATGAATTAATAAGTCCGATCCTCAATAGATCAAGCGATGTTTCAATACCCCGTCCAGAGATTGTTAAGTAACTTTTCAAGTATATCAGATACTCGTCCCCGCTTCCCGCAGGTCCATAATGACCCGGAGCAAGATAGAGAGTATGCGGGTTCTCTTCGGTGCCAGTAACCGAATCAATCGCGAACTGAAGTTTTTTCCATGGATTTGTTTCGGTTCCATCTCCGGTCGTGTCGTTTCCGTTCACTGCATCCACATAATAGTCTGATGCATCGGCAGGAGTGATGAACAAACCGATGAGGACAAACAGAAGGAGAGCCCTCCCCCGAACCCCCTCCCATCGCACCTTACGCGCAAAATCCCCCTCCCGTCCCCCTTTTACAAAGGGGGAACCCACGAAAATCAATAACTTACACTCCCCCCTTTGCAAAAGGGGGGTCAGGGGGGATTTCAAACCTTCCTGCATGCTGTCTCAACCTCCTGCCTCGATCTTACCTCAGGCCCCGCGGCAAGGCAAATCATTTGCTTCTGATATATTGACTTTTTTTTTTTTTCAGCGCATAATCAAGTATCTCAACGTCGCTTTCGCAGGAAAGAGCGGCTTTTACAAGGAGGTTCGTTCATGATATTCAAGATACTCATGAGTTGCCTTGGATGTCTCGTCTTCATTTCTCCGGTCTTCTCGGAAGAGGAGTACCAGTGGAATTCCAAACCGTACGCGCAAAAACGACCGGGGCCTCGAACCGGGTTTGGATGTACTCACGATTACGACCCGTTCGACACGATGCACCAGGTCAATGATTTGATTGTAATCGGAGGGCAGGGCCCCAACGCCACGCCAATGGATACAAATGGCTCATTCTGGATTCAAAAACTCCACCGCGATTCCGCTCACTGGGATCAAATCAGCCCGCTCTCGACATGCAGCCTTCCGCCTCCTCGCAGAGATCTCGCCTGTGTGGTCTATCCGCTCTTGCACAATGAACTGGGATCATCAAGCAACATGGTCAAACGGTTTCGCAATCTGGTTACATTCGGAGGGATGACCGCATCGGGTCCAGTGAATTCCATGTGGGTGTGCGCTCAGATATACACCAATTACGATATTTTGGGAATGGAGCAGTTCTGGACCTGGATCGAAGCGGACCAGAGCGGGGCAAAAATCGACGCCCGGTCGGGACATCGAATGCTGTTTATTCCACCGAGTCCCGGCAACGATAAATCCTGCGTTTTCCTGATGGGTGGTCTCGACGAGAACGGAGACCCTCTGATGGATGCATACCTCGGAGAGTTGTCCTGTTCAATCACCCCCGGCAGTGCAAGCAATCCATGGGATATGACGGTATCCATTACGTGCGACTGGAGGGATCTCGATCTGGCATCGAGCGGGTTGGACGATATCGGTCTGACGGGCCAATCGGTCGTCTACGACCCGTTTTATGGATCGGGTGGCCAGCCACGGATCCTGATCTATGGTGGATACGATCAGGATGGTGAGGTAACGGACGCGATCGGTGAACTCAATTTAGGGGATCTGGAATGGTCGGCGATTACTCCGTTCGGTGCCGGGCCTGAGGCCCGAGCGGACCATGCGTGCGCAATGGATGTCCGGGAGCATCGAATGATCATTCATGGAGGCAGGAATGCCGATGAGGATGTGCTGAATGACGTAGCCTGCTTCGATCTGACCAATTATGCATGGGTAATCGATCTTGTTGGAGGACGCCCCTATCGCTACGGTCATGGTGGTGCCTACTACTGGTTCACGTTGTTTGGCGGGATTTCGGAAACCGGTGAATATATGGATGACACCTGGGAGTACAAACCCCTGATTTCGGGCAAGACATAGGACATCGAACCGGACGAGGACTACGGTCTGGACGATCCCGCCAACGTGATCAATACAACGCGAATAAAAGGTGGCGACGTCGTTCGGATTCATGCCGGAGAAACAGGACACTTCTATGATACACAGTGTGTGATACCCTACTTCATCGGCCACTTTACGATCGAAGGTGTTCTGCATGACGGTTTGAAACCGGTTCTGGGGCGATCCTTTACGGGTATGAGCAACATCGTCGATTTCCTAGAGTTCGAGGACGCGGGTGAATCGCTTGAAGATTCGATCACAATGTTTTTCTTTGCCAATGACAACAGCTTCGTGATCCGGGACGGGTGCGGAATCACAATCAGGAATCTCAAGATCTGCCATTTCGACGAAGTGCTTGACGACGAGATTCCCGAATCGGTTCTGGATCGGTATGCCGCGATTGAAAGCTCGAATGATCTGCTGATTGCGGATCCCGGAATTGTCATGCACGGCCCGACTCGGGTTGAAGCCTGTGAATTCGAGAGCAACATTGTGGGCGCTACGATGATCTGTGTCTCATCGATCGCCGACGCCCAGGAAGCTCACATTACCGGCAGTCGGTTCTATCATGACTTTGTGGGAGCGGTTGTACTGGAAACCTCCCATGAATTTGCCTATAACACCCTCGAAGATTGTTACTTGACGGGAGTGATGATGGAGAAAGGCGCTCATGGTCGCATTCATGACAATCTCTTTCTGGAAAACGGCTGTCTGGAAGACGCGATTCCGGAATGGCGGAGCGGGTTGCTGAGTCATTTCGATATTGTATCGAATGTGCCGCATACTCAGACACCGCTGATTTACAGCAATACATTCGTGGACAACTATCACGCTCTGTCCATCACGGAATCCGTTCCGAGCATGCAGTTTCTGAACATGCCCATCCTGCTGAACAATATCGTGTATTACTCCGGGGAAGAGTCCGAATCGGCCGTATATCTGACTGATGTGGACCGGAGTCAGATCCGGTCTCAGAATGGTTTGTATTATTGCGACGAGAACTGGATGTCTGAATCCGATCGCTACCTGATATCCTGTGATGACATGCCGGATACGAATCCGCTGTTTTATCAAACGACAGAGAACAAATTCCGATTAACCGAATGGTCGCCCTGTTTGAACAGCGGACTGCATCCACTTGTGCCCGGAATCACCTCCGAAGGATTCTATTCCGACTATCACATACTCGATGCGGGATATCATTTCTCGAATGTGTCCAGCGAAATGGGACCCGTGGAAAACCTGACAGGATACGGCCGGGATATCACTTGGACGAAGCCGCCGGAGGAACCTGAAGGATACCTTGTGATCTGGGAGGACGGATCCGGAAGTATGTATGGCAGTGCTTACCCGCAAACGACTTCCTATGAGATCGACGCGGAACTCGAAGGTCTCGGTTTTTGGTTTGGTGTGTCGGCTTTTTCATCCAGCGGGCAGTTCGGTATGCCCGTGTTCATTCAGATGTGAAAGGACGTAACATGAGACACACGCTTATTGCAATATCGTTGATCGTTCTTCTGGTATGTTCAGTTCAGGCTGCAACTCTTGAGATTGGAACTTTGGAAGATTACACGACCATCAACGCAGCTCTTGCCGCAGCAAATCCCGGTGATACGCTTCGGATACACTGGGAAAGTGGACATCCCGTGTACACAGAACACGTAGTGCTTGACGAAAGCATCACGCTGACATCGACATGGACGCCGGGCTCGGATCCGGATGAACGCCCGATGATCCGAAGCGATCTGACCGTATACAACGATATCATCTCTATCGAAGCAGACGGAGTGACGATCAGCAATCTTCGTATTCAGAACAGCAAAGCGCTGGAATCCGCATCGGGTGATGAACTGGACATGACAAACGAGATTGGAATCCTGATCACCGAAAGTGACTGCATCGTATCGCATTGTGAGGTGACCCGTTGCCGAGTCGGGATATTGTTGAAAAACACCGGTGTATCTACGCTGAACAACGTGATCGACTCGTGTCAAATCGGTGCGCTCTCCACCGCCAAATGGTTCAACCCAAGCCCATCGAGCACACATGACGGCAACTTTTTTGGTATCGTCCAGGTAGATCCCATACGAACCGTTGCATCCTATCCGGTTGGCGAATACAAACCGGACCGGATCACCAATTGTACGATCGCTCGGAACCGCTTCTATGGTGTGGTACTGCGCGGAGGGTCAATGGCCAATGTCATGAATAACCTGATCGTCTGGAACGGTACGGACATTTCGCTTTCCGGGGCGAATCATTATGGTGACGGAGGAATCCTGTGTCTGTTCACGGACGATGAAATGGCCTTGACGGATGTCTCGGTTCAATCCCCCATGATCATGTCGAATACGATCTACGGCAACGACGGATTCCAGGTCTGCGTCATCACGGACGATCCGGGCCGTGAACCCCGGCGGATTGCAAACGCTCCGGTTCTCATGAGCAACATCATCGGTCCGGATACCATGGTGTATCCTTCGGGTACACCTACATCGGTACCGAATTGGCTGGTCAGTTGCACCAGTGAATCGACCGCGGCGGCATCAACACCTCAACACGGATCCGCGCCGGTCATGGCATTCAACAATCTGTATCGACCGGATGCGACGGGATCGGACCAAAAGTATTTTGCGCACCCCGGCAATCCGACACCCACACCTGGCACCCCAACCTCTCCTCCAGCATCCACCCCAACACCGACACCCACCGGTACACTCTTCACACCCGCTTATTCCTGGTCACCGACACCTGGGCCAGGAACTCCGGGATATGGCACACGAACCCCTGCGTCCACGTTCACCGCAATCTCGACGCGAACTCCGACGCCTGCCATGACCGGCACACCGAACACGCCGACAGCCGGACCTTATATGATGGATGAGGCGACCTGGAGCATCCGGAACACCTTCGGCGATCCGCGGTTTGTCGGAGGAAGCACCATTGAGGCATTCGATTTCCATCTGCGGGATCCCGTGTTTCAGATAACGCCGACACCTGGCGCGCCACGCTCGGAAGCCTTCGATTCCGGCGGACTGCGACTCAATCCGGGAAGCACTCGAAGCGATCATGTTCCCGACATCGGTCAGTCGGATATCGGAGCGCATTATTACTCGAACGTACCTTCCGTTTCAGATCTAACCTGTACGATCTACGGGCAAGAGCAGGGCTTTCAATTCCAATGGGTCAATCCTGAGCGATATGCCGATAACCGACTGTTTTCAGATCATGCCGGGAATATCGTATATTGTGCATCCGTGAGCGGTCAGGATCTAACAATATTGTCCCAGGTATACATCGATCCATGTCAATCCTATACGATCGCGCGACCTCCCGACGGAACCGATCAGGTTGGCGTCGTGGCATTCAACACAGCAGGGGCGCAATCATCCGTTGTATGGGTGGATTTGTGCGATTGATAGGGGGAATGGCGGACGGGTAGATGGGCGATCCTGCGTGATCGCCCATCGCCGAATGTGATCGCCCATCTTCAATAAGAAAACCCAACGCACACCACATCGCTGACCACATTACCCGATCCGGGATCAACACACCCTCCCCAGAACCGCAACCCATCCGCATGTCCGACATCGCCGGCAGGCCATGTGAACTGCAAGACGGCGATGAAGGATGTGCCGTGAGGCATGACGCTGCTGATACCCTGAATCTCCGGTGTCCATTCCGGCCAGAAATAGTAGCTTCCGTACACATCCAACACGATGATCTCGAAGACCGGACGGGGCGATCCTGCGTTCGTTGCGGTCCGGATCAGGCCGAACGGATCGCCGGAATGATAAAACTCCGAATTGAGAATGAGTTGGTAGTCGATGCTTTCCGGAGTGGCGGTGGGCGTGGCTGAAACGACTGGCGTGTCCCAGGGGGATGGTGTCGATGTCGGACTTGACGGAGTATGCGATGCATCAGGGGTCGGGGAATCAACCGGAGGCGGAGATCCACCCGGGGTGGGTGTGAAGGGTGGCATCGTGGGAATCGCCGGCAATGGAGTGAGTGCCAGCGGTCCGCCCCATGGACCGATATCACACCGCGAGCCATCCGGATCGTGGTAGGAAGGGTCCGGGTTTCCGGCATCGATCAATGGCGAATCATACGCATATCCATCAGACATACGTCTCAGCCTGAAGTCGGGAATGAAGTAGACATCCCCGATCGACGCGACCTCCGACGGATCTCCGATACAATACAGGGTGGTCTCATCGTTGTCTTCACAGCGGAAGATCCGGTCGGAGTGGAGAATCGCGGGGTTGATCGGCAGACCTCGGTACGCACCGGGAATCCAGGCCGCGGTATCGTCCGTGATGGTTCCCGGGCCGATGTCCGTGATCGTGCCGGATCCACGGATTCCGGGTTCCACATCAAGATTGGTAGGGAGCGGGCAGCCCGGAAGGTCGCTGTACGTGGCTCGTTCGCACAGACTCGAATCACCAAGATTATGGTAGGAGATCCCGTTTCGGCTCCAGACGGTATTGGGCCAGACGGTATCCAGGGGAACAAACATGGCCATACTGCTATCGAGGGAAAACGCACCGGCGGCAAAGGCCGTATATACGGGTGCATACTGCGAGTTTCGATGCATGTACACCACCACATTATTGTAGTAATTCGCTGCGCTGTAGTTGACGATGAACTTGGGTTGAAAGGGAGGATTCCATGTGGTCAGAATGATGTTATGCGACACATGTACCGGTTCTTCCTGCTCTAGTATTTCCAGACTGCACGCATTGAAAACATTCCCGATAAACCGGCTGCGAGGGTCAGAGCGTATACTGAAATATCCTTCCTTGACGTAGTTGTTCTCAAACAGACAGTACCCACTGCCGACATCATCCACAAAATCGATTTCGTTGTCCCGGATTACCATCGGAATATCTGTTTGTTTCGGTGTGATCAGCATCCCGGCCTCGCCGCAATGATTGAATTCGATCAACGCTGGTGAACAGAAGGATCCACCCTGGAAGTAGTTGTTTCGAACGATTCCCGCATTGAATCGACCGAAAAGTTCAAAGGTTCCGTGCAGGGTGTTGTCAACCGCATCGATCTCGCTCGGATACCTTGATATCGTGGTGAGGAGAAAATTCGTTGTACCTTCCAAACGGACCCGTGTTTGCTGTGTGTTGTGCAACGTGCCTATGCAGTTTCTAAACTCAACAAGCACAGCATGATTGTATTCGTTTGTCGATCGAATATGCAGATCCGAGATGGAGGTGTGAGCGCCGCTGATGAGCATGGATACTTCCTGGCCATCGTTATCGAGAATGGTCTCGTCCGGTCCATCCCCGCTGATCGATTCGTAATCCAGAAAATAGATCGGATAGACCTCCCCGTTTGAAGATGGTGAATACAGGCCTTCTCCGGCATGAACCGTTGCAGGAATCCAGCGACTCCCGACCATGCGTCGAACGGCTGTGCCGATTGTTTGATAGGGTGATTCCGTTGATCCATCGCCTGTTTGATCATGACCGTTGACCGGATCGGTATGGACGGTGTCGGAATGGATGTTGAGCGGGATTTCGAACGCACCGGATGCGCCGGTTGAGTTCCATTCCATTCGGACGACTGCTGGCAGACACCATCCTGTTTTGACCGGAACATACCATTCCACGCCAGGACCGGCTTGCCAGGTCGACACACCGAACGGGAGATCCGGGTAGTTAATCGGATTCGATGCCACATGAAGGTCGGAATTGGAAAGGATCAGCGATGCACTCAGATTGTGCGCATCCTCACCGCCGTTTGCCAGTTTGATCGAGATAGACCCGGATTCATTCAATTCGGGGATCCCGTTGTGATTGCCTGTGGATTCCAAGATATCGATATCGTCGATGTAGAGTTGCGGTGTGAATGTGTACTCCTGACAGCCCATGTCGATCCGGGTACCTCCTCCGGGGGGAACAGGATCTGAAGGGTCCCCGGAATCGATACAGGGAGATCCTTTACGAAGGCGGAAATCAAGGGTGGATGTATCTACAAACATCGGATCATTTGAGATATTGCCTTCACCAGGTTGGAGCGTGTCCATCCGGCAGTAATCAAACGTGACATCAGCGGATGGATCAATGCGAAACTCACTCATGCAGTTATAGAAGACTGTATTGTTAAAGACAACTGAGCAGAGCGGGTCTATCCATACGCCTAATTTGCATTCGAACAGGATGCTGTTTGTGACGACACCGGAACTTTCATTATATATTGACAGGCATGGTTGATTGGCCACTAGAATGCAGTTGCTGATTGTATTCGTATGAGAATGGTAATCGATTGTAATATATTGTCCGGTCAAGTCGGATACGACAGTATCATGAGTTGAAAACTCATCGATTTTTCCTATGTCCAAATAATTGAATGTTGTTTGAATGCCTTGTCCTCTGATTGTTAAAAAACTTGTTACATAAATGCGAATGTGGTCATTACTCCCTCCTGGGCCATAATGTCCCGGTGCGAGATGAATGGTATGCGGGTTTTCGGCAGTGCCAGTGATCGAATCGATGGCGAATTGGAGTTTTTTCCAGGGGTTGGTCTGAGATCCGTCGCCGGTTTCATCACTGCCATTGACGGCATCGACGTAGTAGTCTGATGCAAAGGTAGGAGACAAAACAAAACTGATTAATACAAGAAAGACAAGCGCAAGTCTTTTTGTGGTCTCTAATTTACCTCTAAATTCCCTTTTCCATTCCGCATCCTCCTGCATTCTGTCTCAACCTCCTTTATTCAGTTTATCCCAATTTACGCGGCATGGCAATATTTTTGTTTCCGATATATTGACTTTTTTTTTTTTTCAGCGCATAATCGGTTATCTCAACGCCGCTTCCGCTGGAATGAGCGGCTTTTTACAAGGAGGTCCGTTTATGATATTCAAGATAGTCATGAGCTGCCTTGGATGCCTCTTGATGACCCCTTCCGTTTTCGCCGATGTCTATTCCTGGCAGATCAAGCAGGAAGGAACTCCGGATCAGCGACCGGGGCCGCGCGCCTTTTTTGCCTCCGCCCACGATTACGATCACTTCAACTCACCGGAACAAAGCAACGCCTTGTATGTCCACGGTGGCGTCGGACCGGACAGCGCTCGAATGGATCGAGATGGCGCATTATGTCGCCCGGCATCGTATCCGAGGGCGAGTTTTCGGATTACCATTACCAGGACATCGGATATCACTTCCCGAACGCATCGTCCGAAATGGGAGAGGTGACCGATCTGAGCGTCACGGATCAAACCCTGAGCTGGGATACTCCAACGTATGGAACGCCACAGGGGTATGTTGTCATCTGGGAAGACGGTACGGGGTATATCATCGGGAGCATCCATCTCAGCGCGCTCACCACCAGTTATGAAGTTCCGGAAGCCATGACCGGGATCGGTATATGGTTTGGTGTCTCGGCGTTCTCCTCAAGCGGCCAATTCGGTTCGCCTGTCTTCATCCAATTGTGAAAGGACGTACCATGAAAATATCATTTGTGGCAATTTGCTTCATAATGATCGTGGTCAGTGTAACTCAAGCAGATACTCGACACATCGGTTCTTCACAAGCCTACACAACCATCAACGCCGCCCTGACGGCGGCGGATCCAGGAGATACTCTATTGATTCACTGGGAGTCTCCAGAAGATTCAGTATATGCAGAACATGTCGTTATTCACAAAGAACTGACACTGACATCCGACTGGACTCCGGGATCGAATCCAGCAGAACGTCCATTGATCCGATACAACCTTTCGACCAGCAATGAGGTCATATCGATTCAATCCGAATATGTCACGGTCAGCAATCTCAGAATCGAGAACGCATCTCCATTTCAAGCCGCAACGGGAGATGATCTGATGATGAGTGAAGATGCCGGGATTTCTGTGATCAATAACAATTGCGCCATCTCCCATTGTGCGATCACCCGGTGTCGTGTCGGGATTCTCCTGTATAAGGTTATCAACTCAACTTTCGCACCCAGATAACACATTGAATTTAAAGGCGAATTCATAATTTTTAAGGATTCAATTAACGCAAACCTGTGCCAACGCGAAACAGACTCAAGTATGCTCAGATCAAATTTATCATGTATATGGATGTTTTTATGGCGAAAGTTGAGTTTTTTCATTCAACTTTCGCCGGATAACATGTATTTACAATCAAAACAGGGTGCGAAAGTTGAATTATCAATGTTTCCGTTGATTCCTGCACGATCGGGCGTCAATACGATCCGAAATGGTCCGCCCCTGTGGGCATATCCGCCCATGACGGCAATTTTTTCGGCATCGTTCAGGTCGAACCCGAGCGATCGGTATCATCGACATCCGTCGGTGACTACAAACCCGTCCGGATATTCAACTGTACGATCGCCCGGAACCGGTTTTACGGAATCGTTCTTCGAGGCGGTTCGATGGCGACGGTCGAAAACAACCTGATCGTATGGAATGGGACGGATAGCGAGTTTACCAGTACCAATCATTATGGAGACGGTGGAATTTTATGTCTGTTCACGCACGGAGAAATGCTCGCAACAGAGGTCACCTTGCAATCTCCGTTGATCACATCCAATACGATTTATGGCAACGACGGATTCCAGGTATGTGTCATCACGGATGACCCGGGCCGGGAGCCCCGAGAGATTGCCAATGCACCTGTCTTCATGAGCAACCTCATCGGTCCGGACACGATGACGTATCCTTCGGGTACACCCACTTCGGTCCCGCACTGGCTGGTCAGTTGCACGAGTGAATCCGCCGCGGCGGCATCAACACCTCAACACGGGTCCGCCCCGGTCATGGCGTTCAACAATCTGTTCCGACCCGAAGCGACGGGTTCCGATCGCATGTACTTCGCGCATCCCGCCAACCCGACGCCCACACCCGACCTGTCTACTCACACGCCCACACCAACGATCACACCAACCCCCGCCGGAACCCTCTCGCTCAACACACGCACTCCCGCCCCGCTGTTCACCGCCATCCCGACTCGCACCAGCACTCCGACTCCCTTTCCGGGAAGCCCGACCATCACACCGACATTCAAACCCTATCGGATGGATGCCGAAACAAGGAGCATTCGCAACACATTCGGAGATCCGAAGATCGTCGGGGGCAGCACGGTTGAAACATTCGATTTTCATCTCCAGGATCCCGTCTTTCAAATGACTCCGACCCCTTTGGCGACTCGATCGGTCTGTTACGATCACGGTGGGTTTCAACTCAATCCGGGAATCACGCAAGCCAGTCAGGTGCCCGACATCGATCAGAGTGATGTCGGTATGCACTTTGCGCCGAACGTACCGCCGGTGTCCCAGATCCAATGCTTTCCTCCCGGTGTGGGACAGATGCGGATCACATGGCAAAATCCGGAATACTACCCGGACAGCAGTCTGCTGGATATCGCCGGGGTCATCTTCTATTTCGGCTACGATGATCAAAGCGAGATTACGATCAATCACCAGACATATCTCGATCCGTGCGACGAGTATGTGATCACCTCCATTCCTGCTCTCAATACCAATGTCGCGGGGGTCGCTTTGTTCAATACTGTCGGTACACTATCTTCGATTGTATGGGTGGAGTTATGTGACTGATTCAGTACGAGAACTCGTGCGGCGGTGGGTGTGCAATGCGGCGGTTGAGTTATTGAGTTAGGCGGACTTTTGTTTTATTATACCGCTCATGCTTGATCCGACCACTGAATCATCCCTCAACGTTCCTCCTTCCACGGATCCGCACTTAGAGACCTGCGGACACTGCGGTTCTGCGTTCCCGCCATCTTCCATCGCAATGCTCGGGCTCTTCCCCGTCTGCATTCAATGCAAACCGGTTGTCGAACAGAAACTGCGTGAAAATCTGATTCACCCCGAGTTGTTCTGGAATACCCTCCCCTATGCCGATTTCGGCACGCGCGCCATGGCCAAAATCTTCGACTGGCTCTTCCAGTACATCATCATGATCCCCACAACCATCCTCGTGATGAAATTTCTCCCCGATTCCTCCCCCTGGGTCGCGATCGGCTTCAATTCGCTCATCAACATCCTGATCAGTGTCAACTACCAGGTCCTCACCATCTCGCGCTATTCCGCGACTCCCGGAAAAATGATGCTGAATCTCGAAATCGTCACCCAATCCGGCGGAAGAGTCACCGGGATGCGTGCCTTCGGGCGGTTCTGGTCCGAGATGCTGAGCAGTTCCATGTTTTCGATCGGCTATCTCATGGCGGTCGGAGATGAGGAGGCGCGTACCCTGCACGACCGGCTCGCCGGGACCCGGGTCGTCCAGAAACAATCGCTTAAAAGGAAAGAACCATGATCCGCGTGCCATGCCCGGAATGCCGGAAGGCCGAGATGACCGTCGAGAACGGGATGCGGATGGAGATGACCTGTCCGAACTGTAACCGGGCATTCGATATCCTGGCGTTCGATCCGCCGGAAAACACGGGATGCGTGACCCAAAACCGGATCTCGGATACCGATCCGGCCTGTTTCGACCATCCGGGAAAACGAGCCGAACACGTCTGCGATCTCTGCGGCCGCCTGATCTGCCCGCTCTGCGCCTTCACGATCGCGGGCAGACGGATCTGCACGCATTGCATCAGCTCGCGCCGGAACGGTCGCCCGATTCTTCCGCTCGAACACCGCCGCGCTCTCTATGACGGTCTTGCGTTCCGCATCGCGCTCTGGCCCACCATCCTGTTCTATTTCACACTCTTTACGGCTCCTCTGGCCATTTTCACGGCGGTCTGGAACTGGCGCAAACCCTCCAGTATTCTGCCTCGCACCCGAATCCGCTCCATTGCCGCCATCCTGATCGCTCTGATGCAGATCGTGCTGATCGTCATTCTGCTCATCGCAATCGCGACAGCGATCAGGCAATACGGAGACTGATGTGATCGATCTCAACAGTCAGGCCGTGCCCAAAGGGTATTACCGCCGGATCGGAGGCCGGCTCGGCAGGCAACTCGGGCCACTGCCTCTGGCCATCTCCATCGCCCGTGTCATGATCGGACCGGACCACATTCTGCTCATCGACGGTGGCCTTGTGTTCGAACGTTACCATCGCTTTTATTTTCGGGACATCGAGGCCGTCATTGTCCGGAAAACCATCACGCGCGTTCTGTCGCTGATCCTGATGCTCATTCTGACCGCCCTGTTCGCCCTCCCGGCCGTTTTCGTAACCGACGAGTTCGCCCGGACGGTACTGATCGTCTGCGCTTCCCTGACGCTCCTGCTGGGCATCATCGGCTGGTTCCGTGGACCGACCTGCGCCTGTTACATCCGGACAGCGGTCCAGACCGCGCGCCTGTATCCGATCTGCCGGATGCGACATACACGCACCCTGTTCGCGGCCCTCGCATCGATCCGTCTCCAGGGGATGGCCCCGGAATGAACCTGACTGCCCGGCATTGCTCGATTCACCCCACCCGTGAGGCGGCGGTCCGCTGTCCGTCGTGCAGCCGGTTCTTCTGCCGCGAGTGCGTGACCGAAACGGAAGGCCGGATGCTGTGCGCCCGATGTCTCGGCGAGAACCAGACACAATCGGATTCCTCGCGGCGATCAATCTTTTCAGCCTGGATCGGTCCGCTGGCCGGCGCCCTGACCGGATGTCTTCTGCTGTGGACCGTCTTCTACCTGGCCGGCCTGCTGATCTGGAACATCCCCGCATCGTATCACCAGAACCCGGTCCTCTATCCGGAGGAGACAGCCGGTGAGGAATAAGGAATCATCGGTATTCGGCCCGGGAATCCTGGATGTCGCCGAAGAGGCGGTCGAGTTGCTCATGCGCGCGCCCTGGAGCGTCCTGCTCCGGTACTTCCTGGGAACGATTCCATTCGGTGCATTCGGGCTATACGCATTCGGTGAACTCAGTTTCAATCCCACCGGTGAATCCTTCCTTCCTCTCCTTGCAGGCATCGCAGCCCTGCTGTTCATCTGGATGAAGTATCATCAGTCCGCATTCATGGCCGGCCTGCTCGCATTCCACTCGGGCAACCCGCATCCGGCTCGGAGTATTCCACACCGTTTCCGGGCCGTGCTGCTCCATGCGTTCGTTCAACCGATCGGCCTGCTCATGATGATGATCGGGTTTCTGTTTGTATTCCCGTTCATGCGTATATCCGCATTGTTCAACTACATCACCCTGCTGCTTTCAACACCCATGCCCTCGTTCCGGATGCAATTCAACACGGCGGTCCGAGCCTCCGGCATCCGTCCTCAGCGCCATCTCGCGCTGAACTGGCTCTTCCATCCCTGGTTTCTCGGCGCAGCATTCCTCCTGGTCCTGATCATCCTGCCGGTGCTGATCCACGGGTTCAAGCTGGATGAAGCGATCTACTACCTCGTTGCCGGACTGATTGTCTTTCTTTCCGCCCTGTCGTCGCCACTCGGCGCTGTGCTCTACGGAAACATCGCCGCCGCTCTGTTCCTGCTCCCCGGACTGATCCTCACGTTCTCCGGCATCGAAAACGCCTTCACGCGCCTGGGTTTCGGGCTGTTCTCGACCCTGTTCTTCGCCGCTGCATTCGTCCTGACATTTCTGATTCTCGATCCGGTCATGAAAAGCATCTACGTGATTCTGTTCTTCTACGATTCCTCGCGAACCACCGGCGAAGACCTGCGCGCAACGCTCCGACGGATCACACGCCCGGTCCTCCCGCTCCTCCTCCTGTCAATCCTCTCATCGACTGCCCTGAGCGCATCCCCGCCATCTCCGGACTCGATATCACCCGACTGGACCCGAGCAGCGCCGAACGCCTCGTATATCGCGTCATTTGAAGAATCGCTCCGCCATGAGATGAGCGATCCGGAATATCTCTGGAAACTCGACCGGGAATACGCATTCGTGCCCGACAACGTCCGTGATCTCAATGCCGTCACCCGATTTCTCGGCAGGATCACCGATGCACTCTCGAAATGGTTCGACAAAATCCGGGATGTGATCCGTAAACTCCGGGACTGGTGGCACGATCTGATCACACCGGACATGCCGGATGCCTCCGCGACCACATCGGAACGAGGTCTTTCGCAGTCCGAACTCGCCGCCGTCATGCTGGCCGCCGCCACTGTGCTGCTCGCGCTCCTCCTCATCCGCATCAGGCGTCGGATGCGACGGATCGATGCGCCCGATTCAGGGGACATTCACACGCCGGACGAACCCGAAAGTGATGCCGAGCGCGCCGCGGCGTTGCCGGAATCCGACTGGATCGAGGCGGCCGAGCGGCTTCTGTGTGAGGGGGACCGTCGCGGTGCGTTGCGGGCATTCTATTATGCCGTGCTGGCGTGCCTCGCGACCATGAATCTGCTCGTGTTAGCCAGACACAAAGCGGATCGCGAGTATCTCGCTGAACTCAGACGCCGTGCGGGTCACAAGCCCGGCCTGGACGGCGAATTCCGGGAGATCGTTCATACGTTCCAGACGTTCCGCTACGGCGATCGCGACGTGACGGAGGAGGGAGTCGACCGGTTCCGGCGGCTTCAGGAAACCGTGAGGCGACATGCATCGACGTGAGATCACCGCTGCTCTGGTCATCATCGCGCTGCTCGCGGGGATGCTCGCCGCCGCATTGCATCTCTTCCGGATGGGCATGGTCAAAGGCGATCTGCACCCGCCGCACTCGACGCATCGTTCCGCGCCGGACGGACTGAAACTCCTCTACGAAAGTCTTGCGCGCATGGACACGGTGTCGATTTCACGTCATTATCGCCCGTTGCGATGGCTGACCGGCGCGCCGGACCGGACACTCGTGATCGCCGGCATCGAGTCGGACGATGCGTTCCGGTTGGATCGCGAATCCGCACAAGCGCTCGATCGCTTCATGGAATCCGGAGGCCGGATCGTTCTGGCGCTGAATTACACGACGGAATGGTTGGCAGAAAAAGACGATCACGAGCGGAATTTCGTCGGACCGCCGGAGCCGGAAAATCCGGAAGACGATCCGGCACGGGCAGAACGGCGGCCGGTCGATCTCCTGGAGCACTGGGGGTTCCGGGTCGTGATCAACCCGCGCTATTGGGCCGAAGACGAAATGCCTGCCGAGGACGAAAACGGTGTGGAATCGGAGGCAGGGGAGATGCCGATCGAGGCTGTTTATCAGGGGAACGATCCTGCGGCGCCGTCCGGATTCGCCTGCTGGTACGACATGACCGGCCTCGAATTCACGGATGAGGCGTGGTCGATCGATTACCGGTATCTGGACGAGCCGGTGGTGGCGACGCGGCGATTCGGTGACGGCAGGCTCCGGATCGTGGCGAACATGCACATCCTGAGAAACCAGGGGTTGATCTACGACGCCGATCCGGAATGGATCGCGTGGGTGCTCGGGCATGCGCACGAGATCATTTTCGATGAGAGTCACCTGGGCGTCGTCGAGCAGCGGGGGATCATGTGGCTGGCGCTCCGGCACGATCTGGAATGGGTGGTTGCCGCGTTCTGTCTGGGTGCGCTGCTCTACATCTGGCGCAATGCGACGCCGTTGCCACCCCGCCGGTCGACCGATCGCGTCGATGCGACGCCCGCGCACGCAGAGGCGGCCATCGAAGGACTCCATGGCCTGATCATCCGCTTTATCCCACCCGCCGCGCTTCTCGGAATCTGCTGGGATGTCTGGCGGCGGAAGAACCCGCAATACGAGGCGCTCGACGAGGCTCGCAGGACCGCCGTCGAGGCACTGATCGAGCGCGAGGGCGACGGATTGAATGACGCCGAACGCATCCGGAGATACCGGCGCATCAGGGCGCTTTTGAAAGAGAGGTCAACGTGACGGAAGTGAATCTCGACAAGGCTCAGGACATCATCTCGCAGGTGCGTGACGAAGCCCGCCGCGTCATCATCGGACAGGAAGCCGCGGTCGATCTGGCCCTGCTGGTCATCCTCACCAGTGGACATGCGCTCATCGAAGGCGTTCCAGGTATCGCCAAGACACTGCTTGTGCGGACACTCGCGGCAATCTTGGGCTGCGCGTTCGACCGGATCCAGTTCACTCCCGATCTGATGCCGTCCGATATCACGGGAACCCACGTGTTCAACATTCAGAACAACAGTTTCAATCTGGTCAAAGGGCCGGTGTTCACGACGTTTCTGCTGGCCGACGAGATCAACCGGGCGCCGGCGAAAACGCAATCCGCGCTCCTGCAGGTCATGCAGGAGCGGATGGTGACGATCGACCGTGAAACGTTCCGGCTGTCGCCCAATTTCACGGTCTTCGCCACGCAGAACCCGATCGAATACGAAGGCACGTTCCCGTTGCCGGAAGCGCAGCGCGACCGGTTCATGATGAAGATCGTCATGGATTATCCGACGCGCGAGGACGAAGCGGCGCTTGCCTCGAGCATGCTCCGGGGGCAGTCTCCCGAGAAAACGCTGGCGTCGGGCAATATTCGATCCGTTCTGACGGAGGAAGCGCTGGTCGTGTCTCGCCGGGCGCTCGAAACGGTGACAGTCCGCGACGAACTGGTCGGCTACATCGTCGATATCGTGCGGCGGACGAGGCAACACGACAGCGTGCTGGTCGGTGCCGGTCCGCGCGCCACGCAGTCCCTGATTCTCGCCGTCCGCGCCTGGGCGGTCATCAACGGCCGCGATTTCGTGACGCCCGATGATATCAAGGATCTCGCCCACCCGGTTCTCGCCCACCGCCTCATCCTGCGTCCCGAGATGGAAATTGAAGGTGTGACGATCGATGAAGTCGTCGCCGGTGTGCTGCAGACCATCGCGGTGCCGCGGTAAACGGGATCCCGATGATCGTGCCTCTGCCCCGCCTCATTTTTCTCACGCTGGTCGTGCTCGCGCCCGTTTCGCTTCTGGCCACGCTGCTCCCGGGTTTCGCGCTGCTGCCGCCCCTTCTGTTCGGAGGTGTATTGCTGCTGGTCATCGCGGATCTCCTCATCGGAATGAGCCGGCTGGATGCCGTCACGGTTGATGCGCCGCCCCTGCTCCGCACGACACGCGGCGCGGAATTCCCGCTCGACCTGTCGCTCCGGAGCAGATCGGAACGATGCCGGATCGCGCTGGAATGGCCCGAAGCGATCGAGGCGGATGTGGAGGAGATCGATGTGCGCTCGGCGGGTGTCGATTCCCCCCTGCGCGTGTCGTGGCGCTGCCGGGCGTTCAGTCGAGGGGTGTGGCGGATCGAGCGATGTGCCATCGAGATCCCTGCGCCGCTGGGATTGATGGCGTTCCGGAAAATTGCGCCGCTGTCGGTTGAAGTCCGGGTGTATCCGGACCTGACGGAGGAGAAAAAACAGGCGCCCGCGGTGTTTCTGACGCGCGGCGGCATGGGTGCGCACGCCTTCAGATATCTCGGGAAGGGCCGGGAATTCGAGACCTTGCGCGAGTATGTCGCGGGGGACACCTACGCGGACATCCACTGGAAGGCGACGGCCCGGCGGAGTCGCCCCGTGACGAAGATTTACCAGATCGAGCGAACGCAGGAAGTCTATGCGATCATCGATGCGGCGCGGCTGAGTCTGAGGCGGATCGGGGGTGAAACGGAGGCGCGGGGGACGGGCGGTGAGCGTTCCGAGATCATCGATTTTTACATTCGCGCCGCCATGACGCTCCAGATCGCCGCCGCGCGCCAGAACGACCTGTTCGGGCTGGGCGTCTTCAGCGATCGGATGGACGGGTTCATGCGGTCGGGGGCCGGGCCGGCTCACATGAATCTGTGCCGGAATCTCCTGTTTCATCAGCGTGCCCGTGCCGTCACGCCGGATTTCATGGATGTCTTCGGGTTTCTGCGTTCGCGGATCCGGCGACGGGCGTTGATCTTCATCCTGACCAGTCTGGACGATCCGGGGATTTCGGATCAGTTCACCCGGCACATCGAAACCGTCGCCCGCAAGCATCTCGTGGTCGCCGCCATGATGCGTCCGGACGGCGCGCAGCCGCTGTTCAGTTCGTCCGTCGATGAAACCGGCGACATCGCGCGCCATCTCAGCGGTCATATCCAGTGGCAGAAACTGCGTGAACTCGAACAGGTGCTCAGGCGAAAAGGGGTGCAGTTCATGCTGATGGATCATCCGAAAACCGCCGTCCAGTTGCTCGAACGCTACCTGCAGATCAAGCAGAGGCAGTTGCTGTGAGTCCATGACATGATCATCGATATTCGTAAATTCATACTCGAGGGCCGGTCAAGCTGGAGCGAACTCGAGGAATTTCTGGACCGGCTCGCATCGGATCCCGGTTTCGCGCCGGATCTGCAGCAACTCGCGCGTCTGCAGTTTCTGTATCAGCGCACCTCGGCGGATCTGGCGCGCGTCAAGACATTTTCCTCGGAACCGGAACTCGTCGGATATCTCGAAGCCCTCGTCGGCCGGGCGTATGCCGAGATCCACGAGTCGCACCGGCGCAGATTGGCCGGCAATCCCCTCACGTGGTTTTTCCGGACGTTTCCCGAGACATTCCGGCGGAACATCGGATATTTCAAAACCGCCCTGATCGTGACGCTGATCGGGATAGCGGCGGGCGTGCTGTTTCTGGCGATCGACCCGGAGGCGCGCGAGGTGCTCATGCCGTTTCCCGGACTGCTGCAGGATCCCTCCGAGCGGGTGGCCGACGAGGAATCCGCGGGGGCTGCGGAGCAGGCGGACCGGCATGCGACTTTTGCGGCACAGCTCATGACGCACAACATCAAGGTATCGGTGTTCGCGATGGCTGCCGGGATGACCTGGGGATTCCTGACCGTCGTGCTGTTGTTTTACAATGGCGTGATTCTGGGTGCCGTCGCGTTCGATTATGTCCGGGCGGGCGAAAGCCTGTTTTTGAGCGGATGGCTGCTGCCGCACGGATCGATCGAAATCCCGTCGATTCTGATCGCGGGGCAGGCCGGGCTGCTGCTGGGCGTGGCGATGATCGGGAGGCGTTCGCCTGACCGGCTCGGATTGCGGCTGCGGAAAATTCTGCCGGATCTCGTGACGCTGATCGGCGGTGTGATGATACTGCTGGTCTGGGCGGGGCTCATCGAGGCATTTTTTTCGCAGTACCATTACCCGCTCATCCCGTATGAGGTGAAAGTGCTGTTCGGCCTGGTCGAACTCCTCATCCTGGCGGCATTTCTGAAGCTGGGCGGAGGCAAGCGGAGAGAGGGGGGATCGGGATGAGATCGCGGGCGCGCATCACGACTCCGGAAGGCATCACGTTTTCACTCGCGACAGCCGGGCCGGTCTCGCGTTTCCTGGCCGTTTCGGTCGATATCGCCTGCGTGTCGCTGCTGGCGGGGATTTTCGATCGCCTGATGGGTGTTTTGGGGTTGATTTCCGAGGATTGGTCTCTGGCCGTGGCGATCATCGCGTATTTTGTGATTTTCATGGGTTTTTCGATGGCCTTCGAGTGGTTCCGGGGAGGGCGGACGCCGGGGAAGTACGTGACGGGGCTGCGGGTGATCGATGCGGACGGGTTGAGGCTGTTGCCGGTGCAGATCGTCATGCGGAATCTGTTCCGGCTGTTCGACATGCTGCCGGTTTTCTACGGGCTGGGTGGGGTGGTGTGTCTTTTGAATCCGCGGCGGCAGCGTCTGGGGGACATCGCCGCCAATACGATCGTGATCCGGGATCGGAAACTCGCGCTGCCCGACATGCGATATCTCGAGACGGGCAAGTTCAACTCGTTCCGGGACCACCCTCAACTCGTGGCACGGCTGCGGCAGAAAACCTCGCCGGAGGAGGCGTATCTGGCGGCGGCAGCGATTGCCCGGCGGGATGAGATGGATGCGGATGCCCGGGGAGAGGTATTCCGGGAGTTTGCGGCGCATTTCCGCGCGAAGGTCGTGTTTCCGGACGAAGCGGTTGAGGGGTTATCAAACGAGCAGTATGTGAGGAATGTTGCGGATGTTCTGATGGCGCAGAGTCGAATGTGAGTGAGAGTCCGAATTTACCGCGATTGATTTCGGGCATGAGGATCAATCACACAGATCCATCCAGTCAACGGCGGATTGCAATCCGGCGGGGTTCACGGCCCGGATCGTCTGTGAACAGACACAGGATTCCGATTGCATGGGTCATGTCCAGTTCATCACCCGATCCGGATTCCAGTGCCTTGTTGTTCCGGATACGGAGGTTGCTGATCGTCATTCCCGAGATTCTGGGCATCAGCAGCCTGTTGCATCATGGGACATCGACCATCATCGTACTGCAGTTTACATGGCCCTCCGGGGATGTCGGCCACGCCGAGGGGGTGCAGTTCTGGGGAGGATGTCCGGATCCAGAATCGGGTGATGTCGTCAGTGAGATTTCCGCTGTAGAATTTTCGTATTGAATCAACCCGCGCCCCCTTTGAGACCAGCCGAGCTTCCTGATATGATCCTGAAGAAGGTGCTGCAGGGCTGGATGGGGAGTAGACCTGAGCGTGAAACGGGGAGATCAATGAACTGGAAAACGAACGCATTAAAACTCATGGCGCTGTTCGCCATCATCGCATTCTCACTGTCCCGGATGATTGTCGATCATCAGGTCGGCATGATGCTGTTCTACTCAGCCGTTCTGGTGATTCTCGTGTTCGCCTCCATGATGACCGGAGGCACCGCCAAACCGAACTCACCCGCCATGGACGAGATGGCCCGGCGGTCGTCGATCTGGTGGTGGATGATTGCCGTGTTCGCGCTCGCGATCTCGACCGACCGGATCGCCTCCTTCGTCCTTCTCGGCATTCTCTGCTTCCTGGCGCTTCGTGAGTTCAATCTGATCCTCCCCCTCGAAATGACTGCTCCGGATCGATCCCTGACGTTCCGGAACCGGATCCCGGTCTACTTCAGTTATGCCGTGATCCCGCTGGTCGTGCTGCTGGCGTACATCGAGTGGTATGCGTTCTTCATCATTCTGGTGCCGGTATATCTGTTCATTCTGGCCCCGATTCTGCTCGTTCTGCAGGACCGGACGGACGGGGTTCTCCAGACGCTCGGCATCATCGTGCTCGGATTCACCTTCTTCATCTACAATCTCGGACATAGTCTCTTCCTGATCAACATCAGCCCGATGCTGCTCTTTTTCTGCCTCGTCCTGACGGAAGCCCGCGATATCATCTCGGTGGCACTCAACGGCGCATTCAACCGCTACATCGAACACAACCCGCAGCGCAAACGCTCATTCATCCTGAATCTCCGGATCGCGCAACACGTGAATCCGGATGCGACCTATGCCGGCGCAGCCCTGACCTCGGTGATCACCGCCATTCTGGCCCTTCCGTTCGTTCCGGTGATGCCTGAAATCGGCTATTATCATCTGACGGTTCCCTCGGCGATGGCCTGCGGCCTGGTGATCGGTATCGCGGGACAACTCGGGGAGCTCGTTTTTGCGATGATCCGGAAGGATGCGGCGAGCGGAATGGCGCGATCGACATCCGAAGTCGCCGGAATTCTGGATAAGATCGACAGTCTCATTTTTACGATTCCCGTCACGTTTCACGTGATCTATCTGTGGTATTTTTAGGAGGGGTTTGAGATGGCCGTCGAGAATAAAATCGCGCAGTTGAAGAAACGAACCGGAGCGATCGTGCCGTTTTCCGCGGAACCGATCACACACGCGATCCTCAGGGCCGCGGAAGCCATCGGCGGATTCGCCCAGGATATCATTCCCAATACGATTTACATGGCGTTCAGGGGCAAGAGCGATGCCGAGATCGCCGAACTTCTGACCGACGACGTGATCATGTGCCTGAACTCGAATCGCTCGTTGACCTCCCGCGAAACGCCTCCGAATGTCGAGGCGGTGCAGGATATGGTCGTGCATGTTCTGCGCAGTCGCGGGTTCATCGCGACGGCGGACGTCTATGAAGTCTACCGATGGGGCCGTATCAAGGTGCGCGAAGGCGACATCCCGATGGAAAAGTTCGCCGGAAACGGGTATCCGGAAGCCAAATGGGCCGAAACATGGAAGTGGAACGAGGCACACAATTGCGAAACGATTCAGAAGCTCAACGCCTGGGTGCTCAGCGGTCGCTTCACGGAACTCGTGGATGCCTCGATCGCGCACTACGAATCGAATCTGGATGCGGTGGTCGAAGCCTTTCTGAAAAAAGGTCGCGTGCGTCTGCTGCTCGTTACCGGCCCATCGTCGAGCGGCAAAACGACGACGACGAACAAGATCGCCGAACGGCTGGGCAAGCATCACCTCAAACTGCGAGCGCTGAATCTCGACGACTACTTCTGGGGCCTCGCGGAGTATCCTCAGGACGCCTTCGGAGACTGGGATTTTGAAACCCCCCAGGCGCTTCAGCTCGATCTGATCAACCAGCACCTCCAGGAACTGCTCGACGGAAAGACGATTCGGAAACCGATATACGACTTCAAGCATGGCCGGAGCATCCGTGAGGCGGAAAGCCTGAAGATCGAAGACGACGAGGTGCTGTTGCTCGACAGCCTGCACGGACTCTATCCGCCGATGACGTCTTCGATTCCCGAGAATCTGAAGTTCAAGTTGTTCATCGAAGCCCTGTGTGTGGTGAAACTCGGGGACGGGGCGGACGGGATTTACACGAAATCGACGGATTTGCGCATGCTACGGCGCATGTTGCGGGATCGGATCCATCGCAATCACGATCCCCGGATGACCCTGGGACACTGGCATTTTGTGCGCAAGGGGGAACTTCGGGACATGGTTCCGTATTCGCGAACCGTGGACATCGTGATCAACGGGGGGCTTGGTTTCGAACTGCCGGTATTGAAAGCGTGCATGGGTTCCGATTTTCCCGACCCGAGACCGTTTCTCGATCAGGGACGTCTCGATGCGTATACCCGGGGTGAGCGTGTGAAGCGGCTGCTGGATTCGCTCGTGGCTCAACCGGATATCTCGACGAAGGTGATTCCGGAAGACTGTCATCTGCGCGAGTTCATCGGGGGCAGCCTGTACGATAAAAAGCCGAAATAAACGGATATGCATGACGTACGGCGCATCGGCATGTCGGTTCTGATCATTCTGGTGTCCGCATGGATCGGCATTTCCGTTCTGATGTATCTGTTCCAGGAGCGATACATCTTCTATCCGGTTGCTGAACTCGATGTGACGCCTGCGGCGGCGGGGATTCCGTTCGACGACGTATGGATCGACACGGAAGACGGCGTTGCATTGCACGGTTGGTGGATTCCCGCGGACAATCCACGGTGGAACATGGTGTTCTGCCACGGCAATGCGGGGAATATCTCGCACAGGATTGACTCGCTGATCGTCTTCCGGAAACTGGGGATCAGCGTATTGATCTTCGATTATCGGGGTTACGGAAAGAGCGGTGGATCGATATCCGAGGAGGGGTTGTATCGTGATGCCGGGGCAGTGTATCGGCATCTGACGGAGCGACTGAAGTGTTCCCCCGAGTCGATCCTGATTTTCGGACGATCTCTGGGTTCTGCCGTCGCGGTGGAACTCGCATCGCATGTTCCGTGCCGTGCGCTGATCATCGAATCGCCGTTCACGTCGATGATTGATCTCGGATCGACATTCTACCCGTATCTTCCGGTCCGGTTACTGGGACGGTATCGATTCGACACATTGAAGAGGATCGGGGTGATCCGTGTTCCGACGCTGGTACTGCATGCGACGGCGGATGAGATCGTCCCGTTTGAGATGGGGAGGCGGGTCTACGAGGCATCGGGGTCGGAGTTGAAGCGCTTCGTTACGTTGTCCGGCGGTCACAACGATGGGTTTCTGGTGACGGGCAAGGCCTATCGTGATGCCTGGACCGATTTTTTGAAAACCCTATAGCGGCAGGCCTCCGTGCCTGCCGGCAAGGAAGCGGGTCTGTACTCTAGTACGGCCTCCGTGCGTGCAACAGGGCGTGCACACTCCGAGTTGGTGTCAACTCATACCGTTCGGGCTGAGCGGGGGGACCGAACCGGGATCGAAGAGCTTGAACGTATCGGAGCGTTGTGAGGACCGACCAGTCGAAGCCCGAGACGGTTAATAACCCGTTCTGTCCTTCGACAGGCTCAGGACGAACGGGAAAGGTGGGAGACAGGTACGGGAACATTGGCGACCTCAATACCCAAATTCCACCCCCGCAATCCCCGTCACAAGGTCTCCATTTCCGGGATCCACACACCCACCCCAGAACCATAGATTCGATGCGTGTCCGACATTGCCCGACGGCCAGGTGAACTGTAGAATTATGACGGTGGTTATGCCGGGGGGCAGAACACTCTGGATGCCCTGAAGATCCTGCGTCCATTCGGGCCAAAAGTAGTAATTCCCATACACATCCAGAACGATGATCTCGAAGACGGATCGTGGTGATCCCGAATTGACTGCCCGGCGTGATAGAGCAAAGGGGTCCTCCGGGTCGAAGGAGTCATCATTCAGGAGCAGAGCATAGGATATGGGTCCCGGTGTCGGGGTAACAGACGGCGGCACATCGGGAGTGGGCGTTGGACTGTGAACCGGAGTCGGTGACGCCGTTGATGCGGGGGTGGGCGTATACGGCGGCCACGTCGGTATCCGGGGAAGCGGGGTCCTCGCGAGCGGCCCACCCCACGGGCCAATATCGCAGCGTGTACCGTCCGGATCGTTATATGCGGGTTCCGGATTGCCCGCATCAATCAACGGCGAATCATACGCATATCCATCAGAAACACGACGAAGTTCGAAATCAGGAAAGAAATAAACATCTCCGACTTCCGCGGATTCAGACGGATCTTCCAGAAAGTACAGGGTCGTTTCGTCGTTGTCCTCGCAACGGATAATCCGGTCGGACCGGAGAATCGCGGGATTGACGGGTAGACCCCGGTAGTCTCCGGGTATCCAGCTAGCGGTGTCGTCGATCAGATAGCCCGGACCGATTTCGGTGATCATCCCGGATCCCCGAATGCCGGGTTCGACATCGAGATTGGTCGGGAGCGTGCAGCCCGGCAGATCGCTGTAAGACGCGCGTTCGCAATCGATCGAATCGATCATGTTATAATACGATATCCCATGCCGACCCCATGCCGCGCTGTTCCAGTTCGCATCGATGTTGACCGCCATCGCCAGGCAATGATCCATCGAGAACACTCCAGACATGAATGTTGTATACATCACTGCTTCTTCAAAGTGGCGTTTGAGATAAAACCCGATATTGTTAAAATACAGCACTTGACTTTCCGTGTTCCAGTAAGACGGGAAAAGGTACTGAGATCGATCACAGTACATGATGTTGCTGGTGACGGAGAATGGAGCGGGCTGCTCGACGATCGCCAGATCGGTGTTTTTAAATACGTTGCGAGAAATTCGACTCCGGAGGTCTGGTTTCCAAGTATAGAACATGCCTCCTTTTACATAGTTATCCACAAACGTGTAGTAACCGGAACACGAATTCTGCATCTGCTCGATCTCATTGTTGCGGGCATCGAGCGGAGCGTCCGGGTCGATCGCTCCAAACCAGAACTGACCGAATCCGGTATGATTCTCATGAACAAATCCCGAAGATACATACAATTTCGAGACGTTGTTTCCGGAGACCCTGTTCGCATTACTGAAACTCGCCTCGAATAGTGATCCGATGAATGTATTGTTTTCGACTGCAGCTGAACTGCCAAAGTAAACACCTGTGCAGAAATCGTATGCATTGGATGCATCGATATCTCGCTCTTGATACGTACTCCTTACCTCTGTATTGGCTCCTCGCGCTTCAAACAGCCTGAACCCCTCCGTATTATCGGAACGTAAAGCCAGATCGGACAGCGACATGCGAACGCCGCCTACCAGTAGAATGACGGGTTGGTTGTCGTTATCCAGAACGGTGTTCTCGCTCCCCGATCCCTGCAGGGATTCATAGTCCTGGAAATAGACCGGATAGACTTCACCATTGGAGGATGGCGAGTAAACACCGGGATGTGCGCGGATCGTGACCGGCATCCAACGGCTTCCCTCGACCTGCCGGACCGCGCGCCCGATCGTTCGGTAGGGATGTTCCGGAGATCCGCTTCCGGTCAGGTCACTCCCATTCGAGGAATCCACAATGACCGTGTCTGCGTGAAGATTGATCGGAATATCCATCGATCCTGCTGCTCCGGTTGAGGTCCAGTCCATCCGAATCACAGCCGGAAAACACCAACCCGTCCGGATCGGAACGCTCCATGAAGTCCCATTACCGACCGGCCAGCCGACATCTCCGGTCAGAAGATCGGGATACGCAATGGATTGTGTCTGGAGCAGCATATCCGAACCGTTCAGGACGCACTGTGCCGTCAGATCCATCGCGTCTTCGCCGCCGTTCGCCAGTTTGATTCGAATGAATCCGGATTCATTCAGTTCGGGAATTCCGTTAAAGTTTCCCGAGGTTTCGGACAGTTCGACCGAATCGATGTAGAGTTGCGGAGTAAAGGGGTATTCGTAACATCCCATATCGATTCGAGATCCTCCACCGGGAGGCACCGGATCGGCAGGATCCCCAGCGTCGATACATGGAGAGCCCTCTCGAAGACGGAAATCGCGATTGGCGGAATCTATAAACATCGGGTCATCCACCATGTTGCCGATCCCTTCGAAACTCTCCTGCAAACATGAGTAACTAACATTACATACTCCCGCGCGAAGGTCAATTTGACCCATATTGTTAGAAAAGATGCAATTCTTTAATTCCACATTGCTTTCTTCACCCCAGATGGTAATTGCTGGATGATTGTTCGTGAAAATGACATTTTGAATGACTGTTGTTGAGCTTGTTATACCTGAACCTCCACTCGACCCATTTAACACAATGCATCGATCTATTACAACGTTTTCTGATTCTCCAAATCCAAACCGACACGTACAGTTGCTGAGAACGATATGTTGGACTCTAAATCCTCCAAATAAAACAATGCTGACGAGATTAACGTTTATTCCCAATATTGACTCATAGCTATTTAAAGTCACATTTTTTGCATCATTGCTCCCGCCGGGCCCGTAATGTCCTGGTGCGAGACGAATGGTATGCGGGTTTTCTGCGGTACCTGTGATCGAATCGATCGCAAACTGGAGTTTTCGCCAGGGGTTGGCTTGGCTGCCGTCGCCGGTTTCATCGCTGCCGTTGACCGCATCGACGTAGTAATCAGAGGCATAAGACGGTATCGTGAGGAGCACCCAGAAGGAAGCGATACAAGTCAATAACTTATATACCCCCCTTTGTAAAAGGGGGGTCAGGGGGGATTTCAACCGATCCTGCATGCTGTCTCAACCTCCTATTCTCAGTTTATTCCAATCCGTGCGGCAATGCAATTTATATTTTATCTCGATATTGACTTTTTTATTGAGGATAATTGGTTCATAACACCGCCGCTTTCAGCAAAAACCAGCGGCCATTTGCAAAGGAGATCCGGTTATGATAGAAAAAATCATGATGTTCTCAATTGGACTCCTCTTCATTCTTCCCGGTACATCCGCGGAGGAATATCTGTGGCAGTCCAAACCCTACGGAACGGATCGGCCGATCCCCCGCGCCTTCTTTGCGTCCGCGCATGATTACCACCACGATACGGAGAACAACAAACTTTATGTGCACGGTGGCATCGGGCCGGCCGGCTCGACAATGGATCCGGACGGTGCGCTCTGGTATACCACGCTGCACAACGACGGAGACTGGGAAAAGTTAGTACCGGTCGGCATGTTTGAAATTCCCCCTGCACGCAGTTACATGGATGCCGTGATCGTGCCTCAGAATCTCACCGAACTGAATTCCGACAAGATCAAGCGTTTCATCCATTTCATCACCTTTGGTGGGCTCGATGCATCTGATACACCCTCAAATGACATCTGGATCTGCACGAAAGTGTTCACCAATGCATCGAGATTCGGCGGCGAATTTCACTGGCGCTGGCTCGAAGCATCACAATCCGGAGATGTTCCCTGTGCCCGGTCTCAGCATCGCATGGTTTACATTCCGCCAACGGAGACCGATCCCGGTTTACGGATCTTTCTTGTCGGTGGCGTTGACGCCAACGGAGACCCACTTGAAGACGCCTATATCGGCACCCTGACCTGGACGCTGACCGCGTCGCAGGGGAATCCATGGAGCTATTCCCTGACAGCGTCCTGCGTATGGGAGGATATCGATCTCGATACCGCATCCATAGCCAATGTTGGCCTGTACGGTCACACTGCCGTATTTGATCCGTATTATGACGATCAAAACCAGCCCGGAGCTCACCCGCGAGTCATTCTGTATGGTGGTTATGATGAATCGGACGATCTGACCGATGTGATGGTGTCATACGATCTGGTCGATGAGGAATGGGTGGAAATCCCACCTGAAAACAAAGCTCCGGAGCCGCATGCATACCACGTATGCATCCTGGATCCGAGAGAGGACTGCCTGATCGTTCAAGGAGGCAGGGACGAACGGGGCGGGGTCGATGACGACATGTATTTCTTCGACCTGACCACATTGGAATGGTCAACCTATATCGGGACCGGCAGTCCGAGACGATACGGTCACGCTGCCTGTTATTACTGGTTCACTGTCTTCGGTGGACTTGAGGAAGACAGCAGTTACAATGAGCATCTCATGGACGATATTCTCGAGTTCAAACCGAAGGAGTCTTACAAGGAATGGACGATCGAACCGGAGGGCGTTTATGGATTGAACAATCCAGCGTCCGTGCTGGATACCCAGAGAATCAAGAACGGCGATTGGGTCGAGATCCATTCCGGTGGAGACGATCATTTCTACGAATGCAAATTTACCGTTCCGTATTTCATAGGTCATGTAACCGTCGAGGGTGTGTCACATGATGGATACAAGCCGGCAATCTTCTGGCCGTATTCACCGGTTGGAATGAATGCGCCTCTGAGCCTGTTTCTGGAAGACGACATGTCGCTGAGCGAATCGCTCTCGGACTACTTCCGATTCGGGAACAGTTCCTATGTGATCCGGGACGGAGCCGGGATCACACTGCGTAATCTGAGGATCGGCCATTACAATGACGAGCCGGGGGATCCGATCCCGGAGGAAGTCCTGAGCGATCTGGAAGCAGTGGAGACGTCGAACGATTTGTTGCTTCGGGATCCCGGTATCGTCATGAATGCACCGACGCAGGTCGAGGAGTGTGTATTTGAAGGAAACGTGGATGGAATCACGATGATCTGCGTGTCGTCCATCCCCGGATTTCAGGACGCATCGGTCACGAATTGTGTCTTTGAGAACAACTATATCGGGGCGGTAGTTCTGGAGACATCCCACGAATTTGAATACAATATCGTGAAAAAGAACTATCTGACGGGTGTCATGCTGGAGAAAGGTGCGCATGGACGGATCCTCGACAATGTGTTCGAGGGGAACGGGAAAGAAGCGGATGTGGCTGATACCAACTGGCGCAGTGACATCCTGAGCAGTTTCGATGTCACAGTGAATGTTCCGCACATCCAGGCCCCGCTGATCTACAACAACACCTTCGTGGCGACCGGAGATTCCTATCGTTCCATTGCGGTCACATCCCATACCCAGGGTGCACAGTATATGAATTGCCCTGTCTTTTTGAATAACATTATCTCCTGAACTGAGCGCTAAGTGAAAACAGACGAGCATGGACGGTAGGCAAGCGCT
>CALFER010000029.1 GCA_937951895.1 uncultured bacterium
ATTCAGGATCGCTTCGATCTGGTCACGGATGTACCCCTTGACGGCCTCGGGATCTTTCAATTGCGATTTCCGATACCGGTCGTACAAGCCATCGATGATTCTCCGCGTCGGTTCGACACCGAGATCCGATAAGATCAATAACTCCTCAATCTCGTCGATCACCCCTTCATCGATCGATGTTTTTCCCGCCAGGATCTTCTCAATCCCTCCGATCAGGCTGGATTTCGTCTTCAGCAACCCCTTCTTGAGTCTCTGAAAGAAATCATCCTCGGCGGGGATACGATCCCAGAGTGCCGCGAGCACTTTGCGGTCGCCACCGTCGACTTTGAATTCCTTCAGCGATTCCGGCTTGCTCAGCATTTTCCTGAGGTCTCGGAGATGATTCAGCGTTTCCTGCCCGACGGGATGCCCTTCCGGCAACGATTCGATCGACTCGAGATACGCTTCGACGGCCCTGACAACCTTCAACTGCCGTTCATATGCGAAACCGATTTCCCTCTGGATTTCGGCAAAATCAGGCGAATCGTCCGCGAGGGTCTTCTTCAGACCGGTCAGTATCTTGAGAGCCTTATGCCCTTCCTGGTGTTCGGAATAGGCATGTGCCAGATCGATCTGCAGTCGGAACTCCGTCGATGCATCGGCATGATTCAATGCCTTCAGCAACCATTCGATTGCATTGGCCTGATCACCGAGAGCGGTGCAGATCGACGCCGCATGCTGGAGGAGTTTCATCCGTTCATTTCCGGAATGAATGTGTACGAGACCCTTCAGAACATGCTCCATTGCAGCGGTGTGCTGATTCCGTGTGGTTTCGAGATCTGCCAGCCACGCATGGAGACTTCCGAGCAATTCGTCCGGCAGGTCGGGGATCGCGAGTGCGGCATCGGCTTCCTTGATAGCCTGCGGTACGCGTCCGAGATCCCGATACACTCTGCCCAGCTTGAACCGGACTCTCGCCTCCTCCTGTGTGTTTCTCGACGAAATCATCCGGATGGCCTGCTCGAATTTTTCCATCGCACCAAGCAGATCGTCCGACCGAATGAGCAGATCGCCGCAATTCTCGAGCACAGGACTGAGATCTGAATCGGTCAACTCCCCGGTGGCAATCGCCTTGTTGAGATACCCGCGGATGACATCGGGGTCTTTGCCGAGAGTTTCAGCGAGTCGGGCGGCATCCAGGAACAGGACCGACTTTTCCCGTATGCGACTTCTTTCGAACTTTTCGATGGTTGTTTCTATCAGCGCATAGACGTCGGCGCCGCGGCCGCGCATGTCCGAGAAACGAATCAATGATCCGAGAAGATAAGCGGCAGTCTGCATATCCTCGGTCTCAATCGACTTGAAAAACATCTCGCGGCAGACACTGACCATCTCGTCGATCTGCTCCTCGGAAACTGACTCGGTATCACCTGAATCAAGCACCATCGCGCACACCAGTTTCGAGGCGTTCAATCGATCCGGAACAGGCAGGTTCGCCGACCGGGCAAGTCGGATCGCATCCGTCAGTCCTCCGATATCGGACTTGCCCATTGCAGCCGACAACTGGAGATGCTGATAACTCAGAATGTCGGTTTCTTTTTGCGGCCATTCCCGTTGCGCGGCCCTGGCCAGGATCGACAATGCGAGATCATGGTCGCGGTCTTCGATGAGCAGGGGAATCAGTTCCAGATAGTTCTGGAACTGACCCGGTTCGGATTCGACTGATTTGAGCAGTTTGCGCTTTTTTAAAGTCGAGAAAAACCCCATGAGAGACTCCTGTTCAGAGATGGATGCGCAATCGATACATCAAGAGCGGGTGGATTATTGGATTTTCTCAAGCCATTCGCGCGCCGACCGATTCAGAGGACTCTTGTCCGTTGTGTTCCTCAGAACCTTGTTGAAGTCCGATTCTGCGTCGGTAAGCAGACCGCGGTGCCAATATGCTTTTCCGCGATTGAACATGGCTTCGAAATTCGTTGGATTCAATTTGATCGCCGAGTCGTATGACGTGATGGCTCCGGCGTAATCCGCTTTCGCAAATGCGATGTCGCCCATTTTCATATACGGCATATCGAACAGGGGATCGAGCCGGATTGCCGCCGTAAAATCCTCCGTGGCTTCATCCATGCGATCGAGCGCCATGTAACTCGAACCGCGATTGAACCGAGCGGCCGCAGGTGTTCGATAATCCGCGTCATCGATGGCCCGAGTCGCCGCCGCGATCGCCTTCTCATACCGCCCTGCCGCCAGATACGCACTCGACAGATTGTTCATCAGCTCCGAGTCGGACTCATCAAGCTCCGCGGCCTGTTCGAGATTATCGACGGCCGCATCGAGCATTCCGATCTGGAGATAGGCCAGACCGAGCCCATGGAGGATGAGGGGTTGCCGGGGAGCGATTTCGAGTGCTTCTTTCAGAACTTTGATCGCCTCCTGCGGATTCCCTTTGTTCAGATATCCGATACCGGTATCATATCGCAGTTTCGCCGGAGACCCATCGCGCAACTCGGTTCTTCCGGCGCATCCCGAAAACCAAACCAACGCGGCAGTCGCAATCGCAATCATTCCCAGTTTCAATTGAATCACTCTTTTCATTTGTTTCTCCCAGCACATCCGATCGTGAATGGTCATGCTCCGCTCGGCCAGGTCAGCTGAATTTCATCGCCGGGCTTGGACCCGAGCGCAGCCCGGGCATTCGATTCGCGAACCGCGATTTCGAGATATCCCAGACTGCCGACCAGAGCAATCGGTTCACCCCGTTTCGATGCCTGGAGATAAAACTGCTTGATCCCTGGGATTTCATGAGCCCCGATGCGGATCAACGGGGTTTTTCCGGCATGGTTTTCGCTCATGGCGTCCAACTGCTCACGAGGGATGTTTGTCACGAGATTTCCGAAATGGTCGCTGAACAGAACGACTCCCGACAGAGTGTTTTCCTGGATCGGCCTGGGCTTCGGGATCTCCAGTACCGTGTAGTTTTCAATCGGTTCTCCGAACATCGAGACATCATGAGTCTTGGAAAACCATGCCGCCGTGGGTGCGAACACATCGCGACCATGGAATGTTTCTGCATGGCGTGGCAGCATGTAGTGTTCCTGATCGAGTTCGATGACCAGACTGATGGAGTCGATCGAGAGTACTTCGGTGAGAATCCCGTTATCCGGCAGGATATAGTAATGGTTCTCACCGACAGCCAGCAACGGACGTCGCTCGGATCCAACGCCCGGATCGACGACTGCAACAAAAATGGTCGGCGTTGGTGAATAAGGCACTGCCGATGCCAGTACGAACGCAGCCTGAACGATACTGAAAGGCGATATATCGTGGCACAGATCGATGATGTCGGCCTCGGGATTGATCTTCTTGATGACGCTTTTCATCGCGCCGACCAGATAGTTATCCGGTCCGAAGTCAGAGAGCAGACTGATGAACGGTCTCATGAAATGACCTCCTCATCCCTTGTGGAACGAATGGGCAAGCCCGATCGTTTCAGCGAAGCAGTTTTTCGAGACCCGAAAAATGACCGGACCAGAAATGAATGATCACGGTCGCCAGATAGATCGCGACCATGAGAAACGCGATCACGGGCAGAATTCTAAGGAAATCGCGGATTCTTGACAAGCCTTCCGCCCTAAGAATCTCGTTCGCACGATCCATCATCTCGGGAATCGCCCCCGATGCTTCACCGACTTCCGTCATCTGAATCATCAACCGAGGGAACAGCGGGACCGATGCAAGAACTCCGGTCAGGGTATTGCCGCTTCGCATCATGTCCATCCGCGACCGCTCGATCGATTCCATGATTCCCGGATCGGCCGTGCTCAACGCCGCCAATCGAAGACTTTCCTGAATCTCGAGCCCGGATCTCAGACACATCGACAGCATCCAGGCAAAACGCGACGACTCAAGCGCGGTAACGGCGTATCCGACATACGGGATACTCCGGACGATTCGAAAAGCTTGCTTGCGGGCATGTTCAACGGATCGAAGACGCCTCGCGGCGATCTTCAACCCGTAAAAAACTGAGAGGATCAGTGCGATCGGAGTCAGAACCGCCTTGAGATACACGTCGAGGCCCTGCATGAACAAGATGGGTGCAGAAAGAGCGAAAAAACTGAAGAACAGAAGGAAAACCGGATACGCCAGAGCGCTCCGGACTTCCCGCCGCAGCCGCACGGTTGCCTCACAGATCTCGGCGCACGTCGCAAACGCCTGTGCAATACGCCCGGTCGATTCAGCGCTCTCCATCAGCGATGGCAGTGCCGCCGGAAGGACGCGCTGCCAGTGTCGGAAGCCATCCGTCAGAGTTCCGCCGGTTTGAATCGAAAGGATCAGGTCATCGAGAAATCGGGCGATCGCACGCGGATGTGCTGTCCGACGCAGGATTTCCAATGCGTCCAGGATGGAAAGACCGGATTGCTGTGTCACGGAGATCTGGCGAAAAACCAGCGCCAATTCGGCTGGATTGAGATGCGAAATCGTGGAACTTATCGGGCGATCCGAGCGTATTGTCACCAGCATTCGTTCTCCCAGAGGCATACACATGATCGATGCATTCAGCGGCGTGTGTCGAGTATAGGCGATCGATCCGGAATCGGCAAATGGAACATCCGAAATGCTCAGCTGACAAACAGATTGAAATCGAATAGACTTTCTTAATTATGCGTTGTCCGAACGTCATTCATTTCGCTCTGCTCCTATCCCTCTTCCATACAGGCTCCGTCAGGTCTGTGGGATCGGAAGACCGTCTGGTTTTGATCCGGGAGGGATTTCGGGACGGACTGCTCGACACCGTCAGGCAGGAAGCCGAGCTCTATCTGAACGAGAACGCCTCCTCAGCGGCTGCGCCCGAAGTTCATCTCATACTGGCGTTTTTGGATTTGAAAGCGAACAATTCGAAATCCGCAAAGTCCCACCTCAAGAACGCTCTCAAGGGAGAGAAATCGATCTCATCACGCGCAGCGTATGAACTCGGACGCCTCTCCTGGTCCTCCGGAGACTATTCGGGAGCGTCGGATATGTTTGCGCAGGCAGCCGCGGATTCCCCGGATTCGACCATGAGAACCGAAGCGGTTTACTGGCGGGGTCGCGCTTTGTTCATGGCAGGTGATTGTGTGAGAGCCGCGGCGGTCTTTCAGGCTGAAACAGCGAATTTCGTTGACGAGCGGCGCAACCATATCCGTTACATGACCGCCCGATGCGCATACAATGCAAAGAATTATACCGTCGCACGCGAACACCTCACTGAACTGATCCAATCACCCGATCTTCCGGGTGACTGGGAACTCGATGCCTGGACAATGCTGGCTTACATCGATTACTCCGATCGGAAACTCGATGACGCAGCCCGATGGATCGAACGCGCGATCCAGATGAAAGCCGATCCGCAGAATGTTCTGTTCCGAATCCGATTGGCGATTCAGGCACAGGACTGGCAGTGCGCGCAGGCATGGTGCCGGCGTGCGCGACAGGATCTGGATACCGGTGAGGTTCAGCAGATGGATGAGATTCTGATGTTGGAAGCGCTCGCAACCAGCCGGCTTCTGGATGCATGGTCACGGCCAGACTGGTCGATGCCTCTGATCGCTCGGCTTGAACAGGCAGCCCCGACCGAATCCGCCACGTTGTTGACTGAACTGCTGGCTTCGCACCGCACACCGCTCGCTCCTGAAACCGCGCGTTTCGCTGCCGAACTGAAACAGCACGATCCCAAAACATGCGGTCTGTTCGTCGCGGAATTGTATCGACAGGCGGGAGACGCGGACCTGGCACTCCATTGGGTTCTTCGAAGCCTTCAGGCACGAGGAGAACCGCGACCGGATCCCGCCCTGGAATCACTCATGATTCAGCTTCTCGCGATGTCCGGAGACGCCGATTCGGCAGCAGCTATGCTCGATACCGCTTCCTTATCCGACAATCCATCCGCGTCACCGGATGCACAGCTCGAGCAGGTGCATATCACATTCCGAAAGGGTGATTTCATTCGCGCAATCGCCGAATATCAGACCTGGTTAGTGGCGAATCCGGATTCCAGCCGATCCGGGGAAGCAGCATTCTGGCTTGGCGAAGCCTGCATGCGCGCGGACGACATTCCGAACGCGGTGACGGCTTTCGAGCGTGTGCTGGATCATGCCACGGAAGGATCAAAACTCAGCGGGTCCGCGCTGTACCGATTGATCGAGTGTCTGGTGAAACAGGAAAACTGGGCCGGAATCGTCGAGCGATTTGAGGAATCCAGGGAACGCACGGCAACACATCCGAAGCGGGCAGAGATTCTGTTCTATGTCGGATATGCCGAAGCCCGACTGGGTCGCTTCGAACAATCTCTGATGCATCTCGGCGAATCGATCGATGCTCATCCGGATGAAGCGATCGTCACGCAGGCGAAAGACCTGATCATCCGGATCAGAAACGAGACTGACCGAAATGGAGCCGACACATGAAAGTTGCCAGCCGGACCGTACGCCATGGGATGTGTTTTTGCGCGCTGTTGATCGGCTTGTATTCCACGGAGGAAATCACCGCCCAGTCTCAGAGTAAACCGGAACTCGATGTTCCGGAAGTGGTCATCAACGTGACGACACCGGAACTCATGAAAGGGCAAAAGGAGCAGATATCGACGTTGGAGGGGCAGAATGCCCTCCGATTGGTCTCGGATACAGTCTCGAAGTCCACCGTCGCATTGCCCGATGCGCTGCAGGTCACCGATCAGCCGTCCCTGAACCCACCCAGGAGCTGTTTTTCACCCTGCTTCGGTTCTCCGATCGCGACACTTTTCGGCTCATCGGGACGCTTCGGCGCAGCCGCCAGGGCGTATCAAAAGGGGAAATGGGTGAAGGCAGCGGAACTGCTGATGCCGGTTGCGATGCGTGAACCACCGGAGGAACGGACGCCGGAAGCGCTCTATTTCGTGGCGCAGTGCAACATGCATCTGGGTGATGCGGGATCAGCCGCCGGAGCGCTTGACCGCCTGCGTCGCGTTGCTCCTGCCAACCCGCTCGCGGAATATGCCGTGTATGAACTGGGATGGATCTACTTACAGAGCGGCAATTATGAACGTTCGACCGAGATGGCCGATCGGTTTCGTTCTGAATATCCGTCCAGCCCTCTCATGCCTTATGCCCGTTATCTGCAATCCGCCATCCATTACGCCAATTCGAACTATCGGGCCGCCCTGATTGAACTCGAAGGCATCGTTGCCGGTTACCCGCTCTTCCCGTATCTTCCGGAGACGCAATTCTGGGTGGCGGAAAACCGCTATTATCTGCGTGAGTTGGACGCATCGATCAATCAATACACGGACTATCTGCGGAATTTTCCCGATGGAGACCGGGCAGCCGAAGCATTGTATGGCAGAGCCTTCGCACGACTCGATCAATCCGATCTGGATGCGGCACTCGAAGACTTTCATACTCTGATTCAGCGTTTCCCTCAGAAAAATCTGAGTTTCGAGGCAGCATATCAGACCGGCAAGATCTATATTCTGAAAGGGGACAGCGCTTCAGCCATCCGCTATCTGAAACTTGCCTCGCAGATGGAATCCAAAAACCCCGCCCGCGAACTCGAAATCCGAGCTTGGATCGAGTATGAGAGCACCAATTACGCACGGGCATCCGAGATATTCGGGCAGTTGAGTTCCGAGGCCGCAGGCTCCGGGCACGGCCAGGATATGGCATTCATGTCAGCCTTGTGTCTGTACCAGCAGAAACAGTATCTGAAAAGCGCGACGGCTTTCCAGAATCTCTCGCAACAGGCGAAAGGAACCCTGGCGTATGCCGCGCGCGCCAATGCCGGAATCGCTCTGATGCGCGCAGGCCAGCTGGAGGCGGCGATTACCGAGATGGATCAAGCGCTGACGTCGCCGTTGCCGCTGAGGGGTTACGAGTTGTACGCGCTGTATGCGGGTGAAATTCTGTATCGACTCGGACGCTTTGATGAGTCCCGTGTTCGATTCGAGAGTCTTCGGGAGAGGGATACTCCGGAAGATCTGAAGTCCGAGATCGACCGGGGTATCGCTTGGAATCTCTACGCCATGAAGAATTGGAAGGATGCCGCGACGGCTTTCGGAGGATTTGCGCGGCAGTATGCCAAATCCAGATACCGACCGGAAGCACTGCTCCGACAGGCAGAGTGCCTGTTCAACATGCAGGATTATGAAAGCGCCCGAATTCGGTTTGCCGGTTTGATCGAACAGTATCCGATCCATCCCGAAGCACTCGAAGCCCGACTTCTCATGGCACAAATCGATGGAATCCAGGGCCGGCATGACGACGCCGTGGCGACCCTCGACAACGCACTGCGGCTGGCATCCCAACCGCGTGATCGCCAGAGAATACGGATTCTACTCGGCGACACGGAGCGGAATCGAGGCGATTTCGGTCGGGCAGCGGACATATACCGCACCGCATATCTCGATCACCCCGAAAGCGATCTCGCCCCATCCGCACTCATCAAGCAGGCGGATTGCATCTACAGCCAGGAGGATTACGCACTGGCCGTATCGATCTACCGGCAGATCATCGATCGCTTCCCGACTGCACCGGAAGCCGCCACCGCACAGTACTCGCTGGGTCTCACCTACTTCCAGACCAATCGCCTCGACGAGTATCTCAAGGAATGCCAGGAAATCGCCCGGAATCATCCCGGGACTCCTCAAGCCGCTCTGGCACTGTCCGGAGCGGTCGATGTACTGATCGATCAGAAGCGGTATGATGAGGCGATCGAGATCTATCGGCGGATGCTGGACGATCCGACCCCGGAGCCCGACCGGCAGAGCATCCGTTTCAAACTGGCGAAACTGTATACCGATGCCGGCCGACCCCGGGAAGCGACCGTGGAATACCGGAAACTGATGGAGCAGCCCGATGCCGGACTGTATGCGGCCGATGCGGCGATGGAATTGAGTGATATCGAATCCGAGGCGGGTCATGTCGAGGAAGCCAATCGTCTGCTGCAGTGGGTGATCGAACATGCGCCGAATCATCCGCGCATCAGCGCTGTGCTGCTTCGCGCCGGACGTGTCGCGTTCGATGCCGGTCAGTACGAGTCCGCATCACAGTATCTGCTGCGACTGGTCGAGCAATTCCCGGGGGCGGAACAGCGTGAACAGGCATGGCTCATGCTCGCGTCAATCGGAATCGAAACCGGGCGGTGCAGGGAGTATGAGAGTTGGCTGGAGCAGGCGTCGAGATCCGCTGACCGGGCCATTCAGGCCAGAACGGTTTTGATCAAGGCCCGATGCCTCGAAAATGACCGTCACCCGGACGATGCGCTGCAGGAGTATCTTAAAATCACCTACCTGTTTCATGATGTACCGGAGTGTGTTATTGATGCAGCCCAGAGAGCGGGCGACATTCTGACGGCTCAGAAGAAGACGGAAGACGCGGCCAAGATGTATGCCAAGGCGCGTTCGTTGCGGGATGGAACCCCCGACACGAATCCGGATGCCGTTCACACACCGTCGGCCACACCGACGCAGGAAGTACAACAACCGGAACCCGGCCCGGGGCAATCGGGCAAGGGTTCGTCCAAGACCGGAAAGTCCGCGAAGAAGGGCAAGAAATAGGAGACGACGACCGATGAATTTTCTCAGTACAGTCATCAAAGGTGGACCGCTGATGATTCCGATCACCCTGTGTTCAATCATCATGCTCGCTGTCGCGCTCGAACGCTGGTACCGACTGAGGAAGCAGCGGATACTTCCGGATTCACTGGTACAGCGGGTGCTAGAAATGCTCAGAAGGCGGCGGCTGACGGCTGCGATTGAAGTCTGCAACGCCCACGATGAAGTCGGGGCGTCGGTCATTCGCGCCGGATTGAGCAAGGCCGGGGCCGGGCGCGACGTGATCCGGGAAGGTTTTGAAAACGCCGGACGGATCGCCTATCAGGAACTTACACGGGGTCTGGGTGTACTGGCCACCGTCGCAAGCATCTCTCCGCTCCTGGGTCTGATGGGAACCGTCACGGGTCTGATCCGTGCGTTCCGCGTGATCTCCTCCCAGGGCATCGGCGATCCGCAGGCCTTGTCAGGCGGCATCTCCGAAGCGCTCATCACCACCGTGGCGGGACTCATCGTCGCCATCCCCACCCTGGTGGTGCATAACTACTTCGCCCGCCGTGTGGAACGGATCAATCTTGAAATGGAGCAAACCGTATCGGATATTCTGGATCAATTGACCCTCGGCGGGCCGCTCGACAGTGGATCAGACGATCTATGAAGTTCAAAACGGATTCTGCCTTGCTCCCGAAGATCGACATCACTCCGTTGATCGATGTCATCCTGATGCTCGTCATCTTTTTCATGATCACGACGACCTTCATTTCGTTTCCCGGTGTCATGGTCAAGCTTCCGTTGTCGAGTTCGACGACCATCACAACACCGCAGGGCGCTCAGGTGCTGATCACGGCGAACGGCGAGCTCTATTTTCAACAGTATCGGGTGACGATCTCCGAGATGGACGATCTGATGCACAAACATGGAGACAAGAGCATTCTGATCATCAAGGCGGACAAGGCAGTGTCACATGGTCAGGTCGTCGAGGTAATGGACCATGCCAAGCGAGCCGGATTTGACCGTCTGTCGATTGCAACAACCAATCAAACCGAATCGAAACCGGCAGGGAAAAAGTAACTGATGAGCGGATCCGATCGTGTCCGATTCCAGTGCTATACAGCCTCGGTTGGCGTCCATCTCCTGCTGCTAGTCCTGTTGCCCGGCCTTTCGAACATCGAGCCGGTGTTGTCATCGCCTCCGATCGAAGTCGATCTGATACCGTTTCACGATGAGATCGAACTGGGGTCGACGAACATCAAACCGGCAGAATCGCCCCAAAAGACGAATTCTGAAGGAAAAAGCCCCCAGAAGGACACGAAATCCTCGGCTTCCTTCTCAGCACCTCCCCTGAATCTTCCCAAACACGAATCCTCGGGTGATGAACAGCCCGAACTGTCGACGCAATCGTTGCCGGGCATCGAGATTCCGAAGCAGGCCGGGGAGTTGATCGCCCCCGAGATCAAACCGCTTGAACCGGGAAAGATCAAGGATTTGCAGGCATCGATCCCCGAGAAACCGCCTGAGTTCGCGTGGTTGCCTGACAATCGGGCATCGGAAGAGCCGCGAAGCGAGAAGGCAACGGATTCATTTTCGATCGAAGGCCCTGTTGCGAAACGCCGAGTGACCTATCAGCCTCCCCCGCCTGAAATCATCACGACCTCCGCCGTCACGCTCCGATTGAAATTCTGGGTTCATCCCGATGGAACGGTTGGCCGGATCGTGCCGCTCGTACGGGCGGATGCGGAGATTGAAAAGAACGCGATCGCGTTTCTCGAAAAATGGCGTTTTGAGCCTGTCCGAAAGGATCTCGGCGACCAGTGGGGCATCCTGCCGATTCAGTTGAAACTGCAGTGATCGGGGCTTTGAGTCTTTCAGATGAAATAACTCAGCTCAGCATGTGCTGAACCTTGCGATTCAGGGAATCGATATTGAGCGATTTCAGGATGCGGATCGCTTCTTCTTTGTGCCCTGTGGCCAGAAGGAGCACAACGGCATCCTGGAACACCTGCAGACGATCCTTGCTTTCCAGGAATGCGAGACGTTGCGCCATGTCAAGATTGGCTGCGGCGAAGTGAATCCACCTCATCGCGGTCTCGTAGGCTTCTCCGGCTTCCTGAATGCGTTGTTGCGAGTGGTAGAGTCGGCCGAGTGCGTGATAGGTGCGCCAGAGGAAGCGGGGATATCCCAGCGAATCGGCGATGCTCACGGCTTTTTCCCGGGCGTCCACGGCCTGGTCTTCCTGTCTGAGTTTGCGGTAGATCTGGCCGAGAAGGAGGTTGGATTCGAGGTCGACCAGAGGGGAACGGCCTTCCGCGAAATAACCGATCATCCGTCGCATCAGTTCATGCGCATTCTCGTAACGCCCGTTTTCATTCTCCAGTTCAGCGCGTCGATGCAGGATTTGCGCGAGATAGATCAGATTGGGCAATGGCATTGACAGGGTTTCGGCATCGTCCAGACATCGCACAGCTTTTTCGAGCATTCCCTGAACATTGAAGATCCTCGCGCGGATCAGCAGTTGTTCGATCCGATCGATCGGCGAAATATCGGTGTCTTGCGCGATTTCAATCGCCTGTCTGACCAGATCGCGACTCTGTTCGGTCTGGCCGAGGTGTATCATGAGATTGGCGTAGGCGATGAGAATGGTGTGTTCGAGATGTCGGTCCTGGAGATTGCGAGCGCCGGCGAGTGCGTCGGCATAACATAGAAGCGCCTGTTTGTAGTCCGAGAGGATGTCATAGCACTGGCCCATCCCGAAGATGCTCAGTGTCATCATATCCAGACGATTCGAGGTTTCCGCCATCCGGAGCGATTCCGAAAAAAAGCGGTGTGCTTCTGTGTAATCCAGTTTGTACTGGCAGTTCAGTCCGATCCGGTAGCAGGTGATACCGAGCCAGGATTCGAGGTTGCTGGTGCGCGCGATATCGAGTGCTTCCGTGTATTTTTCGAGTGCGTTGTCATATTCGCCGAGTTGCAGATACGCGCCGGCCAGATTGTGGAGACTCGCCATCTCCCCTGCACCGCTGTGGAATTCGCGATCGAGGAGCAGCGCTTTACTGTAGAATTTGGCGGCCTGACGCACATCATCCGTCAGGCGATGAGCGGTTCCGATGTTTGAATATGCCGACGCCATCGACTTGCGATCATTGGTATCGAGATATACCCGGAGGGCTTCCGACCAACTCTCGATGGCAGCCTGATACATTTTCTGATCGAAATAGAGGAATCCGAGTTCCTCCAGCGTTGCCGCTTCGGCCTGCGAATTCTCATCGGCGCGGTCGGACTTGAGTTGTTTTTCCAGTGTTTTGATTTTTTTACGGAAATGCCGATCGAGAGACTGATTTGATTGTCTGGATCCGAAGAGTCTGGACAGAAAATCCATGGAAATGCTCGTTCCGTACAGCCTCAGAACGGGATGTTGTCGGAGGATGCCGAGGGTGAGAAATCGTCCTGGTACGAGGGTTCATCCGGACCCGAGGCGTAGTGGTTCATGGGATCGTAGTTGTCCTCGGATGAAGTTGGAGCAGAAGAAGATTCCTTTGAGACAGGTGGTTTGGATTCGCCGGGACGTGGGGACAGGTTTTCAAGTTCGCGAATCACGACCTCGATCTTGCTTCGCTTCGATCCGTCCTGCGCTTTCCACTCCTGGTAGTCGAGACTGCCTCGGAGTGCGATCTTGCTGCCTTTTCTGAGATACCGTTCGCACGTGTCCGCCTGACGATCCCATGCGGTGCAGGTGATCCACATGGTTTTCTCGATCCATTCCCCGGTAGGACCGCGTCGGGCCTGATGGACAGCGAGATTGAACTTGGCGACTTTCTTGCCGGTCTGCACCGAGCGAATTTCGGGATCTGCCCCGAGATTTCCGATCAGGAACACTGAGTTGAACATGGAGAGCCTCCTTTGATCAGGCTGATTCAGAAATTTAGTTTATCAGAGGTTTTCAATCAGCGGCAACGGTTTTGATTCATCGATGTTGAGGATTTCGGAAAAAATCGCGATCCATTGATCACGACGCGAGTCGGGCAGAGCGAGAAGCCGATCGATAAAGTTTCGTAACACATTGTTTTTATTGATTTCATGTTGCTCCATTCGCAACTTTTTCAGAATTTCGGCGATCCGGGGAGTGAGTTTGGATTCGAGGATTCCGGCGAGGTAGAGATCGACGAGGTTGCAATGGAGTATTTCGGCGAGTTTTTCGATGAATCGAGGTGAGGGATCGAGACCGCCTTTTTCCAGTTTTGCGATGTAGGCACCGGTGACTTCGAGTTGATCCGCGAGCGCTCCTTGAGTAATACCAAGCGCAACTCGTTGATATTTAATAATTTCATGAAATGAACCCGGATTCATGCCACTCACCCTCCTCAACGAATCGGTTAAGATTCAACCAAACGATTGGTTGAATCTTTTTTTTAATAACCAACTAGTTGGTTAAAGTCAACGGCTTTGCGCGCTTGTAATCAACTTTTTTGTTGACATTGCTGTTTAATTAACGCCTTATTTTTATTGAATGTTTTGAGATTGCCGGGCGCGATCTTTTCCCAAAATTGAATGGCTTTTTTGTTGACTTATTGTCTATAGGGATATATCTATATATATAGTTTGAACATATTGATCCGGTCACAACTAATGGTAGGAACAGACGCATCTTTCGGGAGGGGGAAATATGACGAAGTTGTTCATGGACGAGACTGACGTCGCGAATGCGGTACATCCGGTCAATTGGATTTCAGTTGGTGACGATGCGTTCCAGGCTACGACCTGTTTGCCGAAAGAGTATTGGGATCATGCCGACAAGGCGGGATTTCTGGGGATCGATCGCGCCGAGAGCGGATATGAGGGATTGGATGTTCTCCCGGGCGGCAACGCCGCACTGTATCTTCCGGTCCCTTCCCGGAATTACGATACCATCCTCGCAGAAAATGCTCTGTCGCAATATGTCCATCAACTGACTGACCTTCTCGAAGGAACACGCCTCAACGCGCTGCTCGCATTTCTCGGCAAGTCCTTCCCCTCCGGCATCACGCCGAGTCTTGCCAGATTGTCTCAGCAACAGGGCGCTGTCACCGTCGCCGTTGTATCTCTTCCCCATCCCGACGAAGGCCGGAAGCATGTGCTGCAATCCGAGTTCGCCCTGAAGGAAACGCAGTCGAACGTGGATGCGACCTGCACATTATCCCTTGAGACCATGTGCGATGACCAGCCCCAGGGAATCTCGATGACCGAACTTGAAAGCCGGATCTACATCCTTTTCAATCGCGCCATGCGCGGGATTGTCGATCTGACGACATTCCCCGGCTTTCGTGCCCCGCAGGTCGATGATGTGGTGGGGTTTTTCCGGGGGGCCGGTGAGATCCTGTACGGGCATTCGACGATCAGGCAAGGATCGAAGGGGACCCTCGAGGCGATCACGCATGCTCTGAGAAATCCTTATGACGATCGACGGAGCTTCGAGGGTGCCGACGAGGTCCTGGTATCGGTGTGCCTGGGATCGGATGGTCTCGAACAGACCTGTTACCGGAGCATCGGGCGCTACTGCCGCAATCTGCTCGGAAACAGCACGGAAGTCCGGGTCGGTTGTTTCAGATCGGTGCTGGCAACCGAAGAACCATGGATTGCCGTGTACGGCCGCGGGGCTCGTGAAGTCAGACTGTCGGGATTCGAATATCCTCTCTCGCAACCGCCTCACCCCGCCAAATCCCCGGCTCGACTGCCGGCCTACTACCGAAAGTTCTACGGGCAGTCCATCGGCGGTTCACTGAGTTGAAGCACGGGTCACGTTATCCCAGAGCCAGGCCGTTTTTCTTTCTTTTCGGCCTGATTGTCCTCGGTTCCCTCGTTGGCTATTCTTTCTACTGCGCCGTTCTCCAAACCGATAAAGAACTCAAAACCGCTCAGGGATCTGTTCAGAACCTCATCCAGTTTTACTGGGATGCCGAGGATATTGTCTTTGATCGGAGTGTTACCGAGGCATCGGAAGCCGACCCGGCACCGGAACCTTCTCCCCCGCCACCGGTTGAAAGCCCTGCGCCGTGATTCAGCCCGCCGATCTCAGACAGAAATGGGTTCTCATCCTGTTTTCCTGCGTGGCCGTTTTGGCCATCCTGCGTCTGTTCCAGTTTTCCATCCTCGAGCATGACGAGTGGACGGACCAGGTCAACGCACAGATTTTCCGTGAATTTCGCGTCGAAGCACAACGGGGAAGGATTCTGTCGAGTGACCCGTCGGTTGTTCTGGCCGAGAGCGATGCATGGGTATCGATCGCAGCCGACACGCATGTGATTCGGACGACACATAACGATGCGAGAGTTGCCCGGAGACTATCCACCGCTCTGGAGATGCCTGAGGAAGAGATTCTCTGTCGCCTGCATTCCAATCGCAATGCAGCCTGGATCAAACAGAACATCACGCCGGAGCAGTTCGCCGCCGTATTCAAACTGCAGAATCAGGGTCTCCTGCCGGGTATTCAATTCAAGCGGGAGATCAAGCGTTATTACCCCAATCACCCCCACGCCGCCTCGCTCGTGGGATTCGCCCTGGGAGAACGCGAATCCGGCTTCGACCCACTCGGACCGTATAAAAACCTTCGCGGGATTGAGGGTATCGAGAGTTACTATAACAAACTGCTTTCCGGAGAAGTCGGGGTATACATCTATCGTGTAAACCGATTCGGAACGCCTGAACTTGAATCATTTGACGAAATCAAGCCGATTCAGCGCGGACACGATCTGCAGACCACCATCGATCTGAATATCCATCGCATCGCCCAGGAGGAGGTGACGCGCGCCATGATCGAAAACAAGGCCAGATCGGCGATGGCGGTGGTCATGAATCCACGGGATGGCGCCATCCTTGCGGCTGCGAGTATCGAGCATTCTCCGGATGTGATGGATGATCCCGAGCGTTTCTACGCGATGCCGGCCAATTGCTGGCCGGACTATCTCCGTCGGAACCTGGTCACCGCATCGGTATTCGAGCCCGGTTCGGTCTGGAAGCCGATCGTCATGTCCGTTGCGCTTGAAAACAAACTGGTCAAAACAACGGATTCCGTGGAATGGCGCGAACCGGTCGTGCTCGGGGGCAAAGCCTTCATGGACTGGAAGAAATTCGGTCCCTCACTCAAACTCGGTGAGATACTCACTTACTCGTCCAATGTCGGCATCATCAATGTATCGAAGAAAATTTTCGCGGCACTCGACAACCAACAGATCGCGGATGAATTCAAACGTATGGGTTTCGGGCGACGGGTACCGGCTGATTTCCCCTGTCGTCCGGCCGGAAAACTGCCGTACAAAAACTGGGGAATTATCTCGATCGGAGCGGTTGCGGAAGGATATGAACTGCAGGTCAGTCTGGCCCAACTCGCCGGATTCTATTGTTCAATCGCGAATGGTGGTTATCGGATTGTTCCGCATTTCGGCAGGAATGTTCTGGATCCTCGGACAGGAGATCCGATTGAGAATCTGTTTACCGACCAGCCGGAACGGGTGATGTCCGAAGAAACGCATCAGTTCATTCGCTCCGCGATGATGGATTGCATCGACCATGGGACCGGCAAGAAGGGTTCTCTGATCGATATGGGCGTTGTTGCGGCCGGCAAAACGGCCACCGCCAAACTTCTGGACAAGGGGAGTTATGCGTCCAACAAGTATCGGGCATCATTCGCAGGTTTTTTCCCGGCCATCGATCCCCGCTATGTCATTGCGATATCCGTCGAGGATCCACGGGCCAAGGGTTACTATGGCGGTGTGGTGGCAGCGCCGATATTCCATGCCATTGCGATGCGCATTCTGACAGAAGTGGATGGCCTGACCGGCCCGCTCCCTCCCACTCCGGAGGTGACCGATGCTCAGAGTCTTTAAACTGGCGGATCCTTGGTTGGTTTTCACGTTGATCAGCATGCTCATGCTTGGATTACTCGCCGTCATGAGCGCGGGGATACACTTGAACAAGGACCCGTTTTTCTATGCGCTGCGGCAGATTGTCTTTATACTGATGGGAATTCCCTTTTTCTTCCTCGGTGCGTTCTTGAACTATCAGAGTTACCGTTTTCGAACCTATCTCCCGTTTCTTCTCGGAATCTCTCTCCTGATCCTGGTCATTCTTTTCGGAGAGCAGAGTTGGTTGTCTCTCGGTTTCGGATTCCATCTGCAACCATCGGAGTTCGCCAAGGTCATCATCATCATGTACCTGTCGTATATGCTGTCGTTCGACCGTGGCGGCACGATTCGCTTTCTGCACGATTTTCTCCCCATGGCGGCCGTTTGCGGGATGTTGATCGGAGCGGTGATTCTGCAGCCGGATTTCGGAACGGCCGCGATCATGATCCTGATCACCGGATACATGCTGTTCATCGGAGGCATTCCGATGAAGTTTTTCACCCTTCCAGCGCTCATTTTCACGCCTTTCGCGGTGATTCTGCCATTCAAGTACAGCTATGTCGGAAGACGATTCACGGATTATTTCGATGTTCTGAAACCGGGCGTCGATCCTTCATCTCTCGGATTCCACGTCCTCCAGTTCCATCTCGGGATCGGTTCCGGAGGCTGGTTCGGGACCGGCTATGCACAGGGATTGATCAAACGATCGTTTCTGCCTGCAAGCCATACCGATTCGATTTATGCGGTCCTGACGGAAGAACTCGGATTCGTCGCCGGAGCAATCGTCATTCTTCTCTTCCTCTGGCTCTTGATTCTCGGCGAACGAACTGCGAGATTTACCTTGGATCGTTTTGGTGCGCTCCTGGCGCGCGGGATTGTCTTTTACATCTGCGCCCAGGCATTTCTGAACGTGTGTGTCTGTTTGAGCCTGATTCCGAACACGGGGGTTACGTTGCCGTTTTTCTCATATGGCGGTTCTTCACTGATCATCACAATGTACGCCTACGGTATCCTCGTCAATATCTCATCCCAACGCCAACTCGTTCTCTCATGAGGGGGAGCTTCTTATGAAACGATCAGGGAACATTCTGCTCATCGATGTGGGCAGCAGTAAAATCCGGACCGCCCTGTTCCAGTATTCCTCGGATGGCACCTGCACCCTGGACCATAACGGGGTCTCGGAATCAACCGGTTTCAATTGCGGCACGATCAGCGAATATCGTCTCGCCGTCCAATCCCTCAAAATCGCTGTCGATTCGACCTTCGAACGGGCGGGGCTCAAGAAGGCCGACGAGGTCTGGGTCGGTCATTCCGGGAGTCATGTCCGCAGCGAGAATGTCTCGGAGGAGATCGAACTGGCTCACAATCAGCCGGTAACCGAACGGATTGAGAAGAAGATGTTTCAGAAAGCCTCGGTCCGTGTCCCGAAGGATCATGAACTTCTTCACTGTTTTCAGCGCTGTACCTTGCTGGACGGCATTCCCAGAGAATCACCGCTGAATCTGATCGGCAACCAGCTTCATTCGAATTATCATGTGATCTATTCCCGATTACCCGTCGTCAATAACATCCGGCGTGCGTTCAAGGATGTCGGGCTCGATGTCACTCGTTTTCTCTTCAATGGTTACTCCGCCAGCATGAGTGTGCTCGAACCGAACGATAAAGCTCTCGGTTGCCTGCTCATCCACCTCGGAGCTTCGGCGTGCGACTACATCGTTTTCCAGGAAGGTCGCCCCTATCTGTCGGGTTCGATCAACGAAGGCTGGAGCCGTCTGGTGAAGGACATCGCCATGGCGATTCATGTTCCCCCGGAAGAAGCCGAACGGCTCATGCATCTGGAGGGATCGACTTCGGAATTCGTGGAACGTGAGGAGCAGGAAGTGCGCACCAGGACTCTGTTCGGAGACACGAAGGGGGTCAAACGCCGCAGTCTGAATCGGATCATGAGTTCTGCGGCAGACGATATCCTGATTTCCATCCGTGACAACCTGAAAAGCACGCTGTGTCGCGCTCATCTGCCGGCGGGTGTCGTTCTGACCGGGGGCGCGGCTCTGACCAATGGCCTGGTCAGAACCGTCATGCATGTTTTCGGCGTGCAGGCACGCATCGGTCTGCCCGTCTTCCCGCTGAACAGCTCACGGTTTGGCCCGGAATCCGCCCCGCTCATCGGGTGCGCCTGTATCGCCGTGTCGGATCTGCAGCTCAACCCGAACGCTCCCGAATCGGAAGCTCCGATTCTGTCAGCGATCAAGAGTGTCGGAAAGAAGCTGTTTCCGGGGCCCAAGAATCCGAGTGAACCGGAGGGTGAACCGGAATCGTAAGCATCCGGATGCTCAGTGTACTCCCAAAACCGGCCGTAAAAAGCGACCGGTATGCGATCGCTCACACGCCGAAACAGCTTCCGGAGTGCCTTCCACGACCAATCCTCCTCCCTCGTCCCCACCCTCGGGTCCCAGGTCGATGACCCAGTCGGCATTCTTCACAACATCCATATTATGCTCGATGACAACAACGGTGTTGCCCAGATCCACGAGACGATGCAGGACTTTGAGCAGTTTGTGGATGTCGTGAGGGTGCAGTCCGGTAGTCGGTTCATCCAGGATGTACAACGTTTTGCCTGTTTCGTTTTTGGCGAGTTCCCGGGAGAGTTTCACGCGTTGGGCTTCCCCCCCTGAGAGGGTCGGAGCGGGTTGCCCGAGCCGGATATAATCCAGGCCCACATCCTGCAGGGTTCCGAGAACTTTATGGACGGCCGGAATTTTTGCGAATATCCCGATGGCTTCTCGGACCTCGAGATCCAGAACGTCGGAAATCGAAAGTCCACGGAATCTGACTTCCAGTGTTTCCTGATTGAATCGCTTCCCCTTGCAGACTTCACACGTCACAAACACATCGGGAAGAAAATGCATCTCGATCCGTTTGACACCATCGCCCTGACACGCCTCACACCGCCCCCCCTTAACGTTGAAACTGAAACGCCCCGGGCTGTACCCCCTCATCTTCGCTTCGGGAAGCTGGGCAAACAGTGTGCGTATCGGTCCGAAAACATTCGTGTACGTCGCCGGATTCGATCTCGGAGTCCTCCCGATCGGCTGTTGGGTGATTTCGATCAACCGATCGATGTATTCGATCCCCTCGATCCGGCGATGCCGACCGACTTTTCGGATCGATCCATGCAACTCGGCTGCCACGGCACGATACAGAATATGATTGACCAACGTACTCTTTCCGGATCCGGAGACTCCCGTGACACAGACGAATCGACCGAGCGGGATATCCACGGAGATATCCTTGAGATTATGCTCCGACGCACCGATGATCCTGATTTTCTTCCCGTTCCCGTTCCGGCGCCGCTCGGGGATATCAATCGTCAGTCTTCCCGACAGATAGGCTCCGGTGAGCGATGCGTCGCACCGAATGAGATCCTGATAGGGACCGGATGCAACAACCTGTCCGCCTTCATGTCCCGCTCCGGGACCCATATCGACGATGTGATCGGCCCTTCGAATCGTTTCGAGATCATGTTCGACAACGATCACGGAGTTGCCGATGTCCCGGAGACGAGCCAGTGTAGCCAGGAGCCGGGATGTATCGCGGGAGTGTAACCCGATCGACGGTTCATCCAGAATGTACATGACCCCGACCAGTCCGCTCCCGATCTGGGAAGCCAGGCGGATCCGTTGCGCTTCGCCGCCGGATAGAGTCGGTGCCTGACGATCCAGAGTCAGATAATGCAGGCCGACATCTTTCAGAAAATTCAGGCGGCTGCACACCTCCTTGAAAATTTCACCCGCAATCGCCGCCTCGGTTGGAGACATCTCCAGCGATTCGATCCATGTGATCAGGTTCTGAACCGACATCCGTGACAGGTCGACGATGGATCGGCTGTGGAACAAGACCGATCGGGCATCCCGACTCAATCGTGTTCCCTGGCATTCCGGACAGGTGATGTTGCTGATAAACTGCCCGTACCACTTTCGCATCCCTTCGCTTTTTGTCTGCAGATACAAACGGGCGATTTCGGGAAGGATACCGGGCCAGGCTGTCGCAATTTTTGCATGCTGGGTTCGGTCCATTTTCCTGAGATCCCGGCCACCGTAGAGAATGACATTCCTGACGAGCTCCGGCAATTCGTGCCACGGGGTATCCAGGCTGAAATCGAGTTCCGAGGCCATGGCACGCAACTTTCGTATGTTCCATCCCATCGGGTTCTGTTCGATACTTCCGATGAACTTGACCGCCCCTTTTGCCAGCGACAGGCGGGGATCCTTGATAATGAGTTCGGGGTCGGGATAGAGATGCGTCCCCAATCCGCTGCAGACCGAGCACATGCCCAGAGGCGAGTTGAACGAGAAGCGCTGAGGCGACATCGGCGAGAAACTTCGTCCGCAGGACAGACACGCTGCATTTTCGCTGACGAGCTGCTCCTCCCCTTCCATCACGATCACGCGCAACAGCCCCTCACTCACCTTCAGCGCAGTCTCCACCGAATCCGTCAATCGCGAACGGATATCCGGTTTTATGACAAGTCGATCGATGACGATGTCAATGGTATGCTTTTTTTTCTTGTCAAGTTGAATCGGAGTATCCAGATCGATCATCACACCGTCGATCCGAGCCCGTACAAACCCATCCCGCTGTGCCTTCTCGATGACTTCCCGGTGCTCTCCCTTCCGGTTCTGGACGACCGGTGCGGCGATCATGATCCGGGCCTGATCGGGGTATGCCAGAATGGACTCCACCATCTGTTGAGCCGATTGCGTGGCGATCGATTGCCCGCAATCCGGACAATACTGAACACCCGTCCGGGCAAAAAGAACGCGGAGATAATCGAAAATCTCGGTAACCGTACCAACCGTCGACCGAGGGTTGTGCCCCGCAGTTTTCTGCTCGATTGAAATAGCCGGTGACAGGCCGCTGATATAATCGACCTGAGGTTTCTCCATCTGACCGAGAAACTGCCGCGCATACGACGATAATGACTCGACATATCGTCTCTGACCCTCGGCGTACAGCGTATCAAACGCCAGCGAGGATTTTCCGGATCCCGATACACCCGTGATGACAACCAGACGTCCACGGGGAATTTCGAGGTCGATGCCTCGCAGATTATGCTCACGAGCACCTTGAATAATGATTTTTCCAGATATATCGTTCATTTGAATGGTTCCTTCCGATCGAGCCCGTTCGGAACTCTATCGGCAAGACCGCATCGAGTCAACGAAAAAGCGAACAAAAGGCGAACACAAGGCGCGCCTCTGCCGGTTACGTTCACACAAGCCGATCGCCCCAAGCCGCCTCCGGATAGATGCCTCATGACGGACAACGACATTCAAAGCGCCCTGAAAAGTATCCTCCACCGGCACTTTTCAATCGGAGATTCTCCGGAATCGATCGAAGACGATTTCGATTTCCTCGCTTCCGGCACAGCTCTCGATTCCGTCGAGATGCTGGAACTGGCCATCGCCATCGAGCAGCGATTTCGCCTGACTCTCACTCCGGAGGATGTCTCGGTCGAACTGTTCTCCTCCCTGCCCCGTCTCACCCGGTTCATCACATCGAGGATCCATGAAAATCCGGTCTGAAAGACGGGTCGTCATTACCGGATTGGGCCTCGTGAGCAGTCTCGGTTCGACGACCGAGACGACGTGGAGGGGTGTGCTGAACGGCGAATGCGGCATCCGGGATGTCACTCGATTCGATACAACCGCCTATCCCTCACGGCGGGCAGCCGAACTTTCGGAATCGATCGTGACCGATCTGGCGATCCGGGCCGGACAACCATTGTCCCTGCTTGATCTGATTGCCGTTTCGGCCTTTCGGGAAGCGCTCGCGGACTCCCGGCTGGCAATCGATCCCGCCATCCCCTCCGGACTCGTTTTCGGCGGCGGTTCCGGATCATTCGTTCCGGTCGAATCCGAATTGATCTTCTCAGACGTGATATCTCAGGATTCCGGTGAGCCACATCCCGACCTCTACAACCCGGCCTCACCTGCGGAGCAGATTCGATCGATGCATCCCGGTTTGAGTCGGCAACTCGTGCCGATGACGGCCTGTTCGAGTGCATCCGTCGCGATCGGATTTGCGTTCGATGCGGTTCGAACCGGCATGTGGGAGGTTGCGTTCGCGGGAGGCGCCGATGTGATTTCCCGGCTGTGTTTCGGCGGCTTCAACACGCTCAGAGCCATGGACCCGGATTGCTGCAAACCATTTGATCGGCGACGCATCGGGATGTCGTTGGGCGAGGGTGCGGGAGTGCTGGTGCTGGAGTCGCTCGAACATGCGCGTGCACGCCGTGCCCGGATTCATGCAGAATTGATCGGATATGGACTGACTTCAGACGCCTTCCACATGACCACGCCGGATGCGACGGGACGGTCCTGGGCGCGATGTCTATCCACAGCGCTCTCCGCCTCTCGCTGCCTGCCGGAATCCGTTCATTACATCAATGCACACGGCACCGGTACCCCCTTGAACGATTCGGCCGAAACAGCTGCCGTTCATCTGGCATTCGGAGCGCATGCCGATCGGATCGGAATCAGTTCCACCAAATCGATGCTGGGGCACTGCCAGTTTTCTGCGGGAGCCGTCGAGGCAGTCATCACGGTGCTGGCGGTACGCGATCAGATCATGCCACCGACGATGCACCTCGAATCTCCGGACCCTCTGTGTGATCTGGATTATGTCGCCCATTCCGCCCGACCTGCGACGATCGATGTTGCGGGCAGTTCGAGTTTCGGATTTGGTGGAAGCAGTGTGATGCTGCTGTTCAGGAGAGTTGAATCGTGAAGCAGTATTGTATCCTGGGGAGGGGGTGCATCTGTCGAGAGGGGAATTCACCAGCTGAACTGGCGGCATCGTCCCATACGAAGCCATCCCCGAATGGGACACTCGAGTTTCGATCCATGATAGAATCCGGATGGACCAGACGGCTCGATCCGATCTCTCTGATGGCGTGTGCGGCGATTCGAGCCGCGCTTTCGGAAGCCGGTAATCCGCACATGAAGAGCCCGGATCGAACCGGAATCGTTCTCGGTTCCCGTACCGCGGGACTGGGCATGTCGATCGATTACACGACTCAACTGCGTGAACTCGGATCGGATCTCGCTTCCCCGATGCTCTTCACCAACACCGTTCTCAATGCGCCGGCCAGCCATGCCTCCATTTTGTTGGGAATCACCGGCGCGAGTTTCTCATGTTTCGGCCATGAGACGGCTTCGTCGGATGCGATCTGGGCCGCAATGCGGATGCTTGATTTCGGGCGGATGGATCTGGTGATAGCGGGAGGTGTCGATGGCGCTCATTTGCGTTTACCCCGCCGACTTTCACAGAACGGAGCGGGAGTCGTCATCCTTGCGCCGGAAGATCTCTGCGCAAATCAACCGCACGTTCGGGGGCGGATTTCGGGGATTGAAAGCGAGCGCTCGGAGTGGAAGAGACTGCCGGAAACAGTGCCCGGATGGATCGGACGGATCTGGCGGGAGTTTTCCCCGCATACCGTTTTTTCCGGAAGGGTTCTGATTTCGATTCCGGATAATGGAGACGGCATGGGTGAGCGAATTCGCAGCGCGCTGGCGGACGATCCCGTGATGGGGTCCGGGTCGAGTGAATGCAGAGCGGGTTGCTCGGACCGAGGGTCTTTCGGCGGTGTGATGGATCTGATTTATGCCACGGAGTGTCTGCGGGGAACCGGATCCGATGGCGCACCGGTTCCGGTTGCGATTCTGACTGACATTGCGAGCGATGGATCGTGCAACACCATGATTCTGACAAGTTGATCGTTGACACCATCTAAGAATTTATGAAATATATAGTTTTAACCTGATCGCAGGTTCGCGTTGATCGAACGCTCACATCAATTTTTAAAGGAGGTACACCTTGGCTAAGTATCGGATTGCATGGCTCCCCGGAGATGGAATCGGGATAGAAGTTCTTGAAGCTGCGAAGATCGTGCTCGACAAGGTCAAACTGGATGCGGAATACATTCATGGCGATATCGGTTGGGAGTTCTGGTGCAAGGAAGGCGATGCGTTCCCGCAACGCACGATCGAATTGCTGGGTAATGTGAATGCCGCGATGTTCGGTGCGATCACGTCGAAACCGGTGAAAACAGCCGCAGCGGAACTGGCGCCTGAACTCCGGGACAAGGGATTGACCTATCGATCCCCGATCGTCCGGATGCGTCAACTTTTCGATCTGTATATTTGCCTGCGTCCCTGCAAGGGTTATGCGGGCAATCCGCTCAATTTCAAGGAAAACATTGATCTGGTCGTATTCCGTGAGAACACGGAAGATCTCTATGCAGGGGTCGAGTTCAATCCATGTCAACCGGAACTGGCCGAAGTTCTGAACAAGATCTCGAAGCCATTCGGTGTATTCGGTAAATTGCCCCTCGACCAGTATGCCGTATCGTGCAAAATCAACACGAAGAAGGGATCCGAGAGAATCGTTCGGGCTGCATTCGAGTTTGCGCGGAAATTCGATCGTAAAAAGGTGACGATCGTGCACAAGGCGAATGTTGTTCGAGCGACGGATGGGCTTTTCCTCGAGATGGCGAAAGAAGTCGCCAAGGATTTCCCTGATATTCAGATGGACGATGCGAACATCGATGCGATGACCATGTGGTTGCTGAAGAATCCATTCAACTACGATGTGATCGTCGCCCCCAACCTCTACGGCGATATCATTTCCGATCTCTGCGCCCAGATGGTCGGCGGCCTGGGATTCGGCTGTTCGGGGAACATCGGCGAGAAACTCGCGGTTTTTGAACCGACGCATGGATCAGCACCCAAGTATGCCGGTCAGTACAAAGTCAACCCCATTGCGACGATTCTCGCGGCCAAAATGATGCTGGACTGGCTGGGTGAGAAGGATGCCGGCGCTGCGATCGAGGCTGCGACGGCAGCGGTGATTCAGGAAGGCAAGGTTCGCACCTACGATATGGGCGGCGCGAGCAAAACGCTTGAATTGGCGGACGCTATCGCCAAGAAACTCTAGTCGACAAGGAGTCAACGATATGGGTATGACAATCGTTCAGAAAATTCTCGCCCGGGCATCCGGAAAGAAATCCGTGGACATCGGCGATGTCCTGGAGCCACGCGTCGATATCGCGATGTCGCATGAAAACGGAGCGCTCGTCATCAATCAATTCAACGAGATCTATCAGGGCACGGGTATCCCTGCCAAAGTATGGGATCCTTCGCGCATCGTCATCATTCTGGATCATCGGGTTCCCGCGGAAACCTCGAAAACCGCGACCAATCAGAAGAAGATCCGGGAATTCATCGCGGCTCAAGGTATCCCGAATTTCCATGATATCCGCGGCGATGAAGGCGGCATCTGCCATCAGATTCTTCCTGAAAACGGGTACATCCGTCCGGGATACGTTGTGGTGGGAACCGACAGTCACACGACGAGCCACGGGGCGCTCGGGGCGTTCTCGTTCGGAATCGGCGCCACCGAGATGGCCAGTGTCTGGTCACTCGGAACCGCTCTCAATGTCGAAGTTCCCGGAACTATAAAAGTGGACGTTTCCGGACGCTTCCCTCGAAAAGTCGGTGCCAAAGATCTGATTCTACATCTGATCGGGATGATTTCCGCCGAAGGCGCGAATTTCAAAGTGATTGAATTCCACGGGAAGACGATTTCGAAGATGACGACTTCCGGAAGACTCGTGCTGTGCAACATGTCGGTCGAAGCGGGCGCAACGAGCGGAATCGTGCCTGCTGACGAGGAAACGGTGCGGTATCTGCGTGAAGTTGCCGGAGTCAAGGGAAAAATCGACATCGTCACACCCGATTCATCGGCCCGGTATGATGAAGTGATCGAAATCGATGTCTCGAAACTGACCCCTCAGGTCGCGTGTCCGCACACTGTTGACAATGTCAAATCGGTCAAGGAAATCGAAGGCGTTAAACTGAATCAGATCGTGATCGGTTCCTGCACGAATGGCCGCCTGGATGATCTTGAAACTGCCGCGAAAATCGTGAAGGGACACAAGATCGCCAAGAACATCCGGATGCTGATCTTCCCCGCCACCTGGCGAATCTATCGTGAAGCCCTGAAGAAGGGTATCCTGACCACACTGGTCGATGCCGGCGCCGTCATCATCAATCCGGGCTGCGGCTGTTGCCTCGGCGTCCACCAGGGCGCTCTCGGAGACGGTGAAGTCGCACTGGCAACCACCAATCGCAACTTCAAGGGCCGCATGGGCAATCCCAAAGGCGAAGTCTATCTCTGTTCACCGGCAACTGCCGCCGCAAGCGCCCTGACCGGTGTCATCACCGATCCCACAAAAGGAGAATGACCATGTCAAAAATCGTGTTCAAAGTCGGCGACGATATCTCCACGGATGTGATCTACCCCGGCCGGTTCATGGCGACTGTCCTTCCGACCGAAACCCCCCAGTTCGCCTTTGCCGATTACACCGAATTCAATACGCAGCTCAAGAATAAAGCCTTTCCACCGAACAGCATCATTCTCGGCGGCGCCAACTTCGGGTGCGGGTCGTCCCGCGAACAGGCCGCCTCGACACTGAAAGGCCATGAACTGATCATCATCGCCAAGGGCTTCTCCCGGATCTTCATCCAGAATGCCATCAATCTCGGACTCCGCACCATCATCTGCCCTGAAATCGAGGGAGAGTTGAACGACGAGATCGAAATCAAGGACAACAAACTGACGAATAAGCGCACGAAGAAGACCTATGATATCGTGCCGTTGCCGAAGGCCCGTCAGGCGATCGTCGATGCAGGCGGTCTGATCGAATATACACGCCGACGCGTGCTCGAAAAACACGCCAGATAGTTCGCATCGAACCGGTGTAACCCTTTGACAGGCGGGACATTCCCGCCTGTCCTATTTTCCGGAGCTATCGAGCCAGTCGCAGGATATCGGAATCGATATCGCGGATTCGCCGTCTGAAAAAGAGGCTGTAGGCATCGAGAAGTTCGGCTTCGGTAAAGTATCGGCGTTGAATGGCCAGCGCGTTTTCGATTCGCCGCCGATTCAGGAAGACCTCCTTCAGAAATCGGAAGTATATCGCTTGAAACGCCCGGTTCGGGATCGTGGGAGTACCGCTGTGACTGATGTCATGATAGGCCTCGTCATAGGCTTGATCCGCGCGCACCACATCGAAACCATGCGCTTTCGCCATCTCATAGATATCCGTATCCGGATAGTATTTGACGGAAAAAAACATCGGAAGAACGATCCGGTCAAATCGGGCGACAAAGTCGATGGTCGCCTGTGCCTCCTCCACGGTTTCGGAGGGAAATCCGATCATGAAGCATACCGATACCATGATGGCTCGATCGCATGCATGGTGGATATTGCGCTCCAGTACATCCAGCCGATTGAACTTCCGGATCAGCGTCTGAATCCGCGGAGTCGCAGTCTCGACGGCGAAGGTCATCGCGACCGTGCCCGCATCGATCAGCGCATCGATCAGATCCGGGGTCAGCCGATCCCCTCGCACGCCATTTGCAAAATAGAGTCTGACCTTCAAATCACGGCGACGCATGGCCTCGCAAAAACGATTGACTCGAGGGATGTCCATGTTGAAGTTGTCGTCGATAAAATAGAAATCTTCGATCCCCTGATGGTCGTGCAGGCGCGCGATTTCTTCGACAACCCGTTCGGCGCTCCGCATCCGGAAACGTCTCCCGAAAATGTTGTGACAGTACGCACATTCGAACGGACACCCTCTGGATGAGAGGATCACAGCCTGCCGTCTGCGGTTGTACCCATAGGTCAGGAAACGACTGTATCGATCGGGATCGATCAATGAGTAATCAGGATCCTGCAGCGAGTCGAGATCTTCGATGAAGGGGCGCGGCGGATTCTGAACGTACCGGTCTGTCACCGGGTCGATAGCGGCGATCCCCTCCAGATGATGGAATTCAGTCCCTTCCAAAATACACCGAACAATCTCGCAAAAGGTGATCTCCCCTTCTCCGATGACCACACAATCCAGATTCCGATCGCTCAGAGCTTCGCAAGGCGATGATGTTGAATAAGGGCCCCCGCCTATCACGATCCGAACCCCTTCCGCTCGTGCGATCCGAGCCGCTTCATGGAACTCGTGTCGATAGATGTGAAGCCCGCGGATCCCGATCAGATCCGGATGTATCTGACGGATTTTGGATGCGAGATCGTCGGCATTATCGCAATCGACGAGACGGTGAAGGATAGACACGGTCACGCGATCATTAAAGCGATGCTTTAAGTTTGAGGCGATGGACATGAGTCCGATGGGGAGGACGACCTGTTCGAGATCCCGGAGAGTCGGCGAATGCGCGAGCCAGGATCCGAGCGCATCGATCAGGAGGATCCGAAGGGGGTGATTCACGCTTTCCGGCCTCGCTTTTCCATGACCAGGTCGGTGATGGATCGGATGGTATTGAACCGCTCACGCACGATTTCATCGATTTCAAATGAGACATCGAAGGTGTCTTCGATATAATTAATCAGCATCAACATGCTGACTGAATCGATGACGCCGGCCCCGAGCAACGGGAAGTCGTCTCCGATATCGCCCGAACCGTCATCGGCATGGAACGATTCGCGGATAAACTGACGGATGGCAGTGGAAATCCGGGTAGGATCAGACATACTTTTTAAGAGCCTCCTTATCGATTTTACCGTTTGGATTCCGAGGTAAAGACGCCATGAAACGGATTGAATCCGGCAGCATGTATTCCGGGATCAGCGATGCCAGGGACTCGTTGACCTGACGGGGATGAAGGTTCAGCTCAGGTGCAATCCACAGGATGATCCGGGTCATTGCCTGTTCGGTCCGGGAGACCACCGCGCAAGCCTCGACACCATCGATGCTTCTCGCGGCATGTTCGATTTCCGCAGGTTCGATTCTGAATCCGCGGCGTTTGATCATGTCATCTCGCCTGCCCAGATAGCATAGATTTCCATCCGGGTCATATCGGACGAGATCCCCGGTTCGATAGTACACATCCGCCGCGTCGTCGATTCCGAGCCGGATCCAGCAGTCACTGTCTTGCTGTCCCCAATACCCCGACATGACGGTCGGGCCTGCGACGAGCAGCTCACCTTCCCGATCCTCACCGACGCCGACCGGACGCCCATCGATGTCCATTACAACGAGCCGGTCTCCGCAGCAGGGTCGACCGATCGGCACGGGACGGTTGAAGGAATGCAGATCCAGGGGCACTTCATAGTACGTGCAGACATTGGTTTCGGTCGGGCCGAACAGGTTGTAGAACGCGGAACCGGGAATAGCTTGCCGGACGCGTTTCAGGTCCTCGATCGGGAATACCTCTCCTGCGAACAATACGATCCGGAGCGGGAGATCCGGGAAGCGATCGAGTCGTCCGAAACGTACGAGACTTGTCAGGATCCATGGAACGGAGTACCAGACGGATATTCGATGACGGACGATATAGTCCGCGAGTTTGGATGGGAGGAGGCACATCTCTTCGGGGATGAGGTCCAGGGTTGCGCCGTGATGAAGGGCATTGAAGAGATCGAACACGGAGAGATCGAATGAAAATGAGGCGAAGTTTGCGAAAACGTCCTCCGGTTCAAGGGCAAACCGAGCGGATGTCCACGACAGGAATGCGAGTGCCGCGCGGTGAGAAACCTTGACTCCCTTGGGGATGCCCGTCGAGCCGGATGTAAAAAGAATGTATGCGATCAGTTCGGGATCTTCCGTCCAAACAGGAAGATCGGCCGTTGCGGAAGTCTCGATCGTTCGCAACTCAATACCCGACACGACAGGGCATCCCGTCCCGGCGGATATCTCCCTGCTCAGCACAGGATCGTCCGTCACGATCATGCGGGGTTGACATGAGAGGATGATCGCGTGCTTCCGGGCGGCAGGCCAACGCGGATCCAGCGGGACATAGGCGGCCCCATTGGACAAGGCAGCGAGTATGGCGATGACGGCGTTGATCGACCTCGGCAGATCGACGACCACACGATCCTGTGGCGAAACGCCGGACTGATACATCTTCCCGGCTGCCCGATCGACGCAGGCAAACAGATCCCTGTACGATATCGCATCCCGGTTCATCCGGATGGCGATGCGATCACATTGCGCATGACTGCGTACATACTGCTGTATCACATCACGATCTCCATCTGCCTGGCCGGTGTCCCGCCCATCGACCCATCCGAACGGCGCAGCAACGTGCATCCCCAATGAAAACCGGCTCCGGCGCTGATGAGCATCACGGTCGTTCCCGGGGCATGCTCGACGCGATTCAATGTTTTGAACTGGATGGCCATATCGGTCGCAAACACATGACCGGCGTCCTGCATGCGTCCTCCGGCAAGTTTCGTTTCAGGAACCCGGAACGCCCTACAGAAACTCGATCGATCACCCGAGGACATGCAGGGATATATGTACCAGTTCACATCATCGATTGTCATCGAGTGTTCATCGAGCAGCGACCGGATCGATCGGTCGATCGCCTTGAAGTGAATCGGGAGCAGACGTGTTTCGATCAGGGAGACACTGACTGGAATCGGCTGGTCGGCGCGTGTGGGAAGTCCCACTGCGTCTCTGAGATGAGCCGCAGTCACGAGACGGGTTCCGAGAACCTGCCAGCCCGGTCGATTCCGGTTGATGAGCCAGCCTGAAGCACCGTCCCCGAGGAATGTCAGTGGGAACAGGACGCGCGCTCGATCCGGAACCTGATCGACTGAAATGAGCAGCACCTGTTGGAGCGATGAGTCTGAAGCGAGCATCCGTTCGATCGACCACAGGGCCATGTGAAAATTCGCGCATCCTCCGCCGGTAATGCTGATCGCCCGACATGTTTCGGATTTCAGATCGTCGCAAACATACGTTCCCCACGTTTCGTTCCCGTGTGGAACCGTTGAGAAGTCGACCACGAGGTCGACCGGAGCCGGCAGTGACGATCCGATGAGCAATCGGGTGACGAGTTCACTGACATGGGAGGAGATTTCATGTCCTGAATTGTAACGACGGACAGATTGGATGCCGGCGCCGAATGTCCGTCCCAGATTCGGGTAGAATCGGAGTGATGCCGAGAGTTGTTCGAGTCGCGTCCGGTCAGTTTCGAGGAGGGTCGAGACCGGGATGATGGTCTCAGGCAATGCGAACTCGCAGGCTTGGATCAGGATCAATGGGTCCTCCGGATAGCTGTTTGAATCCCCGGATCGAAGCGAATACCGCACTCGATTCGATCCTCTCACGTCTTAAGAGAAGTCATCAGGCGATGTCAAATTCAAAACCGAGTCATGGATGATGCGCGGCCGGTTGCATTTTTTTTATTTACCAATGCAACATCTGTTTTCTATATTTCGTATGTTCATGCGAGTGAATACCTCGCCAGGCAGAAACCCACAACATGGAGGGCAACCGATGATTGAAACGAGATTCTCCGATGAGTTTGACAGGGACGTTCACGCCCTCGTGCGGTTTTAAGTTTGCTTGGTTTGATTTTTTCGAGCTGATTTAAACACCTCACATCATCAGAAGAAGTTCCCGGGCGTGTCCTGTCCTGAACCGGAGCGTTTTTTTCGGTTGGGAGGACGACATGAATTGCGAACTTGTACAACGCGCAGGAAACGGCGATATGAAGGCGCGTGATGAATTGATCCGTGAGTTGATGCCGCGAATCGAACGGATCGCGAGACGTTATGCATGGATCGATGGAGTTGATCCGGATGATCTGAAACAGGAAGCCTGTATCGGGATCATCGAAGGACTCGACCGGGTCGACGTACGTATCGGGACACCCTCTGAGTTCCTGATGAAGCTGGCCCGATGGCGTCTGTTGGACTGTCTGAAGAAGATTCTTCGCCAAAAACGGGAACTGCTGCAGGAGGAGGAACCGGAATCCACGGAGATCGAATCCGGCCCGGATTTCCAAATCGACATGCTCGCCGGAAAGCTCACGGAGCAGCAGCGGGATATTTTACAGTATCTGGTCCAGGGTTACACATGGCGTGAAATTGGAGCGGAGCTTGGATTTACTGCCGCTAATGTATCGCATCATCTGAAGAAGATCCGGAAGATTTACGGGTGAGTCGGACCGGAGGACCCGCAGAAACCTGCGCTCTTTCATTCCCGCCCCGAACTCGTTATGATGAATCGTCGGTATATTTAAATACGGAGGTACGGACATGAAGAAGATGCAGATGCTGTGGGTGATGGTTACCATTACGACGCTGTTGATTGCGGGTTGTTCGAAGAAAGAGGTTCAACCGCCGTTACCGGCAGATTCAGGCTTGTATGTGAATATGACGGGGTTGGGTGAATCCTGGGAGCAGTTCAAGACGACACAATTCTACCAGGATCTTCTGAAACTCGATCTGTGGAAAGACCCCGGGATCGCCAAGGGTGTTGCCGAGGCACGCCAGAATCTGCCCCTTCCGGACCCTGCCGCATTCGCGTTCAATCAGGAAATCGCCGCAATACTGTCGGATCATCGAGTCGACATATCGGTGCGATTCACGGGAATCATGCCACAGGTTGTTACGGTGTTCGATCTTGGCGAAAAGGGCAATGTCGTTAAAATTGCGGATTATCTGAATAAAACATTCGGATCAAAACCGGTGTCGACCCAGGAATACCAGAAGATTCAAATCTCGACGATTCCCATCGAAGGACCTTTCAGTCTCTCGTATTACTTCCACAAGAATCTGCTGATCGCCTCCAATGATGTGCTCGCGATCCAGACCACGATCGATGTGCTCCGTAAGCGCACGCCGGGGTTTCTTGAATCCGATGTCTACAAGAAACTGCTGGAGGGAACGGCTTCTTTCGCGAATCGCATCTATTTTGCACCCGCCACCATGCAGCAGTTTATTGAAAAACAGCCCGAAGAAGCACGAAAAGCATTCCAGGAACTGGTAGACGACTACCAGGAGTTCAAGATGGCGTGGAATTTCGGGAAAACCGGAGCCGACAGCCTCATTCGGATCGATTTCAAACCGGCATCCAAGTTTCTGGTCATGTTCCCGAAAAACGGTCGTGAAGGAGCGAGTGAAGCCTTGATTCCGGACAACACGATCCTGGCGTCTTCCGCATCGATCATGTTCAAGGATATGTATCTGTATCACAAGAACAAGTTACTGGAGACCGCTGAAGCTTCGCAAAAGGAGATGATTCAAGCCGGAATCGGAGCAGCCAATCAGGCATTGGGTCTGGATATTGAACAAGAGTTGTTCGAGATACTCGGGAATGAAATCTTCTGGTGTGTCCAATCGGTCAATTCCGGTGGATTTGCTCCAATACCCGAAACTGTGTTTGGGATCGAGATCCGGGATGAAGCGCGGGCGCGAGCGTTGCTGGTTCGGATCGAGAATCTGATTGCCCAAACCTTCGGGGGTGATCGAGTCGCTTTCAGTGAAACCGATATTGCAGGCCTTGTGTACCGTTCCGTTCCTCTCCCCTTCGGAAACAATCTGAATCCCGGGTATGCGATCGCAGGGAAGTTTCTGCTGCTGGCGACCTCACCGGCAGGCATCACCGAGGCGCAGAAAACGACTCGAGGTGAACGCAAGGGGATACTGAAGGACGAGAAGTTTCTTGGTGTTGCCTCCGAAAATGCAGGGAATTCGGTGGGATATCAATACATGAATCTCGAGCTGTTCTGGAAGGCGATCAGCGACATCGTGAACAATTATCGAATTCTATTGCCGAAAGACATCAATCCGGATCATCTCCGAGCGGCATGCACGACACTGGGATTGATCGATTCGTATTTTGCGGACGCTGCTGTCGGTGACACCTATCTTGAAAGTCGATTGAAGATCCGGGTTCGATGATCGATTGCGCTGCCAGTCTGCGGAACCCCATCATCACGCTCCGGAATGGAAAGGCGAGAAAGCCTATTGCGGCGATTCGTCCGATGAGGAGCGCCGTACAGGCTGCAACCGCGCCGGTCGAATCGAACCAGTGAATCATGCCGGAAAGAGTCAGCATGATCACCGCGACCTCGATGGCGGTGGCGATGGTGATGGGAAAGGTCTTCTTGGAATTGACCAGTACACTTCGCTGGAATGAGATCATAACCTCGAGACCCGGCAGGATGGTAACGATCATGAGTGGAACGAGTGAAAACTGCATCAGTTCGTTCGAGAGGCCCGAAACCGTCGAAAACCAAAACCGCGAAAGTGGTGTGAAAGCGAGCAGCGAGAGTGCTGCAACGAGCGTCAATCCCAGTCGAATGGCGAATGTTCGGATCTTCCGGTAACCTGTCAGTGAGTCGCCGAGCAGTGCAACACCCACCTCCTGGTAGGACAAACCAAGGCTCTTGAAGATAAAGCTGACTGAGCTGATGACCGGAAGAACTGCCAGCGATTCGATCGGGAATCGGCTCTGACCGACAAAAAACGTGATCATCGGCTGCGCGCTGAGCCCCAGAATCGACGATAGTGCGAGCGGATAATAAAACTGGGTGATCTGAAGATACGACATGCCGGGACCTGTTGGCGGAGCTGCGCCGGATTGCGGTTCCCGAAGCCGTCTGACCACGTGTCGCGCCATATAACGGATCGATGCGGCTTCCATGAGCACTCCCGCCGACAGAGCGAACGAGCCGACCCATGCACCTGAAACAGAGGGCAGAAAATGCCAGGCTCCGAGCGCGGAGAGGGTCATCGAGCAGAGTCGGATGAACGTTCCTTTCCCGACCAGATGCGTTAGTTTGTTACGGATGAGAATACCCTGATAGAAACGTCGGTACCCGATCGCACTGGGCCAGGGCAGGAGGAGAATGGTGGCGATGTGGGTCAGATGAGCGAGATCTGCCGGGAGATCGAGCACGCGGAATGCGATGAAGTCGAAAGCGGGGGGCGTCAGGAGAGCGATCATCAGCAGCGTGATGATCAGGTTGAGCAGATGGGTGTATCTTCTGAGTTTGAAGAAGGCAGTGGAGTCCCCGACAAGCGCGATCGAAGCACTCATCAGCATGATGATCGGTGCTTCGATGATGAGGGCGAACGAGAACGCGATGCCGTACGCGGCAAGATTGAATTTGGGATCGACCATGCGAGCGATGACAGCGGCGATGAACGGACCTTCGAACGCCATCATCAACCAGGTCGCGGCCAGCGGAATCCAGAAGATAAGGATATCCCGGAGAGAGAGTGATTTTGATTTTTCCAACGATTGTCCTCAGTAAGCAGGTTCTTCGAGTCGACCCTGGAGATTCACAGCAAGGAATCTCTCGCAAGCCGCATAAAATTTCAAGCGGTTTTCAACTTTTGAAAGACGATGTCCCTCATCAGTGAACTCGAGATACCGGTATCGAAGTCCCTTCTGTCGGATCGCATCGATGATCTGGCCGCCTTCTTGGTGCCGGACTCGGGCATCATTCGCACCCTGGGCCAGCAAGATCGGAATCTTGATGTTGTCAACCCTGGATATCGGGGACCGTGACAGCAGAAAGTCCCGTTCGGTGTCGGGATCACCGATTCGATTGAACAAAAATCGCCTTTGCGGCGACCAGTAAGCCGGGATACTCTTCAGAAACGTCACAAGATTACTGGGTCCCATGGCCGAAATGGCACATCGGAAGACATCAGGGGTGAACGTTGCGCCGAGAAGAGCCGCGTACCCGCCGTACGATGCTCCCATAATGGCAATCCGGGCTGGATCGGCGATCCCCTGAGAGACGGCCCATGAGACCGTGTCGATGAGGTCATCGTGCATTTTCCCGCCCCATTCCCGTCTCGAAGCGTTGATGAACTCCTTCCCGTATCCGGTGGACCCCCGGTAATTAACCTGAAGACAGACAAATCCTCGGTTTGCGAGCCATTGGATCTCCGGATTGTACTCCCAGGAATCCCGGGCATAAGGACCTCCGTGAACACGCAGCACCAGAGGCAGCCCCGTTTTACGCACGGTCGGCGGAAAGGTGATGTATCCATTCAGCTGAAGACCATCTCTGGCCCGACATTCAAAAGGAATGGTCGGCGCCAGAATGTACTTCTCGATGACCGGATATGTCGACCCGATGGAATCGATCTGCCCGGTCTTCCGATGATAGATGTAGAAACCGGGGGGACGTGTGTCCGAAGAAAACTCAATCAGCCAAACTTCATCATCTGCCGATCGATCGACAACCCGGAGATGTCCATCACGAAAGCTCTTCAGAATGTCGAAATCCGCTTTGATATCAGGATCCGTCAGATGCCATTCACGAAACTGGCGATTCGTCTGGTATGCTTGTAACTCCTTTGTGGACGGATGAATCAGAACCTCTTCGATATCATTGTTCTGATCCGATGCCATCACCGTTCGCGATCCGGATTCGAGCTCGATTCTGACAAGACGCGCCGTGTTACAATCACTCGAATCCCGCACCAACACCGACTTGCTGTCCTTTGAGAACCCGACGACATTGCTCGAAATCATGTCGTTATCCGTCCATCGTATCAATCGACGCCACTCCTCCTTCTCCGCAGGACGAATCATCAAATCAACCATGCCGTCTTCCGTTGAGTTGAGTGCAGCCAGAATCCGGCCCTGTGCATCGGCGATCCAACTCATCACGGTTCCCGGATTGGTCGTGACCTGAAACAGTTCTCGTGTATCGAGATTCAATGAATAGGCATCGTGATACTGCGGATGAGCGCTGTTCAGAGCGATCAGAATGCGTGCGGGGTTTGTCGGATCACAGGCGATGATATCGGCGCTGACGTTCTGTTGCGGTGTATATCGGGTGATCAAGCCCGTCTGGATATTGGTACCGTAGATCACATAGTTTTCATTACCCTCGCGATCCGCCAGAAACAAGATATGCGAACTGTCGGGGGTCCACATCAAGGCAGCGATGCGATATTCCACAGTTTCAGAAAACAATTGGAGATCCTCTGTCTGGATCGATTTTACCGTGAGAACCTGCTGACCTTGTTCGGATGCGAGATAGCCGATGCGGGTTCCATCCGGCGAGAGTCTGACGAGGGAGATTTGAGGATGATCGAACAAGTGACGTCTGGGAATGATCGGCACTTCGTCCGGTATCGCTTCGGCGGCGAATACGGTCATGCAGCGAAACGGCATCGGGAGAACGAACAGCAGCCAGACTGCCAGATGGATAATTCGTATCTGATGCCGCGTCATGATCTCATTCATCGTCACTCTGTTCATGGAATTGGTCATCCCGAAAATCACTCGTATTGTAGAGTGTTGTCGGTCGTTCTGTAAAGGAGTCCGGCGAGGTGAACGTGCGGGGGTCGGATCGGATGAATGAGACCGATCGCATGACAAAATGGCACGAACAAGCAAAAAAAAACAGCCTCCATTGCGGAGGCTGTTTATTGCCGAAGATCTGGAATTACCAGCGGTTGTTCGGACGGCGGTTCGAATTGAACCGGGAGTTTCTGCCACCGCCGCCGCCACCTTCCCGCGGACTTTCCTGTGCGTAATCCACTTTCACGGCGCGACCGTCGATCTCACGACCGTTCATCGTTTCGATCGCTTTCTGGGCGGCTTCATCTTCTGTGAACGTGACAAATCCGAATCCACGGGAACGACCGGTTTCACGGTCATTGAGAACGACCGCTTCCACGACTTCACCGAATTGTTCGAATTCCTGGCGCATACGGTCACTCGTCACATTCCAGCTCAACCCACCAACAAACAACTTCTTACTCATCACACTCTCTCCTTCTGAGGTTTCGAAATCACACCGATCCGAACCATTACCCAAGCTTGCGAACATCAAACAGATTCGGTTCTCGAGTCGTTCCTCTCGGTCTTCCACGCCCACATGCCAATCATGTGAACTACCGGCCAATGATGCATACCTTTTTCCGGGAAGTCAATAGACTCTGATGAGATGATCGCGGCCACCCGGGAGAACCGTTCCGGGTGACGATGAAACACGGCCGGAATCGAATCGACATTGTCGAAGTCACGGCAACACGCTAGATTGAAACGAGCGGATCATTGATCGGGAGAGATGGGAGATCGGATCGATGCCAGAGCGGAGTTTGAAACCGGGTTGTCTGGGACACAGTCTTCGATGGATCAGGCGGGGATGCATCATCATGCTGGCATTCGTCGTCTCCTCCGGCTGCCTCGTTGCCTCGATCCGTTTCATCAACCCCCCCAGGACACCCCTGATGATCATCCGCGCTCTCGGATCCCGGACGATCGATTACCGCTGGAAACCGCTCGATCAGATCGCCCCGGGTCTTCAGCAGGCCGTCATGGCAGCGGAAGATCAGAGGTTCATCGATCACGATGGATTCGACTGGAACGAGATTCAGAACGCGCTGGAAGAGAATGAAAGTCGGAAGAAACCGAGAGGAGCCAGCACGATCTCGATGCAGGTGGCACGGAATCTGTTCCTGTGGCCCGGAGGGGGATGGTTCCGCAAAGGGCTCGAGGCCTACTTCACCGTGTTACTCGAAACCTGTTGCTCCAAGTACAGAATCATGGAGATTTATTTGAATGTTGCCGAATGGGGGCCTGGCATATTCGGAGCGGAAGCTGCGGCCGACTTTCATTTTCACAAACCGGCTGCTCGATTGACGATTCGGGAAAGCGCCGCTCTCGCAGCCGTGCTGCCGAGCCCGAATAAATGGTCTCCGAGTAAACCGGGGCCGTATCTGCAAAAGCGGATCGAGACGATCGTTTCGATGATGGATCGATTCAAGCCCATCCCGCCGTCCGAAAAGGTCCGACAACCGCATCGTTCGACACGGTGACCTTCATCACGGATGCCTTGCGGCTCTGATTTGTTGCCGAACACGCATTCTTTCAGTATACTTGGGTCGTTTCGTTGTCAGTGTTCAACAGGAATGATCGTACATCCATGAATTCGACGAGAGGAGAATCACCGATGAGAAAGATCAGTTTCAAGTCTGGTCTTGTCGTTATTTTCCTGATCTCCCTGGTGACTCTCACCCGGGCCTCTGACGCTTCTCTGATCGACACTCCGGCACCTGATTTCAGCGTGCGCTCAGGAAGTGGCGATATTTTGACACTCGCGGATATCTCCGGGAAAATCGCCGGTCTTTTTTATCAACCTCGGTATCGGGAGATCGTCGAGCAGCAGAAACCATTCGAAGAAGCGCTCGATGCATTCTTCAAGTCCCTCTCCCCTGCCGATCAGGGACGGATTTTCAGAGGAGCCTTCATCGACACGCACGACATCCCGGGACTATTCAGATGGCTGACCCGGATGAAAATGCGTTCCCAATCCAAAAAACTCGGGATAACCGTCTATGGTGACTGGACTGGCGATTTTGCTGCCGCCTATCATACGAGGCCGGACCAGTTCAATTTTTACCTGATCGATGCTTCGGGAAAGATTATCCATCAGCATCATGGACCGGTTTCGCAGAATGACAGTTCACGAATCATCGAGATGCTGCGTGACCAACTCAAAAAGGGTATCGACACACCGGCGGTCTCGGATTGAACGCGAGAGGATCGAATCTGTAAAGGGGAGCAACGGGAGGAGTCATGAATCATGTCGATCTGCTTGGCGCCGGAGGATCCTCTGACAAAGGGTCCGAGGCGCATCAAACGAAGAAGATCAAGGAACTCGAAGCACGAGCCCGGCGATTTCGAGTTTCGCTGCGTGAGTCCGAAGAACGCTTCAAAACTCTCTGCAACCTGATTCCCGAGACCATCTGCTGCTTTGATCTCGAAGGGTTGATCAGTTACTGGAATTCGAGTGCTCAACAGCTGTTCGGCTGGACATCCGCGGAGTTACTCGGGAAGTCGGTATTCGAAGTCGTCCTCGCGAACCTTCCAGCGGACTCTCCCCTGCGCGAACTGATATCCAGCCAGGGGGCATCGGGAAAACTGCCGGATGTATCCCATGAAGTTCGCTTCGCGCATAAGAACGGTCAGGAATTCTACGGAATTCTGACCTTGGCGGAAGTGCGCTCAGAGAACAGTCTGAGTTTTGTCTGCTCGATTGTGCCGAAATCGGAACCGAGCCATCTCGACGCCGCGCGGATGGATGAGCCTGCAGCGCCCGAGCATCCGTATATGCCGGATCCATTTCCCATGGGCTGTTATGAAGCACTCTGTGATTTTTGGTTAAATGTATCGCACGAGATCCGAAAGCCGCTCAGCGGGATTACCGGGATGCTGCAACTGGCCATGAAGACCGAGTTATCGAAGGAGCAGCGCGAGTATCTCGAGATGCTCCAGATCACCTCCGATAACATGATGACCCTCATCAACGACATCATTGATTTCAGCAAGATTGAAACCGGCCAATTCGATCTCGAACAGATCGATTTCGACCTGTATTCCACATTGGAAGCGGCCATCAACGCGTTTGCGTCGCACGCTTCCGACAAGGGATTGTCATTGGAGTGCCGAATCAGTCCCGACGTACCCAATGCGTTGAGGGGCGACCCCGGGCGATTCAGGAAAATCATCCTGAATCTGCTCGACAATGCCGTGAAATATACTCCGAGCGGTTATGTTCATGTGTCTTGCGATCAGGAACAGGAAACGGCAGATCGCGTGCAGTTACACATTCGTATCGAGGATAGCGGGATCGGCATCGAGCCGGAAAAACTGGCCTCGCTGTTCGACATTCGACAGCCCTGGCAATCCGCCAATCACGAGAATGCTCCGAGTCGTCTCGGCCTGTCCATCTGCCGGGAACTCGCCGAGCTGATGGACGGAAGGATCTGGGCGGAGAGCGAACCGGGGAAAGGCACCGTTTTCCATGTGACATGCTGTTTCATCCGCAGGATCATGCCCAAACCGATGCCTCGGGAACGGCTCCATGCGAGCCTCACCAACCTGCGCGTTCTGTATGTGGATTCGAGCGCAACGGATCGCATCATCATGAACGAGATGCTCTCGGGTCGTGTTCACCGGTATGAGGATGCGGGCGACTGGGAATCAGCGCTTCTCGAGTTATCGAAAGCCAAAACGACCAATCAGCCCTATCACCTGATCATCGTCGATTCGATGATCCCGCCATCGCATGTCTTCGAGTTTGTTTCCTATCTGAAGAGTGGCGATTATCTGAGGGAAACGCGCGTAATGGTACTGACGTCATTCGGCCAGCGCGGTGACGCTGCGAAATGCCGAGAACTGGGGATTTCAGCCTATCTGCTCAAACCCATCAAGCAAAGTGAACTGATCGAAGCCATTCAAAAGGTGCTGACCGGCGAGAGAGACGCCTTCACCGACGAATCACAACTCATAACTCGACATACCATTCGCGAGGATCGTGAACGCCTCAAGTTTAACTTTCTTGTTGTCGAGGATAATCCGCTCAACCAGGAAATCACAGTCAGAACCATTGCCAAACATGGACACGGGATCGAAGTGGCCGACCAGTCACGAAAAGTCATGGAGTATCTGGCGACCGACAGCTTCGATGTCGTACTGATCAACACGCAACTCGCTTCGATGGATGCGTTCGAGATCACGCGTAAGATCAGGAGAAAAGAACGTCAGACCGGGCACCACGTCCCGATAATCGCACTCATGGACCCCGGCAGTCCGGTCGAACAATCACTCTGTCTGGATTCAGGCATGGACAACTATGTCCTGAAACCGCTCAAGCATTCCGAAATCCACACAACGGTGCAACAGACAATCGATCTGGTGCGGCATCGCACCAAACGGAATCCAAAGGTTGTATCGCATAGCGAGTCCGAAGCGCCTTTTCAGTTTTCGAAGATTCTCAAGATGTTCTATGGCGACATGGATCTGCTCAGGCAGGTTTTCAAGCTGTTCAATGAGCATTATCCCACGCAGATCGAAGCATTGCAGAAAGCGGATGCCGAACGTAATCCGGCGAGGCTGATCAAAGCTGTCGGCAGATTGAAAACCTCCGCTCAGAATTTCGGAGAATCACTGCTGCTTCAAAAACTCGGGCAGATCGAAAAACTCGGACAGGCATCCGAACTGGTCGGGGTGAAGGATGCGATTGCCGAACTCGATGCCTTGATTGCCCAGTTTGTCGCATTCATCACGAAGAATCTGAAGAAACCGCATTGAAGGATCAGATCCATCCCGAGCTCAGATTCCGCATTGTAAACAGATGAGCCATCGCATGTGACGTTGGTTTTAATCGTAATGCATTCTGAATGACAAAGGTTTTTACGGCGGTGTTTCCCGATGAGCGCCCGAGCCTCATATTGAATTCCGCCCTGCGCATCGCAACTCGGGTTCTCCGTTGTATCCGTTGGTCGAAAACCTTGAACACATTGGATTCAGTCTTCCTGCGAATGTCGTGCTGAAGGGTGCCGGCGAGATCCCAGGCATCCATGAATCCGAGATTCATCCCCTGTCCACCGATCGGACTGATCACGTGCGCAGCGTCACCGCACAGCAAAACGCGATCCCGGACAACCTGCTCAGCCATGTAATGCTGCACGCCGAACGCGCTCACCATGGTGGATCCCGAAGGATTGACATCGATCCTTGTACGGTCTCGGATAATCCCGCACAACTTGGTTGGCTCCGGATCAGAAACGTATCGATTCGTCCTGGCAACCCATCGTCGTCGACCCGCCGGAAGCGGAAATGATTCCACAACACCCTCCGGGTGCAGGAACACCGCAGCATCCGATCCGAACGATGTTTCATCCGGAAAGTCTCCCATCAGATAGGTATCCGGGTATGGTGCGCCGTTGAAAAGAATACCGGCAGCAGTTCGAACGGTGCTGTTCTTGCCGTCGCACCCGACGAGGTATCGGCAATCGATGCTCTGAACGCATTCCGTCGCATCATCCTCATGGAATTCAAGACGAATTCGATCACCCGTCAACTCGATCCGATCGAATGTGGATCCCCGGATAATCTGACCGGCTGCACCCTTGAATCCAGCCTCCAGAAGCATCTCCGTCATCTGTTGCGGTATCGAGAGAACGAAGTTGAACGGAAGACGGCATGACGCAAATGAAAGTTCCCCCAATCGGACACGATGACCGAACGCAATGCCTTTTCTCACCGTGACGCCCTGCTGAAGAAATCGGTCGACAAGACCAAGGTCGCGAAGGTATTCGAGGACCGGAGGATGGATGCCGATCGCCCGCGAATGTGGATTGACGGAACGGCGGCGTTCCAGGATGCAACAGTCGACACCCGTCTTCTGAAGAGACAAGCCGAGAAACAACCCGACTGGTCCTCCCCCGATAATCACCACCTCATGAGAACCGATTCGGAGAGCCACGTCAGTCTCTCCCGACGTTGGCGGGATGCCGGAAAAACGCCACGAGACGGAACGGAAAGAGTTGATCGACCTCCCACCCTGACGGCAGGACAGCTCGAAGTTCTTCGGGCAAGAAACTGCGTCGAATGGAGATCAAACCATCATCCACGACAAAGGAATGTCTGAAAAAAGGGCGAGTGAGCATTCGGAACCCCACATGAGCGATCCGGCTTCGATGGATATCCGACATAACGACGGAGCGCACGGAGAGTCGGCAAGCAGATTCAAGAAAACATGCCAGCTCAGAATGAGGAATGTGATGGAGAAGATGATTTGAAATCACGATATCGAACGAGCAGCCTTTCCCGAGCCATTCCGAGATATCGCTCCGGATGAATTCAATCATGCCTGGGTAGTCCGCATCACGCGCATAGTCCAGCGATCGCGGGTCGGTATCGATCGCCGTGATCCGGATATCATGACCATCCCTTCTTGCCCGACGGGCGATGTATGCCGGCAGGTCTCCGGCTCCGGATCCGACGTCGAGGATCCGAACAGGGGGGGGACTACTCTCCAGAACAGGACGGATGTAGCGTTGATAGATGGTTCCAGGCCGGGCAAACAGACGGTTGATCCAGGCAAACTGGCGATAGGTATTCCGCAGCAGGACGGGATCGCAATCCCGGCGATCCATCCATTCAATCAACTCGGGTTCCCGTTTCATGACCCGCGCCGTCCGGTGGTATCGAATCCTTGCAGAAACCGAATCAGGTGCGGGATATCGTCGAGCACATCGACATTGTTTCGTCTCAGAAATGATCGGGCCGACTCGGAGACGATCCCGCCCACGACCAGTGAACCTTCCGGTTTGAGATACTGGCTGAGACGCACGAGTTCTTCCGAAGTGTGCGCCGAGCATTCCGGATAGGTCAGACTCAAGGCAACCAGGCACGCGCCGAGTTTTCTGGCTGCCGCAGCAATTTCCTCCGCAGGAAGATCAGAACCCAGAAATATGGTTCGCCATCCTTGAGTCGCGCCGATGATCGCGACCACCATCGCGCCGATTTCGTGATGATAACCCTGCGGTGTGGTACTGATCATGAGAGGCGCATTGGAGGAGGGGATTCGACGTGTCAGCATCGACCCAAGCCTCTCCCGGATCACAGCAGACGCGAAATGTTCCTGGGCCACTCGAATGTCACCGGCCTGCCAGGATGCACCCACTCGATTCATGAGGGGCACAATCACATCCTGAATCAGCTGAATCTCGGACATCCCGATCATGGCTTCAGTCAGAACGTCTCGCAATCGGTCACCATCATATCGCTCGATGGCTTCCAGACCATCTTTGACACAGGTTATGCTGTCCGAACAGTCCTCCGATAGAGATGCACGTGAAGTCACGACCGTTCGTTCGAACTCATGCAGTGATCGCTCCAGTTCGTCATCCGTGAGTTTCGCGATCTGACCAATGCTGAAACCTCGTTCCACCAGACCTTTCAACAGATTCAGACGATGAACATCGGCTTCAGAGTAGAGACGGCGCTGTGTGTCGGTGCGTTCGGGGGACACAGCTCCATAGCGTTTTTCCCAGGCTCGGATGAGATGCATCGAGAGACCGGTTTGATTTTGAACGACACGAATGGGTATGAGGTGCTGCGTGTTCATGAGACCAGCTTACACATATGTCTAAATATTGTCAAGAGAATATCTCAATGGTCACCCCGAACACATCCGATGACTCCAATTAAATATATGAAATATAGGGTCAGAAAACGACATCGAGTCGCTGTCTAATTATTTTTGCATTTTACTTGACTTTATTTTAGACAATCATTAATCATGGTTTCAGATGGGACGAACAATCAACCCAAACAAAGGAGAAAGCCCATGAAAAAGACCATCAGAGACTCACGGAATCGTTTGAACGCATCGATCGCATTCGCAGCGATCCTGTTGACCTGGTTTGCAGCAACCGGATTTTCGATTGCGCCCGTCAGGCCCGATGCATCGATCGGGAACATGGCGCCGGGTACGGACGCATTCATTCGCGTGATTCATCTCTCGCCTGACGCTCCCGCGGTTGACATCTGGGTCAATGATGCCTCCGCCGTTATCAGCAATCTGCCCTTCCAGCATGCAAGCACCTTCCTGACGGTCGCTCAGGGAACGTACGATTTCGACGTCGTCCCGGCAGGCGGCACGATCGATCAGAGCGTACTGGCGATCGATGATGTCATGCTCGCGGCAGATCAATACTACACGGTTGCCGCCTATGATTCGCTCGATTCGATCACCCCACTGGCACTGGTTGACGACATGACGCCACCGGCAGTCGATACGATTCATGTCCGTGCGATTCATACGGCAGCGGGTGTTGGCGATGTCGATATCTGGTTGATTCCCGAGATGGGATCACCCTCCCCGCTCTGGGTGGATGTGCCATTCGGAGCAGCGGGAGCCTACCTGCCGGTTCCGGCGGCTGCCTTCACAATCGGATTCGATGTGGACAACGATGCCACGCCGGATCTCATTTTCGACATCCCCGCTCTCCCCTCCCAGACGATTGCGAATGTTTTTGCCACCGCCAACTCCATGGGGAAGGTCTTCCTGATCGCCCAGTTCATGGATGGGGCCACCGCACGGATCGACGCACGTGACAGTGAGGCTCATATCCGGGTGTTGCATCTGTCGCCGGATGCACCTGCCGTCGATGTCTGGGTCAACACCAGCACGAAAGCCGTTTCGGAGCTTGCTTTCCCCGACACCACCGGTTACCTCGATGTCGCACCCGGCACCTACACGTTCGATGTGGCTCCCGCAGGGACATCCGCGGCCCAGAGTGTGCTGTCGATCCCCGATGTGGATCTGGCTGCCGGAACCTTTACCACTGCAGTTGCTTACGATTTTCTCGCCGATATCACGCCTCTCGCCCTTGCGGATAACCTGTCACCTCTCGCCATGAACACGATGCGGATTCGAGCCATCCACACGGCATCGGGAGTGGGTGAAGTCGACATCTGGAGTGTTCCTGAAACCGGTTCGCCGATGCTGCTCTGGGAAAACGTGGGGTTTGGCGTTGTCGGCGGGTACCTTGAAATTCCCATCGGCCCGGTCACTGTCGGGTTTGATGTTGACAACGATGCGGTTCCGGACCTTCTCTTCGATGTGCCGACGCTTCCGTCCGACACTATCGCCAACGTCTTCGCAGTCCGTGATTCAGCCGGAGCCGTTTTCCTCATCGCGCAACTCATGGATGGCCCAACAGTGAGAATCGATGCGCGTCCGACTTGCACCGAGTTTGGTGTGACCTTATCTGCCCCTCTGATGTTCGTGACACCCGGCGACACTTTCTATGTGAACGCTGAGGTGTGCAATCCGGGCAGCCCGATGATGGATGCGCCGTTCTTTGCACTTCTTGATGTGGGGACCGGTGAATACTGGTTCTATCCCAGCTGGACGTCGTATCCTCCGGCGATCGATTATGCGCAGATCGACATCCCGACCGGAACATCCGAGATCGACGTGATTCCGACTTTCACCTGGCCGGATACCGGCACTCTGATGCTGGACAACATTCACATCTTTGGTGCCGTTCTGAATGAAGAACTGACTGAAATCCTCGGAACATACGATGTCATTCAGTTCGGATTCGGTCCCGGCATGTAACGTCCGCTTCTTTCCTCAGGCCCCGAACATCCGTTTCGGGGCCTCTTTTTTTGCCTAGAGCGTCAGTTTTGGCGGTGCTTTATCGATGAACGCTTTAATCAGAGTCTGTGCGGTTTCTTTCGATCCGAAATCGGGGTATTGCACCGGTTGATCGTATCCTTTGGCAGCCAGAATCCGGGCGCACATCACCCGGCATTCCTGTGCGAGATCATTTGAAGATCCAAGAATCCGGACGCATTCCTGTCCGGAATGGAAACCCATGCCATTGTTTGCCGCCACAAAATCCCATCGCAATTGAGCCTTTCTGACCAGCTCCCGTGCTATTTCGAGTTCAGGATCCGATGCGCCGCTTTCAAGACACGCGGCGATATCCAGATGCGCATACGCGATGGCCCGTTCCGTTCGCCCCCGTGCTTCATGCACTTTATCCTGGATGCTCTCCACGCGTTTCCGGATATCCGCCTCACTCCAGCGATGGCAGACCGCGCATGAATTCGAGATATTGAGCAGAGGACTCTGCAGGTGGTGATTGGTGTACTTCACTCCGCCTTCGGTCCGGTAGGGCATGTGACAATCTGCACACGAGACCTGACGGAAGTGATGAATCCCAGTCCGGAAGATCTCGTAATCCGGATGCTGCATCTTCACCATCTTCGTTCCACTGATCGCATGCGTCCAATCGGAGAATCCTGCTTCATCGTAGTAGGCATCAATGTTTTCGATCTCGAAACCCTTGTCCCAGGGGAATGTCAGATAGTTCCCTGATCCCTTGAAATAATACTCGACGTGGCATTGCGCACAGACCAATGTGCGCATTTCCTGATGGGAAATCTCGTCGAGGTTGCGTCCCTGTCGCTCGAGAGCTTCTCGGAGGGCCGGACGGGAAATACGCAGTTTCATTGTATTGGGTTCGTGACAATCCAGACAGCCGATCGGATGGGTGATCTCATCTTTAAACTCACTGAACTTACCGGCGTAAAATGTATCGATACCGATTGAGTTCATGACCCGAGGCACATCGGGGCTTTTGCAGGTCCAGCAAGTCGCCACGGTTTTCTCATTCACTCGTTTTGTTTTTAAAACATCCTCAACCGCATAGACATGGCCTCGGCCCTGAAGATAATCACTGGCAAAACCATATCCGGCGAACAGGATCACATTCGCCGGTGTTTCTTCGAGATAATCCCTTGGATACGATCCGCCGTGTGCGGTTCGCGTCGTTGAATCCTTCATTTCGAGGTAGGATGAGTATTCACGAGGAAAGTTATCCCGCCACTTCGCACTATCCGTTTCCCAATCACCGATCTCTTTTAAGGGCGGTTGAACGCGGGCTTCCTGACGTCTCTCGAGAATGGAAGCGCCGAGCATACCCAGGATAAAGACACCGATCATGACACCGGCCATCATGACCCATCCCAACCAGTGAAATCGGGGCTTCGTTCCGGTTTGGTCAGTCATGATTCTCCTCCATGGTCGATCGCGGCAGTCTCCCGCCGGTCAGTTGAGGTGCTTCGATGAACGAAACACCGGACAATTGCGGTGCAAACACGTCAGGGGTCGCTGATTGACTTCGGGCCGTTCCATGAGGCACATCCCGATGACAATCCCAGCAGCGCTTGTTTCCCGCTTCCATCATTGGAAGCTCCGCGATCACGGCTTCGTGACAACGTCGGCAATTCCCATGCACCACAGGAATGGCCGGTTCCGAGATGCGGATGACTTCCGGTTCGAGACGAAGGGTGAAGATACTGGAATGCCTCAATCCGTCACGGGCTTTAAACGCGTAATGCGCAGCGAAGGATGTATGCGGGACATGGCAGTCGTTACAATGGGCCACTCGCGCGTGACTGCTATGCTGCCAGGTCAGATATTGAGGAAACATCACGTGGCAATTGACGCAGGTTTCCGGCGCATCGCTCATATAGGATACGGCTCGGGAGATGTTTGCCACAACCAGACCGGCTCCGGCAAACACTCCCAGAGCGATGAAGATCGGCCAGCGAAGCGACGGTTGCACGAATTCCAGATTCAGCAACCAGATCAACCTGCGTCTCACACGCTGCATTCCGACGCCTCCAGACAACCAACGATTGGAGTGACCTTCGGGATCCGGTGACCCCCCCTCATCTCTCATTTTCACAATAACCTGTCACCTGTACTCAGTCAATCATCCTGCACGCCGCTTTCTGAAGTCGGCTCGATCACGCGGAGCATTCTTCCGGAGGTGTTTCTCTTCCCTCCGTGCCCGGATCACCTTCTGTTCATCCAGCCTCCTCTGCTCACGCATCAACTTCTGATAGCTTCGCCATCGACGCTCATCCAGTTCACCCTTTTCAACGGCTTCCCGTATCCGGCATCCCGGTTCCTCGAGATGCATACAATCACGGAAACGGCATTCGCAGGCATACTTCTCAAAATCCGAAAAAGCGACAGTCAGATCCGAGGCAAAGAGTTGAATTTCACGCAGTCCCGGAGTGTCGATCACGACAGCCCCTTTTCCGAGGGCGATCATCTGGCGTTCGGTCGTCGTATGCCTTCCCTTGTCATCCCATGTTCGCGTTTCCGTCACTCTCTGCAGATCCCGATCCACGAGTCGATTGACCAGAGACGATTTGCCGACTCCGGAAGAACCGAGAAGAACGATTGTCGTCTGATTGAGAAATGGATTCAGGGTATCCAATCCATCACCGGTCGCGCATGAAATCCAGCAGATCGGAATGCAGGCATCGGAGATGCGGCTGATTTGAGACAGATACGAAGAACGGTCCTGAACGAGATCGGATTTATTGACGATGACGACCGGGCGAACACGCTCTTGAGAAATCGCAGCGATGTAGCGTTCAATCCGTGAGACACTGAAATCGGCATTTGGCGCAGACATGATAAATGCATGGTCGACATTGGCCGCCAGCAACTGCTCTGCGGATACCGAACCCGGTTTCTTCCGGATGATCCTCGAAGTTCGAGGAAGCAAGGAATGGATCATGCCTGCAGCATGTTGAGATTCCGCATCAACGAGAACCCAGTCGCCCACCACCGGGAAACCATCCGATTCTTCCGTCCGGAAGCGAAACTTTCCACTCAATCGCGCCGGGATCTCACCGGATTCGATCCGGACACGATACCGTTCATTCGATGCAAACGTAACCCGACCCGCCAATTCACCGTCCAGGGCGAATTCACGATAGCAGTCGGAAACAAATGGATTCCATCCATACTGGTCCAGATTCAAGGCATCCTCCTTTCGAAAAACTCGAGTTGAAACGAATACTCAGAACTTGATTCAGATCTCTCATCCGATGCCTCCTTTCGTTGCACGAACGTGTAAAGTCAAACCGAACAGCGGCTGGAACCGGTGCCGGAATGTGGAGCGATCGTCCACACAGAGATTATCGATCCGAGATCACCTTACGATCAGCGGTTATGATGCGATTGCAGAATCAGGGTGCGGTCAGGCCGGCGGTGCAGGCGCTTTTTTTGAACCCATCGAACGCACTGCGATGAAGGCTCCGATCGCCACCACGAGTAACAGAATCCCCAGCAGCGGTCGATAAACAATCCACGCGATCGCGATCGTCAGAGTGGAGAAACCGAGTGCGAGCAGCGCGCTGACGAGGCCGATTCCGGTACCGATGACATTCCCGACAAACGGAATGACATCAGCTACGACAGAGATCGGCTTCAGGATGGATGCCAGACCGATCATCATCAGCAGAAATCCGACCAGACGAAGAATCCATGTCAGCATCTTGTTGGCTTTTTCTGCCGCTTGAAACATCATCTCTGCGGTGTGTATTCCCGTCTGGAGGAGGAGTATCGTCCCGCCTGTTTTCGCAGGGTAAGGTGTCAACATGTTTCCGGTTTGTTTCGCCACGATCGACACGTCACAGGGAAGAACCGTTTTGAATCTGACCCTGACGTCACCGATCTGCGGAGACGCGGGGGATGCGCCGATATAATACCCTCCGTCGTGCAGTTGCATACGTCCCTGGTGGGTGTTTGTCTGCGGGGCGGACGACTGTCCCTGATTTGCAGACGAAGCGTCATATGTTGCACTGCCATAGCTGCCAGCGGCGGATCCATAGCCTTGATTCGATGATCCGCCATAGGTCGAACCGCCGTAGGCGCTACCGCTCTGGCCATAGGTCTGTGAGGCTTCCGCCGGCGCACCCGCAGTCATTCCTGTTCGGGCGGCCTGATCGGCTGACGCTGCATTCTGTGCCATGTTCTGCGGCAATGCACTGACTGTATGGGCCGACGTCTGGTTGATCATCCCGACGAGTCCCTCGGACAGGGTAAATCCTCCGACCGTTACGTTCTTCGCCTGCCAGGTTTCAGACTGGTAGGGCATCGATCCGTGATTCTGATGATCAGACGCTTCCTTGAAGGATCCGGAATCGATCACGGAGGAAGACCACACTTTCTCGTAAGTGTACGTCGTTTTTTTCTCAACCCCTCCGCCGACCTTCTTCTTCTCCTCCGTCTTGCTGTTTTCCTGCCACTGGTACATCTCGACGTCCCGTGCCAACCTGATGGCGTTCACAGTCACGCCGAAAGCAGCATCCGTCAACTGCTCCTTCGTGTCGGCTTTTCCGGTGAGGTGAACGAGTTTCCCCTCGTGGGATGCCTCGACGGAAGGACTCGCCAACGAGACCACCTCACCCTTGCCTTCATTCAATGTTTTAATCCGATTGACAGATCGGCCTTCGTTCCAGAACAAGAGTGGAAACGCGACCAGAAACAGAATGAGGCCGATGAAGATACCTTTGATCGCGCCGCCCAGACGGCTGAACCATCCCTGATTGGTCACCTCGGTATACGAATTCGCCATGACGGATCCTCCTCGAAGTCGCGAAACGCGTTTTCAGAATACAATCGCTCTGTCCTGTTCACTTTGCACAAATCCGGATTGTAACGCGTGGTTCGATTCCGAGCAAGCGGCAAGAATCGCGTGTCAACGCCAGGTCAACGCCATCAGCCAGTCGTCGGTCGGCCGGCCATCCCTGATAATTGCGGCTCGACGAATACCTTCCAGAGTAAACCCGAGCCGTCGATAGAGCCGAATGGCGGTCTCATTCGAGGAAAACACATTCAGTTCGAGCCGTTTCAGAATACCGGTCGATTGTGCCCATTCGATCGCGGTTCGCATCAGCAGGCTTCCCACTCCCCTGCCGCGATACGGTTTGAGCACCGAAACACCCAATGTCGCGGCATGTCGCAGCATTTTCCTCCGACCTCCGCGAACATCCAGCACACCACAGATTCGCCCATCCATCCGGGTCATGAAGAACGCCGAGTTGTCCGCCGACTGGAACTCACCCAGAATCCTGCGTTCATCATCCTCAGTCCACCGGCACTCCTCCCGGGTCAGTACGATGTCCAGATCAGCCTCCGCAAGCAACTCATCAAGGAATGTGAGGAGTTCCGGAGCGTCGTCCGGGACGGCCTGGCGGATATCGAGCCCGTGAGGGGCATCCTGAGTGGGGCGGTTGGCGAGTTGGTCCCAGTCGGATCGGAGCATGGCGTAGTGATAACTGTCCCGCCACTGCCCATGGATCGGCAGGTTCCCCCGCATGTATCCTTCCCTGGTGTATCCGGTTTTCTCCAGAATCCGTGCCGATCCGGGGTTTTCCGGAAGGCATGTCGCCCAGACCCGATGACGGTTATGTTCGATAAATGCAATCCGATTCAGTTCCTTCAATACGACCGTTCCGACCCCCTGACCCCAGACGGATCGATCCAGGAGGTACCAGGATTCCGCATCCCGCGTCTCATCATGAAAATCCAGTCCGCACAATCCGATCAATCGATTCTGTCGGGGCGATTCGACACCGAGAGTCAGGTAACGGATCGGAAGTTCCGCGTTATCCCGGATGGCGTTTTCAAGAAACCGGTCTGAGGCATCGCGGTCCATGAGAGGGAACAGCATGTATCTCACCATCTCGAAGTCCGACATCCATCCATGTACCGACTCGGCATCGTCAGGACGCAACAGCCGAAGAACCGGTTCAGGCGTCATGACTTGTCCTTGGCCGCCAGTGACTCGCAAGATTCAACCATCTCCTGGAACTCGCTGAGAGCCAGTCTGACATTTTGCATGATGTCATTTCGCCTCTCCTCCGGCGCTGCCTTCAGATCGGTCAATAGGGATGCGGCGGAGTTCTGTTTATCCTGCAGCTTCAGAAATACGGCCTCGAGTTCGACTCGCGTGCCGGCGGCCATTTTCGCTTGCTTTTCATCGAGGATTTTCGTGCGTGCATTCAGATCATCGAATCGAGATTTGAACGCCTCGATCTGCTTCGCGATGTCCGCATTCACTGCATCGATCGGTTGATTTCTTGATAGTGTCGGTTCTGGTTTCCGAGTAGCAACCGGTTCCTGTTTTCTGACTGACGGTTCCGGTTTTCCGCATTGCATAGTCCCCATACTCAAACCGATCACAACCCACATCAACCACATCGAAACGGTTCGATTCATCATTCGAAACCTCCTTGAAGATAGCACTGCCGAACGGTGCCGCGAGCCGGCCCCGATAGTACGACAGTTCTCATTCGGACTCAATCAGGTCCCTCGCACGATTACCCGTAACGATCGCCGGCCCGTCTTCTGTGACGACACATCGCGCGGCTCCCGATCGGATCACAACCTCACCGCAATCCGCCGATTCATGCGACAGATGGAGGGGGATTCCGCCAGACCGCGATACTGAATCCCGGACAACTGCGATCCCGAGAGACTGAAGGGAGAATCGCTCCGCAAGCGTTCCGATCGATTCGACACATCGATCCAGCGTCGCCGCTGCCAGAGCGACATCCGATCGGTTTGATCTCAGATCCGGTCGATCCTCGGACACAGCCCGATCCGGGACCTCAGTGCCGAGTATCCGGACGATTTGACGCATGGTCGAGCGATTGGTGCCATAGAGTTCGATCTTGACGGGGATTCCCAGATCGAGCGTCGCCGAGACGACATGATAGATCCGGATGGTCTGATTATAGATTTCGAAGCCCGTTAACGCACTCAGCGTGAGCAGCAGAAACAGTGTTCGCTGTACCCAGAGATGTCGCACGATGATTCCGGCCGATCAGATCTTGACCAGGCCCGCGAAACCCATGAAAGCCATCGACAGAATGGATGCCGTGATGAGCGCGATCGGGATTCCCTTGAACATCTCGGGCATCGCGGCGCGTTCGAGACGTTCACGAACGCTCGCAAACATGAAGATCGCGAGAAGAAATCCGGCTCCTGTCGCCGTCGCATAGATGATGCCGGTCAGAAAGTCGTATTTCTGCTGGACAGAGAGGATAGCCGCGCCAAGAATGGCGCAGTTCGTCGTGATGAGTGGCAGGTAGATTCCCAGACTCTTGTAAAGGCCCGGCATGGATTTTTTGAGGAATATTTCCACGAATTGAACGAGCGCTGCGATGATGAGGATGAACACGATCGTCCGCAGATAGACTAGATTGAATTTCTGGAGAAAGAAGGAATCGATCAACCATGTGATCGCGTTGGCGAGAGCCATGACGAAAATGACGGCCATGCCCATCCCCGAGGCCGTTTCCGTGCGTTTGGAGACTCCGAGATACGGGCAGATGCCGAGGAATTGCATCAGGACGACGTTGTTGATGACGAGCCAGTAGATGACATTGATGAAAATATCGCCCGACATGGCTTACGCTCCTTTTTTCTGACGTTTGTCGAGATAGGATTTGAGCGCGATCAGAAACCCGAGCGTCATGAATGCGCCGGGCGGCATGATCATGATCAGAACCGGACTGAACGACGGGCCGAACAACGGGAGATTGAGGAATGAGCCGTTCCCGAGAATCTCCCGGAATGTGCTCATCAGGAATAATCCGACAGTAAATCCGATGCCCATTCCGACACCATCGAGCATCGATGAGGCGATGCCGTTTTTGTATGCAAATGCTTCTGCTCGCCCAAGAACGATGCAGTTGACCACAATGAGGGGGATAAAGATGCCTAATGATTTGTACAGACCGGGAGAATATGCCGCCATGACCAGATCGACGATAGTCACAAACGTGGCGATCACGACAATGAAACAGGGGATCCGCATCTGTTTCGGAATAATGTTCCGCAGAGCGGAGATGAAGATATTAGACATCACGAGAACGAATGTCGCGGCCATCCCCATGCCAAGAGCATTCATGACACTCGATGAGGTTGCGAGCATCGGACACATCCCCAGCAGGAGTGTCAGCGTCGGACTGTTCTTCCAGATCCCGTCTGCGAATGTTGACCAGGCGGTATTTCCGTTACTCATGGGACACCCCCATTTTATTAAAGGATCCTGCATACTCCCTGTAAACGACAAGCCCCTTCTGGACAGCGTCGGTGACGGATCGTGAGGTGATCGTCGCAGCCGTGATCGCGTCGACATCACCACCATCCTTTTTCACTTTGAACTTGAATTTGTCCAGGGATTTCCCCTTGAACTGTCCCCACCAGGCTTCATCGGCGGATTTCGTTCCCAACCCCGGAGTTTCCTTGTGCTCAAGTATCTGGATACCCGTGATGGTTTGATTCTTGTCGACTCCGACCAGTACCTTGATGTTTCCGGCATATCCATTCTTGCCAATCACCTGAAGGGCCGCCCCCTGAAGCACACCGTTTTCCACGACCGGGTAAATCGGCACTTCTTCCATGTCGTACTTCACCGGCGGCACGTCCTCGTACTTATCTTTCATGAATGGGAGCACAACTTTCAACGAGTTATTGAACGCGGCTTTTTTCGAGATTTCGATCTGGTCCTTCGTCCCGATGTAAACGCCGCTCAGGCAGAGACCCGCTACGAGCGAAATGATGGTCAGAATGAATACGTTTTTCATGCCTTCACCTTTACCAGGCCGAATTTTTTCACTTCGGTGTATTTGTCGATCAGCGGAACAAGGCTGTTCATGATCAGGATGGCGAACGAAACACCCTCGGGATATCCGCCGAACAATCGAATCAAGCCGGTTAACACGCCGATGCCTGCGCCAAATATCAGCATCCCTTTGCGGGTGATCGGCGATGTCACCATGTCGGTGGCCATGAAAAAGGCGCCGAGTAACGCGCCGCCCGTCAGGATGTGAAAAATCGGATCCGCGTATCTGGCTTTGTCCAGCATCCAGAATATACCGGTAAAAATGAACAGGGATCCCAGCATACTGACCGGAATTTCCCATGAAATGACCTTGCGCATCAGCAGATACAGTCCGCCGATGAGGAGCGCCACCGCGGAAACCTCTCCGAGACTGCCTCCGATCGTGCCTAAAAAGAAATCGAGATGGGAAAAGGTCTTACTGACTGTCGCCAGCCCATCGGTTTTGAGCATTCCCAGAGGCGTCGCGGCAGTGATGGCATCCCCCTTGAAAAACGACGGATTCACCCATCGGGTCATCTGCACGGGAAATGAGATCAACAGAAATACGCGTGCAACCAGTGCCGGGTTGAAGATGTTGTAGCCAAGACCCCCGAATACCTGTTTCGCGACGATGATTGCGATCAGGCTTCCGATCAGGGTCATCCAGATCGGCGAAGTCGGCGGCAGATTCAACGCAATGAGGATTCCGGTCACGATCGCACTGCCGTCCAGCACGGTTGCCCGGATATTCGTTTTTCCGGCAATTTTCAGGAACAACGCTTCAAAAGCCATGCAGCCGACAACCGCCGTCACGGTGATCAGAAGACTCTGAAGCCCGAAGAAGTAAATCGAAACCAGGACGGCCGGTATCATCGCGATGACGACGTCATACATGACATCCGTCAAGCGCTCGATCGATCGCACATGCGGGGATGAGGTGATGACGAGCGACTTCATTTTGAACTCCTATTCGCATTCCGGAAAACCGTTTTCCCGATCCGGATCCAGTGAACCAGTTGCCGATGTGTCGGACAAACATAGCTGCACGACCCGCATTCGATGCAGTCCATGGACGCAGCAAGAGTGTCCGTCGATTTGAACTGGGCATCCTGTGCAATATTAGTCGGCATCAGGCCCATCGGGCAGGCATCGACACATCGACCGCAACGGATACAAGGCCCTTCATCCACATAGCAGACTTGAGTCTCGGACAGGACCAGAATCCCCGACGTGCCTTTCATGACCGATACATCGAGCTGCCGGATCGCTTTTCCCATCATCGGTCCGCCGTTGATCACCTCTCGAACACGTTCCGGATCCTTGAATCCTCCGGCGACGTTTGAGATGACCTGCTCGAATCCGATCCCAACCGGGAGCAGGTAATTACCCGGTTTGTTCACGAAACCCGTGATGGTGGTCACGCGGTCGATCAGCGGTTTGGAACAGTAGACGGCTTCATACACGGCAAAAACCGTTCCGACATTCTGCACCAGAGCACCGACGTCGAACGGCAGTTTCCCTGATGGAACCTGGCGTTTCAGAATCGCATGGATGAGTTGTTTCTCGCCGCCCTGTGGATACTTGGTTCTGAGCGAAACGACCTGAATTCCCCGGAATGATGGATCCTGGAGTTTTTCGATGAACAAACGGATCGCATCCGGTTTGTTGGCTTCAATTCCAATATAGACGGTCTCGACACCGAGCGCCTTCTGGAGGATCTGAATTCCCTTGAGGATTTCGATCGGCTTCTCGATCATCAACTGGTGATCTGCAGTCAGATACGGCTCACATTCAGCCGAATTGATGATGATCGTATCGATTTTCTTGTCCGGTGGTGGCGATAACTTGACGTGCGTCGGGAAGGTTGCACCTCCTTCACCCACCACCCCGGCGGATTTGATCAGCCCGAGGAGGTCAGTCGGCGAGAGCGCGTCGATGGTCTGGATTTTAGGTTTGTTGAGCGTGTCGAGCTGTTCCCGCGTCTTGTCTTTGTCCACTGTAATCAGAATCGTTTCATCCAGAGTCCCGATTGCCGTCATGCGCTTCTCAATTTTCGCAACGACCCCGGCGACACTCGCATGAACATGCGACGAAATGAATCCATCGGCTTCTCCGATCAACTGCCCGACAGCGATCTCATCCTTGGCCTTCACGATCGCTTTTGCGGGTTTACCGAGGTGCTGGCAAAGATTGATCGCGATAGTTTCCGGCAGTTCCGGGCGTTCGATCGTCTTGTGTTCAGCCAGAGACTTGTGCTCGGGTGGATGGATCCCGCCGCGCTTAAACGTTAGCAGTTTCATGGACCTTGTTCTCCTTGGAAGCCTCGATTTCCGAGATCGGTTTATTGATCAGAATGCTCCTGGTCGGACATTTTTCCACGCATGCCATGCATTGCGTGCATTTTTCCGGGATGATCGTCGACAGGAACGGCTGATAGTCGATGGCTTCAAACTGGCATGCTTTCACACACAGTTTACATCCGATGCATCCGACCGAGCAGTATTTCTTGACTGCAGCACCGCTTTCGGGCGATTTGCAGGCGACAAACACTTTTTTATCGTATGGCACGAGGGAGATCAGGTTGCGGGGACATGCCTTGATGCATTTCCCGCACGCCGTGCATGCGTCTGCGTCGACCACAGCCACGCCGTCGATCATTCGGATCGCATCGAATGGGCATGCTGCCATGCATTCGCCGTATCCCAGACACCCGTATGGGCATACGAGATCGATCAGATTGGCGATCTGGGCCGCAGAACAACTCGCGATACCCTGATACTGGCCGGATCGGACGCTGTTACTCCCTCCCTGACACATGACCCGAGCAACCTTGCGGACGCTTCCGGAAAAATCCAGCCCGACCAATCTGAATGCCGAGGCCATCGCCTTCTGCCCGGCCACCGGGCAGAGCAGATCGGTGTTCTTCGTATTGACAACCGCCTCAGCGAAACTCCGGCATCCGGCATACCCGCATCCTCCGCAGTTCGCGCCCGGAAGCAACGCCTCAACATCGTCGATCAATGGGTTTTCCTGTACCGCAAACTTCTTTGAGGCGATCAGGAGTACGATGCCCGATAGAAAGGCGATCCCACCCATGCATGCGCCCGTGATGATGACCAGATTCATATGATTCCTCCAAAATAAGGCCCCGAGTCTGATCGAAGGATCAGGGGTCGGGACCCACGCTTGTCACAGTCAGAATCCGTCTGACAGACAGGACTCGATTGAGCACGACATTGAACAGAATTCCGATACCCAGACCTGAAAAACTCAACAGGATCGTCCAGAACTGACTGAATCGATTCCCGATCGATCCCAATACAATCATGAGAATCAAGGGAATGATGTAGATCGAGAACGACAACAGCACCACATGCCTGGCCTGCATCTCGATCTGGACTTCATCTCCCGGATTCAGGTCGATGTCGATATCCGAACGATTCAGTTCCAGCAGGCGTGTCCGTGTCAGATCACACGAATCTTTGAGGTGACAGGCGGAACAAGTCTGGTCACCCTCATGCTCCGATTCGAGTTGAATTCGGATTCGATCATCCTGATCACGTTCGAGAACTATGCCGTGCATGATGAATCCCCTGAGCCTTCCGACGGCGTGAGATTTTAGCATGAAAAATCTGTTTGGCAAGAGGATGCAAGAGCGTACGACGGATCAGAAGATGCCGATCGCGAAGCTTCCGTTTGCATCTCGAATCAAATGCGTTATACTGCTGCCGCGTTGCGCATCGAAGGAAACAACGTTCAATTCGGCTGGGCGCCGCTATCCATCGGAGGGAACATGTCGGATCTGACTACATTGTATATGGGTCTCAAACTTCGCAACCCGATTATCGCCGCAAGCTGCAGTCTGACCAACACCGTCGACAATATCCGTAAATGCGAAAAAGCCGGTGCCGGCGCAATCGTTCTCAAATCCCTCTTCGAAGAACAGATTCAGGCGGAAGGCCGGAATCTCGCCGACGGATCCCACCCCTCCTGGCACCCCGAAGCCTTCGATTATCTCAGTAAAGCCGCGATGGAAATGAGTGAAAGCGAGTATCTGCGGCTGGTCAAAGGCGCGCGCGAACACGTCTCCATTCCTATCATCGCCAGTCTGAACTGCATCTCGGCTGAAGGCTGGATGGATTATGCCGAAAAGCTCCAGAATGTCGGCGCGGATGCGCTTGAGATCAATGTTGCGTTGCTTCCGAGCGATCCGAAGCGGTCGGCCGCCGAGATTGAAGACGGGTACTATCGGATTATCGAAAAGCTCCGCAAACAAATCCGGATACCGATCGCTCTGAAGATCGGCCCATACTTCACTTCGATGACCCGGATCGCCGCAGAGAGCGTCTTCCGGGGCATCAATGCGCTGGTCCTCTTCAACCGCTTCTACCTCTTCGATATCGATCTCGAACGATTGAAAACCGTTCCCGGAAGCCGCTTCAGCGGTCCGGATGAGTATCATCAGTCGCTCCGCTGGACGGCGCTTCTGGCCGGCCGCTACAAACTCGATATCTCGGCATCGACGGGCATCCACGACGCCCAGACTGCTCTGAAATTCATATTGGCCGGAGCAACGACCATCCAACTCTGCTCGGTTCTGTACCGCCATGGCGTTGACCATATCGGAACGATTCTGAATGGCATGACAGAATGGATGTCCCGTCACTCGATTGCATCCCTGGCTGATATTCGCGGGAAGTTAAGTCAGATGCAGAGTCCCGAACCGGAACTGTTCGAACGCCTGCAATACATCAAAGCGCTTGTCGGGATCGAGTAAACCGGTCTCACGACAACACGTCCCGGACGAGCGCCTGGATGGGACAATCCAGTTTGAACGCGAGTTCGTACACCGGGATGCGCGCAAGCAACTCATCGCACACTGCCAACGATCGCTCCATGACAGAGGGTTCAAACCAGGGGATGGACACAACGGGAAGAAGTCTCTGGATCGACTGATGACTTGACAATCGCGTCAGCGCGTTCTTCGTATCCTTCTTCAGAAAGATCAATGCCCGGAGACTCGCATCGCCTCTGCGCGCGATCCGGGAATCACCGGGCCATGGGGTTCCGAAAAGGCGAAAGCCATCACCGGGATCCCGCACGATGATTCGATCGTCGCTGAACGATTTCCAGTCGTCCGAAGCAGCCAGACGCGACGACACCGTGCTCTTCCCCGCACCGGAAACGCCCGCGAACAGAACCCCGTTCTGCTCGAATGCACCACCTGCAGCATGCATGATGATCCCGCGGTGACGCGCGAGAAAGAAGATCATGAGGAGTTGGTCAGCCGGGTATGCGAAGGGGTTTATCAGCAGGTCTTCTTCGCGCGATACTCCGGCAGACCAGTACAACGAAGCTCGATCGGCCTCCGGCATGCACATCGCTTCCCACGTCGCCATCATGGTGTCCGGAACGGTAAACCGGAAAAAGTATCCCTGTTCCTCTTTCCAGGCCGACCAGGCCCCGGTCATCTCAAATAGAGGCGTTCCGGTTCCGAAACCGGTCGAATTCGTTCGGTGGATGTCGATATCGATGACGTCAGAGATTGAATCAATATCGAGAAAGGAGTGGTATGGAGCATCGAAGGGCGGCAGTGAACGGAATCCGCGATAGGTCAAGCGGACACTCAAGCCCCCCAGAGAAAGCCGGCGGATGATGTCCATCGTCTGGCAGAGTCACTAGGATCCGGACCGGTTGCAGTTGTTGATGAAACCACAATTCGGGTTGGTCGGCCACACTCTCCCGCCGATCGACTTGCATCCGGTGGCCAGCGTTTCGTCTCCATTGAGATCAATTATCGTTACGGTAGGTTTCGCGTAGATGAATTTGTCGGTTGCAGATCCGAACCTGGAATTTCCCATCAACTCCTCCTTACACTGAGAAACTTCTCGAACCGGTCACTGCGAATATGGCCCGCACGGCATAGATACGTGGAAGGGGTTTCTTCAGAACCGGTTTCAAGTTTGAAAAATGCGGGACAATATCCGCAAAGCAAACGCTTGGAACAACTGTTACAGGCATACGAGGGGTCTGCAATCCGATCGCGAAGACTCCCGATCTGATTCCAGCCCTCGGAAAACGACCCTTTTCGAAGATCAAAGAAGGGCTCGGACATCATGACGCATGGTGTCAGCAATCCGCTCGACGAAACATGAAACGACTGCATGCCCGCTCCGCATACATACAACCGCTCATCCACAGGAGGAACGGGGTTTTTTTCGAGATACTTCATCCAGCGCGATAACTGAACCGGGTCCATCAGATCGAGATCGACACTGTCACCCGGCGGGATGCGCAACTCGATCGGAGAACGATCTCCATCCATCCGTGGGAAAATCGAAGTATCATATCGGAACGGAACACCCAGACCGGCGCAGAACTCGCGAACCGAATCGAATTCGTGCCGGTTCACCGTCATGACGATCATCTTCAGTCCCAGGGGAAGATGGTATTCCATGAGCGAGTGAACCGTGTGGATGAATCGCTCAAACGATCCCCTGACACCCGAAATCGCTTCAAAGGTGCCGGCTGTGCTGCCATGCATCGTCAATTCTATCTTGAACGGCGGCAAGTCACTGAACAGCTTGAGGATGTCATCCTCGATGGCCGTTCCGTTCGAGAAGATATCGATGAGGAATCCGAGATGCTTGGCATGCTTGTAGATATGGGCAAAGTCTTTCCGCAGGAACGGCTCGCCTCCGGTCAACAGCAGATTCAGACACCCGGCATCCGCAATCTGATCCAGAATGGCGAGAACTTCCGGTGTCGTCAGTTCTTTCGGAGCGCGTCCATGGACGGTGCCCATGTAACAGTGCACACATGAAAGATTGCATCTATCGGTCAGATCGATACTTCCGTTGAACGGAATCCGTTGTGCGATGACACGACGCCCGAGCGCTTCCAGGAATTCTGTCGGGTTTATCTTCCCGGGACTCGAACAGATCATCCGATTTCGATCCTTTCGATCAGATCCAACTGGAGCAACTGGTTGATGAACTCATCGAGATCTTTTCCGGCTTCATCGGGCTCGACACCGAATCGATCGAGAATCTCGCCATGAATATCCTTCAGGGACATGCGGCCGTCGATACGATCCCAGATGAATCCTGCAACGGTGCTCAGGGCGAAGATCCTCTTCAGTTCGGCGATTCGACCGGATACCGGCACCAGCAGGCGTTCTCCGGCAATGTCCCGCCCGACAATCTCGTGCTTCTTCCGATATGCCGCATCCAGTCGGATGTCGTTCATACAATCCATCCGTTCACTTTCTGCCGACCAGCGGATCACCCAGAACGTTGTAAATGTCGAACATGAAACTCTCGAATCCGTATTGAGAATAGATCAGTTTGGCCCAGTTCGCCGCATCTCCGATTGCCAGGTTCTGAATATACAGTCCATCGATCAGGCCGCTGTTCAGGACCAGCGCATATTGGTCGACCGATAATCCGGTCGGAGAAAACACGGCAAGGCTTCCGGCTGTCGGATTGAGAACGAGGATCTCGTTGATGCAGTCGAATCCGGGCAGTTCGAACCGACCCGTGCTGCATGTCATGTTGGCGAAAATCGGGAAGAGTGGTGAATTCGTGAGAGCGGCGGCATCCAGATCGACAAAAAGCCCCTCTTCGGCGTATCGATCCAATCCGCCATGCCCGATATAGTTCACATAATCCACACCCGACTCGATATACTGCATAAACAGGTCTCGGGCGTCTTTCAGCGAGTGCTGGTTGAGATTGACAGAGTGGATCTGCTGATTCACGGGCATCAGAGAGGCCATCATGTTGCTGTTGGCCGGAAAATCACCCGCGGCATCCGGATCGTCGGCCGCAAACAACGCGTGATCAACCCCCTGGGCCGAACGATACGCCGTCAGTTTCGCCACGAAGTCGAACACCTCGTCGTTGGAAAGTGCCGGAATCCGACCGATCGCCAATTCTGGTACTCCGTCGGCATTGAGATCCGCCAGTGCGCCATCCGAGGCGAACAGACCGAATGGAGTCGACTTCAGCACAACCGGGATCAGATTGTCCGAACAACCCTGGAAATTCTGATAGTCGTAGGTGCCGTTTCCGAGCAACACGACGGAGTGCGGAGCGATTTTCCAGTTTTGTGCCACATACATCAGAAACGAACGGATCGACCATGGGTTCGGTGCGCCATATCCGAATTCGCTGAAGATATCGTCCAGATACACAACCATTGTTTTCGTGCCGGCAGTCTGGTGGAACCGCGCAAGCGCATCAGCTCCCGAAGCGAGCAGCCGAGGTGCGATCACGATGGATTCGGCGACATTCGCAGGCGATTTCAAATACCCGATCCCGCACATTTCGATTTCCGGTTCGATCAGAGCCGATGAAGACGCGATCATATATCGATCCGTGGGAGTTTCCGGTGCAAACGCCACACGGTATCCAGCGCCGGTATACTCGATCCCGACACGCTGATCGATAACGGGAGCCATCGGTTCCGTCACGTTGAGCATCAGCAGGGCATCGGAACCGAATCCATCGATGACAACCGTCGGGTTCGATTCGCCGTAAAACGCGAGGTGATCTCCGATGGCGGTGTAGAATCGGTGATAATCGATATCGATGGCGTCCAGGTAAAAGAGACTGTAGGGGACTCCCGTATCGGTCAGGCCGAGCACCGTGAGAGTATTGACTCCTTCGTTCAGGAGATCCTGATTGAATGTCTGTTCGATCCGGATAGGCGCGATCCCATCCCAGGTATCCTCGGCGACGGGCACACCGTTGAGGAGGATCCGGGCGTGATGATCGGGATTCCATGATGTGTCCGTGCTCCCGATGAGATCCACTCCGATCGAGGCGGTTCCATTCGTCGCGATGTCCTGAAGTGTGAAGTCAATCGAGATCTCGTTGATGCCTGCGAACACGTAATCCCACGCCCAGAAATCGGACTCGGGATCTGTCGCAATCGCCGTCATGGCATAGTGGTTTTCTTCGAGATGCAGGGTATCGGTAAAGGTCAGGTCCGCAGAGGTGAACGCCGGACCTGTCCCCGGGATCTGATCCATGATGAGACCGTCACCGTAGCGCAGCAGATAGATGCCATCCGCAGAGTAAATGCTCTCGGACGCCTCTCCGTAGAACAGGATCCCTCGCATTTTGAGATCCGTGGTGTACGCCACGGAATCCTCATCCCGTGTCAACGAAAAATCCGCACCGATCATCGCGTTCCAGACCGAGTCGAAATCGTGGTGCAGTTTCTCTGCGACCGTCTGAGCCGACACGAACTGAATACCAGTTTCGGATACGCGGATTTTCAGGGCATCTTCGGGGTAGACCGCCGTCGGATCCCAGGGCAACAACAACTCGTTCAACGTTTGTGCTGTTGTGCGGGTTTCAGGTTGTCGAACGATCTGATTCATCCGGGGCTGTTTCTGATACGGCTTCGTCATCGGTTCCAGAGCCGCGGATTCGTACTGTGTCAGGACGGATTCCGGGACAGTCAGATAGAAGGGACCGTGCTCGCGTTTCCCCGCCGTCTCAATCTCGATCAGACGATACGAATAGCTGTCGCCTGGCTGCGCGTCGGAGTCGATGTAACGGTAATACCCTCCCTGAGGCGCGTCGAGCAGACCGGGGAGAATGCCGGAATGAACCGGTTCGAATTCGCGGGTATCCATGTTTCGGCGTTCCAGCACGAATCCGACCGTACCGTTCTCGGATGCCGTCTCCCATGTGATGACAGCCCGGCCGTCATCGTTGAGCGCTGTGAAGCCGGCGATCAGAGCAACTGTCGGGGTGTCCCGAACCGTGGCCTGGATGACAGTTTTCTGGATCGGATAGGTGACGGAAACCGTATTGACGATCTCTTCGACTTCGGGCGGAATCGGACTGACGACCTGAACCGGCATGATGACGGTCATCGTCTCGCCCGGGAGGAGGTCATGATCGTCCGACGCGATCACGAGATTCGGAGGCGTATGGCCGGTGAATGTCTGCGAGGATCGATTGTAACATTCAAGCTGAATATTGTCGAAGTAGACAAGATCGTTATTACCCATAGTCGAAGAAGTGATCAGTCGAATCCGAGTATTGGCAGTGATGTACGCTGGAGCAAGTTCATAGAAAAATTTCTGATAAACGGTATCGTTGGTAGGACCGGCGATGCGACCGACTTCATTGAATGTCGTTCCGTTCGTTGAGATCTGCACACGAACATTATCGTTCGCGTCGTCCAAATCAACTCTCCGGTAGTCCAATGTCAGAAACACACGATTGTATGCTGAGAGATTGGCACTTCGAAGGACACCCTCTCCACCGTTGTCATTATCCCGCAAACGCAATTGATAATTACTGATGTCGGTCACGACAGCGATATCGCCGGCATTCGCTCCATCCGCTTCTCCGACTTCCGTCCAGTTCGTCAACCAGGTCTGCGTACCGTTCGAACCGGTAAAATTGATCGCATTGAAGTTATCCCGGAATGTGCCGTAAGCATTCGTCGCATTCGTGATAACCTGAACCGGTCCCAGATAACTCGTATACGCCGGGACGGGGTCCGTCACCATGACGTTGTCCACCATGGCCGTTCCCGAACTGGTGATTGTCATGGTGTAATTGATCGTCTGACCTTCGACGACCGGAGGCGTCACATCCGACACCTTGGTGACCGTGAGTTGCGACACGTAGGTGAAGGTCTGATCCCGGGAACGGAACGTCTGCGTCGTACCACCGACCGTTCGATATCCGACCGCTTCGGCGACATTACGGTAATAGAGTGCGGGAGACGGCGTCGTCGCCTGAACCTGATACACGATGGTCAATGTCTGAGAAGGCGTCATATCGAGATTCAGGTCCCAGGTCAGATCCTGACCCGAGATCGTCGGATTGGTGTTGGCCGTGCTTCCGTTCGGATAGGTGATGGTCGTGCTGCCGCTGATGTACGACCAGGAGGACGGAAGCGTATCGATGACATCGACATCGTCGACAGAATAGGTCGAGGATTCCACGACCAGGGTAAATGTCAGCACCTGGTTGGTTCCGGATGCCACCACGGACTGGTCGACCGATTTGGTGATCCCGATGACGGAGTTATCCGGATCTTCGGGAACGGAGAGCGAGGTGTATCCCAGATCGAGATACGGGCTGCCGGTTCCGGCGGTCAGAGGATCTTCGCCCCAGGCCACCGCAATCGGACCGGTCGCCCAGATGTTCATGCCGGTATTGTCGTTGTCGGGGTCGAAAATACGCTGGACCTGGAGACGATTGAGTGTGTAGGTGGCATCGACAATTCCATCGCTCGGATTCCCATTATTCAATCCGTAATCCACGTAAATGACCGTGTAATCGTCGAGAGGCGTCACGAATACCGGCGATCCGTTCGATGCGGGCGTCGCCTCACTCGTGCCGGGAGCCCAGGCGATCTGATACTCGTCGGTCAGGTGCCGCGCGGGCATCAGCGCAAAACCCCATTCCCAGTTGCACGTTTCGGAACTGGAAGATCCGACTGCCCAGAATGTCTGACTTTCATCCGCCGTATAAAGATGAACACCGGATGTCGTCGGCACATAATGACCGGTCATGTCGTAATAACTGACCGTGTCGTGGGCAGAGATCGAATAACTGCCGGACGCGCCGGATTCTTCCCAATACATGGTGAGTGCAGTGTCATAAGGATTAAAGATATAAAGATCCGTGTTCGACACGGGAGAAGACGCAAAACTCGGAATCGGACTGTAATACTCGTTATCCCACAAGGTCTGCGGAATACACGTGAAGCCGCGGGTCATGTAATTACAGGTCGAGATACCCGAGAGCATCTGGACCTGAACCGGATAATCGGATTCGATCTGAATGCCGGCATCATGATGGAAATACTGTGTCACTTCGCCCTGATTGAGGGTCGTTGAGGAAATCAATGTATCCGAAGCATCGTAGATATTGATGGTGTTGCTGTTTTCCAGCGACTGAATGATGACATAGCATTTCGTGAAATCGAGATAGTTCTTGGGAGGATCGAACAGGTTTTCGCCGACGGGAATCGAGTAATACGTCATGAACGGCGTGGTCGGCAGAATTTCCCAGAGAAGAGAATTCACCGTCCCAACCGCACTGGGCCAACTCGCCCGTGTAATCGTCACCGGTCCCCCGGCGATGTAAATGCGATCACGACCGTCGTAAAAGGTGGTCGTTCCGCGAGGGAGGGGGATCGTGCTGTCGAGTCGCTGGACCTGGCCCTGATTGAGCGTCCAGGTGGCATCCGCAGAGGTTGGATTCGCAGGATCGAAATCGTACGTGTCTTCCCAGTGATCATAATAGACGGTCGTGTTATCGGTCAGGGCGACAATCGAGATCACGCAGCGCATGGAACCGGGAGCCGTCAGGCCCGACGGGTTGATATCGTAGAAAATGTCCCACATCTGCTGTTCGCTGCCCGGAACATAATATTCCGTGTAACCCGCGGGAGGCAAGGCGCTCGCTGCAGGGATCAGGATCCCGAGAAGCGCCAGCATGCCGATCCAAGTCACCCATCCATTTCTTGCTCTTCGTACACGTTGATTCGCAACCATCTTCCCCTCCTTATTTAAAACGAGTAAAATCGATGATTATTAGAAAACAAATGCCCGATAATTCTAATTCCCTTGCCAACTCCCGCACCCAGCCTTAACTATATCGAAGTTGCATTCCCGAAGTCAAGGAATCGTAATGACTGCATGAGGTTAACTGATTCCAGATAATATCAGTCAGGATTTCAGTTCATCCATTAACGACAAAAATATCACGCCATCATCGACTCTTAAAGAATCACTTTAATGATTTCATCCGTTTCTTTCGACTGATCGATACACCATGCTGCTCCACGGCGAGATATCGGCCAGAACGACCCCCCGTAATCCAACGCCTTCAATGTCTCGGCAACCTTCCGATTGAACCGATAATTCCCGAACGAATGCACCGGCACCAGGACCATGGGATGAATCACCTCCGCAAACAGATAGATTCCGCCTGCCCCCCATTTATCCAATCGTGGATCACATACCTGAAATCCGATTTCCACCGCTCCGTTCCGCCTGATCCGCCCCAACACCGCCTCCCGATGCTCTTTTTCAGAGGCTTCATCATCCCAATTCCAGTACGCATTGTCGCCGCAAAAATAGATGTGTCTTCCGTTGATAAACACAGAATAGGCAAGTCCGATATCCGTCGACGGATATGTCACGACATCGAGGTCTCCGAGGGAACCTCGCCAATCCGATTCCAGGGTCATGACATCCTCCGGCACCCCCTGCACATCGCCCGAAACCACATATCGAATCGACGGGCAGACCTCTCTCCAATGGAAAATGTCAGGTACGAAGTGATCCGGATGATGATGCGATACAAACACCGTCACATGCTCATCCCTGAGTTCATCGGGATCGATAAAGCCCTCCCTGATCCCCTGCCCGGGTCGCCGCTCACGCTCCCACGTCGCATAATCGAATATCAGCGTCCGCCCGCACATCTTAATCAGTGTGCCGCTGTGTCCGAGATGAATGATCGTTTCATCACGTATCATGCCGACTGCCCCCCTGTCTTTTTCGCAAACAGACAATGAGATCCGCCACGTTCGTTCCGGTTTCTCCGGAAAGAATCAATCCCGCCCGTATGTTCCGGAAATACGACCCGCTGTCGAAACGTGCCAGATGGTCCAGTATAATCGGATCCTCACCGTGTCTCTCCCCGGGGTTCGTCTCGATCCATGCCCCCGCGACTCCTTTGGTGTAATCACACCCGTCCGATGCCGCCCCGGCAATCACCCATGATTCTCCGAGACCGTCCGTGCGGGACAACAATGTCAGCATGAGATGCTGCAAGCGACCTCCGGTTCCTCCGCAATCCACAACGTGAGGCGTCACCTCGCCACCCCATATCAGCGCGTCGCCACCCCTGCGCGCCATCTGCCGGATCGCCCCAGCGATCCGTTGTGAAGCCTGGTCCGGGTCTCCCCTGAGATAGTCACCGTCAACCCACGCCCGATACCCCAGCGTTCCGGCTTTCTCTCGCATGGCCTCGCACGCATCACCGGTACCCGCCAGTATGTGATGCCGGCAGCGATCGAGATAATCCGGAGCCGCACGACGGATTGATTCCGTGGACATCAGGAGTCGGCGCACAGAGTCCGGCGCATCTGTCCAGATGTTGTGATGCCAAAGCACCGCAATCGCATCCTCCGGAGTCGATTCATCAGAGACGGTGGGGCCCGATCCAATCACCTCCGGTCGATCACCCTCGACGTCCGAGATACACATGGTCACGACCGTCGCCGGGCTGAGCAATCGGCCGAGTTTGCCTCCCTTGACCATCGACAGATGCTTCCGCACACAGTTGATCGAGGCGATATCCCCTCCCGATCGGATCAGGCGGCCGGTCAATTCGATTTTATCCTGCAGGGTTACCGGCTCTTGAGGCTGGCACAGCATCGCCGATGCTCCTCCGGACAACAGGACGATCACGTGATCGGTCCGAACGAGATGAAACCCGAGAAGCGTGTCGAGCATGGCGCGGGTTCCGGCCAGCGAATCCTCGTCCGGCAACGGATGTCCCGCCGGATGAATCGTGATCGAGACGGGATTTGGATCCGTCTGACGGATCGAGTTGACCCACCCCCACATGACCCGATCCGGCCCGACGATCCGCTCGAACGCGAGCGCCATTGCACCGGCGGACTTGCCTGCACCGATAACGAACAGGCGCCCGTGATCCAATTCCAGAAGATGATCGCCGATCGTCAGCGAATCGGTGCGGGACGACCACTCGAGCCCGCGCTTCAAAACAGTCTCGGGAAGAACAGCCGAGATACCCGATTCGAGCACACTGATCGCATCGCGGATCGTTCCGCTTCGATCCTCGCCGCTACATGTCAAAATCGACTTCCGGTCAACGGACAACGGTTTTTACTCATTTCTGCTCAGTCGATTCCAGACGGACGGTCCGAATCGGGAACGGGATTTCGATCCCCTCATCCCGGAAGCGTTTATGAAGGAGTTTGATGTATTCGTGACGGATCCGGAATTGATCCGTAAACTCGACCGCCTGCAGCCCGATCGACATGATGATGCTGGAATCGCCGAACAGCTTGAATCGGACAATCGGTTTATGATCCCGGACCGCCCCCTCGACACTGGACTGAATCTCGGCAGCAACAGCTCCGGCGATCCGTTCCGCGTGTTCGAGATCAGAATCATAGGCGATCCCGACGTCCACGCGGACGGTCACATCCGAGATCGGCTGATGAAAATTCGTCACGATGGACGTGACGATCTTGCTGTTAGGAACGAGGATGAGACTGTTGTTGAGCGCGCGAATGGTGGTCATCCGCCAGGTGATGTCGCTGACGTAACCCTCGTGCCCTCCCTCGAGCATCACGTAATCGCCCGGCTTCAGCATGCCCGTGAGGAGAATATGGATTCCCGAAAAGAGATTCGACAGCGTGTCCTGCAGCGCGAGCGCGACAGCGAGACCCGCAACCCCCAGGGCGGTGAGGATCGGGGCGACCGAGATTCCGAGCGATTGCAGGGCGATCAGCGAACCGAGCGCGATGATGCCGGCGCGCGTCAGGTTCGTGAACAGGGATATGGAACCGAAACCGCTCCGGGATCTGCGATTCGCGAGCGCGACCAATCCGGACGCAAGTTTCGACAGGACGATCGTCGCGATGCCGATCACCACCACCATGAGCGTCGAATCGATCACAGTCATGACCTTCGCGTTCAGCTTCACATGCTGCAAGGCGAAATAGACACCCAGAATCGAACAGATGAGAAAACCGGTGTAGCGCAGCGAATCCATGAGGATCCTCGCGCCTTCCCAGTTCGTCCGGGCCACGTACCGCCTCAACCGCTGCGACACGAATTTCTCGATCACCAGCCCCGCAAGAATCGACAGAAACACCCACAGCACCGGTAACACAAAACGATAGGTATTTAAAAATTCCTTGATCATGTCACATTCCCGGATAGCTCAGATCCATTTTTTCCGCCGGAACATCACCAGCATCCCCGCGGCAATGCCCAGCATGATCAACCATGTCAACCCGTATCCGTAGCGCCATTTCAGCTCCGGCATGAACTCGAAATTCATCCCGTACACCCCCGCCAGAAATGTCAATGGTATGAAAATCGTAGAAATGACCGTGAGCAGTTTCATGATCCGGTTGAGGCGGTTGCTGACGCTCGACAGGTGCACCTCGATCATCCCCGAGAGAATGTCCCTCAGTGATTCGATCCCGTCGATGATCTGGATGAGGTGATCGTGCAGATCGCGCAGATATATCCGCGTGTCCTCGCCGATGAACGGCTCCCCGGCGCGTTCGAGTTCCGCCACCAGCTCGCGGACCGGCCAGACGGCGCGGCGGAACGCGATCATCTGATGGCGCTGCTCGTGAATCCGACTCAATACATGTTCATCCGTGCTGTCGATCAGGGTCTCCTCCATGCCTTCGATCCGTTCATCGAGCCATTCGAGCGTGAAGAAATACTGGTCGATCACCGCATCGAGAATCGCATAGGAGAGGTAGTCCGAACCGAGTTTCCGGAAGCGGCTCATCGCCGATTTCATCCGGTCTTTAAGCGGGTCGAACACGATCCCGCCGTCGCCTTCCTGAAAGGACACCACCCCATTGCGTGTGATCACCAGCGCAAGTTGCTCGCTGTCCATCGGGCTGTCCGGACAGAAGCCGAAGACGCGCACGATCAGCAGGATATGCTCATCGAAGATCTCCCGTTTGGGTCTCTGCTTCGTATTCGCGATGTCCTCCATTTCGAGAGGATGCAGTCGAAACCATCCCCCGACTCGCTCGATGATCGCAGTATCGTGCAATCCATACACATTGATCCAGGTCAACTCGCTATCGGGAGACATCGGACACGGACCGCTAAGATCAACCGGTTCCTCGTTCCATGTGTCCGAGTCGAATCGGATCATCGTGACCCGAGCGTTCTGCAGTTTGCGCTCGCCCGTGTGAACAATCGTTCCGGGTGGCAGACCGCGTTTCAAACGAACATCCTGTCTTGTCTTCGATCGCTCAACCGGTTCGCGCTTTCGTTTTCTCCGCGGCATTTCATTTTCCCCATCCGAATTCGATCCGATCGAACTCACCGATCAGGCCCTGCAGCCCCGGATCGGTCATCCCTCCCCGGAAGATCGCTCCCGAGAACGCACTCGCGGATTCCGGCCACAGAAACTCGGGAATCACGAAGCCATGCCCGAAGCCGACAACCGGGAATTCGCCGGGTGCAACCGGAACCGTTTCACCCGGAGTGGTCGTCGGGTCAAACACATCGACGGGAGTCGTACGATCCGCGCGGGAGGGATCGTTGAGCGTGAGGGTGAGGTGGCCGGTTTCGCAGGCGCGCGCGGCGATCCCGAACAGGAACGCGCTCAGAGAAAAAACAACGGCGATATGAGATGCGAGCGATTTCATATCGCCATTATGATACGTAAGGTCGGCAGGATCAAGAATCAGTAACGCAGCGTGATGGATTCCATCTCGAGCAGGCTGTCGTCAGGCGTGCGGCTGATCATGCCGATGAGCGGTTCGACATTTTCTGCGATCGGGCGCAGTTGGTCGGCGGCCGAGGCGATTGCGCGGACGCTGTCACTGTTTTCCTTGCCCTTGTCGAGCAATCGTTCGTAGAGAGGTTTGCGCCGGGGGAATTCCACAAGCTTGACAGAATCCTCAGCATGGATACCGGCACTGGTCTTGGCCAATTCGATTGCGGTGACGACACCGCCGAGTTCATCGACAAGACCGATTTCTTTGCCGTGAATGCCCGAATATATCCGGCCCCTGGCGATTTCCTTGACTCTTTCGATCGGCATCTTTCTGCCCTCGGCAACCTTGCCCGTGAAGTCTTCGTAGACCCGATCAAGCCATGCCTGGAAGCGTTTCCATTGCTCTTCGGTGTAATCCTGGGTTCCGTTATACATGGTCGATGATCGGCTGGTATGGATTTCATCCCAGTCGATCCCGAGTTTGCTCCAGAGGTCGGATGTCACCATTTTTCCGCCCAGCACTCCGATCGATCCGACGATAGCGCCAGGGTCCGCCACGATCTTGTCGGCTGCCATTGCGACGAAGTAGCCGCCGGACCCGGCGACGTTCCCCATGGAAACGATGATCGGTTTGCCTTTTTCACGAGCCCGAACGGTCTCGCGCCAGACCGTATCGGATCCCACATAACTGCCTCCGGGGCTATCCACACGGAATACGATCGCCTTGACCTGGTCATCCTCGACGGCATCACGGATGGCCCTGGCGACCTGATCCCCGCCCATGGTGAAACTCTTGCGAAGCGGATCGAAACTGTTTTCCCCGCGCGCCACACCTCCGACTCCGTACACGATCGCGATCGATTCACCTTTGGAATACGGGGCGTCGATCCGGCTGAGGTATTTATTCAGGAAGAGATACTCGGCCGAGTCGCCTGCGGCTTTCTTCAACGTCTCGTAGGCCTGATCGCGATACAGCATGTCATCCACCAGGCCGGCGTCACGGGCTTCGACGCCGAGAAACGGTCCCCGATCGAAGAGGTCTTTCACCGTGTCGACCGTCAGCTTCCGCGATTCGGCGATTCCGGAGATCATCTGATTGAAGAGCGAATCCATGAGCTCCTGCATGGCCAGTCTGTGGGCTTCGGTATAATGCGTTTCCGTGAACATGTTCATCGCATTTTTAAACTCGTATCGATGATCCATCCGCGGCTTGACTCCCAGTTTATCGAGCGCGTTGCGGATGAACATCGATTCGAACATCAGTCCGGTCAGTCCGACGTCACCGGAGGGCTGCAGGTAGATCGTATCGCATGCGCTCGCGAGATAATATGCGCCATTCCCGGGCGCGACCTCGCCGAAAGTGTCCGCGAATGCCGCGGTGAGTTTTCCCCTGGATTTGAACCGGATAACGGCATCCCGGATTTCCTGGGTCTGCGCGATGCCGACGGCATATCGGCTGAGATCGATCATGAGTCCCCTGACGCGCTCATCCGTTGCCGCTGCGTCGATGGCGCTGACGACAGACAGAAGCGTCATCGGTTTTTCTCCGGTGATTTCAGCGATCGGATCATCGGGAGAATACTCATAGATGCCGCCTTCTAGATTCAATTCGAGAATGGTCTGAGCGGGGACATGGGTTTTCATGACACTGTGAATCCCGCCCGCAATCACTGCGAGAAGCACGGCGAGCACGACGACGGCCCCGACAGATGTAAAAAACACGACAGCGATTCGCTTCATTGCGTTCTCCTTCCATGAACGATCCGAATGGATTCCGGCATCAGCACCGGGATCGACGACACGACAGTCCGAATCCAGATACGTTCAATCGCGGAAAATGGATCGGTGCAATCGCGCGATTCACGCGACAGGTCGTCGGCCGAATCCTGACGATCAGACCGTGACGATCGAATCTTCGGTCCCGTAAACGTTCGGCTGATATCCGTCGGCTTCCGGATCGTTCGCCCAGAACATGTTGTCGATAAAATACCGGAAGCGATATGCCTGGCCTGCATGGAGGCTGATTGTCACGCTGAAGGAACCATCCTTGAGTTTTTTCATGGGGGTTTCCGAGGCGTTCCATTTGTTGAAGTCGCCACACAATTTAATCGAGCCGCAGGGTTGGGCGGGTTGATACTTGAACGTGACGCGGCACACTTTTTTAGATGCGGAATATGATTTTGAAAGCATTGTTGTCTCCATGGCCGGATACAGATACTGCGATGCCGATCCAGCTGAATCGGGAATAGACTCCCACCTGCCGGACAGCCCGCCGCCGGCCGTGATGCCCGTCACGCCACGCGACGAAACATGCCCCACCTCCCGAGAATAGGACGATCGGGCAGGATTCGCAACCGTTTCAGAATGTCGATTTATCGGTGTCGACTAATCGTCGTCCGAATATCGCCGTTCACCATAGCCGCCGTTGTTGCGGCGCGGAGGGCGACGAGAATCCCGGGGTGTATCCTGAGCGAAATCGACCTTCACGGTGCGTCCCATCAGATCCTTGCCGTTCATCTCCTGAACCGCCTGTTTGGCCGATTCTTCTTCGACGTACGTCACGAACCCGAATCCCCGTGAACGTCCCGTTTCGCGATCCGTCACGACCGATACCTCGGCGATTTCGCCGAACTGCTCGAATTCACGGCGCAGTACATCGGTGTTGATCTCCCACTTCAATCCTCCAACGAAAATCTTCTTACCCATCATATCCTCCTCGAACAGGAACAGAACCTTTCCGGTAACCCGGATGTGTGACAGTGAACGGCATTCGTTCACGCAGATATACTTTTGGATTGTATTTATTCAGAAACTTCGTCATGCGATGCTTGCTTCATGTCCATTGGCGCCTTTTTAGCGCATCCGAATTCGTCTGTCAATAGATGCTGCGATGCTTTATACTGATTTCAAAGTCGCGCACTCCGATCGGGAGGAAATCCGAGCGATGCGGTTCAGGATCGAAGAATCAAAGGGTCACGTCGGACGGATCATCTCGATCCGCGATACCATCACCTCAGGCTCGGCATCCATCCTTCCGGATCGCGGCGCCCGTCTCGATCGGCTCGACCTTCCTTTCTCCGGTTCTCTCCGAAACCTGATCGATGGTCCTGGCGATGCAATCGACGACCCCTGGTACAAGAACGCCCTGCTGATTCCGTTCCCGAGCCGACTGCCCGGCGGCTCCTTCGAATGGAACAACCGCCATTACGTTCTCCCCTGCAACTTCCCCGATTCCGGGATCGCACTCCACGGATTCTTCGCGGACAGACCGTTCCGGATCACCTCCACACAGTCGACCGATACGTCGATGACCCTGGTCACATCTTCGAGATACTCCGGGGACATCGAGGGATTCCCCTTCCCTTTCGATGTTGTTCTGACCGATACGCTCGATACGGATCCGTCCTTCACGCGCACCATCACGATCCGCAATCGCGCGCACATCCCAATCCCGATGATGGCGGGCTGGCACCCGTACTTCAGTCTCGACACGTCCCTGAATGGACTCGTTCTCGGTGTCCCCTCAACCGAGCGGATGGAATTGGATGCGAGCATGCTGCCGACCGGACGGACGATCGATACCCGATGGTTCGATTCCGGCGCGCCGATCGGCCTTCGATCCCTCAACGACGGATTCCGGATGCCGTGTTCCACGATACCATTCTCCGTATCGCTGTCCGATCCGGCTTCCGGTCTGCTTCTGCGGATCGGGATCGACCGTGGTCCGGCACAATTCCGCATCGTGCATCTCTTTACACCGCCATCCCGCACATCGATTTCAATCGAACCCCTCACCGGATACGGGTTCGGCCTGAACACCGGACTCGATCGGCTGATTCTCGATCCGAACGCTTCGTTCTCCGCGTCGTATCGGATCACGCTCACCTCCATTTTCTCCGGGAACTCCGAATCATCTCCGGATTGATCCCCGGCCGGCAATCTGATAGGTAGGGGACACCGAGGTTATGTCAGGTTGAAATCAACCATCCCGGCCTCAGCCAGAAGACCTGTTCTGCAGGAATCGATGATCGTGCAGGCACCGGGGAGAGAGGGATGGAAGTATTCGATACGGTTATCGTCGGCGCGGGGCCGGCGGGATGCGCGGCAGCGCTTCACAGTCTCAGGTATGACACCAGGATGCGTCTGGTTTCGGACGAACCCGTCGGAGGCCTGCTGGGAGCCGCATCCCGGGTCGACAATTATCCCGGCTTCCCGTCTCGCCCGCCGGGCTCCTCGATCTCGCGGATTCTCGCCCGTCAACTCGCGGCAAACGGAATCACTCCTTACCGGCACCGCATCTCCTCCATCACATCGACCGGAACCGGTTTCCTGCTGACAACCGCCTCAGGAAATCGATTTGAATCCCGCACCGTTCTTCTCTGCACAGGAACGGCCCCGATCGAGTGGACGCTTCCGGGCGGAATCGATCCCGATGCTGCCCCGCGGATCCTCCGTGACATCCGGCTTCTCCCGGAGACGCTCGACGGCGCGCCTGTCGCGATCATCGGAAGTGGTGAAGCGGCCCTCGATTCGGCACTCAGCGCCCATTCCCGTCTCGGATGCCCGATTGTATTCACTCGAGGTAACCGGTTGAAGGCATCGGATACGCTTGTAAAACGATTCACACAATCCGGAATCCGCTGGGTCAGGGGGCTCGAAGCGCAGTCTTTGCGATCGGATTCCGATCGGATGACACTTGAATCGCGGGTGGACGGCAAACTGTCGCGAGACACATTCCGACACATCGTGGTCTGCATCGGCCGGAGCCCGCGATGGGAACGGCTCCGGGATCTCGGGTCGAACGCACCTCCCAGGCACATCGAAACCGGCATAGACGGGGTGTTTGCAGCGGGAGATCTCATCACAAGTCACGAGCGCTACGCCGGCATTGCGATCGGGGACGGCATTGAAGCAATCGAGCGAGCGCGACGTTATCTACTGGAAAGGAACACGACGGCATGAAATCGATCGACACGATCCCGGGGCGAGGCCTTTATGAAATGGTGGGGATTTCCGGTGATCCGGATGTCGCCGAGGTTGCGGTTCTGCGTTTTCGAAGCGACGACAGGCATTGCGTCGAGTGCGTCGACGGACTGGATATCCGGCACCCCCGCCGCCACAAATGGATCATCAATGTCTCGACGCAATTCGGCTGCCCGGTTCGCTGTGATTTCTGTGATGCGGGAGGTGCATATCACGGCAATCTCTCTTGTGAGGAGATCGCGGATCAGATCCGGTTCGTCGCCGACCGGCATCCCGATGAGGTGGGGCGGTGCGAGAAACTGAAGGTGCATTTCGCGAGAATGGGAGAACCGGCGCTCAACGACGACGTGCTCGAGGTGATCCGGACACTCCCGGAGATCCTTCCGGCGCCGGGTCTGTGGTGTTGCGTCGCGACGGTGGCCCCCTCCCGGAGAATGGCTTGGTTTGACCGGCTGATTCGCCTGAAGAACGAGCGGTATGTCGGGCGGTTCCAGCTTCAGTTCTCCATCAACACGACCGATGAAGCGCTCCGGGAAAGGCTCTATCATGTGCCGGTCATGTCTTTCGATCGACTGGCGGGGTTGGGGCGGAGTTTTTTCGTGAATGGAGACCGCAGAATCGTGCTCAATTTCGCCCTGTCTCAGGACTGGTCATTCGACACGGACAGCGTGGCGAGGTGGTTTTCCCCTGAGCATTTCGCGATCAAGGTTACACCTCTGAATCCGACGCAAACGGGAGGTTCGAACGCACTGGAGTCTGCCATCGGCGGATCCGATGAGTGTCATGTGAGACGCAAACTGATGGAACTCGAACGCCTCGGATACGATGTCATCCTGAGCATCAACGATGAGCGGGAAAACCGGGTGAGGAGCAATTGCGGTCAGGCGGTGCGCGTAGTCGCGGGATCTTGACAATGCATCCTGCGCCGTTCATTCTTCGTTCAGAATGTAAAGGAATTTTTGAATGAAGAAATGGCCGTTCATCAAGCGTCTGAAGAGAGGTATCCGCGAGATTATCGGGATGGAGCGGTTTCCTGATTCGCCCGCATCAGAACCCGGGCAGGCCGCGACGATCGATGTCCGTGATGTGATTGCACACACGACGCGCGCTCAGTTCAACGCTGCAGCAGACGCGTATTATTCCTCGATGCATTCAACCGATTTCCAGCTGGCCAAACCGTTTTCCGATGCGATGCACACACCGCTCGCCATCACAAAACTGGGCCTGACGTTACAGGGCATGCGCCTGAGTGCCGGAATGCGGATTCTGGATTTCGGATCGGGTTGCTGTGGAATCGGAAAAGTACTGACTCAGATGCAACTCCGAGTCATCTGTCTGGACGTATCCCCCACCGCATTGAAACTCGGACGTTGCCTGTTCCGGGATCATCCGCCGGTCGGACGTTTCGCCGAGCCACGGTTTATCGTCTTCGACGGCCGCAATGTTCCCCTCGCAGACTCGTCCGTGGAGCGGATCCTGGCGTTCGATGTGTTCCATCATGTCCCGGATCAGAAGGCGATGATCGATGAATTTTTCCGGATCCTGACGCCCGGAGGCATTGCCGGATTCTGCGAACCCGGTCCGAACCACAGTCGTTCGCCGCAGTCGCAATCCGAGATGCAGTTGTATCATGTGCTGGAAAACGACATCCGGATCGACGAGATTCACTCGCATGCACTGCGAACGGGTTTTGAGCGGATCGAGGTCATCGGCAATCCCGCCGACGTCTGCCTCTGTTCGCTGGACCGATTCAAATCGCTACTGCGCTGCAACGATCCGGCGGACATGGATGCTTATCTCGAGTTCACCCGCGCGGCGATATGGGAACAGAGGATGTTTATGCTTCACAAGAGCGGTTCGGGCGAGCAGGACAGTCGAACGGGTACCGGGCTGGACGCCGCCATCCGGATCATTGACAGTCCAGGCATGCCCGTGCGTGATCCGGGGTTTCGCTTGCGACTGGGCATTCAGAACACGGGAATGGCCGTCTGGCTTCCGTCATCGAGCGACTTCGGTCCGGTGAATCTCGGCGTGCATCTCCTCTCGCCTGATCTCGAAATCATCAATTACGACTTTTTCCGGGCAGACCTCCCGCATCGCGACGGGGGCATCCGGCCGGGGGACGCATTCGAAATGGAGGTCGGGATCCCCTCACCCGGTCCCGGCCGATACATGCTCGAATTCGATCTCGTGTCGGAACGCGTCACCTGGTTTGCCTCGACCGGCAGTCATCCTGTATACCTTGCGCTGGAGGTTACCCGTGATGACACCGACGCCGCCGACACGACCTGATTCCGCTCCGCTGCCTGCCGTTCTGTTCATTGCCACCGTTGTTTCATTTCTGACGCCGTTCATGGGGTCCGCGGTGCATATTGCATCACCGGCGATGTCCGAACTCCCCGGAATGACGGCACTCGGGATCAACTGGGTATCGACGGCCTATCTGCTGGCTGCCGCGGTCTGTCTGGTGCCCGCGGGCCGTCTGGGCGACATCACGGGCCGCAATCGCATCTTCACCCTCGGGCTGCTCATTTTTATTGTCTCTTCGATCGCCTGCGCCGCCGCCCGATCACCCCTCAGCCTGATCACGTCGCGAGTCATTCAGGGGATGGGCACGGCGATGATATTCGGGACCAGCATGGCGATTCTTGTTTCGGTCGCCCCGCCCGAGCAGCGTGGACGAGTGCTGGGGATCAATGTATCCGCAGTGTATCTCGGACTGAGCCTCGGCCCGGTCATCGGCGGATTCATGACGCAGGCATTCGGGTGGCGGAGCATTTTCCTGGCGATGGCGCCGGCGGGACTGATCGCGTTGGTTCTCCGGCTGCTCTTTCTGAGGGGTGAGTGGGCGGATGCGCGGGAGGAGCCGTTCGACTGGATGGGATCGGTGCTGTATTCGGTGTCGCTCATTTCGATTATTTACGGGTTTTCGAAGATCCCGTCAGAGCTTGGTTTCGGAGCGTGTCTGGCGGGTTTTGTGCTGCTGGGGCTGTTTGTGTTTGCATCGAGCCGGATGCGATATCCCGTGATGAACACGCGGCTGCTTCTGAGCAACAGACCGTTTGCTCTGTCGAATCTGGCGGCGTTGATCCATTATGCGGCGACCTTCGGGATCACATTTCTGCTGAGTCTGTATCTGCAGTACATCAAGGGGATGTCGGCGCGCGAGGCGGGGCTGATGCTGGTGATTCAGCCGGCGTTCATGACGGTTCTGTCGCCGCTGGCCGGGAGGCTGTCGGATCGGTTCGCGCCCTGGAAACTGGCGTCTTCCGGGATGGCGGTGTCGGCGTTGGGACTTGTGTCGCTGATTGTCCTCGACCATGAGACTTCGATGGCGTACATCCTGGGATCGCAGGTGTTGATCGGAGTCGGGTTTGCATTCTTTTCGTCGCCGAACACGCATGCGGTGATGAGTGCTGTCGAGCGGAAGTTTCTGGGGGTGGCCTCGGGAGCGCTCGGAACGATGCGGCTGGTCGGGCAGATGCTGAGCATGGGGATCATCATGATTCTGTTTTCAGTGTGGATCGGGGATTCCCGGATCACGCCGGAGCGATACGGGGCGTTTCTGAAGGCGTCTGAGGCGGCGTTCTGGGTGTTTTCCGCGGCAGCGGTTGCGGGGGTATTCGTGTCGCTGGGGCGGTCAAACAAGGCCGAATGAACCCGGACACCGCCCGATCGCACGAGATGGAGTAAAGAACCAGGACATGGGTGACCGCATCGGTCGCTGCGATTCGATCTGTGCTCGAATGAGAAGCGGATTGAAAAAAAAACTTCTTGACTTTTTAGAAAATTAAAATTATCTATTAAGCAGATCACTAATGCGATGTATTTTCTGAGTAAGAATAATTTAACCTTGAAGTTTTCGACACTCGGATAAGCTCAACGGAATTTTGTATAGACCCTTTGAGCTTGATCACATCCCAACGAAAGGAGTGCGACGTGAAAAATTCGATCTTGCGGAGTGTGCTGATGATGAGTTTGTTCTTGAGTAACCAAATGTTTGCAAACAACTTCATGCCGGGTCATTTCAGCGGCATACTCTCGGGGAACGGCTACATCAGTCCGAACACTGTGCCTGACCCCAGGGGAGGATGCCCCGCAGTAGGATTCAGCGATGACCTGACCGTCAACTCGAAAGTCACCGTATCCAATTTCTGGGCGAACCGTGCCCAGTGGTATGCTCCGTATCCCGCATCCGAAGGATATGGAACGTACGATGTCCTTGGGTTTGAATCGACCGGTGTTCCCAACCGAATTCAGGTTAACTTCAGGAACTATCACAAGAGTTCGGTACCGGGAAGCCAGGAGTTATCTGACTATTTCTGGAATTTCCAGGTCAGGATTCCCGCCAATCCGCCGGATGAACTCGAACTCGTTCTGGAACTCGAAGATTCATTCCTCTTCGGAGGAACTCCGACAACGATAACCAACGGCTGGTTCGAACCTTTTAAGATCTGGCATTGGTTCTCAGCGGATGATCCTCAGGCACGAACGCTGTATGCACCGTTTTTCAGGTTCGTAGAATGGAACACGGTCACGAATCAATGGGTCAATCCGGACCCGCTCGGCTGGCGCAGGATGGAATCGTTGCCGGTGCAGTTTGGGGATGACAATGGAACACCGCGGAGAATTTTCAAACTGGATGGTATCACATCTCTCCCGCTGACAGCTCCGAACAACGTCTGGAGAATCCAGGTAGCGACTGGACTGAGCTACACGATTGACCAGAGAGACAGTTTTATAGACAGTATTTCCAACCACCCCAATGTGACGCTCCTGTCGATTTCAGCGGCGAACGGGTTGAGTATTCCGACCGGAGTACAGAAGGATTCTCGCGTTCAGCGAGGATTTATCATATCGGATTCCGAATCTCAGGAAAAACCCACGATCTACATATGCGCTGGCGAGCATTTCGAGCCGACCGGATGCTACATGGTCGAAGGAATGGTCAACTACATTCTCGATAACCAGCTCTTCCAGGATTTCAATTTCATCATTTTACCGATCGCCAACATGGATGCATTTACGTGGGCAATCACGCATGTTGTCCCGTATAAAACCAAATTCATCCAGAACCGATACACGATCAATCCAACCAATTACCTGAACAACGGGATGGAGATCCATGGGGAACCATCAATCCCATGGGGATTCATCGAGTACTACAGATCGAGAACGATCCTGAGCCAGGCAATGACTCTTCTTGGGAATAACATCGATCTATGTATCAATATTCATGGAGATCTCGTTCCTCGACCCGACGGTTGGATTCAGGATCTCGGCAGAAATGGTCCATGTGTCTATTGGCGGGTTCACACATATCCAGCGGGTCAGTTTTCTTTCAAAGATGTCGTAACTGCCACGATGCAGCAACCCTCGATCACATTGCCATACATGGATAAGTTCATCAGAAATCAACCGATGATCATCCCGGAAACCACTTCTTACAGCGGGTTCACATTCGGCGGGGAAACTTTGAAGCATATGATCGGCGTTGAGACCTGCCCCAATCTTCTGTACTCCGATTCGCTCTTGCTAGGAAATCCCGAGATGGTGCAGATCCCGGTCGTCGATAGTAATGTAACCCCGAATACGACCTATTATGCCACCAAAGACCACTACTATAAGAACAGCGATGTTGATGCGGTGATGAATCCGGACTTTCATCGCGATATGGGCGAATTCATGCTCAAACGAATCTGCGAAGCATGGACAACAGTTTACTAGGGATCACCGCACCGATTGTGCGCTGCTCCTGATCCTGCAGGAATCTGTCGAAGAACCCCTGACGGATAGCACGTCGGGGGTTCTGTTTTCAAACACATCGCGTTGTCCCTCACATTTTTGACATCGTCATCGGGCGATCCGGGATGAACGCCAAGTATCCGTCGTCCATACAGAACACCGCCATCCGTTTGCCGCGGATAATGCCCGTGTGAGACCCATTATCCTGCCGGACATCGACGGAATTTCGGATGAGCTGATACTGGCCGTAGACGATGGATCTCCGCGGAGACGTTACCTGAGCGATCGGTTGTGTTCGAACGTATTCCATAAGAGCTTTCCCGACAGATCGGGTGTGACGGTTCGGCGAGGTGATTATCGGACACTGGACCCGGATCGAGCCCGCGAATCGAAGTTGAGTCCGAATTAAGTAAGGTGTCCCCAAAATTTAACGTTGGAGGTTGCGGAGGCGTTCAACAGTTCGTCCACGGCTTCCTTCAGCTTCTGCGGGTTGCGCGTCAACACCGATTTGCTGATCTGTTTCGCCTGATAGATCGCATCCAGCGCCGATTCCCCTCTCTCCAGCGCCAGATATCCGCGCTCAACGATGCACATCCCCACCATGTAGTCGTTCCCGATCAACCGGAAGGATGCCTCCGCTTCGCGGATCATCGCCTGCCGGTCCGCCGCCGTGTTCCCCGCCAATCGTTCCAACCTCGCCAGCCGGTACAGCGTAAACGGAACATACAGGTTATCCCCGATCTCACGCAGCATCCGGATCGACGTCTGATACAATTGCCGGGCCTTGTCCCACTTGAGCATCTCTTCGAAGACCGTTCCGAGCTGCCCGATCGCCTGTCCCTCCGTATACCGGTCCTCTGACTCATTGAGCATCCGGATCGCCTCTTCATACCGGGAGACTGCTTCCGCGAGCTTTCCCGTGCGATGCAGAATCCCGGCGTGGTTCATCAGATCGGCGCCTTCCCATGCCCGTTCTCCGAATCGCCGGTGAAACGCGATCGCGCGTTCGTGCATCGATTGCGCTTCCTCAAACCGTTGCTGCATCAGATACACGGTCGCCAGATTCGTCAGCACCATCCCGGCACCCCTGAGATCACCGATTTCCTCGAAGATGCCCAGCGCGTGTTCGAGCGTGACGGCGGCATCGTCGAGGCGGTTCTGTGCCCAGAAGATCGAGTTCAGATTGGCCAGCGCCGCCGCCTCGTCCCGACGATTCCGGTTCTGGCGATGAATGGCGATGGCCGATTCGATCAGCGGCAGCGCCTCTTCGAACCGGCCCTCGCTGATGAGGATCGATCCGAGACGTCCCGCCGAGATTGCCTCTTCGCGCAGATCCCCGGTCTGTCGGTGAATGGCGATCGCGCCTTGCATCAGACGTCTGGCTTCAGCCAACTGGCCTTCTCCGAATGCGATCATCGCCAGATTGCTCGTCGCGATTCCTTCGGCTTTCCGGTTCCGGGCGCTGCGGTGCAAGGCCAGAGCCCGTGCACAGAATCGGCGGGCATCGCCATAGCGTCCGATGGCACGCAGCACATCGGCCAGCGCCTGCAGGCTGATCGCCTGATACCGGTCTTCGCCGGCCGTCCGGGCTTCCCGGAGTGCGACTTCGAGTTCCTGAACCGCATCCAGCATCCGCCCCTGCGCGATCAACACCCGCGACGCATACTCGACGCGCATCCGGATCGATTCGAGAGTGGGATGATCGACAAGCCCGAAGTACTTGCCGAACAGCTTGCCGGCCTGCACGATGCTGTAGCCGGCCATCGCCCGCACCGCCGCCGCCAGATAGCACTCTCGCGCCCGTTCCGGATCCCCCGCAGCCTCCCAGTGATACGCAAGCTGCGTCAGGAATTCCTGTCGCCGTTCCCGGAAGAAGGTATCGATCACCAGAGCCGCCCGTCGATGGAGGTGGATTCGCGTGTCGGCAGGAATCGCATCGAGTGCAACCTCCCGCTGCTTGTCGTGGACGAACCGCAGGTTGACACCCCATGGTTCGATCAACTGCAATCCGATGAGCTCATCCATGACCTGGTGCAGTTCCGTATCGGTGAGACTGCAGACGCGTGCGAGCAACCCGGGATGGAACTCGCGACCCAGCACCGACGCGGCATCGATCGCCTGGCGGGCCACCGCGTTCCGGATCCCGGCGAGACGCTGCATGACGAGTTCCCGGAGCGATCGCGGGAGCACCATCGTGGCATATTCACCTTCGTCTTCTTCCGTCGCCCGCGTCATGACCCGCCACAATCCATCCTCATCCCGCACCAGAAGACGCCGGCTCACGAGCATCCGCATGTATTCCGCGACGAAGAACGGATTACCCTCGGAGTGCCCCGTCAGGAACGAAACCAGTGAACGCGGCGGGGAATCGATCGCGAGCATGTCGCCGACCATCCGCTCGACATCCTGCTCGCTCAGACGCTCCAGACGCACACTGAGAACATGTTCGTTCCCGGCAAACGAGTCAAGTTGCTCACCGATCTCCTCCGTCCGATAGGTCCCGAGGATCATCAGTCTGAGATGGGGCATGCGGTGATCGGCCAGGAACCGCAGGAATCCGATGGTCATGGCATCGGCCCACTGGAGATCGTCGATGACCATGAGGAGCGGTTGACGTTCCGTGAACAGGTCGATTGTATCGGCGAGATACGCCATGGCGCGATCCCGGGCTGCGTCCTGCGGCAGTTCTTCGGGATCCGGATATCCGTCCTGACCCGGCAGTTGCGCCAGCAGAGGCTCGTAGTGCGCCAGCACCTTCCCGCGTCGCCCCAACAATCGCTCGGTGGTATCCATCCCGCCGGTTCTGCATTCCGACGCGATCGCATGGAGCAGCGGAATGAAAGGGGACAGTGGTTGAGTGACCATGCGTCCGGAACGGCCCTCGACAGGTGTGACCGAGCCGCAATCCGAGGCGAGCACATTGATGTCGCGATCGTCCACGCGTCGGGTCATTTCCATGGCAAACCGCGTCTTGCCCACCCCGGTTTCCCCGCCGACCAGCACCAGGCCGCCGGTTCCCGCGGTCAGCCGATCGAGGCGCTCCCGGATCCGTTCCACCCATTCATCGCGTCCAACGAATCCGCTCCGATACAGATATGCCTGCACATCGGGACAATCGGTCGGAAACGCGTCGTCTCCGCCCAGATTTCCCAACACCTTCGCCACATCGTCCGCATATCCGAATCGTTTGCGTGGATCTTTCTCGAGCAGGCGCATGACCAGCCCATCGAGTTCGTTCGGGCAACCTTCGACCAGATGAGCCGGCGGCACGACGGTCTCGTACAGTTGTGCCTGAACGATCTGCATCGTCGAGATCTGCTGGAATGGCAGGCACCCCGTAATCATTTCATACAGGATGCACCCGAGCGAATAGAGGTCGGCCCGGGCATCGACAAATTCGCCCCGGATCTGTTCGGGGGCCATGTACACGAGCGTCCCGACGACGATTCCCCCGACATCGATCGCCTCGCGACTCAGAGCGCCCGCAAACCGTGCAGCCACGCCGAAATCCACGATCACCGGAAGTTCCCCGTCCTGAATCAGGATGTTGTCGGGTTTCAGATCGCGATGCACGATCCCCTCACCATGCAGATAACTCAGGGTACGACACAGACGACGGACGATCGACAGCGCGCGCTGCAGATGCGGCTGATCGATCCGGCGAGGCCTGCCGGTATCCGGGCACGATATCGGGGGATCCGTATCAGAGTTCTCGGGTGTCCGATCGAGCCGGATCGTCGCACCGACACTCGGATGCGCATCACTCCTTGCAGGTGGCTCGGGATCGGGATTCACCGTGCGGCTCCGTTCGATTTTCCGGGTAACGGGTCGTGATGCGCAATAGGTGTGAAGGGTCGAGCCGTCGAGCAGATCCATGGCGTACCAGGGTTTGCCGGCATCGAGTCCCTCAGCCAGGATCTGCACGACCCCGGGATGCCGCAACCGCGCCAGCGATCGGATCTCGCGACGGATGTTCGCGAGCTGCTCCTCGTTGATCACGCTGACGGTCTTGAGTGCGACGATCCTGCCCGAATCGACATCCTGGGCCCGATAAACCACCCCCATGCCTCCGCGTCCCAACACGTGCAAAATACGGTACCGGCCGATCATCCCCGGGAGAGGAATCATCGGCGGAGCAACGGACGGGATAGACTCGGGAGGCATGGACAGGGACGCGAGGGATTAGCGGATGTCGAGTCCGAGATCGACGAGGAGTGTCATCTGATTGTCGAGCACCTGGATTTTGGGGATCTCGATGGTGAGCAGATCGATCCGGAACGGGATCCTGTCCCGATTGTCGATGAGCAGTTTGCGGATTTCGTCTTTGAGTTTGTATTCGATCATGGCGGGGAGTTCCTGTTTGAGAAACGTGATCACGTATTCATCGAATTTCGGGTTTCCGCTCAGGCCGGTTACCTCGATTGAATCGATCGTCAGCGCACCCTGCCGGTAAACCGGAATGCCTGTCATCACCGCATCGAAATCCTCGGACAGACCCACACAGTTTTCTCCGATTTCACGACCGATGGCCCCATAGAAGTGCGTTTTGATCCGCAGCCTGCTCTCCCCCATCGAGACGACCGGGTCGGACAGAAACGCGCTCATGCAGGGCGTCGATGCATCACCGAAGAGATAGTACCGGCCGTTTTCCCTGAACACTTCCGTTTCCAGAATCTTCTGGATCGCCGAGGCATGAATCCGGATTTCCGTTCCGGCATGCGCCGTGGTGAATGTCAGCATCAGTATCGGTGTGATTCGGCACAGAATACGAACGATCGATCGCATCATGGTCGGACCCCTTTCCCGCGACATGGCCGCGCAATTTTGCAGATTAGCATGAGCGAGCGCGATTGGCACCATTTCTGCACTTGAGGAAGCGGCTGGATTTGGCTAAAAGGGATTGGTCTGTTTTGAGCATGTATCGATCGGATGGAGCCGCCTGGAGCGACTTGATCGGGTCGACAGGACCGAACTGGAGGTATTCATGAAAGTCGGACTGATCGGTTTGCCCGGTTCAGGCGTGACAACGCTGTTCTCGCTGTTTACCGGGCGCAACTATACGGATCTCAGCCAGAACGCCAAATCCGAAGTCAATCTCGGGGAAACCAAAGTCCCCGATACGCGCATCGACGAGCTGGCGAGGATATTCAACCCGAAAAAGAAGGTGTATGCGGCCATCGAGTTTGCGGATGTCCCGGTCGAACTCGATGCTTCCGGATCGTTTTCGACCGGCACCGTCAATCACTTGCGCAACATGGATGCGCTTGCGGTCGTGATCCGGGCGTTCGACAATCCGGCCGTGCCGCATCTGAAGACGACTGTCGACCCGCTTCGCGATTTCCGGTCGATCTGTGACGAGGCGCTCCTGACGGATCTGCTCCAGATCGAAAAGAAAGTCGAACGCATCACGAAGGAAGGGCGGATCAAATCGCGCGAAGGCGAGCTCTTCACGAGACTTAAATCTCAGTTGGAGGCATCGCAGCCGATCCGCGCCATGGGACTCACCGCCGACGATGAAAAAGAACTTGCGGGATTCCGGTGCTTTACCCAGAAACCCTGGCTCGTGCTCCTGAATACCGATCAATCCGGAGGAATCCCCATTCAACCCGTCATGGATGCCTGTGCGGAAGCCTCGATTCCCTGCATGTCGATTCAGGCCGAGATGGAGCGCGAGATCAGCGAGCTGTCACCGGAAGAGCAGGCGGAGTTTCTCAGGGATATCGGTGTGGACTCCGGCGCGCGCGACCGGTTCATTCAGGCCGCCTACACGCTGCTCGATCTGATTTCGTTCCTGACCGTCGGTGAGGACGAATGTCGGGCCTGGCCGGTGCAGCGAAACAGCGATGCCGTCACCGCGGCCGGGAAGATTCACACGGATCTGGCGCGCGGCTTCATCCGCGCGGAGGTGATTTCGTATGAGGAGTTCATGGCGGCCGGTGACATGAACCGAGCGAAGAAGGCCGGCAAGCTGAGACTCGAGGGGAAAAATTACATTGTTCAGGATGGCGATATTCTGAACATCCGCTTCAGTGTATGACAACCCCGGTCCGGACACCGGGAAAGGGACATCAGACTTTGAGAAAGGAAGCAGTTATGCGGAAAGTGATCGGAATCGTGGTGCTGCTCGTTATGTGGCTGAGCGCTTCCGCGTTCGGAGCGCAATGGGTGCCGCTCGGAACAGACCGTGCCGGCGCCGAACCCGTCATCCGGACCGTCAGCGCGGACCGGACCGGCGCGACACTGGAAGTGCAGCTTCCAGGATTTTATGTGTCGGAAATCGACCGGAACGGCCGGCGGTTTCAGCGGATCGAGATTCCCGGCGGGACGAGTGCCGTCATGCCCGGCACACCGAATCTCCCCCGTCTGATTGCGCGGATCGGGTTGCCTGACACAGGATCGGCGGTCATCGATGTGACACCGATCGATGTGGTGACACTCGATGGCTACACCGTCGAACCAGTCCAGCTTCCGACCACGGATCTCGATGCGCAACCCGAGTTTATCATCGACGAGACGCTCTACGGGTCGACCGCCGATTGGCCCTTGAAACAGGCGGAACCGGGCACACCCGCGATCTGGCGGGATGTCCGGATCTCGGATACATCGATCTACCCCCTCACCTGGAAAGCGTCGACACGGGAACTCAAGATCGCGAAGAAGATGAAGATTGAGATCCGATTCACGTCGACCCCATCCGAAAACGAGAAAATCCGGACGACATGGCTGGTGTCACGCAACTATGATCGTATGTATCGAGCATCGATCGTGAATTACGATGCGATGGGATTTTCGACGCGGAACCGGGACACCAACATCCGCTACATCATGATCGCCGCGGATTCTCTGATTCCGGCCATTCAGCCCCTCGCGGACTGGTGGAACCAGGCGGGAGTCAAGACAGTCATCCGCCCGATCAGCGAAGTCGGAACGACGACGGATGCTGTCAAAGCCGAGATTCTCGAGTATTACAACACGGAAAATACGGAATACGTTCTGCTGGTCGGCGAGACGAATCAGGTGCCGATCTGGTCGTTTTCGCACAGTGGTGACGAAGGCGTCGGCGATTTCGACTACTCGTGTCTTGAAGGCGGCGACTGGGTCCCGGAAATCGCGATCGGCCGGATTCTCCATACGGATCCCGACACGGTCAGCCACATCGTGGCCCGAACACTGAATTATATCTCGAATCCCCCGGATGACGGCTGGCTCGAACGGACGATGCTGGCAGCGCATGAAGAGGAGTATCCGGGAAAATACACCCAGTGTAAAAACGAGATCAAGAACTATTCGTACGCGATTCAGACTCCGGTTTTCGACACTTATTATCCACCGGAAGGCCAGACGCACGCTCAGGTCGTCGCGGCCATGGTCGCCGGACGAGGTCTGATCAATTACCGTGGCCACGGTGACAATCAGGAATGGTCCTGGAGTCTCGGATGGGTCAACTCCGATATCCATTCCCTGGCAAATGGCACCCATACCCCGATCGTGCTCAACATCTGCTGCAACAACGCCTGGATCGACAGTGCGAGCGAGACGCTGTCGGAAGCCTGGCAGAATGCCGGAGCGAGCGGCGAAGGTGGCGCGGTGGGCAACATCGGCGCATCCCGTCCCTCCTACACGGTCGAAAACCACGATTTCGACAAGGAAATGTTCAAGGCGATCTTCGATGACGGTATCACCCGTTTCGGCGATGCGGTCAACGTCGGCAAGACATTCACCTCCGGCATGAGTTCCGCCGGTCAGTATAACTCACGCATCTATTTCCTGTTCGGCGATCCTGCTCTCGACATGAGCACCAACGGATTGTTCACGATGGATGTCGAACACCTCCCGACCGTTCCGATCGGAGGCAGTGATTACATGGTCACCGTGACGCACTCCGGTTCGCCGGTGGAAAATGCGATGGTGTGCATCCGGAAGGGCGACGAACTGTTCGAAGTCGGCTACACGGACAGCACCGGGCACGCGACGCTCCCGGCGCTCCTCACCAGCGGCGGAATGATGGATCTGACGATCACGGCTCATAACTATGCTCCGTTCACGGATACCATCATCGTTGAGGCGATCGGTTGCGGCGCCATCATGATGGATCACACCGTATACAATTGCGATCAGCAGGCGATGATCCGCGTCTGGGATTCAGATCTCAATGTCAATCCCGCTGCGCCGGATACATCCTCGATCCTGATCCACTCGGATTCCGAACCGGTGAACGAGACCGTTACGATCACAGAAACCGGTCCGGACACCGGAGAATTCCGCGGATACATTCAGACATCGTCATCACTCTCGGGTCCGGGATTTCTGCTGATCAGCCACGAGGATTCGATTGTGGCGCAGTACAACGACGCGAATTGCGAAGGTGCGCCACGTGTCGTGACCTACACCGCCACCGCGGACTGCGATGGACCTCAGATCAGCGGACTCACCGTCAGCGGTCTCGGAATCAACACCATCACGATCAGCTGGACCACCGAGGAAGTGTCGGACACGGTCGTGACCTACGGCATTTCATCACCACCTTCGATCGTCGTTTCAAATCCCCGATTGTTGACGGATCATTCCGTGACAATCGATACACTGGAGGGATGCACGGAGTACTTCTTTGAGGTGTCCTCGACGGACGGAGCGGGCAATATCGCCGTCGATGACAATGGAGGCAGTTACTATCAGTTCACGACACTCCAACTCGTGACACTCTTCAGTGCGGACATGAACAGCGACCCGGGCTGGACGTATCAACCGCAATGGGCGTTCGGTCAACCGACCGGTTCCGGTGGTGATCCTTCGTCCGGATTCACGGGCGACAATGTTGTCGGATACAATCTGAGCGGGGCCTACGGCAACAGCATGAGCGCGCTGTATGCAACTACCAATTCGTTCGATTGCTCGGGTGCCAGCCAGGCTTATCTGAGTTTCCAGCAGTGGCTCGGTGTGGAGAGCGCGACGTATGACCATGCCACCGTCGAGATTTCGACGAATGGCGGGACGAGTTGGAACACCGTCTGGTCGCACGCGGGCGGTTCCGTGCAGCCATCCTCCTGGACACTGGTCAGTTATGACATCAGTTCGTGGGCGGCCGGACAGGGTGACGTCAAACTGCGGTGGGGCATGGGTCCTTCCGACAGTTCGGTTGTGTACTGCGGCTGGAACATCGACGATGTGAGCGTCACGTACACGACCCCCTGCAACGTCCCGTTGCTCGTTCACGGATCCCACGTGATCGATGACTCGATGGGAAACAACGACGGTGAGATCAACGCGGGTGAGTCGATCCTGCTGAGTCTGACACTGGATAATCAAGGCATCGATGCAACCGGCATCGAGGCACAACTCATCACCAGCAACCCGCATGTCACCATCACACAGGGTTTCTCGGCGTTCCCGGACATCCCGCAGAGCGGCGAGGGGACATCGAACGTTCTGTATGCGTTTACGGTGAGCACGGAAGCGACCGACGGAGAAACGATTCCCTTCACGATTTCCTGGACATCCTCGGAAACATCGGGATCCTCGTCTTTCGCCGAGATGATCGTGGCGCCGGCACTGGGTTGCGGGAGTCCGCTCGTACTGGATGCGGATGGGGACATCGACGGTATTCTGGATCCGGGCGAAACAGCCTCGATCATGGTGACACTGTCGAATACGGGCAACGGCGCGGCACACGACGTGTCCGCGACCCTGACCTCGGATCAGCCCTCCTACATAACAATCAACGATGACACAGCGACCTTCCCGGACATTACGGGCGGCGGCAGCGAGGCGTGTGAAGCTCCTTACTACAATGTCTCGGTCGATCCCTCGATCCCGGATCACACGATGGTGACCTTCACTCTCGACATCGATGCGGAAGGGTACACCACCTCCTGCAGTTTCATGCTCGAGGTGACCTCGAGTGATTTTGCGAAGCGGATTGAATGGAACATGGACTCGGATCCGGGCTGGACCGCCGACCCGAACTGGGCATGGGGCGATCCGGCCGGAACCGGCGGCGATCCGCAGAACGGTTACACAGGAACGAATGTCTACGGCTACAATCTGAGTGGCACGTATGAAAACAACATGACCGAGAAAAACCTGACATCGACCGTGATCGACTGTTCGTACATGGCCGATGTGGAAGTTCGTTTCCAGCGATGGCTGGGCGTCGAGAGCGCATCGTACGATCATGCCGCTTTCAAAGTCTCATCGAATGGCTCGACCTGGACCACCATCTGGAATCACACCGGATCGACTCTGAACGAAACAGCCTGGTCCGCTCAGACCTTCGATATTTCAGCGATCGCCGACGGCCAGCCGTCCGTCTATCTGCGATGGACGATGGGAACAACGGACAGTTCGCTGGTGTATTGCGGCTGGAACCTCGATGATGTGTCGATCTGGGCGAGAACAGGATCCCCGGCGGATACCCCGACTCCTGCTCCGCCGACGAACACTCCGACCATCACTCCGACGCGGACCGTGACGCGCACGCCAACGATCACACCGACCGTGACGCCGACCCGCACTCCGACACCTCCCCCTCCTCCGACGAATACTCCGACGATCACCCCCACCTCCGCACCCACTCACGATCCGACTCCGACGACACCTCCATCAGCAACTCCGACAGCGGATGTTCCGACCGCGACGCCGACGACGGGTCCCGGAACGAAGGGCATGGAACTGATCATGACCGATCCCGAACTTTCCGCCGGTGAGGAGTTCTATCTCCATTTCTACCTGCACAATCCCGATCAGACGCCGTATGACGCGGATGTGTATCTGCTCCTGGGTGTCTACGGCAACTACTGGTGCTGGCCGAGCTGGCAGCCCGTCACGGAAGGTCTCGATTACCGCAACATGACAGTCGGAGCGGGGCAGTCCGTGCATGAAGACGCGTTGAAATTCGACTGGCCGGCGGGAGTCGGTTCGGCGGAAGGACTGGCGTTTTACGGGTGTCCGTTCGAACCCGGAACCTGGACGATGATCGGTGACGTTCAGGTAATCACCTGGAGCTACATGTAGGATCTGACAGGACGAACTAGAAGGGCGCGGCGAGTCCGCGCCTTTTTTTTTGACAGTCCGAGCACTGCCGCTGGTCCTCGGAGGGTCCAGGCGGATATTTGACATCCGGCAGTTCCTCTCATACTCTTTTCCGGCGTCGACAGGTTCACTTCTTTGCCTCTTGTTCCGTTCACTGGAGACTCCATGCGCAGAACCGCTGTCATTCCGGTCATCATCATCCTGTTCGCCGCGGCGATCCGTCTTCCCTATCTGTATGACATCCCTCCGTTCGGCGGCGCCAACGAAAACGTCATCGCGCTCGATATCCTTCAGGGCCGACACTCGCTGATCAATCAGTACCCCCATATCGGATCGCTCTCACCCTATCTCGTTGCAGGGTTTCTGGCGGTTCTGGGGCATCATTGGTACGTGGTCCGGCTCGTGCCGTTTCTGTTCGGAATTCTGACAGTTCTGCTGACATTTCTGCTCGGGAAGGATCTGTTTGACCGTTCGACCGGTTGTCTCGCGGCCATTTTCATGAGTGTTGCGTTTTACCACGTCGTGTTCACGAGTCATTTTCCCTGGTCGAACAACCTGACCCCCTTTTTCACCACCGCCTTCCTGCTCAGCCTGCATCACATGATGCGTGCACCGAACCGCTCCTCCGGTGTGCTCTGGAGCATTCCCTGTGGACTCTCGTACGGGTTCGGACTGCAATCTCACCCGGAGGTTTCCGTGCTGTTCCCGATCATCCCGCTGGCTTTCGTACTGAGAGAAAAGCATCTCATCCGATGGCTCATGCGGCCCTCGTTGTACACGTTTGGCTTCTTCGCGCTCGCCGGCTACGCCAACATGATCTATTACAACATCGCATCCCGGATGCAAACCGTTTCGTTCGGTCTGACCTACCCGCAATACGCGCTTGTCGAGCGTTACACACCAGCCGCTGTTTTGACGAATCACGGACGGGCAATCCTGCATCTCGCCCGCATGTATCTCGGTTTCCCCAACGATACTGTTCGCTGGATTCACTATGCGCAGCATCCCGCCATTCTGTTTTTCTGGGTCGCCGTCATCACGGGATTGGTGTTCGCGTTCCGACGACGCACCCTGCTCGTACCGCTGGCGTTCCTGTCTGCTCTGATCCTGATCCCTCTGGCCAACCGGACATACAGTTTTGCACTCGGGCGGTATCTCGTGTTCCTGTTTCCGCTTGCCTCGATTCTGATCGCGTCAGCCTTGACAACCATCGCTGCTCAGGCGCAGTTGATCTCGAACAGGCATCTTCGGTTTGCCGCCGGGAGTCTCATTTTCAGCACGCTGGTATTCTTCGTCGTCTACCCGCTCAACGGAATCCGGACATATTATGCCGAGCAGATCCGCCTGGGGGAAACGAGCCGTCCTTACTGGAATCTGAAGACGATCGCGGACACGTATCGGAGCCGATCGCCCCTGATTTTTGTGGACGACGCGTTGCCCTGGGGTTTCAACATGACCCAGTTCCTGCGTGAGGACGGTTTCCAGGCGAGACTCCTGTATTGGGATGATCCGCGCAAGCCGCCGTTTGACGATCTGAAGGTGCAGTCTCAGATCGCCGCAGCCTTCGAAGCAAGACCCGACCGGGCTGTTCTGGCAATTCTTCACGAGGAGAATGTTCGATCGTTCCTGAACCGGGTACCGGTCGCCCGAATCGGTGCCAATTTCGATTACACAACGATACACGGCTGGCAGAACATGGCCCGTGTGCTCGAAGTCGGAGGCCCGAGGGACACAGCGTGGCTGAATGCTGCGCTGATTCCCGCCAGGCTTGCGGAATCCGAACGTGTGATCTTCCAGGATCGGGGAGGATATTGGGCGTATCCATCCGGACATCCTCTCCGATTCCCACCCCGGATCACTGCCGATCCTGGCTCATCCTCCGCTTCCATCATCTGGGATGCCGGTGAACAAATCGCCTGCACGAGCATGAAGGCGACCGTTGCCCGGACCGATTTCATCGACCCGGGTGATCCCGATGACGCCCCTCCCGCAATCGCCCTGGACGACACCGGCGAACCCCTTGTCCTGTTCATCTCGCGGTTGCCCGATCGTCGGCAGATCGTTCGCGCACACCCCGCATCCGTCTTCGGGCTGCACCCCCGGCTGTCGACCGTCTCGGATCTGCCGGACACAGCCGGCCGGTCCATCGCAACAGCCATCGGTCCCGGACCGATCTACCCTGCCTCCATTCTGACTGAACACTCGCTCGTCCTGATCGATTCGCTCGTTTCGTCCACACCCGAGATCCGATTCATCGACACTCCGGTTGAGGGGATTCCGGACGCACCGGACACGACATGTCAGATCGGAACGGATGGTGCCGTCGACATCGCTTTCGCCGATTGTTCCGGTGTCCTCCACTACCGTCTTGACGCAATCGGCTGGCAGATCACACGGCACGATTTTCCGGATCCCGACCGGATCGTTTTCGACGCCTCGGGAAATCCGATCGCCATCAATTTCGAAGACATTGTCCGGATCGGGAACGCCCCGCTGCGAGAGCCGAAAAAGATTTTCCGAACTGATACCCGCTCATCTTCCGCGATCGCGCTCGTTGCCCCATCCGATCGAACCGGATTCGAGATCCCTTCCGACAACCGCCCCGTGCTCGCGCTGCAGGAACCATCCGGGCGCATCCGGCTTCTCGAGACCGCCCGGACAATCCGGGCCACCCCGAAACAAATCGGTTTCGAACTGATCCGGCAGATCGCCGGAGACGCGTTTCAGATGACCATGGCGATTGACAATCCGGGCAGGGACACGCAATGGGACGTATATGTCGGGATCCTTGACAGCGACGGTTCAGTGCGCTATTTCCCCGACTGGACGCCGGCACCGCATCCGATACGGACAACGATTCCGAACGGACGCAGCCTCCCCGATGATCTCGCGATCAACATCCGTCTCGAACCGCGACAAACGCCCTGTGAGTTGTTTGCCTTCGCCGCACTTCCGGGCACACTTTACCCCGTCGCCGACGGCGACCGTCTCGTGATCGCGTTCGACGCCTCGTCAACCCCGCCTGTCCCGACCGAACCGCGGTAGCGACTCCTACTGCATGATGACATGCTGGATCGCCACCCCGAACGGCTCGGGGTCATCGGAATCGCTGCACTGCGATCGGAAAAAGAGGGGTTCGACAGTCAGATCGACGCGGACGACGTCTGGTGCTGGATTCCGGTTGCCGGAAAGAGGAATCTGCAGACAGAAACGCTCCGTCGCGACAGTCTCGGTGAGGAGCAGCTTCCCTCCGATCGATATGCGCAGCGTCTGCGGTTCGGGCATACATCGGATATCGCGCACACCCTGGATCAACAGCCTCGTGGCACCCGCAATTCCGGGAATCAGCAGAGTCGATCTGGGACTGGACCAGATCGGTTCGGTCGCAACGGCTCTCGAGTGAAAACCGCTGTCGGGAAGCCAGTTCGCATACTCGATATCACGCACGCTGAAACTGAGTTTTCGGTTGTCTTCGGTGCCGAGACATTCCGAAGGAACGAAGAATTGATCGGCTGAAAACAGCAGCCAGCGCATCGAGTTCATCAGGGGGACCGCAGGCAAACCGATCAGCGGGTTCCGGTTGAAATCCAGCGGAGACACGACTGCAGTCATCTCGAATTCCGGGCTTGTCACGGTCCGGGTCGTCAGCACGCGATCCTCGCAGGACAGAGTTATCTCGATCCTGCCTCCGGGAAGGCAGGACGGATTCGTCGTGCCGGCAACGCGGAGCAGCATCGGACGGACCGGATCCGTCATCTCGATTGTGCTCGAAACCATACTCCATCGTCCCGCGGCCGACGCATTTTCGGCCGGATCGAACGGATGCCAGCCCTTTGCAAACCGCGGATGGAATGATCGCATGAGCGCATATTCGGAACGAATCAGTCGCCAGACTCCGGAAGAAGGATCCGGTGGAATCGCTCCAGGCGATCCCGGTGCAGCTTCAAACCGGACGAATTGCGAGTGCTCGAGCGGCGGAACGATAAGAAGAAACTCCATCCACGATCTCCCGTCAGCGACGCGAACGGGAAATCCCGTATCGATCCGGGAGATTTCATTCCCTGTATCATCCGCGATTCTCAGATGCGGAATGCCCTTCTCCGCAGACTCGGGCCAGCTCAGCTTCGCTTCGACCGGACACCCCACGGGAATGAAACGAGAACCGTCCGGCGCGACTGGGTGCCCGGGGATGTTCAGCAGATCAAGGGTGATTGAGTCGACGGGGGCAGATCCTGCAGGAAGCGGTGTCGCGATCAGAAAAAGCGTACCGAGTAGGATGGCGAGGGGATTCCAGTAAACGGCATGACGGTACATCGAGATACTGGATCGGAACATGGCTCAGTTGTTGCTTGTCGTGCCGGGACGGCCGGGCAGGAGCAGATTGAGAGTGACACCGAGGATCCCCGCGAGACCGATACCCCGAAGCGTGAATTCACCGGCGGAAAAAGACATGCCGCCGATACCGAACACCATGATCAGGGCGACGATCGCCATGTTTCTGGGTTCGGTCAGATCCTGTCCCGCCTTCACCAGACTGTTCAGACCGATCACCATGATTGCGCCGAACAGCAGAAGCATGATGCCGCCCATGACCGGAACCGGGATCGTCTGGAGCAGTGCGCCGAGTTTGCCGACGAAGGCGAGAAGGATGGCGGTGATGGACGCCCAGGTCATGATCGCCGGGTTGAAGACGCGCGTCAGGGCGACCGCTCCGCTGACTTCCGAGTAGGTCGTGTTGGGTGGACCGCCGAGCATCGATGCGACGGAGGTGGCCAGTCCGTCCCCGAGCATTGTGCGGTGGACGCCGGGATGCTTCAGATAATTCCGGCCTGTGATCGAACCGATGGCGATGATGTCGCCGAAATGCTCGATGGCCGGTGCAATCGCGACCGGCACGATGAACAGCACAGCCTGCCAGTTCCATTGTGGAAATGTGAAGTGTGGCATGGCGAACCAAGGCGCCGATATGACACGCGTGAAATCGACCAGTCCGAGAGATACGGACAGCAGATATCCGACGGCGACGCCGCTGAGAATCGGAACGAGCCGGATCAGTCCGCGTCCGAGCAGCAGGGCGGCGATCGTGACAGCCAGCGAGATCATGGAGACGATCAGTGCGGTTTTTTCGGGCACCAGCACCGCCGATCCGTCTCCTGTTTTTCCCAGTGCCATATTGACCGCGACCGGCGCCAGGATAAGGCCGATGACCATGATGACCGGGCCTGTGACGATAGGCGGGAGCACACGGAGCAGCGCATCGGGACCGCGCCAGTAAATCAGGACACTGAGAACCATATACACGATTCCGGCGGCCGCGAGACCGCAGAGTGTGGAAGGGATGCCCCATGTCTGGACGCCGTAGATGATCGGTGCGATGAAGGCAAACGACGAGGCCAGAAAGACCGGAACCGAGCCGCGTGTGATGACCTGGAAAATCAATGTCCCCACGCCGGCTGTAAAGAGCGCGACGTTGGGATCCAGGCCGGTCAGAAGGGGGACCAGTACGAGCGCGCCGAAGGCGACGAACAGCATCTGCGCGCCCAGCAGGCCGTCCTTGAAACGGAACGAATAATCCGCACTCCGCATCGCGTCGTTCATGGGTGACTCCTTTTCACGGCATGCGCCTGCGTTTCGACCGTCATGCATGTCAGCCGCGTGATCGCCTCGAACAGAACCGGATTGAGTGTTTCAGGGGTGTCCGACGCCATGTGGAGATGCTGGTAGGGCTGCTTCGCCACGATGAACATGTTTGTGATGCCTGCCCTCTGAAAAGCCTCGGCGTCCGCCCCGCCCGCCACATGATCCGCGCATGTATCCGGAATCCGGAAGAACCGGGCGTTCAGATCATCCCAGGTCGTGAAGAAATCCGGATGATGCTTCCGGCCGCGCGTATCGAGTCCGATTCCCGCACCCATGCAATCCAGGTTATACATGCCGATCGTGCGATCGAGAGGCCACGATGGATGCTCGCCGTAATACAGTGAGCCGACGATACCGGTTTCCTCGGCGCCGAACGCGATGAAGATCATCGTCCGGGGATGCGGCCGGCGGGACAACTCCGCGGCGATTTCGAGCAGCGCCGACACGCCGGAGGCATCGTCCTGCGCACCGTGGAAGATGACGGATTCGCCCTGAATACCGACATGATCCAGGTGTGCACCGATCACGATCGCCTCGTTCGCGCGTTCGGGATCGCTCCCCTCCAGAACACCGATCACATTCCAGCACCTCCCGTTGCGGTCCGGCGCGGCCTCGATGTCGATCTCGAGTTCCCCCGCGACAGGGCCGCTTGCCACCTCACCCAGAGAATCGATCCGGTACTGGCGTGCCGCGAGCGAATCGGCGGGGTTTGAAAGCAGCGACATCCCGAAGGCCGACGACAGGACGATCATGGGAAAGCCGGGCAGCGGCAGGGCATCTTCCATGAGGCTGGCGGAGAGGCGGTCCGGGTCGGGGTGATTCGGGTTGTGCAGGACAGCCAGGCCGATCGCGCCCTTTTCGCGATAACGGCGGCCGCGGGCACGTGGCAGTTCCTGGGGTTTGTCACTGGCGAAGGGGGCGGGGTGTTTGAAATCCAGAGCGATCCGGCCCGTCAGGTCGACAGCAAGCTCATCGCCGGGCCCGTCCTGTCGCCCGTAGCCAACGAAGGTGAGGGGGGCTCGGATGCGAGCACCGTCCGTGAGGCCCCGGCAGATGAAGTCGACACCGAGATTCAGGGGACGGATGCGGCCGTCGGGAGTGTGATACCGGACTTCCGCGCGGGTTATCCGGTTCGTTTCGAGCGGAAAGTGCTGGCGGAAGGAATTGTTGTCACCGAGGGGTTTCAGGCCGAGACGGGCGAATGCGGACTCGACGTGGCGACTGGCGAGTTCATAACCGTGGTCGCCCGGCATGCGCCCGCGCATATTGGGGGCGGCGAGCATCCGGACGTGGTGCATCAAGCGATCCGCGGAGATTACAGGAATCGAGAGCAGAGTATCTGTGGGCGACATGAAGGGATCCTCCTGTGACGATTCCTAGTGCATCGACGCATTTGAGTCAAGAAGGGGGATGGTTTTCGGTTTTCAGTTTTCAGCGGGAAGTTGTCGTTTTAGTGATATATGGGGACACCTTACTTATTTCGGGAGCAGCAGAAAAATTTCAGACCATCTGCCGTGCAGGAATCTCGGGTGAGTCGTTGTATAATGGAGGAAGATCAAACCGGGAAGGAGGGTGGTATGCGGACAGGTAAACGATTTGCGATGGTGATCGTGCTGGGTGTGCTGATCTGGGCAGCGCGGCAGACACATGCACAGGATATCGATCTGACACTCGTCATGCCGGGTGTCTCGTTCACTCCGGGTTACTCCGTCTACCTGAATCTGGACATTGACAATTCCGGTCCGGCCTTCGTGTCTGCCGACGTCTTCGTCGCGCTGACCGTCGGCACCGACAATTTCTGGTTCTTCCCGAGCTGGACCCAGTATCCGCCCTCGATCGACTGGCTCGATCTGGACATCCCCGAGCAAACCCGGTTGACCGAAACCATCCTTCCGGAGTTCACCTGGCCATCGGGAACAGGTTCGTTTTCGGGCGCGCAGTTTCTGGCCGCCATTATCAGTGACGGGACGCTCGTGAGTGATCTCGCCGAGATTACCTTCGGGTGGTCCGAGGCAGCCACGCCGACGCCCGATCCCTCATCCCGCATCCAGCCCGCCGATCTGGAATACATCGGCGCGTTCCGGTTGCCCGGCGGAGAGATCCCTCCCCTGACGTTTGCGTATGGAGCGAACGCGATGACCTACAATCCGGACGGGAACCCGGGAGGCGGAACGGGGACGCTTCCGGGATCACTCTTCATCACGGGTCACGATCGTCAAGCCTGGGGCACGCTGCCCGATGGCGGTCAGATTGCCGAGGTGACCATTCCCGAACCGGGGATGTCAGGATCGCCCGGTGGATTGCCGATGGCCGAGTTCGTGCAGGATTTCCACAATGCGCTCGCGGGTCATTTCACCGAAATGGAGGAGATCCCGCGGATCGGCATGGCGTATCTGGATCATCCCGACACGGGCCCGTTGCTGCATATCGGCTGGGGCCAGCACATGCCACCGGATCCCGCTCCGGCGACGCACGCCTGGATCCGGCCCACACTCGGCACTCCGAGTTATCAGGGCACCTGGTTCATCGGCAACTATGATTTCAACAGCGTCAACGGATACCTGTTCACGATTCCGCAAGCCTGGGCGGATGCGCACACCGGTGGCAGAATGCTCGCGACGGGACGTTTCAAGGATGGCGGCTGGTCCGGGATGGGCCCTGCGCTGTTCGCGTATCGGCCCTGGTTGTCCGGAGGCGCAGCGCCGGCCTCCGGAACGCATCTCGAGGCCACCCCGCTGATGCTGTATCAGGACTCATACACCTCGGAAGAGATCGTGCGATGCATGACGGGATATCAGCATCCGGACGAATGGGAGGGGGGCGCGTGGCTCACGGCATCCGGAGGGCGGACAGCGGTCGTGTTTGCGGGGACCAAGAGCAACGGAGTGAAGTATTGGTACGGATATTTGAATCCCGGAGGCCCGAATCTGCCGTGCGTCGACACAAACGTCACGGATTTCGTGACCTGCCGCCAGGCGGATGGTTCGCCGTGTCCTTCCGGGGACTTTGCAGGGTGTTGCGACGAAACAGGCGGCGGCTGCATCAGTCTGAGAGGTTGGTGGAGCACGCATTTCGATGCCGAGATCATTTTTTATGATCCGGCGCAATTCGCACAGGTCGCGGCGGGAACGATCGAGCCGTGGCAGCCTCAGCCGTATGCCGCGCTGGACATCGACGAGCATCTCTATCTGAACCCCGCCGGGATCGATCTCGAATCGCTGGGCTGGGGCGATCAGAGGCGCTATCGGATCGGGGATGTCGCGTACGATGCGGCTCACGGATTTCTCTATGTGATCGAACTTTTTGCGGACAACGCCAAACCCGTCGTTCACGTCTGGCAGGTGGAGTAATCCCGGTCTCACTTCCGGCGATTCAAGCCGCGTTGTATACCCATTATCAGACGCCGGCACGGAGGCCGGCGCCACCCATCATCCATTTTTACTATTGG
>CALFER010000030.1 GCA_937951895.1 uncultured bacterium
ACACTCCGACGAATACGCCGCCGCCCGCCACAGCAACCCCGACGCGGACACCGACGATGGCTCCGAATACACCGACGCCTACCCGCACACCGACATCCGCCCCCAGCACGCCGACGCCGACATCGACCCCCACGACAGTACCGAATACGCCGACCCCGACAGCCACGCAGACTCCGGTTCCGGTGACGCCGACCCCGACGAATACCCCGGCCCCCGGCACACCAACCCCGACTCCGACACCTCAACCGGTGCCTTCGTCCGGATCGACCGGCCTGGCCATCATGATTCTGGTGGTCAGCGCGTTGATTCTCCTGCGCCACGCGAAGCGGTAATCCGCGACGGCTTTTCGAGATGACGGTTCACCATGCGCGGAAGACCTTCCTTCCGCGCATGGTTTTTTTGATCGCTGTGTTCTCCCGGTGCCGTCTTTCATTCACCACCGCCACGCTCATCTGTCTGATGACGATTTCCTGTCCCCTCATCCAGGCCACTCCAACACCGGCCGACACCCCCTCCCCGACGCCGACTCGAACGATCACACCCACACGCACGGCCACCAGCCCCCCTCCCACAGTGGAACCGACGATCGAACCCACTTCTCCGCCGTCACCCCCTCCGAGCCCAACGCCGACGCCGAGTCCTCCGCCGTCCGCGACCATGCATCCTACGGAGTCTCCGATTCCGACTCCATCGCCGACTCCTCCTCCGTCCGAAGTGTCCGTTCGCCTGAATCTGTCTCAGTCACGCTTCTTCCCGGCCGACTCCTTCGATCTCGATGCACACCTCACAAACCCGGGGCCTGCGGCATGGGCAGAACAACCCCTTGCGGTCGCTCTGGATCTTCTGGGAGTGTTCTACTTCTATCCTCAATGGACCACCGGTTTTCAGACCGCACCCATCTCCATGCCACCCGGAGAGCTGGCTATCGAACTGCTCCGATTCGACTGGCCGGGCGGGGTCGGTCACGGAGGTCCTGCAGTGATTTACGGGGCGATGCTGACCCGAGATCTTTCCGGGATTCTGGGTCAGTGGGATTCAGTCGAATTCGATTGGGAGGAGTGAGCGGCATCCAAAATGCGGGGAATCCGTTCCGTCAACAGTTCGGCGAGGCACGCGTGTCCCCTTGCATTGAGATGTGTGTCGAACTTTCCATAGAGAATCTCGCCATGAGCAGCCGAATCCTGGAACGCCGGGATCGGGTCGATGAATGCGGTATCATGCGAGACGCACCATTCCTGCAACAGTTCCCGGAGGGAATCCACAGACGCCGTCAGGTTCTCATGGAATGCCCTGTCGGACGGTTCCGAGTGTTGCGAAGGACGTCTCAGCGCGGTCCTGAGGGTTTCCTCCGGATGCGAATCCAGAATGGAATCGATGTAAATATGGGCTTTATCCGGCATCAGCATCACCGCGAAGGATACGCCGGCTTCACGGCACCGCTGCGACATTTCACTCAGATCCTTCAACAGAAGCGGGTATCCGGGATTTGCCTTCCATTCCGATTTGGTCCGTACAATTCGTCTGAAATAGTCATTCCCGATGTACCCGGTCCGGTTCTCGGCCAACCGAACCTCCGGATATGCGAAAACCGACCTGCCTTCCCTCGGACGGTTGAACTTCAGCTCCAGAACGCCTTTGCCATATCGAACCAGATTGAACAGGATCGAACGGTTTTTCGCGGGGATGATCGTCCGCAGAAACTGGGTGTATGTCAGTCCGGACAGTTTCCAACTCTCGTAAGTTTCCCGATCATCGATATCGTTCGATTCGAAGATCGAGACGATGATCAGTTCGGGAGAGTTTCGGAAAGCATGGCGTTTCATCAGTGTCAGATACTGGGCGGAGCAGTAGGTTGAGGTTGCCAGAGTCCTGATTCTCCATGGTCGAGTGTTTTTCTGACAGTAAAACAAATCGTCGTCGGCCACACCAATAGCCTCGATCATCGAATCGCCGATCATGATGACCCGGTCTGAATCACCGGCGCATGGGTTTCGGAAGCCGTCGGCATCATAGGACAGAGACACGAGTGTATAATCGGAATCGGTCAGGGAGGACAGATTGTATTGATACACGAGATCGCCGATGTAGCGACACTGAGACTTTGAAAAGGGCTCATACCGGAACCCAAGATCCTCGTCCAGCGCGAGTCCCGGAATGCTGCGATCGAACAGGTACAGTCCGTAGTATGGAAAGTAGCTCCGGATGGTCTCGGGAATGAGTTCAGGAAACAATCGAAACCCGATTTCGATGCATGCAATTGATGTGAGGAACGAGAGAATCAGGGCGGTAATTTTGTGTCGCAGTTCGATGGCGTGCGCAACGGAAGGGTTGCCGGTCTTGGACATTCATTCTGTAAATCAGATTCTGCAGGTTTTGGCAACCATCCGGAGTCAACCATTCCAATCGGTTGACGCATGTCGGATGTTCTGCGGATCCCGGGATTTTGCCGCCCGAAACCTAGCTGAACCCTTTTCGTCGCTCGCGATATCAGACTACGGCGAGTTCATCGCGGGTCCGTCGTTTTCGTCAGGCATGATGAACCACAGGGCGAGATAGATCACGATGCCCCAGCCGCCGAAGAAGGTCAGGACGATGAAAGCGAGTCTTAAAATGGTGACGGGCAGGGCGAATTGAACGGCCAGTCCCGAACAGACTCCGGCGATCTTGCCGTGTCGACGTTTCCGGGTCCAGCCCTGGAGGTAGCGATTCCGGTCGAGTGTGCTGCCGCAGAAACGGCACTTCACTGCATCCGCCAGAATAGTCTCCGCACAATACGGACACTGCTTTTTCGATTCTTGATTCATGAGGATATCTCCGATGTGTGCCCGGTCAGCCTCCATCCGGCTAGGATCGGCAAAGAGCAGTAGACGAGTCCCGATATTCCGACGGCGCCCGTGATGAACATGCCGATCACGATCCAGGCGACGGTCGGAGAGATCACTGAAGCGATGAGATTAAAAAGGATGGAACCCCAGAAAAAATTGATGGCAAAAACGATCGGCAGACAGAACAGGCCGATCCCGAACAGCCCGAATCCGATACGGCGGCTCTGGCGACGGATCAATTCCCGGCGCAGGCGGGTTCCGAGATCGTTTATGAATTCCGGAGACGGTCCGGGGATCGGGTGTGCGGCGATCAGGGTATCCACCACCGGTCCGAGATTGTTCAGGCGTTTTCGGCAATCCGGGCAATGTTCGAGATGCGCTTCGAAGGCAGGGGACAACTCGCGACGGGGTTGTCGTTCGATCCAGTTGTCAAACAAAGGGCACAGTTGCTTCATTTTCCCGTCTCCTTCCGGATCGTCTCCCGCATTTTTTCCATTGCCAGATTGAGCCGACTCTTGACGGTTCCTTCCGGAATCCCCAGCACCACGGCGATTTCATCGGACGTCATCCCGTCAAAGTACTTGAGCACAACGACTGCCCGCAGTTTCGGAGACAGGTGCGTCAGCAAGTGGTGCGCATCCAGCGCGTCGGTGCCGTCCCGATTCCTGGGATCCGGGAAATCGACCTGCCCGATCCCCTCGTCATCCGTTGTCGGCCTGGCTCGGAAAATCCGCCGGATCCGTTCATAGCGCAGATGATCCCGGCAGGTATTGACGGCGATCCGGACCAGCCAGGGTGCGAGCGGTCGGTTGGGATCGAATCGTGCGGTATTCCGGATGATCCTCAACCAGGCGCTCTGCAGCACGTCTTCCGCTTCCGCCCTGACGCCCGTCATCCTTAACAGGATCTGAAACAGTCGTCCGGAATAGAGTTGAACGATCTGCGGAATGACATCGGGGTCACCTTGAGCGAACCGTCGTGCGAGAATCTGTTCGGAATCGATCAGCCCAGTGTTCACCCACCGTTCCCTGCTCCGGTCCGCGACAACCGCATCCGTCATCAGACGCTCGCTGCGCAGCCCGAATTCCATAGCAGGCCTAACGATAGCAGAAAGTACCATGATCAGCATCCCGATTCGGACGATGGGGTGGTTGACGCCGGCGGTGCTGCGGGCGGGCAGGGAGGAGTCGGATCTTTTCGCAGGGAATCGAACGCATTCGAGATACTCGAGATGATCCGTTCGAGCGGGCTGGTTCCCCTCATGTTAAAGGGGGTCAGGATCCAGATTGCGAAGTAAGCCGCGAGACCGAAGCCCTGCATGATCGTCGTGATCACGAACAACACGCGCCAGGCGACGACAGGGATCGATGTATGGGCTGCGAGAAGCGATGCGACGCCGAGAAACTTCCGGCCCGGCAGGTTGCGATACCAGTCGGATGTCTCGGCTACCGACGATAGATTGCTGCGGCAATACCGGCACCGAACGGCTTCCGCTTTGATTTCTTCGAAACAGTACGGACATTTTTTGTGATCTGAGTTCATGTTTCCTCCTTGAAGCGTCACTTCCGCTTCCTGTCCATCCATACGACCGGATCTGCAGCATCGTTCGGTGGTTTTTTTGTCTCGCCTCGCGCCGGATCCATTTGACAGGATGCACTGCCAGCGATAGGCTCCCGGTTCATGGCATTTCATGGATCACTCCGCAGGAAAATCTTCTTCGGTTACATCGGCGCTCTGCTCATCGTATTCGCGATCCTGTTGTGGGCCTTCCAGGGTTTGGTGTCCATCGGGAAATCCAGTTCGGGAATCATCACCGAGAATCTGGCCAGTATCCGACTTGCTTTCCGCATGATCGCTCTCGTTGAAAGCCAGGACAACGCCCTCCTCATGACCCTGCTTGGCCATCACGATCAGGGGCGCAAATCGTTTCTGGAAAATCAGATCCTGTTCCTTGAAGCGCTCGGACGAGCCCGTAGCAATGTGACGGTCCCGGGCGAAAAGGAAGTGATCGAAGAACTCGATGGGTGCTACCGTGAATACATCGAGATCAAGGAACGGGTGGATCATTTGGTGCAGCAGGATCGCGAGGCGGGTCGGGAGTTGTATCTGTCGGAAATCAAACCGGCGTCCGCGAAACTGAAGGAAAAGTGCGAGGCGCTTCAATTGCTCAACGAACGAGCGATCGAGAGGGCGAGTCGGCGAGCGGAAGACATCCTGAATCAGTCGACCTGGTCGATGAGTTTTCTCGGGATAGCTGCCATTTTGCTCGGATTCGTTTTCAGCATCGCGATTTCCTCCATCATCGTCAAACCGCTGGAGACCATCAGTAATGCGGCACAGCGGATTGCGGACGGGGATTACAATGTCGAGGTTCCGGTCAGGGCGCACGATGAAATCGGTATCCTCGGGCGCGAGTTCAATACCATGACCCGCAGGCTGGCCGCCTATCAGGAAATGAACGTCGAACAGATGCTTGCCGAGAAAACCAAGTGGGAAGCCATTATCCGCAACATCGATGACGGGATCATCGTGATCGATGCCGTCTGTCAGATCATGGAGATCAATACCGCGGCACTTGAAGCGCTCGACATGAAAAATCGCTCCGTGAAAAACCTGCACTTCCTCCAGGTCGTACCCTCCGAAACGTTGCTCGGATTCCTTAAAAACACCATCGAACACGGGAGTCCACCCGAGATTGAATCCGGGCGGAATGTCATTACCATAACGCTCGATGACCAGCGACGATTTCATTATCTGTTCTCGATTACACCGCTGCGGTCGAAATCCGGAATGGTGTCCGGAGCGGTGCTTCTGTTGAAGGATGTCACCAAACTCAAGGAGCTGGATGAACTAAAAAGCGAATTCGTCATGATCGCCTCGCATGAACTCCGGACTCCTCTGACATCGATCGGTATGAGTATCGATCTGCTGTTGGAAAAAACGATGCTGAAACTCGATTTGAACGAGATCACGCTGTTGAAGGCGGCACAGGAAGACACCCTCCGCTTGAAGGCTCTCGTCAATGATTTGCTGGACTTGTCGAAGATCGAAGCCGGCAAGATCGAACTGGAACTCGAACCGGTCCGCATCGACTCTGTCTTCCGCAAGGTTTCCTCCATTTTGAAACCGCAGACCGATGAACGGAAAATCGAGTTTTCTGCAGATCCGGTCGAGGCTCTTCCCATGATCCGAGCCGACGAGACCAAGATCACCTGGGTTCTCAACAACCTCGTGTCCAACGCCATGCGGTACACGCCGCCGGGCGGGTTCATCCGGATGAGTGCACGGGTTGCGGGTCCTTACATGCATGTGTCGGTTGAAGATAATGGATCGGGGATCCCGCTTGAGTATCAGAGCAAGGTGTTCGACAAATTCGTCAAGGTCAAGGACGATAAGCACGTTTCGGGCAGCGGGCTGGGGTTGGCGATCTGCAAGGAGATGGTGAAGGCGCATGGAGGGACGATCTGGGTGGACAGTGTACCGGGCAGAGGGAGCACTTTCACTTTCACGATGCCTGTTGTACAGTGACGGCCTTGGAATGGGGAGGAGAACCATGCAGACTCGGCATCTGTTGATCGTCGATGATGAAAAAAACATCCGAATGACGCTGACACAATGTCTGGAAACACTCGGATATCAGGTCGATACTGCGCTCAACGGCGAAGAAGCGCTCGGGAAAATCGATCAGCAGGAGTATGATCTCGTCCTGCTGGATCTCAAGATGCCCGGCATCAGCGGCATGGAAGTCATCCGGCAGATCAGCGGGAAACGACCGGGTCTCAAGGTGATTGTGATCACTGCGCATGGAACGATCGAGACGGCCGTCGAGGCGATGAAGCTCGGGGCGGTCGATTTCGTGCAGAAACCGTTCGCTCCGCAGGAAATCCGGGAGCTTGTCCGTAAAGCGCTCGGTGCCACACACGGCTAGGTCATTTTTCATGAAGAAAGATATCCTGTTCATCGTTGTGATCGGCTGCGGACGTCTCGGGGCGTATCTCGCCAATCGCCTCAGTGGCCAGGGCTGCAGCGTGGTCGTCATCGACCAGCATCAGGCGGCGTTCGATGGGCTGACGGTCGAATTCGGCGGCTTCCGGGTCGAGGGGGACTGCACGGAAGTCGCCGTCCTGAAACAGGCAAAAATCGAAAGGGCCGATATTGTCGTTGCCACAACCAATGAGGACAACATCAATCTGATGGTGGCTCAGATCGCCCGTCAGGTTTTCAAGGTTCCGCGTGTGATTGCGCGGGTTTACCAACCCGAAAGGGAAACGGTCTACCGGGTCATGGGGATCGAGACGATCTGTCCGACGACACTGGCCGGCGAACATCTTCTCGGGTTTATCCGATCCAATCCGTCTCATTCGGAATAGACTCTCCGCAAAGGTGCATTGCCATGAACATCGTGCTGATCGGCGGAAAAAAACTGGTTTACTTTCTCAGCAGGACGCTCATTTCAAAAGGGCATCGAGTCACGATCATCAATGAAAACCATGATGAATGCGTCTGGCTGACCCGGCAACTCAACCTGACCGTCATTCACGGCGACGCGAGCAATCCCCGGATTCTCGAGGAAGCCGGCGTAGAAATGGCGGATGAAGTGCTGGCCATGACCCCCCGCGACGAAGATAATCTGGTGATCTGCCAACTCGCCCGGAATCACTTCAAGGTCAATCGAACCCTTGCGATCGTCAATGATCCCGATCTGGAAGAAGTTTTCAAGGGATTCGGCATCACCGCCGTCTCCACCATCAACATCCTGGCGACCATCATCGAACAACGGGCGCGATTCGACGACATCACCAATGTGATCCCGTTCGAGGAGGGGAAGGCGAATCTGACCGAAATCGTTCTGCACGCCGGTTCGCCGGTCGTCGGCAAACCCCTGATGTCGCTGGATCTGCCGCCCGATGCACTCATCGCCATGATCATCCGGAGGGGCGAACCGATCATTCCGAGGGGGCAGACGGTGCTTCTTCCCGAAGATCGTCTGGCGGTCATGACGTTGCCGGGCACACACGGACTCATGATCCGGACGCTGACCGGGGAGGCTGACTGATTGAACGCTCGTTTGGTTCGCGTGATGAGTGATCGATACCGAGCCATCGTCTCGTACTCGGGACTCATGTTCATCCTGACCGGATTGCTGATGCTGACACCTTTATTCGTGCTGTCAGCCTGGCCACAGGAAATCGATCAATCCGGGGCTTTTCTGATCCCCGCCGCTGTGCTGCTCCTGATGGGACTGATCCTCAGACTGCTGTTCCGCCCCCGGCGAAAGGTCGTGTTATCCGTTCAGGAAGGTGGAATCATCGTGGTCATCAGTTGGGTGGTGGCCTGTGTTTTTTCAGCCATCCCCTTCATGCTGCTGCTGGGGTTCAACTTCACACAAGCCGTCTTCGAGTCTGTCAGCGGTTGGTCCACGACCGGGCTCACATTGGTCGATGTCCTGTCCGCTTCGCACCTCATCCTGATCTGGCGGAGCATTACCCAGTATGCGGGAGGTGCCGGGCTGGCCATCATCATGCTCTCCGCCATCACCGGCCCCTCCGGCACCGGTCTGGCCATCGCCGAAGGCCGCACGGATCAACTCGTCCCGCATGTCCGCGAATCCGCCAAGCGTGTCATGATCCTTTACCTGGGGTATGCGATCTACGGCATCATCGCCTATGTGTTCGCGGGAATGCCGGTATTCGATGCGGTCAATCATTCCATGACCGCTGTTGCCACCGGAGGCTTCTCGACACGGCCCGAAAGTATCGGATACTGGGATTCAGCCCTGATCGATTCGATCACGATCACGCTGATGATCCTGGGCAATCTGAACTTTCTCACAGCCTATCTCATCCTCAAAGGCAAACTCGGTGCGGTGTACCGCAACGGAGAGATACGGGTTTTATTCGTATCGGTCTGCACGGGGGCTTTCCTGATTCTCCTGTTCGGCGTTTTCGATCTCTATCCGACCTTTTCAAAGGCGCTTCGTGTCTCCGTGTTCGAATGCGTGTCGGCGATCTCCGGTTGTGGATTCACCTCGACGGTTTACACAAGCTGGAGAGGGATCGGGTATCTTGTGCTGACGATCCTCATGATCATCGGTGGTGCGACGTGCTCGACATCCGGCGGACTGAAACAATACCGAGTGTATCTGTTGTATAAAACGGTATCATGGGAGATCCGCAAAGCGATTCTTCCGCCGTCCGCGGTTATCGAAAACTATGTCTGGCAGGGTGACGGGAGAGACTACATCCGGGATAAAAGAGTTGTGCAGGCAGCGGCATATATATATATATACATTCTGTCATTTCTGATCGGAACCGCGGTGCTGGCCTGTTACGGACACTCGATGACGGATGCCATGTTCGAATTCGCATCGGCGCAGGGCACCGTCGGTCTGACGGTTGGCATTACCCGGATCGATTCTCCCGGAATCCTGCTCTGGACCGAAATCTTCGGCATGTTTCTCGGGCGACTGGAATTTTTCATCGTGTTCGTCAGCCTTCTGAAGGTCGGCAAGGATCTGGCCGCTCGTTTGAGGCGAAGGTGAGAGGCGCGGAGAAACCATGAGCGAAACGGAGCGGACCCCAAAGCTCGAAGCCCGCATCAGGGATCTCGAAAGACAACTCGATATCGCCAATGCCCGATTCATCGAGATCATTCATTCGTTGTCGGACCGATTCATTCTGTTCGATCGCAATCTCGATATCATCGAGGTCAATGAACCGTATCTGATTGCGACAGGCAAGCCGCGAACCGATGTGATCAATCACAACCTCCTCGAATTCTTCCCCGAATTCAAATCCTCGCGTCGCTACAGGGAGTTTGTATCGGTTCTGGAAACAGGTATTCCGATCCAGGTAGAGGACTTTTTTCGGGACGATCGTTACGGAGATGTTTATGAGAGTGTCCGGATGTTCAAGATCGGGAGCGGCATCGGTGTGCTCGCGCGGGATATCTCCGATTTCAGGAAAATGATTCAGACTCTTCAGGAAAGCCAGGCAACGACACATATTCTGATGAATGCCGGTTCGGATTGTGCATATCTTCTGACTGCTGATCGGGAGGTTCTGGCGGTAAACGATTCGGGATGCCGACAGATGAACCTCGAACCGAGCGAGATCATCGGGCGATCCATCGATCTCCTGTCGCCTCCCGCCATCGCAAATGCCCGGAAAACCTGGTTCGACGCCCTGATGGAGCACCGCAGACCCTTGCGATACGAGATCGAACACGGGGAACGGTACCTTGGCGAACAGATGTTTCCGATTTTCGGTGAGCAAGGCAGCGTTGAGAGAGTCGTACTGTGCTCACGGGAAATGACCGATGAAAAGCAGCGGCAGCGTGAGAAACAGAGCATCGAGGCGCATCTTCGGAAACTCCAGAAACTCGAAACGCTGGGAACACTGGCCAGCGGCATCGCTCACGATTTCAACAATATCCTCACACCGATCCTCGGATACACCGACCTGGCCATGCAGCACATCCAGCAACCGGAACGTGCGCTCGCGTTTCTCGACAATGTCCGTGTCGCCGGCAAACGGGCACGGGAGTTGGTCAAACAGATCCTGACTTTTTCCCGCCAGGTCGATCAGGAACGCCATCCGATCCATGCCCATTATGTCATCAATGAAATCATCCGCCTCATCCGGGCGACGCTGCCTCTGAACGTCGAATTCCACCACCAGGTGGACGCGCACTGCGGTGTGATCTGTGTTGACCCGTCCCAGATTCACCAGGTCGTGATGAACCTGTGCACCAATTCAATTCACGCCATGAAAGCCCGCGGCGGTGTCCTGAGTATCAGACTCGAGAAGCACACGGCGGATGAGGCATTCAAGCGGATGTTTCCCCGTCAGACCGCTGCTTTGTTCGCGGCCATCCGGGTGTCGGATACCGGCCACGGCATGGATGAGGCCACCCGGGAACGGATTTTCGAGCCGTTCTTCACAACGAAACAACCCGGGGAAGGCACCGGACTGGGACTCTCCGTCGTCCACGGCATCGTCAAGGCGCATCATGGTGAAATCCGCGTGCACAGCACACCCGGCGAAGGCAGCACCTTTACCGTCTTTCTGCCGATCGTCGAGACGGATGCCGAGATCGAAATGCTCAAGGAGGATTCGTCTCATCATGGCACAGGCCGTATCCTGATCGTCGACGATGAATCAATCATCGTCGATATGGTAGCCGATGCTCTCGTTCAGAACGGATACAGCGTCATGACACACACCAGCAGCCGGGAAGCTCTGGAAGTCTTCAAGCGTAAACCGGACTCAATCGATCTGGTCATCACGGATCTGGCCATGCCTCACCTCAACGGGACTGAATTGGCCCGGGAAATGATCGCGATCCGCCCATCCATTCCCATCGTGTTGACGACCGGATTCAGTGAAACGATCGCAATGGAGCAGATGCACCAGATCGGAATCCGTACTCTGTTGCTCAAACCGCTTATCCCGCGCGAACTTTTCAAAACCATCCGAAACATTCTGGAAACGAACGATCAGAACGGATCCGAACATTCATGAATGGAAGCACGGACTGCGGATCGAGTCGTACCATGCTGCCGGGTTGGGGCAGAACAAACGGAACGATCCGATTCTGATCGTAACAAAACCATCGATACCGGCCGGAATCAGCAGAATGCTTCAGATCGCACAGGATCGCGCCGGAACTCAGGACTCGGAGCCGCATGTCGGACAGATCGATGACCGTTCCTGTCAACAGCGGAATCGAGGGACCGCGAAACAGCCTGTCGAGAGGTGCGGTCAGAAACGGAGGATCTGCGTCAAACCGGATTGAATCCTCAGACAGGCGGGTAACATGGATGCTGCTGGTTCCCGGACCGAGAACCCGGAAGTGTTCGGGGGTGACCCGGCCGAGTGTTTCGCGACGAATCAACACGTGATGCGCCAGGAAGGGAATTGGCGGGTTGATCAGAATCAGAGAATCCGATGGGAGAGCGGAATCGATCGGGAGCGCTTGGTCCAGGTGAGCGACTGATTCGCCGATGAGCACCGGTGAGATGGCCGACAGGGGAAGAAGGAGGGGGGCGAGGATGCCGTGAAAAAGGAGTCCGATCACCGACAGAACCCGAAGAGACATGGACAATCGTAACGGCTCGGTCCTGGTGTGCGCGATCAGTTGAGCGATCAGGCCGGAGGCTCCGAGACCGGTGAAGACGAGGAGACGTTCGTGGGGAAACGTGGCGCAGATCGGAAGAACGGATAATAAGGTTCCGGTGGCCAGAAACCGCGCGGTCCGGTCTGTGCGGAGAAACGGATAGAGACCGTACGCGAGGGCAGAACAGAACAGGACGCAGAATGCCCAGAAAACCGTTCGGGTTCCATCTCCCGAGATACTGGCCAGACTCGCGGGAATGATCCCGAATTGCGACTCCAGCAGAATCGGCAGGTTTGCTGTGATCGACCGGAAAAACTCGATCGGTTCGACCAGCGGATCGCGATACATGCCGGATCCGTATGTGCCATAGCCTGCGGCATGATGAGCGATCCACCATGCTGCGGTCATGGCGGAAGAAGGAAGCATGGCGATCCAGCGGACTCGGTGGGTCCCCTGTTCGAGAAACAGTGCGGCCATGATGTAACACATGACCGCGATTCCCGCTTCGGAAGACAGGAGTGCGAGTAGATACAGGGAGAGCGAAGCGAACAGGAATCGGATCCGAAGTGTTTCACGCCACAGAAGATGCATGCGGATCGCCGAGAAACCGAAAACGCCGGCAATGAGGACATTCCGATTTGCGATCCAACCCGCGGGGTATCCGCGGGCATCATCGAACGCAAAGAACAGCAGTGCGAGTGTTGCCGGGATGAATCCGTGATGACTCAGTTGTCTGTAGAACGCGCGAGCGCTCACGATCAGCAGTAACAGCCACAGCAGATTGTGGGCATGCATGAGACAGGGCGAGTCGGGATAGACGCGATAATCGAATGCGTGCGTGAGTGACGCCAGGGGCCTGAAAAACCGTGCTTTGAATGCGAGGGGTGTCCACCAGGGCATGATGCCGCGATCGATCAGTTTGTAGTTTCGAGCGGGATTCCCATCGGTGAATGCGAACAGGTCGGGTGGACAGTGAGCAGGCCATGCGTCTGAGGTTTTTGACAGAAGAATCCCCCTTTGGAGGTAATCATCCACCTGGAATCCGATCAGAAGAGACGGAGAGACGAGCAGCAGAGCCAGTCCTGTTATGAGCAGATGGGAGTGGCGGACAGAGAGGGGGTTTTTCGGCAGGATCCGCTGATGGCATAATTCTTGTAAATTCCATTTCATTATTTTCGTCGGCTTTCTTCAGGAGGTTTCAGTGAATCGCATTGTTTGGATCATGATCATCGTGTGGATGTGTGGCGTTGCCAAGACTGCAAACGGGCAGAATGATCCGGCACAGGAGGTGCGGGCCATCCGGGAGTCTCTGGAGACGATCGGGGATCCGTGGGTGGCTTCTGAAAATGGGATCATGCGGATGCCTTCCGAACAACGTCGAGCGTTACTGACCGCCCCGCTTCGCCCGGATGCAACGATAACCGCGACTGTCCCAGTCGAGATTCGCACTGAAGATCGGGAGTTTCCGGCGGCATTCGATTGGCGAAACATTGACGGTGTCGATTGGATGACCTCCGTGAAGAATCAGGGCGGATGCGGAAGTTGCGCGGCATTTGCGTCGGTTGGGTCCGTTGAGGCCATGGTACGCATCGTGCGTGGAGAACCGACGTATGAGATCGATCTGTCCGAGCAGCATCTGTTTTCGTGCTGCAACGGGGATTGTCCGACCGGTTTGTACATGGGCGACGCATTCGATTATTTTACCGCGAACGGCGTGCCGGATGAAGAGTGTCTTCCTTACAGCGCCGTCGACGACAATTGCGATGAGACCTGTCCCGACTGGCAGTCTCGCGCCGTCCGGACCGAATCGTGGCAGTTACTCTGGCAATACACCTGGGACGATGCGGTTTTGAAGACCTGTATCATGGAACACCCCATCGCCTGTTATCTCGAAGTCTATAACGACTTCTTCAGTTATTCCGGAGGTGTCTACATCAAAACGCCCGGTGCGACTCTCGCGGGCGGCCATTTCGTTGTGATTGTGGGCTGGAACGACGAACTGAATTGCTGGATCTGCAAGAACAGTTGGGACAAGGATTGGGGGATCGAGGGATACTTCATGATCCGAAAAGGAGAAACGAATATCGGGACCTGGGCGATGCGGGCATCGTACAGTGTTCCTCCGACTCCGACCTGGACAGCGACTCCGGATCCTTCCTGGACTGCCACGCCGACACCTCCGCCGACGCCGTCGTCGACTGCGACAACCCTGCCGTCAGCAACGCCGACCGAAACGCCTTCGAGCGCGGATACGGCGACACCCGAACCGAGTGGGACACCGGCGGGATGTCCGGAAACAGGGGTTATGATCCTGATGCCGGGGGAGGTATTCCGGCCGGGCGATGTGTGTTCATGTCAGGTCCGGGTATGTAACGCGACCGGCAGTATGCTGCCGGACACGCCGCTGGCGGTTGTGCTTGAAGTTTCCGGGGAGTATTACTTCGCGCCGTCGTTCGGCGACTTCGATGTTCTTGTGTTGACGTTTCTATCCGGTGAAACGACCGTTGAGGTGCTTCCCGAGTTTATCTGGCCAACGGGTGCGGGAACCTTTTATGGGGCGCGGTTTCACGCGGCCATGCTGGATCCGGGGATGACGAGCGTGTTGGGGAGGATCGACACGGTGGCGTTCGCCTGGGAGGAATGACACGTACCGGAGAGGGATCGCAAATTTTCACGACCCCGGAGAGCCTGTTTTGGGTGTGAAACAAATTTTATCAAGATTGTTGACGATCGAGGTGTGTGTCTCAATAGTCTTTTAAAATCAATAAAATACAGCATTTTTTTGGGATGCCCAAAAAAGTGAGGCCCCCGGGTGCGGATTTGGGTTGCATCCCTAAATCGCTCTGGTATAGTCGCATGTTTTTTGACAGAAAAACCCTCGATCATTATCCTTACTAACTTATGGGACCGCCTTCGGGCGACAACTCAGGGTGCGCGTTTCAGACTCTCGGCAGGGGCAATGCAAGGAGAGCGTGATGCTATTTGGGGGCAGGGTGCTGAAGGGGAGCATGTGGGGGGTTTGGTTTCTGTTTCTGGCTACGGGAACCATGATGGCGGCGGGTGGCGAAACGTATTCCACGGCGACTGAGATTCCGTACCTGCCATATTCCGACACGGGTGACACCACATCGATGACCAATGACGGTGGAGCCACAACGGCGCGCGATGCCTGGTACACCATCACCATTCCTGCCGATGTTTCCACTACGATCTCGATCTGTCTCAGTGCGCCGAGCACGGATGACTGGGACACGTATGTGTCGATCATCGCGTCGAATCACACGACCGTTCTGGCGTATGACGACGACGAGTACAATCCGTGCGGTTCCGGTGATTGCCCGGGATCCTGGGGAGGCTCCGGAAATCTCTATCAGAGTAAAATCGTGTCCTATGCGCTGACCGAAGGAACCTATTACATCTGCGCGGAGGGATACAACTCCTCTTATTATGGACCGTACTGCCTGAGCATCACGGATGCTTGTTCATGTCTGGGTGCATCGGTATTGACCTGTTCATCCGGAACCGTTTCGGGCAACAACGATGTGAACTGGCCCGGATCGAATTGCTGGTCTCAATACTGGGGTTGTTACAACTGGGACGAATCCGGACCGGAGAGCATGTATTACTACGAGAACGTGACGGGTGAGGATCAGGCTGTCCGGTTGGCGCTCACCCATGACGCCACCGCGGATCTCGACCTGATTCTTCTAAACGGCGGCTGCAGCAACACCAGCACGATCTGCGATGACCTGGAGCTGTTTCTTTACTGGCCGGCCGGTTTCGGCGCAAACGCGCTGGTCGACGGTTATGATGGCGGCATCGCGAATTACAATCTGACAATCGAATGCCAGACCTTTTGTGAGGCGGCCGGGTTGCCGATCCATTGTGGTCAGACGTATGCAGGGCAGACCACGGTTTACACAGAGCCCTACTCTTATTGGACCGAGTATGGTTGTTTCGGATGGGAAGCCGACGGCTCCGAGATGCTCTACACCTTTGAGTTTGACGGAACGGGCGGCCAGTTCACGGTATCGCTCGACAACTACACCACCGATCTGGCCCTGATCGTTCTCGATGCCTGCAACAGCTCAACCGGATGTCTCGATTACGCCGACACCTACTTCGGAGAGGATACCGTGACGATCAATCCGGCATCGCCGGGCACCTATGTTTTCGCCGTCGATTCGATGTCGGGCGACGAGGGTGTCTTCGACATATATGTCCAGTGTACGGGCAACATCCTGAATTGTGCCGGTGCACCTTCGATTTCGTGCAACAATACCGTTTCCGGCACGACGGCAGGCGGCGGCAACTCTGTCAGTTATTATGATTGTGCCCCTTTTGAGCAGACCGGGCTGGAGAAGGTCTATCAGTTCACATTGGCTTCGACTCAGAATGTGACGATCAACATGGAGCCGACCGACGGACAGGATCTCGACCTGTTCCTCCTGAATTCATGCAATTCCCAGGACTGCCGGGCGGCCAGCTCCACAACAGGGAACGAATCGATTTACCAGGCATCATTGCCTGCCGCGACGTATTATATTGTCGTTGACGGGTATCGCGGTGCGGTCGGCACGTTCAATCTGACTGTGTACTGTGGAAACACTCCGACACCGACCCGGACTCCCACTCCGACCCGCACTCCGACTCTGTCTCCGACGCCGTCCAATACTCCGACACCGACACCTGAACTGACGATCAATTGTGCAACCCCGATCATTTGGAAATGCGAGGAGTTTTACTTTGGGACGACGGCCACAGGCGAGAACCGTGCGGTGCATTACAACTGCGCCCCCGGGATCGACGAACTTGGAAAAGAACTGATCTATCCGATCACCGCAACGGTTTCATATACCTTCCAGGCAACACTCTCACCGGCTCTCGGCATCAATCTCGATCTGTTCCTCCTGTCGAGCTGCAATCAGAATGCGTGTGTTGCGTCCAGCACGAATGAGACCGGCGACGAAATGATCTCGTATGCCATGTCGCCCGGCACTTATTATCTGGTTGTCGACGGCGTTCGCGACGGCGACTTCAGCCTGGTGTATACCTGCCCGCCGCCGACATTGAATTGTGGCAGCCCGGTGATTCTGACCTGTGGAACGCCGTACAGCGGCACAACGGGGGGTGAACAGGCGATCGTCGAGACCTATGCCTGCAGTGCCAGTCTTGAGGAGAGCGGTCCGGAAAAAGTCCATCGTATCACGGCCTCGACAGGGACGATGACCCTGACTCTGACGCCGGGAACCGGGGCTGACCTGGATCTGTTCCTTCTGAGCGCCTGTGACCAGGACGATTGTCTGGCTTATTCGGCGTCCAGTCAGGGAGGAGTCGAGACGATCAGCTATCCGGTGCCTTCCGCGACGACGTATTACATCGTTGTCGACGGGTATCGCAGTGCGGTCGGGACCTACACGCTGCTGGCGACCTGCGGGGCCGCGGCCACTCCGACGCCCACCCGTACGGCCACCCCAACCCGGACTCCGACTGTAACCCCGACTCCGACACGAACACCGACGCTTGCTCCCGGCACGGCTACGCCGACACCGACTCGGACCCCAACTTCTCCACCGGGAACCGCGACACCGACCCGAACTCCCACTCGGACACCAACCCGCACACCGACGTCGTCAGGCGGCACGCCGACGCCGACCGGAACACTCCAGCCTGTCCCGGCGGAAAATCCACTGGGCGCAGGAATCGCATTGACGTTGATTTCATTGATGATTCTGCTGGCTGTCAATGCCGGCTCCAGGAAACGATCATGATGGCTCTCAATCAAGATATGGGAACGAACGATCTTACCTGCAGTGGAACACGGGGATGTTCTACTGATCGAGGAGGGGAAGTAATGAGGTTTTTGAGCAAACTGTTGTTGGGTATGTGCGTCATGTGCCTGTTCCCGTTTTCCATCGGGTTCGCCCAGGTGGCGGATCTCGAACAGGACAGCATTTTCAAGGAAGATGACACGATCGAGGAGATCCGGGACAAGATCGACCAGATGGGCTACGAATTCACGGTTGACCACAACTGGGTGTTCGATATGCCCGAAGAACAGAAAAAAGAGTTTCTCAGTCGCCGGAGACCGGTTGCCGAGACTCTCGAGAACCTGGACATGGGACCTCTGGCGCATGCGCTTGGAAGAACACTCCCCACCAGTTTCGACTGGCGCAGTTACAACGGCCATTCCTATATCGGGCCGGTGCGTCAGCAGGGCAGCTGCGGCTCCTGTTACAGTTTCGGCGCGAATGCGGCGGCTGAAGGCACCTACAATTTTGCCATGGGCAAGTATGACGGCCAGTGCATCGACCTGTCGGAATCCTACATCATCTGGTGTCTGGGCCGGCTCTCCCAGTACAATTCGCATTTCTTCGGCTGCGGCGGCGCGGATTACTCCTACTCCGAATTGACAGCGCTGTGTACCGAAGGCACGACCTATGAATCCTATTTCCCCTATCAGGAGAACGATCCGGGTTCCTGCACACACAACAGTGACCCCAGACTGGTGTGGCAATCCTGGCATCGCGTTCCGTGCAATGATATCGAAGCGATCAAGACCGCCATCATGACCTATGGTGTCGTGGATGCGGCCGTTTATGTCGATTCGGCCTTCCAGGGCTACAGCGGCGGTATCTTTGAAAACTCCAGCACAACCTGTACATCCAGCCCCTGCTACGACACACCCACCAACCACGCGATTTCGCTGGTCGGCTGGAACGACAACGGTGGCAACGGCTACTGGATTCTCAGAAACAGTTGGGGCAGCACATCCTGGGGCGAAAGCGGCTACATGCGGATCAAATACACATCGGCGCGCGTTGCGTGCGAAGTCTGTTATCTGGTGTATCAGACCCCGGCGAACACCCCGACACCTTCCGGTCCGACCCCGACCCGCACTCCGACACAACCCGCCGCTCAGATTCTGGTCGTCGACGATGACAATAACGCAGCGTATGAATCGTATTACACGGCCGCTCTGACCGCCAACGGCAAGACCTATGATGTCGTGACCGGCAGCCCCTCAGCGGCGCAATTGAGCGGTCGGCAGATGGTCATCTGGTTCTGCGGCGACGACTACAGCACCACGTTGACCGCGACCGACCAGACCAATCTCACTACTTATCTGAACGCCGGCGGGAATCTCTTCATGAGCGGTCAGGACATCGGATATGACATTCAAGGTGACGGGACATTCATGACGAATTACCTGCACGCCGGTTTTGTCAAGGATGATACCAACAACTATGCCATGACCGGCGCGGGCATCATGGCCGGAACAAACGTGACGATCGAAGGCACCGGCGGCGCGGCCAACCAGGGCTATCCGTCGGCGATCAGTGTCCAGAACGGCGGCACGGCGATCTTCACATACGGCAGCGGTGACGGACCTGGTGGTGTGAGCTATTCCGGAGCCTACAAGACGGTCTATCTGAGTTTCGGTTTCGAAGCGATCAACAGTGCGGCATCCCGGACAGCGGTCATGGGAAAAGTCATCAGTTTCTTCACAGGAACCACTCCTCCGACCAGCACCCCGGTCCCGCCGACCAGCACGCCGATCCCACCAACTAGCACCGTCGCTCCGGCAACCAACACACCGACCCGGACGCCCACCCGGACCCCGACCAATACACCGGCCGCTCCGACCAGCACCCCGGTTCCGCCCACGAGCACCCCGGTTGTCACCGGCAAAGTGCTTCTGGTCGATGACGATGAAGGCGGCACGCTCGAAACGTATTACACCGCCGCTCTGACCGCCAACGGCAAAGCCTATGACATCGTGACGACCTCACCATCGGTCGCCACCATGAACAACTACACAGCTGTTATCTGGTTCACGGGCGCGGATTACGATTCGACCCTGTCAGCCTCCGATCAGACCAATCTCACCACCTATCTCAACGGCGGCGGACGACTCTTCCTGACCGGTCAGGACATCGGGTACGACATCCGCAGCGATTCGGGCAATTTTTACGGCAATTATCTCAAAGCCAGCTATCTCAAAGATGACACCGACAACTACACCATGACCGGCGCCGGGTTCCTCGCGTCCCTCAACGTCACGATTTCCGGCACGGGCGGCGCGAATAATCAGACCTATCCGTCCGGAATGAACAACAACGGCGGAACGGTTTGCTATACCTACGGCGGCACGGGCAACGGCGCGGGCGGCATCTGCTACAGCGGCGCCTACAAGACGGTTTACTTCAGCTTCGGTTTCGAGGCGATCAACGATGCGACGGCGCGGAAAAATGTCATGAACGCGGTTCTGAACTACCTGGGCGGTACTGCAGGTCCGACCAACACCCCGGCACCCCCGACCGCGACTCCGACACGGACACCGACTCCCGTTCCGACCGGCTCGAAGACCGTTCTGATCGTCGATGACGACAAGGCCAAGACCTACGAGAGTTACTACACCGCGGCGATTCCGGCCGGATACACCTACACGGTGTTCACGGTATCGACCGATGGTCCGACTGCGGCGCAGATGGCCGGGTACAGTGCTGTGGTCTGGTTCTGCGGCGATGATTACACGACAACCCTGACCGCCAACGACATCACCAACCTGACGACCTATCTCAACGGCGGCGGAAAACTCTTCATCACCGGTCAGGACATCGGGTATCAGCTCCGGACCAATGCTTTTTACGGCAACTATCTCCGGGCATCCTACGTCAGCGATGATACCAATATCACGGCTCTGACGGGTGTCAGCGGCGGTGTCATGGGCGGTATCTCCGTGACGATTTCGGGAACCGGTGGCGCGAACAACCAGAATTATCCCTCCAGCATCACGGCTGCCAACGGATCGACATCGATCTTCACCTATACCGGTGGAGCGATCGGCGGTGTGTCCTACTCGGGCACCTACAAACTGGTCTATCTGAGCTTCGGCTTCGAAGGGATCAACGCGGCCGCTACGCGTTCCTCGGTGATGAATGCAGCTCTGAATTTCCTGACCAACTGATCAGATTCTCGACCCGTGTGTTCAAAGGCGCCTTCGGGCGCCTTTTTTTATGATTACTCCCGGGTTTGAAAATGATCGTCCGCTTTGCTATCGTTTTCGATCATCAGACTGATCGAGACGCGGAGGACAGGGATATGCATCTCACAGTATTACCGCTCAGTGCATCGACCCGGGACGATTTTTTCGTGGTTCACAGCGACGACAATGGCGCGGGTTGGTGCTTCTGCATTGCGTGGTGGTTGCCGGACTGGGACGGCTGGGGTGAGCGTTCGGCGGATGAAAACCGGGCCATGCGCGAATCGATGCTCGACTCGGGCCTCTTCGACGGGTTCATCCTGTATGCCGACAACCAGCCTGTGGGGTGGTGCCAGTGTGCGCCCCGGGATCAATTCAGCAAATTATGCCGCAATTATAAACTCGAACAGAACCCCGACATCTGGGCGATCACCTGTATGTTCATCATCCCGTCATTCCGGAAGCATGGTCTGGCGCACTCGTTTCTGGATCTGATCCTGAAAGAACTGAAGAAACAGCAGGTTCTGCGCGTTCAGGCATTTCCCCGTTCCGGCGATGAACTGCCGGATGGCGACATCTGGACCGGACCGGAAACCGTCTTCCAGCGGGCGGGGTTCACGATCGAGCGCGATCATCCCGCCTTTCCGATCTACAGTCTCGATCTGACCGCCGAATAGGCCTGTGAGCGTCTGTTTTACTTGAACGCCTCGACCTTGCCGAACTCGCGATACGGATCGAAACTCTTCAGAATGTGATGATCGTCCTCGTTCAGTGATTCCATCACAATGCGCGTGAGGAGTTCCCCAAGGCCGGGTCCGAGCATGAATCCCTGGCCGCACATGCCGGCGGCCTGGATGAAATTGGGTATGTTCTTCGATCGACCGACCAGCGGGAACCCGTCCGGGGTATTCGGATATTGGCCGCGCCAGGAACGGCGGATCTTCAACACAGCCAGCCGGGGATAAAGTTGCACCATCCTCTGCGCGACTTTCGGAAAAAACCAGGACGTCGAATCATCATCGATGCCCAGTTGAGGAGGTGACGGTGTGATGCAGAACACCACCTGGCCTTCGTTGTTCTGGTAAAAATAGTAGTTGGCTGAATCAGCTGACGGGCGCATGTCAACGACCATCGGACCGAAAAAACGCTTGACCGGCTCTGTGATCGCGCCTTCATGGTTATCCGGCGTCACCGGTGTGTTTTCGCCAACCATCTCCCCGATATTCCGGGCGTAATTACCCGCGGCGTTTATCACCTGTCCGCAGTCGTATGAACCTTGATCCGTATTGACCCGTGTCACTTTTCCATTTGTAACCGTGATGGATTTTACCTGTTCGTCGAACCGGTACTCCGCACCGAGCGCACGGCTGCGGAAGTAAAAAGCGCTCATGGCGAGCAGGGGCGACGCGCTGCCATCTTCAGGTGAGTAGGTGGAGCCACGGAGTGCATCGCGTGAAATCCCCGGCACGAGTTCCGAATACTCATCCGGTGACACCCACCGGATTTTCAGGCCGAATGAATGTTGGACCTTCATGAGATCCTTCAGTTTTTTTTCGTCATCCGGGTTGTAGGCCGGATAACTGTATCCATTCTGCAACCAACCGATATCGTCCCCGTGCCGCTCCTTCCAGGTTGAAAAAATGCCGATGCTGCGCTGGCAGATCCGGATCTTGCCGAAATCGGAATGCGTGGCACGAATCCCGCCGATCGCTTTTTTATTGTTTTTCTGTCCCGGAGACGGCATGGAATCGATGACAAGGACGCGTTGTTTCTGTTCCGCGAGGGCCATCGCAGTGGGCACGCCCACTGAACCGGCGCCGATGATGATGACATCAAATGCTTTACTCATGGGAGCCTCCTTCATCCTTACCGGCGAACTTGCCAAGAGGGACTTCGACGAAGATGGGGCGGCGTGTCCCGCTCACGATGTCGCGTGTCGGAATCCCTTCCTGTCTGAAAATCTGGCGGATCATGTTGTCGCAGTTTTTGCTGCCGCACGGTCCCATGCCGGCGCGGGTGATCGCTTTGATCATGTTGATGTCATGAACACCCTTTTTAACCAGCGCACGCACTTCCCCTGCCGTGACCCGCTCACACAGACACACCATGGCCTCGTCGGGTTGGATCACCGGAATGACCGGTTTCTCAACGGGTCGACTCACCGCCTCCGATTGAACGCGGAAAGACACAACCTTTTTGGCGATCGCTTTAGGCGCGCGGACGCGGATCAACTGCATCCGGCTCTTCCTGAGATCCTGAACCTGGATGACGTCGAGATCGCCGAGTGCGTTTCCGTCGATATCGACGGCAGGAACCCGGTCACCTTTGGCTATTTTCATATTCATGATCTCATAGGGAATCGTCACCGTCGGGTTCTCGGGATCCTTGCGGAAATCCACGAGAGTGATCGCGAGCCCCGGGCAGATCGACACACATTGCCCGCAACCCGTGCATTTCCCTTCGTACTCCGGGATGCCCATGATCGGATCGCCTTTGAGATGGATCGAGTCGGTCGGGCAGACGGTCGAGCACGGATTGCAGGGAATTTCCTGGATGCAGTGAATCACCGGGAAAACGCCGGATTCGGCCGGGTGCACGTTCTGTGTCACGATTGCGCCGGGATGCGATTTCAGAATCGAGGCCTTGTCATACCAGGCTTCGGGAATTTCCGATATCGGAGCACCGAGTGCCTTGGCGACATCGAGGCCCGCGATCCTGCCGTTGAACATCGCCGAGGATGCTTCGGCGATCTCGGATGCATCACCAGCCGAGAAAACCGGGATGCCCGCCGTTTTCGCCTCCCCCGTGAACTCATCGATCGACTCGAGTCCGACGGCGATCAGAATGGTGTCGCACAGGAACGTCTTTTCGGTTCCCGGAATCGGCTGGAACGACGAGTCGATCTGCGAGATTGTGATGGATTCGACTTCGTCTATGCCGTTAGCGGACAGGATGGAATGGGAGGTGTAGATCGGGACGCCGAATCGTTTGAGTTTGTCGGCGTGGACCTTGTACCCGCCACACTGCGGCATCGCTTCCGCGAGTCCCACGACATCGATTCCCGCCTGCAGCGCATGATATCCCGCGATCAGTCCGACATTCCCGCCGCCGATGATGAAGAGGCGGTTCGAGGAGCGCACGAGATCGCGGTTGACGAGTGTCTGGAAGGCGCCGGCACCATAGATGCCGGTGAGTGTATTCCCGGCGAACCGGAGAAACTTCTCGCGTGCGCCGGCCGCATTGAGAATGATTTTCGGGGTGACAAGCGAGTAGACGCCGCTTCGCAGCACGCCGACCTTCTGGTCCTTGAACACGAACAGCGTCGTACTGTCGAGCCAGACCGTGATGTTCGGATCCTTGTCGACCGTTTCCGCCAGCAGGTCCCCGATCTCGATGCCTCGGGTACCCGCAAACGAGTCTTCGACCGAACCGAAGAACTTATGGGTCTGCAGAACGAGTTTGCCGCCGAGTTTGTGTTTGTCGTCGATGATCAGCGTCCGAATTCCGTGTCGTCCCAGTTCGATCGCCGCGCTCAATCCCGCCGGACCGCCTCCGATGATCAGCACATCGGTCTCCACATGCTCGACATCGCCGATTTCGACCGGAGGAACCGAAGCGGGCATTTCAGGAAGTCCGTCGGCGGTTTCGACGATCATGTTGGGCCGGACCGGTGTCATGCAGGATTTGACCGGGATGCCGTTGGCGATGACCATGCATTTCGAGCATTGTCCATTGGCACAGAAGATGCCCTGGGCCGAGCCGTCCCTGTGGTGGCGACTGAAAATATGGACTCCGTTTGCAATCAGCGCCGATGCGATCATCTCACCCTGCTTCGCGCGCAACGGTGAACGATTCCAGTAGAACGTGATCTCCGGCCTGTCTTCGACGGGCAGGATCGGGTGTTCAGTTATCCGAGATTGATTCATACCATGGCTCCTGGGGAAGAAAAGAGTGCGAATTGCCGTTCGTCGCACATTGCCCATATTTAGCCCTTCCGATGGAAAAAGTCACCCGAAAATGTAACCTCGAGTCCGATCGATCGTCTGATAAGCGATCCCGGTATGGGGAATCTCCAACGGGCGGAACACTCAAACGGAAGATGGAGGATAGATTCATGGCCAATACACGTCACACGACATTCCAGGGCAACCCACTGACGCTTCTCGGACCGGAACTCAATATCGGTCAACCCGCTCCCGGCTTCACTGCTCTCGCGAACAACCTCACCCCCGTTCACCTGTCGGATTATGCCGGTAAAACTATTCTTATTTCAGCGGTTCCCTCGCTGGACACCGGCGTGTGCGACACCGAAACGCGACGCTTCAACCAAGAAGCCGCGAGTTTCGGTCCCGATACAGTCGTTCTGACGATCAGTATGGATCTTCCGTTCGCCCAGGGCCGGTGGTGTGGTGCGGCAGGTATCGATCGAGTCGTGACTCTGTCGGATCATCGCGACGCATCCTTCGGAACCGCGTACGGTGTTCTTATCAAGGAACTGCGATTGCTGGCCCGTGCCATTTTCGTGGTCGATAAAAAAGGGATTCTCCGGTACACGCAACTGGTCCCGGAAATGACGCATGAACCGGATTATGCTGAAGTGATCAAAGCCATTAAAGCGCTATAGGCTGCAGAGCCTCTCTCATACCGCCCGATACGATGGTTTTCCTCCCATCCCTCCCCGGGCGGTTTTCTTTGTACCTCTCTGCGCGCGTTTTCCCCAGTTCGTCCGTGATCCGGATAACGATGCCAAAACCGATGCCGATGCCCATCATGGGGAACGTCTTGCTCTGGAAACCGGCATCGACTCGGTCGATCTAGCCGGCCTCCACTTCACCGGCTCAACAGGCGTATCCGGGAACATGGGGCGTCGGATCGCCGATAACATCGTCCAGTATCGATCCTATCCCAAAGTCGTCGGCGAAACCGGCGGCAAAGACTTCATCTTCGTGCATGCTTCGGCTGATCCGGATGAGGCATTCGACGAGACACTCGAATTATGCGACGTGACATCCCCCTATGCGCTGACCGGAGCCATTTTCGCAACGGACAGGAAAGTGATCGCTCGTGCGGCTTCCTCCCTGAGACACTGCGCAGGCAATTTCTACATCAACGACAAACCGACCGGTGCGGTCGTCGGTCAGCAGCCCTTCGGAGGCGCTCGCGGCAGCGGCACCAACGATAAAGCCGGGTCGCACCTCAACCTGCTGCGCTGGACGAGCCCCCGGGCGATCAAGGAGTCATTCTGTCCGCCCAGGGACTATCGCTACCCATTCATGCAGGAAAAGTAGCCGGATGTCGGATTTGCTGGCATAAAACTATCGACAGGTGATATGCTCGCTTCATGCAGACCGATTCCGGCATGTTCCGATGCATCCTTCCGTTTGTCCTCGCCGTTCTGACGATCCTTGCGATCTTCATTCATCGGGATTTCGGAATGTGCTGGGATGCTCCGGTACAGGCGCAATACGCCGGGCGGGTCATCCGTTACTACCGATCCGGTTTCGCGGATCGCGCCTTGCTGGAACAGTCACCGGAATCGCTGGGGTATGTCAATTATTACGGCGCGTTTTTCGATCTGATCGCCGAGTCATTTTCGAGGATGGATCCCGTGCATTCCTGTGAACTGCGGAACCTGGCTTCGGCGTTTTTCGGAATCATCGGTATCTGGGCGTGTGCCTCTGCGGCGGGACGTCTCGGTGGTGCTGCTGCCGGTATCCTTGCCGCTATTCTGCTCACCACGACACCCATGTTCTTCGGGCACATGTTCATCAACCCGAAGGATATTCCGTTTGCTGCGATGTATGTCCTGGCCCTGAAATTCCTGATCGACATTCTATCCCAGGATCCCGTTTCGCCGCGATCCGTCTGGGGTTTCGGCATTGCATTCGGTTGCTGCGCCGGAATCCGAGCCCCGGGTATATTCCTGCTCTTTCTGCTAGTGGTCGGTCTGATGCTTCGCGTGAGAGTGGTCCATGGCGCAGCGACAGTCGGGTGGAGCCGCCGATTGACCATGCAACTGACCGGTTCGCTGATCGCGGGTTGGACGATCATGATCTCCGTCTGGCCCTGGGCGCAGGCCAATCCGGTTCTCAGGCCCATTCAAGCCCTCCGCTTTTTCTCGCATTTTCCCAACGGAGATCCCTGGCGGTGGCGGTTGCCGGTATACCTGTCCGAGCAACTGCCTACCCTGCATCTGGTGCTCGCCGCCGTTGCTCTCGTTTTTGTCCTCCTGACGCCTCGCCGCCGGACTCCCATGCATCTCCGATCGCCGGGGCATGTCGTCATCCTTCTGGCTTGGAGTCTTCCCTTACTGCTGACCGTCGCCACCCATCCCAGACTCTACAACGCGATCCGTCACTACCTGTTCATCCTGCCCCCGCTCATGATATCGATCGCGATCACCATTATAGATCTGATTCGTCGTTCGGTGCCGTGCCGATTCCGCCGACTGGTGACACTGACTGTGCTGATCGGTGTGGCAACCCCTCCCATCGGTGCGATGATCGAGCTGCACCCTTACGAATACACGTTTTTCAATCGGCTGTCCGGAGGCCTTTCGGCGGCGGCGGTCCGCAATCGCGACATGGAATATTGGGGTGTGTCGATGAAGGAAGGTGTTGAGGAACTCGACAGGGTCACCGCGGACCGTACCGCGAGCCGCGCTCCGGCAGAGCCTGTCCGGGTGCTGCTGTCACAACCGGCCGCATGCGCGGAGTACTGGTTCCCGAAACGCTTCCGCCGCGTGCTGGATCCGTCGATCGCGGAGTATTATCTGACGATTCTGACATGGAATCAGCACGAACAATTTCCGGGGGGTGAGGAGATTGTGCGGATCGAACGGGAGGGGGTGCCATTCTGCATCGTCCGAACCATGCCGCCTCCGGGTGAGCCATCCGGACCGACCGATTAGGAATTTCCGTACGGTTTTCAGTACAATATGTCCGATGGATGGATGCTGTGGGCGGCATTCCGGGCGATCAGTCAAATGGATGAGGAGGATCGAGTATGGACAGACGGACGTTCCTGAAGAGCGCGCTGGTGGCGGGTGCGGGTGCCGGGCTGGCGCCGCTGTTGAAAATCGTTCCGACGGTTCGGGCGGCGGACGCGCCGTCATCGACGCTTGCCGTGACCGAAGGCACCGATTACGGCGTGCTCGCAACGCGCGTCATCGATGCGCTCGGAGGCATTTCCGGTTTCGTCAAACCGGGCCACCGTGTCGTCGTCAAACCCAATATCGGTTGGGATCGCAATCCGGATCAGGCGGCGACCACGCATCCCGATATCGTGACAGCGATCATCAGACTCGCACTCGCGGCCGGCGCATCGCAGGTTCAGGTTTTCGACTATACCTGTAACGAGGAACGGCGCTGTTACGTCAACAGCGGGATTCAGAAGGCCGTCGAATCGATCGGGGATTCGAAGGTTCGCTGCGAGTTTATCGACCGGCGCAAGTTCGTGCCGATGACCATCGAAAAAGGCAAATCCATCACCAAATGGGATTTCTACAAGGATGCGATCGACGCAGATTGCTACATCAACGTACCGATCGCGAAGAACCACGGGATCTCGAAACTGACCCTGGGGATGAAGAACTGCATGGGTGTCATCGGAGGCAATCGCGGCCAGATCCATTTCTCGATCGGACAACGCCTGGCCGATCTCAATTACGTGCTCCGGCCCGAACTGACCATCATCGACGCCACTCGGATTCTGGTCGACAATGGGCCTCAGGGAGGCAGTCTGGATGACGTGCGCGTGAAGAACACCGTCATCGCATCGCGCGACATCGTCGCCGCGGATGCCTATGCGACGACGCTGTTCGGCATGAAACCCGAAGACATCGGCTCGACGGTTGCAGGCTATCAGCTCGGTCTGGGCGAAATGGATCTCGACAAGATCCGGATCGTCCGGGCATAACCCGCCTGATCATGGCGAAGCGATCACGCCGGAAACTCGGCTGGGTGCGCGCCGGTGTTCAAACACTGGCCCTCCTTGTCTTTTTCTGGCTGTTCCGCATCACTGACTATAACGGATCCGACAACTTGCCCGCAGCCGTCAACTGGCTGTTCCGACTCGATCCGTTGTCTGCCCTCAGCGCGATACTCGCGTCGCGGGCCTGGATTCCGATGATGATCCCGGCGCTCGTGATCGCCATCGCGACGATCGTTCTGGGGCGATTCTTCTGCGGCTGGCTCTGCCCCCTCGGCGCGCTGCTCGATCTGTTTCACCGCCTTTTCCCTCATAAGCAGTCCGGAGCGGTTCCGAAACAGGGGATTCCGGGTTACCTGATCCTCGCCGGCCTGCTCGCCACCTCGCTCTTCGGCCTGAACCTGACAGGACTCCTGAACCCCTTCTCGATTCTCGTGCGCGGTCTGACGCTCGGTGTCGACCCGGTCTTCCATCGCTACGTGACCTCCCTCTTCACCGTGCTCTATCTGCATGCCCCATCCTGGATCACCGTCTGGACCGAACCCCTCTACCGGATGCTCAGGGATACGGTTCTGCCGTTCCGGCAGGTCTACTTCGCACTCGCGTTCACCTCCACGGCCCTGCTGGTCTCGGTCTTCATCCTCGAACGATTCAGCCGGCGGTACTGGTGCCGGATGATCTGTCCGGCGGGCGCTCTGTTTTCGCTCCTATCCCGCTTCTCGCTGTTGAGGGGATCCGGAGGCGGAGCGTGTGGTGCGTGCGAGGCATGCCGGTCGGTCTGCCGGACGGGGGCGATCGATGAGCGCCGGGCGATATCGAGCGAGGCTTGTGTTCTGTGCATGGATTGCCTCGATGTCTGCCCCCGCGACTTCGTCCGGTTTGGTTTCCGTAGACCCCGTGAGCGGCATGCGGCGGTCGATGTGCCGCGCCGGGCGCTGATCGGGGCGACTCTGACCGGGCTGATCGCTCCGGGACTGCTCGCGATCCGAGCGCCTGCCGGAGCGATCCCGCCCGGTCGGATCCGTCCTCCCGGCGCGATTCCGGAACCGGACTTTCTCGCGAGATGCGTGCGGTGCGGGGAATGCATGAAGGTGTGTCCCGGGAATGCCCTGCATCCCGCGCTGGTGCAAGCCGGCCCGGAAGGCCTCTTTACGCCGGTCCTGCTGCCGCGGGCCGGTTACTGCGAGTTCAACTGCACGCTCTGCGGACAAGTCTGTCCGACCGGTGCGATCCGGACGCTCACTCAGGACGAAAAGCACCGCACGGTGATCGGTCTGGCATGGTTCGACAAGAACCGGTGTCTCCCGCACGCGCTCGGCACACCTTGCATTGTCTGTGAGGAACACTGCCCGACACCGGACAAGGCGATCAAATTTCATGAAGTATCCGTTCCCGGACAGGAGGGACTTGTCAAGCAACCCTATGTCGTGCCGGAGTTGTGCATCGGGTGCGGGATCTGCGAGACGAAGTGCCCGCTGCCCGGCCCCGCGGCGGTGCATGTGCAGGCGGTGGGAGAGGGTATCATCAACAGGGGAGCGTAAGGATGTAAAGGACGTAAGGATGTAAAGGACGTAAGGATGTAAAGGACGTAAGGACGAATCGCGATTCGTCCTTTACAGTCCTTACGATCTGTTCCGCACGAGTAGCCATCGTCCTTTACAGTCCTTACGATCTGTCCTGCACGAGTAGCCACAGGAAAAAGGGTCCCCCGAGCAGCGCGGTGATGACCCCGACAGGGATCTCGGCGGGCGCAGCCAGCGTTCGCGCCAGCAGATCGCACACCGGCAGAAAGACCGCTCCCGTCAGGATGACTGAAGGTGCCAGCCGGACATGTCCCGGGCCGACCAGCAGCCGGCAGATGTGAGGCACCATCAAGCCCACAAACCCAATGGGTCCGCAAGCCGCCACGACGGCCCCGACCATCAGCGACGTGGCGAAGAAGAGAATATGCCGGATGCGCTCGACGTTCACGCCGCGACTCTCCGCAATATCGTCTCCGGTGCTCAGCAGATCCAGTTCACGCATCGACAGCGTTGCAACCGTTACTGCGACAACCGCCACGACCATCAATTGCCACACCAGCGTATAACCTGGCATCGCGAGACTTCCCATGAGCCATCGCATCAGTCGGAATGTGTCCTGCACGTTCGCCGTGTAATGGATGAACATGATCAGACTCGAGAACAGAAAACTGGCGGCCACTCCTGCCAGCAGCAGCCGGGATGTCGAGAACACACCCCTCAACCGGACGACGCTGTAGACCAGTCCGATCGAGGTGAGTGCGCCGAGGAATGCCGCGAGCGTGACACCCGAGAAGACTCCGGAGGACAGTTCGAAACCCGCTCGCATGAAGAGGACCGCTCCGAATGATGCGCCGCTCGAGACACCGAGTGTATAGGGTGTTGCGAGAGGATTGCGGAACATCGCCTGGAAGATCATGCCGCTGACCGCGAGGATAATGCCGGTGCACATCCCGAGGAAAAGCCTCGGGAGGCGGATCTGCCAGAAGATCGTATGGGCCGGCGTGGTCGGGTCGGAGGAGAGGATGTCGGTCGAGCGGATGGGGATCGAGCCGATGAAGGGCGACAGCAGCGTGAGGAGCAGAAGGCCGATGAGCAGTATCGGGGCGATCGTGCGTGGTTTCATGGGATGGGCCTTTTCGGGAAGATCCGGGGGGAGGGGGTCGGGAGGACTTCGAATGGGAGATCGAAGATGCGGTCGAGCGTTCCTGCGGGGAGCAGGCCGGCGGGCGGGCCCGAAAACACCGCGTGGCCGTCTTTCAATGCCAGGATCCAGTCGCTGCAGTCGAGCGCCTGATTGATGTCGTGTGTGACGCTGATCACCGTGATTCCCGAGGAGCGGTTCATGCGGCGGATCAGGTCCAGAATACCGGCGGCCTGCCGATAATCCAGAAACGTGGTTGGTTCGTCGAGCAGCACGATCGGGGCGCCCTGGGCGAGTGCCGCCGCGATGAACACCTTTTGCCTCTCACCGCCGCTCAGCGTGTCGATCCTGCGTTCGGCGAACGACTCAAGCTCTGCCTCGCCGAGCGCACGGGCCACCGCATCGCGATCCGTCCGGGACACCGTGAAGAAGCTTCCGAGGTGCGGATAACGGGACATCATGACGAACTCGCGGACGGTGTAAGGCAGACCTCGATCGCCGGATTGCGGGACATAGCTGACGCACTTGGCCAGGTCTCGGCGCGAGTAGTCGGCGATCGGCCGTCCGGCGATCGAAATCGATCCGGAGAACAGTTTGTGCAGTCTTCCGATGCAGCGCAACAGGGTTGATTTGCCGGCGCCATTCGGGCCGATGATGGTCAGGAATCGTCCAGATTCGAGCGACACCGAGACATCGGTCAGGATCGGTTTGGAGTCGATCGAGACGGATAGATTCTGGACGAGCACGGCCGGGGAGTTCATTGCAGCGCTGACGCTAGCACAGGTGAGGGGTGAGGTGCAATCCGGGGGGAGGGGCGGGCGAAGGGGGGCACGAGTTGAAAAGCCAGAAGGGGATCCGTATGATATCTGGGGGTCAGAGGAGCCGGTGTGGGTGCGGAGGAGGGAAAGCATGAAGCGTGTTGTGATTTTGGGCCTCGTTGGATGTCTGTACATTGTGTCTTCCGTCTTCCTGCCGGATGTTTCCGCCAATACGGCGGATGTTTCCAAGATTCCGAATGGAGCTGTGTTCAGTTGCGATACCTGCCATTCCTCCGGCAATGATTTCATCGGACCGTACAACTCGGCGGGGCGGCGATGGACCGCCGCGCTTGCTGCATTGGATTCCGATGGCGACGGGTACTCCAATGGTGTGGAACTTCAGGATCCGACCGGAGCATGGGTCCAGGGTCAGCCCGCTCCCGGGAATCCCAATCTCGTGACCAACCCTGGAGAGGCATCCAGTCATCCGGCCGGGACCCCGACTGTGACACCCACCCGGACGCCCACGCGCACACCGACCCGGACACCGACTCCGACGATCGTTCCGACCTCGACACCGACGCGAACGCCGACGCTGACCGGCACTCCGACTTCGACTCCGACCATCACTCCGACACCGGTTCCTCCGACTTCGACTCCAACCGTTGCGCCGTCGCAGCCGACCAATACGCCGATTCCAGCCACGTCCACCCCGACCATCACGCCGACGCCGGCCCCTCCGACATCGACTCCGACGGATATCCCGACTCCACCTCCCGGAACTGCCACTCCTGAACCGCCGACACCGACCGAAATTCCAACGGAAACGCCTGCGATCGACACGCCGACACCGGATCCCGGGCCTTGTGCCGATCCGCGGGTCGTCGTCACGATGCCTCAGGTGCATTTCATTCCGGGTGATACCTGCGGATGCACGGCGTATGTGTGCAATCCGGGACCGGACACGCTCACCGGATATCCGCTCTTCGCGGTGCTCGATGCATATGGAAGCTATTTTTTCGCTCCGGGATTCACTCCGGCACTGGACTACTACATGCTCGATTTCACCGCAGGTCAGACCGCGGTCATCGTGATTCCGGCGTTTGTCTGGCCGGGCGGGGTGGGGAGCGGCGATGGAGTGAGAATCTACGGAGCGCTCACGACGCCCGACATGTCGGCACTGTATGGGTCGATGGGGCAATTCCGATTCAGTTGGTCTGAGTAAGTCAGCATGTTGTCTGATTGACGAGGGCACGACTTCGTTTTCCATGGAGGTTTTTATGCGTTTGAGTTCATTTTGCCTGTTGTTAGGTGCGATTGTCGTCTCTCCGGTTGTTCTCGGCTATTCGCAGGATGTCGACCGGGTTCCCAACGGGGGTGTGTTCAGTTGTGATACGTGCCACTCCTCCGGCAATGATTTTATCGGGCCGTATAACGCGGCGGGCCGTCAATGGACCGCTGCTCTTGCGGCGCTCGATTCCGATGGTGATGGGTATTCCAATGGCGTTGAGCTTCAGGATCCGGGTGGCTCCTGGAGTCAGGGGCAGGCGGATCCCGGGGATAGCGATCTGGTGACCAATCCTGGGGAGTCGTCCAGTCATCCGTCTCCGGCGACGGCGACGCCGACTCCGGTAGTATCGACACCGACTCCGGAACCGACCGCAACCGGTGCGGCGCCGACAAATACGCCTTCAGGATCGGATCCGACGCCGACTCCGGCCGGGTGCAGTGGGACGGGGGTGCGGATTGAGATGCCGGCTGCGTCGTTTGCGCCGGGGGACACCTGTGCGTGTGTCGCGTTTGTTTGCAATGGTGATTCGAGTTCGATTTCGGGGAATCCGCTTTTTGTGATACTGGACATTGTCGGATCGTATTATTTTGCGCCGGGATTTTCGAGTTTCGAGTATTATTCGATGACGTTTGGGCCGGGAGAGACGGAAGTGACCGTGCTTCCGGAGTTTATGTGGCCGGCGGGAGCGGGATCGTTCACGGGTGCGAAGTGGTATGGGGCGTTGACGGATCCCGAGATCACCGGACTGATTGGGACTTTGGGGATGTTCGAGTTCGGCTGGACAGAATGACGATATAGCGAAATTAAGGGACACCTTACTTATTTGAAGGGGCGCATCCGCGATGTGTTTTCCGTTGCGCTCTGTGGTGTGTAATTTGTTGATTTTAAAACATTGATACCGCTCAGAATCGGTTTCTCAAGCAGAAAATCAGGAAGGGGCTGAGCAACCGCAGATAGTGTTGCTCGGCCGAATGATATCGTTAAATTAGAATAAGGGGACACCTTACTTATTTGGTGGGATGTTGCTTTTCGATTCCTCTTCCGATCGCAATCGATCATTTTCCTGGCAGGCACAGAGCGATCTTAATCACTAAAAACCGTTCGAAGAGACGATGTTTGTGTAAGAAACGTTCAGTTTTTAGAATTTCGTTGACAAAATCCGGGCTTGACACTATATTATAATTCAAGAATTGAAATGTGTGTGAGTGGAGTTTCCGGAAGACCACAGTTGTATCAACATGGGAGGATCGGATGATGGTCAGGGGAAAACCTGTTCCGCATAGTGTGTTGTTGCTTGCGATCGTCGGGATAATGAGCTGTTTCGGTTCGCCTCTGAAGGCTGACAACAAAAAACCGGAAGCCGACAAAGAAGTCAAAGAGTTAGAGATTCCTGTCACGATTGCACTTTCAGAAGTTACTTTTGATCTGCCAGACAATCTCAAGCCCATCGTGTATCGTGTGAATGAAGGATTGATGAAAGTCACCTTTCACGATCTAATGCCAGGCAAAGTTTACAGTCAATCCTGGCATATGGAAAAACCGGATGAGTTAATATCCATCAATCATCAGTTAGATGCTTTGCCCGAAAGTTCCAGGGGCGACAAGACAATTGGAAACACTGTGGAAAAACTCTGTTCCGCCACTACGGAGAAAGATGTTTCAATCTTTGTACGAGAGTTGGAATCGTTCATTCTTCGTCAGGATGGCAGTGATGCCGAGTTAAAGCTTGCTGAACGGGCTGTTGCCAGGACACGCAAGGAGAGTCAGCATTACATCACCCCCGGCACTGTGTTGACGATTAAACTGCAGCGGGATGGCAGGAGCGTGATGTTTGAGTTCAGAGGTCCTGATCGGCCGCGGTTTTTTCAAACATATGGGCTCTGTTATCTGCGAAACGGAAGTGATTCGTATTACACAGAGCAGACTGCTTCAGGTGAATACGTGATCAGGCGAAAGTCAGATCGATCCGATTACAATCCGGCTGGGTTGATGCTGGTGAATTATCGCATGTTCGGACCTTACGAGAACGCAAAGGATTTGTCTGTGTGCCTGGCCGGTGCGCTTTCGTTCGACGGTGAAAAACCCGTTGTCGGAATCGGAGTTAACTTCGTCTTCCTGGATAATCTCGGATTGTTTTTCGGGGTTGCAATGGCTGAAGAAACTCGATTGCGGGGTGAGTATGAGGCCGGGGTGAACGCAACGGTTCTGAAACAAACCACCAGTTCCGACCAACTTGTGGACTCATCATATGATGAAACATTCATTTTCGGGCTTAGTCTGAATGTGACAAAAAACCCGTTCAAGAAATGAATAGAGGAGAATCGAAATGACTCGCATCGTTCGACCGTTCTATCCGATTATCTATGTGCGTGGTTACGCCATGACGGAAGGAGAAATCCGGGACACAGTCGCCACTCCCTATATGGGATTCAATCTCGGATCGATGAAAATCCGCCAGAATTACAAAGGCAAGGTCACCCGCCACGTCTTCGAATCGCCTCTGGTCCGGCTGATGAAGGATTACGGGTATTACGACAACTACAAAGATGGACTCACGATTTCAGGCGCTCTGGATCCTAAAAGTATCATTATTCACCGGTATTACGATCAGGCCGATCCGGATCTGGGGAGAGGAAAGGTGCCGAGTATCCAGGACGCTGCCAGAGGTCTTTCGGCCTTGATTGAGCAGGTGCGGCGTCTTGTCCTGGAGGGAAACCCGGAAAATCCGACCGATTTCAGAGTGTATCTCGTTGCGCATTCCATGGGCGGCTTGGTCTGCCGATGTCTGCTTCAGAACCCGGATGTGGACGTGCGTGATGCCAGACAGTATGTGGACAAAGTCTTCACCTATGCGACACCTCACAATGGGATCGACATGGCAGGAATCAATGTCCCCCGTTTTCTGGGCATCTGGGATCTGAACAACTTCAATCGTGAGAAGATCGCGGAGTATCTCGCAATAAAAGGCCATCCTGACCGTGTCGATACGCTCGATGGAAAGTTCGATCCGGATCGATTTTTCTGCATGATCGGGACGAATTACAAGGACTACGACGTTGCATGTGGCTTGTCGCGCACGCTGGCGGGTGAGATGAGCGACGGATTGGTTCGTATCCGGAATGCATCGGTGAACGGTGCGCCTCGGGCATATGCACACCGGAGTCATAGCGGGCATTACGGTATTGTAAATTCGGAGGAAGGATATCAGAACCTTGTTCGTTTCCTGTTCGGGGATGTACGTATCGACGGCTATCTGGAGGTGGACAATCTTCCTCTGCCTCCGAATGTTCTCAAGAAGTATAAAGCCGGGAAGCAGATTCGCGCATCGTACTTCTTCGAAGCTTCCGTGACTCCGCGATCGGCAAAGACATATTGGCTGACTGAGCGACGGAAGGAGATGTGCAGTGCGGTACTGCGTGAATTCGATGATATGCTCAAGCCGGCAAAATCAGGATTGAATGCGCCCCGGTGGCCGGTTTTGTTTTCCGTGTGTCTGGACAAGAAAAAGGTCAAGGTTGGGAACTGGATCGTCTTCTGTGTGGAATTGACCGTATCGACAACGGATTACGAGATTGACGGATTTTTATGGAACGATCGGCGGATTGAAGGCGAGTATCTGTTCAGGAACACAATCGTAGTGCGAGCGAAGCGTGATGGGGATAACTGGGATCTCAGATATCTGATGACGGATGATGCGTGGGGGGAGAATCCCGGTAAGGCCGTGGAGCGGGATGAGGTAGGGTATTTCATTCCGTGTGAATCGGCGAAGGGCTTTAAGGCGAAATTGAGGTTGAATGCGAGGAAGTGGGAATAGGATGTTTCGATACAGGTTCAAATCATGACGTGGCTAACCAGGTAAGCTGGTTGATTATACGAGCAACCTGGAACTAACAACAAAGTGAGTTAACAAGGGGAGACAATAATGGGAAACCAGAACACTGATTATATCGAATTGGAAGCAAGAAGAGTAATCTCGGAGGAGTATCGGGAGTTTCGTGAACACTTGGAATCGCAGTTAACTCAAGTGAAGTGGATCGCCGGTATACTGGTCACTGGATTCGTCGCTCTTGTGATGTTTTTCGGAGTTAAGTCATGGAAAGATTTGGACGAGATTCTCCAGGGGAAAGTCAATGAGATCGTTCTGGAAAAGGGGTTGAAGGAGAAAGTTATAGATAGTGCGACAAAAATTGCTGAATCCGCAGAAGTAAAAGATAAACTGGCTCAACGTATCAGCGAAATAGTATCGGGGCAGACACTTGCGCCGATAGAAGAAGTTGTCGTCCAAAAAAAAGCAGAAATCGAAGCGCTCTCTGCAGAATCGTTCACATCCGAAGCACCAGTCGGCACAATTATCGCATCAATAATCCCACCTGACCGGATGCTTGTAATCGGTAAAGAGAAATGGGTTTTGTCAGATGGCAGAATTCTGTCTGAGGATTCTGAATACAAGCAGGTAACAGGAAACTCTCAAATTCCGGATTTGCGAGGAGTTTTCCTGAGGGGATTGAATGTCGGGCGGAAAGATGCCTTTTCTGATCCTTCTGGTGATCGAAGGCCAGGATCTGCACAAAGTGATGAATTGGGTAGTCATAACCATAAAATCGGCATCAATGGCACCGACACGTTCTCGATGGCTCCGGGTGGTGCAACACAACGGCTGGCTCATTTCAATAGTGATGGATATGGTGCCGGTCCCGCAAAGACTACCGAGTACTCCGGCACAGCCGAAACCAGACCCAAAAATATCGGCGTCTTCTTCTACATCAGAGTTAAGGCTTGATCATAGTAGTTGAAGCATGTTCCGCCGTAATTGGCAGGGATTTCACGTGTTCAGGGATTCGCGACGATCCGGATTACGGGCCCACGGGATCTGAGACTGGAACGGTGCGTTCCAAGTGGGGATGCGACAGTGAATTCGCAGAGTTGTCTCGTTGCTGATTCCAACGAATCATTGAAAGGAGCGTATCATGAATGGCAAACTAGCGGAACAGATCATTCTTCGACGAAAGGCCACGTTCATCCGTGCCATGACCGCAGGACCGCTGGGGAGTGATATCCTGCCGTTAATCGGCGAGCCGATTCTTGAGCGAGCCGAGTTAACGCCACGGGAGGTGGCGGATGCGCGACGAGACCCGGAAGTTCAAAGTATTGCCACTGCGATGCCACTGAAACTAATCGAGCCTGTCGGAAATCCTGAACCAGCCCCTGCGGCAACGGGCAACACGTGGGGAATTGAGGCGGTTCGAGCGCATACGAGCCCTTATACAGGATCGGATGTGGTCGTTGCCGTTCTCGATACCGGCATCAATCCGTCACACGTCGCATTTCAGGGCGTTCAGATGATCCGCCGCAATTTCACCCAGGAGTCCGATGATGATGAATACGGCCATGGCACTCATTGTGCGGGAACAATCTTCGGACGAGATATCAAGGGACAACGGATCGGCATTGCGCGTGGTGTTACAAAGGCTGTGATCGGAAAAGTATTAGGTCGCGGAGGTGGATCGTCCGCGGATTTGGCCAATGCAATTCACTGGGCGTATGAAAATGGTGCCAATGTGATCTCGATGTCTTTGGGAATTGACTTCCCGGGGTTTGTTGCAGATCTGATTCAGAAAGGAATTCCTGCAGAAGCGGCCACATCGATCGCTTTGGAGCAGTACCGTGCAAACATCAATTTGTTTGCGAGCCTGACCCTTTTGTTGGCACAATCGAATGCGTTTTCTCAGGCGGCCGTGATAGTGGCAGCCTCTGGAAATGAGAGTTCCCGGCCGAAGTATACGATTGCTGTTGCTCCTCCGGCAGCAGGTGACGGAATGATTTCAGTGGGAGCGCTGCAGTGTTCATCTGGTGGCGTTTTAAGTGTTGCCGGCTTTTCGAACACGCAGTGTAATCTGTGTGGTCCGGGGGTGAACGTGACGTCTGCCTGGATCGGGGACGAATTTGGGTTAAAGACGATCAGCGGAACCAGCATGGCGACTCCTCATGTTGCTGGATGTGCTGTTTTGTGGGCGCAGCAGCAGAAACAACAGACAGGAGTATTGACGAACGAGAACCTTGCTGCGAAGACGCTTGCATCTGCGGCCTTTATCTCGGGTTGCAAGTTTGAGGACATTGGCAATGGTATTGTGCAGGCGCCTCAGGCTTAGATTGGGGATCCATAGAAAGGAGCGCGACAGTTCGGTAGCATGATCGAGCAATGGACACAAGGCCTGCGCACTCCTTCGCAACAAAGTGATTTCCCGGATGAACATGCCTCTCTCCCTCATCTCGCCCGGCAATGACACCGGTGATGACGGTCGCGAGTCCCGTTAGATGTTTATAGCGAAACTGAAAACCGAAAACTGAAAACTAAAAACGATCTCCCGTTTTCAGTTGGAAGTTTTCATTTTTCAGCCCGGGCCGTTCCTGCCTTCAAACTGCTTCCTCACCGTCGGAATCGAAAGCGAAAGCGGCGTTCTCACCGAGTTAAGTAAGGTGTCCCTTTATTTGCTATAGCGAAACTGAACACCGTAAACTGAAAACTTCCTCAACCCTGGAGTATTCCGATACCCAAATCCGTATAATACCCTCATACCACCCTCTCCCAGGAGGTCCCCGTTATGCGTTCCTTCTTCGTTCTGATCGCTCTCATCGTTTGTCCTTCGGTCGCCTGGACCACCGAGTATCATGTCTCCCCCGACGGGCAGGATTCCAATCCCGGCACCGCCGCTCTGCCGTTCCAGACGATTCAGCGCGGCGCCGACGCGGCATTCGCCGGCGATACCATCACGGTTCACGAAGGCGTTTACGCCGAATCGGTCCGCTTCACCCATCCCGGCACAACCGCACTTCCGATCCGATGCCTTGCCGAAGGCACGGTCACCGTAGATGCCACAGGTCACGACTGGGGTCTCTTCGTCGACGGCTACGAGGACAACGACGCACAGCATATCATCCTGTGGAACTTCAGAGTCTTCGGCGCAACCCGCGGAGGTATCCGTGTGTCCTGGGCCGATTTCGTGCGGATCGATAACTGCGTGTCCCACGACAACGGCCGCTGGGGCATTTTCACGGATTACTCGAACGACCTCAATCTCCGGCACAACACCTGCTACAACAGCCAGGAAGAACACGGAATCTATGTGTCAAACTCCGGTGACCGTCCATTCCTCTGGGGCAATCTCTGTTTCAATAACAACGCCAGCGGAATCCAGATCAACGCCGATCCGCAGATGGAGGGTGACGGGATCACCTCCAATGCACTGATCGAAAGCAACATCTGCTATGGCAACGGAGCCGCCGGTGGCGCCGCGATCAACCTGGCCTCCGTCCGCGACTCGGTCATCCGTAACAATCTGCTCTACGGGAATCTCGCCGGAGGCATTGCCGGATGGGGTGATGGAAACGGACCGGACTGGGGCTGCAAGAACAACGTCTTCGTCAACAATACCATTTACTTCGCACCCGGCACGGCCCGCTGGTGCATCAGCCTGAAAGAAGGCAGCACGAACTGCGCGATTTACAACAACCTGCTGTTCGGCGGGGCGCGAGGCGCATTCGAGTTTTCCTCCGAATCCGAATCCGGGCTGGCCATGGACTACAACATTTTGTACGCGGAAGACGGCAGTGTCGTGACCGAAGAAGACACGTCGTATTTCTCATTTTCCGAATGGCAGGCGCGAGGCTACGATGCGCATTCAAAAACCGCTGCCGCTTCCGCCGTGACACTCGACCCGTCATCATCGGATTTTCGTCTCAGAGCCGGTTCCCCGGCGATCGATAGCGGATTCGATGACGGAATGACCGTTCCTTCGACGGACATCGGAGGCCGATCGCGAACGGACGATCCCGATACGCCCAACACGGGATCCGGTTCCGGCATCGTGGACATGGGCTGCTACGAATACTTTCCGGGCGGTCCCGGCCCGACTCCCACGCCGACCGCGACTGTTCCGCCCGAGCTGACGATTGCGCTCGACATGGGCGCCGACCGTTTCGGCACCGGCGACCCGTGTCGTCTCGACGCGCTGTTTCACTATTCCGGTGAGCCTCGAACGGCGGACTTCTACGTCGTGCTCGAAGTGTTCGGCGCATATTGGTTCTATCCCGGCTGGATTCCTTCATGGGAGGGGATCGATTCGGCCTCGATCGAGTTATCCGGAGGTCCGGATTGGAAGGTTGAGGTGATTCCCGAGTTTACGATGCCGGAGGTTTCAGCGGCGGGACCGTTCTACTTTTACGCGGCCTGTTTCGCCCCGGGGGATCTCACGGTCGACGCACTTCTGAGCAATGTCGCGGGAGTTGAATTCCGTTTGCAGTGAGGGATGTCCACCGGGACACTTCGACAGGCTCAATGTCGTGATTATTCCTTCCCCTGTTCCACCAGTCTGCCTGTGTTCTCGGCTATGCGGAATACGACAATGATCAGTTCACACCACATGCGTGCAAGAATGGAATAGAGAAGGAAAACAAGAGGTGACAGGATCAACGCGAGAAGCCCTTTGAAGAAACCAGCGGAAAAACCGGCAACGATGATTCCCAGGGTTCCCAGAATGGCCAGGAGAATTCCGACTAAAAAAAGAAACTTGATGACGCGTGTCGTGACGAACTCGGTAAACGACAAATCAAACAATGCGGCAAACAACCCTTTCTCGTTCATAACTCCTCCTCTTCACGCAGGTTAATGATAAGAAACCCTCGTCCTACAACCCTGACACCGTCATGTCTTCCGGATGTTCCACGTGGAACGTGATCGACAGATCGATCTTTTCGTCGGGCGGCAGCGTCTGTTTCCACTCGAACATACCCTCGGAATCAACCTCACCCGCTTTCGGCTTCATCATCACATCAAACACCGTCACCCTGCTGTCCCGACTCACCGGAATCTGCTCATGGACAATCACCTCCACCGCTTTCTTCAAATGACTCGTCAGCGTGTTCCTGTATTCATACGTCCAGCGCACCTTCCCTCCAAACAGACCGCCCGGTGATCGATCAGCCTGCACGGTCGTCCGCTCTATCTCGATCCGCGCCTCGGCCCCCAGCGGAATGTCGAACGATTCGCTGACGGCGATCTGCTTGAGCGGCACGACGCCGACAAACTCGTTTCCATGGAACGCCCGGACCTGACCGGCCAGGAAGGGCGTGTCGGTTTCATTCCTGACCTCGGCGGTCATGTAGACGAATTCCGAGAGTCTCGGTGTCGCATGGTATTCATACGTGGCTTTGAAGGAATGCACCGCCACGGTCACCTGCTTGGTCGCCTTGCCGCTCGGTACGGTCGTCTTTCCCGGAATCGCAAACTGCACAGCCATGCCCGAATCGACCACCACAGCCTGGATCGGAGCTGCCGGAGCCGCTTCATCGCGACCTCGAGACTCCTCCATGGAAGAGGTTTCCAGGGCATCGGCCATTTTCGCCTGCGGTGCCGCCATGTAACCCATGTCCTTGTCACGCCGGGGCTGCGGTTGATACGGATTCAGAATCCAGGGTGTCAGTTCCGGAGCACCTGCTCCGAGCGACGGCCTGGCGGTCGACAGCGACAACTCGACGTTCCCCCAGTCTTCGCCTGTCGATTGCTGCACGATCGCGCCGTAGGTCCAGTCGATCTGTTCGTTTGAGGGGTTGAAACGGGCTTCATAGACCGGCGACCAGGTCGCGCCGGGGACAATATAGTCGAGTTCTATCGAGGCATGTCCTCCCAGAGCCGCTTCGATCTGCACAACGGCATTGCGCAGAGCGTTGGCAGAACCGCTCTTCAACTGCGCGATGTCGTTCTGGAGTTTCTGAAGGTCCTTCTCGACACGCACCTTATCGATTGCTGCCTGGCGTTCAGCGGCCAGACTGTCCGATAGACCCTTGAAGGCATAATCGGCCGCAGCTCTGTAATCCGCGACCGTGACCTTCCCGCCGGAGAGTTCATTTTGCGAACTGTCGATGACCTTCGCCTTGAGTGATTTGTAAAATTCCTGTTCGGCAACGGCAACCGTCGCACGCGCGGCGATTTCAGACAGTTCCACGCCTTTTCCCTCAATGGCAGCCTCGATGCGCCGGATTTCCTCGTTCTGAGATTCTGTGAAAAATTCCGGTGCGAGTTCCACGGCGCCGATTTTCATTCCCGAGGGGCCTTCACCGCGCACTTTGAGTGACTGGACATCGAGATTGATCGGCAGACCGGTGAACGCGATCGCGTTGGGGCCCGGATCGAGCTGCACGCTGAGCGAGCGCGTGACGGAAGCCCGGTCGGGGTAGACGACGACGCGCGAGATCGTGCCGGTCGAGGCAGTCAGGGCAGGGGATGCCGCACAGAGAATCACGAGGGCAATCGGAAGAAAGCGTGTCATGATAGGAACCTCCTGTGAGTGAATTAAAACTCATTTACGGACAGACCGCAAATGGTCTGCCGCCAGGGTAAACGGCTGAGCGCAAAAAAAGATTCAATATCGGCAAGCGGCAATAGCGGCAGGCCTCCGTGCCTGCCGGCAAGGAAGTGGTCTGTACTCTGGTACGGCCTCCGTGCGTGCATCAGCGCGTGCACACTCCGAGTCGGTGCCAACTCATCCCGTTCGATCCTTCGACAGGCTCAGGATGAACGGGTAGCGGGTGAACGGTTCAAACGTATCATCCCCGCGAAAACGAACCCTCCGCTCGGACCTGCGGCTTTCCCCCCCTCGCGAAAACGAACCCTCTGTTCGGACCTGCAGGCTGTCCCCCCCGCTAAACCGCAACTACCAGTATGGGCGATCCTTGTGATCGCCCCGCGTACAAGTTGTCATTCCCATACGTCGACCCGTCGAACACAGCAGCCGCCGGCGTCCCTGCCGGCGGGCAATGCGTATTAGAACCCCAGGGCGTCCCTGCCGGCGGGCACGGAGGCCGTATGAGAAGGTACCCGTTTATTTGCCGGCGGGCACGGAGGCCCGCCGCTATATACGTACGTCCCTACAATGGGATGCACGGGATCCATCAATACCCGAACTCGGTTCCTGCGACAGCGGTTAGCAGGGTACCGTTCGCGGGATCCACGCACCCGCCCCAGAACCACAGATTCGACGCATGACCGACATTGCCCGATGGCCAGGTAAACTGAAGGATCGCGATCGTCG
>CALFER010000031.1 GCA_937951895.1 uncultured bacterium
CCTTCGGCTTGTCCTTGCCGGTCGGAACACCGATCGGAATGACGTTGAGGGGGATCGCATCGGTCGGGATCCCGAGCACGTTCCGGACATGTTCGACTCTCGCGGTATCCGGATATGCGGCGGTCCAGACTGCACCGAGTCCGAGCGATTCCGCAGCGAGCAGAATGTTCTGACTCGCGCAGCACGCGTCGATGATCGCGAACTCCCGGCTGCCCTCGTATGCGCGTTCGGGATGCGTGCATACGATGATTGCCGCGCCGGCCTTGTCGAGCATCTTGGCGTATGGAAGGCCTTCGGCGAGTTTGTCCAGAACCGCGCGATCCGAGATCACCACGAACGACCAGGGTTGTTTATTCACAGCAGTCGGAGCTGCCATTCCGGCCTTCACGATCGTCTCGAGCTGCTCCTTCTCAACTTTCGCTCCGGTGAAATGCCGGACACTTTTCCGAGAGTGAATGACGGACAGGGCGTCCGATCCCGGTTTGTCCGGTTTCTGCATGTCTGCCGCCATGACTGACGATACGAAACACATCATCATCATCCAACCTTTCACGTGACGATTCATCTTCTCCTCCATTTCCAACCGTCCGGCGCTACCCGGAGGTCCGCTCATTCGATTACCTCATCATTATGATTTCCCGCATGTCACCCGTCAATGCACACCATTGTGTCATTCTGTGAGGAGTCGGTTCTGACATTTTACGTATCCGAAGAAGAGGTGTATGATCGGATATCAGGTCTGTCATGTATTTTGAAGGAGACAAGATATGAACAATCGGCATGAAGAGCACAAATGGTCGTTTTATCGCGCGGGTGGATTCGATCAGGTCAAGATTGAAACGAGCGAGGATCTGACGCACATCGATCAGCTCGATCAGAAGCTCTGGGTCGCCCTGGGTTGTCCGGTGAAAGGTCTGGTTTTCAACGACCACACACTGAAACTTCTCGATGTGGACAATGACGGCCGGATTCGTGCTCCTGAGGTGATCGGGGCCGTGAAATGGGTCTGCTCGATCCTGAAGAACCCGGCCTTGATTGCGGGGAAACCCGAGGCACTGCCGCTTTCTGAGATCGATGATTCGTCTGACGAGGGCCGGCAGATTCTGGCATCGGCCCGGGAAATCCTGAAAAATCTCGGCAAATCCACCTCTCAGACCATCTCAACCGAAGATACGATCAACACGGTATCGATCTTCGCAAAAACGCAGTTCAACGGAGACGGCATCATTACGGCTCAGTCGTCCGATCACGCCGCGGTTGTTTCCGTGATCAAGGATGTTGTGGCGACGCAGAACTCCGTCCGGGATCGCAGTGGACAAGATGGAATCGATCAACCGAAAATCGACGTTTTTTATACCGAAATCGAGCGATTTCTGGAGTGGTTCGGAAAATTTGACACGGGAATGGGTCTGACCGAACTGGGTCAGAACGCCAAGGCGTCGGCAGATGCGTTCGCGGCCATACAACCGAAGATCGACGACTATTTTACCCGACTTCAACTGGCGGCTTACGACGACCGCGCCGCCGTGCTGCTGAACTCGGCCGATCAGGACTATCTCGAACTGGCACGGCAGGATCTCAATGCCGCCCGCGACCGGATTGCCGCACTACCACTGGTCAAAATCCAGACACAGAATCGATTGCCTCTCACGACGGGAATCAACCCGGCCTGGGTATCCGCGATGAATGCCTTCCATGCTCAGGTTGTCGTTCCATTTCTCGGCAATGTCACCGAGATTTCCTTTGCCGACTGGCATAAGTTGAAAGCGAAGTTCACCGAGTATCTTGCCTGGATGGCATCGAAGCCTGTCACTTCGGTCGAAGCGCTCGGTGCCGATCGGATGCGGGACATTCAGAAGTCGGTCCCCAAGGCGGTTCTCGATGACCTGATCCGGCAGGATCTCGCTGTCGCGGCCGAGTCCAACGCGATCGATGCCGTCGATCGGCTTGTTCATTACACCCGCTATCTCGACACACTCCTCAACAATTTTATCTCGTTTCGCGATTTCTACGACCCGACGAAAAAGGCGATTTTCCAGATCGGTTCACTGTATCTCGATGGCCGGAGCTGCGATCTGTGCGTGCAGGTGGACGACGCGGGCAAACATGCCGAACTGGCCACGTTAAGCCGGACGTTCCTGGTGTACTGTCTATGCACGCGCAGAGGCTCGAATGACACCATGACCATTGCAGCGGCATTCACGGACGGGGATGCGGATCAGTTGCGCCCCGGGCGGAACGGCGTCTTTTATGACCGTCTGGGCCGCGATTGGGATGCCACGATCACGAAGATCGTCGAGCATCCGATCAGTCTGAGACAGGCGTTCTGGGCACCTTACAAGCAGATCGGCCGGATGATCGGCGATCAGATTCAGAAGATCGCGAGTGCCCGGTCGAAAGCGGTTGAGGAGAAAGCAGCCTCGACGATCGCGGATACCTCGAAAGCGGTGGCAGACGACAAGAAAGCGCCGGCGGCACAGGCCTTCGATGTCGGCAAGTTCGCCGGAATCTTCGCCGCGATCGGACTCGCGATCGGTGCAATCGGCACAGCCATCGCTTCCGTGGTCACCGGGTTCATGGGACTCGCCTGGTGGCAGATGCCTCTCGCAATACTGGGAATCATCCTGATCATTTCGGGCCCGTCGATGATCATCGCCTATTTCAAACTCCGCGCACGTAATCTCGGGCCGATTCTCGATGCCAACGGATGGGCGGTCAACTCGCGGGTCACGATCAACCTTCCATTCGGCCGTTCACTGACCCATCTCGCGGCAATCCCCGCCAATGCAGAACGCAGCTATGTGGATCCATTCGGCGAGAAAAAACGACACTGGGGATTAATCGTTACGATGATCATCATTCTGGCTGCCGCGGGCGTTTTCCTGTGGAAATACGAACCGGCATGGCTGCTCGTGAGATCGTTCCTGGTTAAGTAGGCCGGGGATCCGGACCATTCAGAGGAACGCAATCGATCGGTCACCCATTCAAACCGGGATGACGAACAGCAGGATCGCGAAAAAATGCAGGACGGTGCCGCCCAGCACGAACAGATGCCAGATGGCATGGTGGTAGGGCAACTTCCGCCAGGCATAGAACAGCACGCCGAACGTGTAGGACATTCCGCCGCCGAACAGCAGTGCCAGTCCCCCCGGAGCAATCCGTTCCGTCAGAGGCTTGATCGCAACGATCACGACCCAACCCATCAGAATATAGAGTACGACCGAGATGATGGGGTATCTCAGAATCAGATTCGTTTGAAAGATGATCCCGGCGGCGGCCACTGCCCAGACGATACCGAAGAGCGTCCATCCCCATGGTCCCTGCAGGGTGATCAGTGTGAATGGCGTATAGGTGCCGGCAATGAGGAGGAAGATGGCGGAATGATCGATCAGCCGGAGGATGGATTTGACCCTCGGAATCGGAATGCTGTGATACAGGGTAGATGAGGTGTACAGCAGGACCATCGTGAAGCCGAAAATGCTGACGCCCACGATGTGGCGAGCGCTTCCGAAGACACTGGCAAACGCAGTCAGGACACCCAGCCCGCCGATGGATAACAGGATGCCGATCCCATGTGTGAGACTGTTGGCGATCTCCTCACCCGGACTGTATCGCATCTGAATCGTCATGCCTTACCTGCGATATACTGACAATATCCGTACGCTATCGGTCCGGTCCGGGTCAGCTCACAGGGGAATTCCGGACACTCGAAACAGTACCGGATACCCTTGCCGAAGGCGCACGAGCAGATCCGGCAGAACCGATTCTGTCTGGGGACACATCCGGCTTCGCCATTCGGACATTGACCGGTTGTCATTCTGGGACACTTCTCACACGCGATGCCGCATACCGCTATCTTCATCTGATTCTCCGGTTTTTCAATCGAGCGACCATGGTTCGGGTTCGGGGATTCAACGGTTGACGGTATTACCCCTCAGGACTTCATGATCATAACCCAATCCACGACAGGACGGTAGATCGATTACAATGAGTTCGCATTTCGATCGTGCACATCCATCGAGATTTCTTTCGGGATCAAGACGAGCCTGATCGCGGGGACGGAGTTCCCAACCGTTGAAGACCATTTCGCCTTCGATCATGTAGATAAAAATCTTCCGATTCGGGTTCGGGCGATAACTCAGAATCTGACCCTCATCAAACGATCCCCGATAGATCGCTGCATCCGTGTGAAATGAAATGAATGGATAGCGCTCCGATGCCGCATCTTCCCTTCGGCCGGATGCCACGAGACTCAGGCGGTTGATCCAGCGATCCGGCGAACAGGCGATCTGATCATACGAAGGCTCCAGTCCGGGGATATCCGGATGAAACCATATCTGAAAGAACGAAACCGGTTTCTGTCCGAGATTGTATTCGGAGTGAGTCAGGCCGGTACCGGCGGTCATCCGCTGAATGTCTCCGGAGTGGATGATCGTCCGATTTCCCATACTGTCGGCATGCGTGACCTCACCGTCCAGTACAACCGTGATGATTTCCATCTCCCGATGAGGGTGTGTGGGAAAACCGGTTCCAGGCATCATGACATCGTCATTGAACACCCGCAGCGCGCTGAACTGAATGTTCTCGGGATCGTAATACTCCGAAAACGAAAAAAGCCAGTATGTTTTCAACCATCCGAAATCTGAGTAGTGCCTGTCGAGCGCTCGAGTGATCCGGATCATTCCGTGTACCCGAACTCGACTGCCGCCAGATTGCTCAGGAGCGAGAAATCCGTGACGGTAGTGACTGCGCCGTAAAACTTGAGACCGGAAGCGGATCCGACTCCACCAGGCCATTCGAATTCAAGAACGATCAAATCCCGGACTTCCTTTGACAGAAGATCCACGACTGACCATCCGACATCCTGACTCCAGTCCGGATGGAAGAAAAACTCCCCATACGCATCCAGCACGATGAACTGAGCCATTCTGCGGAAGATTTCGTCATTCCGGATTGTAAATCGCAACAGGAAGGGTTCACCGGGGTGGAACATGGAGCCGGAGAGTCCGAATTCAACGGTCGGGTCTTCAGGAGCACCCGTCGGGGTCGGGGTCGGGGTCGGAACGGCTGTCGAGGTGGATTCCGGGGTCGGCGTGTATGTCGGTCGAGGCGATGTTGTCGGCGTGCGTGTCGGTGTGGGCGAGGGTCCCGGAGTGAATGTCGCTGTCGGAGGCCCGCTCGGAGTTGGGGATCGGGTCGGTGTCGGAGACAACTGGACTCCGATTTCGAATGCCCGCATCACGGCCATGTGTTGCATCCCGTTTACATGCGAATCCGCATATTGCACCGGAGAAACCTCGGTCAGCGGGGTATACACATGGCTGTCGAACACCAATCCCTGCGGGTAGGAACTCGATCCGATGTGCAGCGTAGTATGGGCTGCATCGAGAACCGAGTTTGGCATGACCCAGTCGTAGGGTTTCGTCCGGGGTTCGCTGGTGTTTCCGTTCCCGTTCTGATCCGCCGGTATATGCGAAGTGGCATTTAAAAAGGTATTGAATGTACCGACCGCGGCTTCGCTGCGAGTCGCCGTGTTCAGATCACCGCCGACGACGATGTAGTGATCGAGTTCGAAGTTGTCGAGGATGAGGTCTCGAAGGAGCAATGCTTCCTGGTTGCGCGTAGCACTCTCGGAATCGGCCTTCAGATGCACACTCACGCACTGCAGATCGATATCGCCCGGGATGTCGATGACAGCCCATGCGAAATCCCGGTTATCGATGTAGGTATCGTTCCAGGTGCCGGACGAAATAATCGGGTACCGACTGACGATCCCGTTCGGGATATCATCTCCACCGGATTCGACGTAATACTCGAAATCGGTCCCGAATGCCAGATTGACCAGATCGCGCAGCGATCCCTGGCGATAATTGAATTCCTGGATCAGCACGACATCCGGATCGAGGCCCTGGAATATGCGGATTCCGGCGCTTTCATACGCTTGACTCGTCCCGCTCGAGATATTCGCTGCCATGATTTTCAGAACTTCCGCGCCGGCAGGCTGTGCGGTCAGTGCGATAACTACCAGGAACACAAACAACGGATACGAAGCGGTTCGAATCGTCTTCATATTTTCAGAATACCTGCAAATGTTGAAGGAAGGCAAATCCGTGCGCTCACGATTCGCCGATGAAGTCCCGATCATCCGTTCCGGCGCGAGCATGCTGCCGCCGGTAGCGACGGGCGGACTTGATCAGATTGGAAACGTGCGTCAAATCCGTGGTATCGGTCATCAGGAGTGCACGGACGGCGGCATGATCGAGTTTGATACCCTGCTCGTCGGCGAAAATCACGAGTCGGATGAGCATGGCGAGATCGACGCGGCGGAGGACTTCGCGTTGCGACAGTTTCTGCAGACGCCATGTCGTTTCCGTGGCTTCTCCGGCTGTACCCGGTTTTTCGTTTCGCAGGAGCAATCGGGCCTTGTACAGAACATTCAGCACATTCCGCGCATCGTCGGCCCCGATTACGTCTCCGCCCTTGAGAACCAGCGTTTCGTGGAGCTGGCGACGATCCAATGCATCGAGACCCGTGAGCAAATCGAACACACGCTTGAGTTGCACCCGCGTCACGCCCCGCCAGTTCCGTTTTCTGAGCCCCTCCAGATACTGCTCGGTCGCAATCGCCGGTTTTTTTGATTTCGGTTCCGGCGCGGGTTCCGGATGCGGAGGAGTCGGTTCCACGGGAATCGGGTTGGTGCCGAGCGCCGCGAACCAGGTTTTCAGAGTCGGGTCGAAGCGTACCTGGATGTTTTCGATGGTTTTCAAGAATCCTGTGAACGATGAAAAGCCCCATGTCTTTTCATTGAATGCACTGTCGATGTTCCGCATGCTGTCTTTGAGCAACGAGCAGTTGACAGGCCCGTCGAACGTCTTCAGGACCTGGAGCGCGAGTTCCGCCGCGTTTTCCATTTCGGGTTGCGGCGCTGCGGCGACGGGTTGGATCGCGAGATCCGTGTAGATGTAGCGTGAGCATGAACTCTTGACGATTTCACTCAGAGGGGATCTCGGCCCGACGCCGATGACTTCCTTCCCGAGTTCCCGCAGACGACGGAACAAGGGACTGAAATCGGAATCCCCGGTTGCCAGAACGTACCATTCGATTTCCTTGACCCGCCAGACGTATTCCATGACATCGACGATCATCTGGATATCCGCCGAGTTCTTTCCGCTGACCGGATGGAAATTGTGAATCAACTCGAAACCCCAGCGGGTCATGATGCCCTGATGCACTTCAGAGAGACATCCGTGCGCCCATCGCCCGTAGGCGCGGCGAACGATCGCCTGCCCCACCGTGCTCAATTCGCGCATCAACATGTCGATGCCTCCCTTTTTGATCCACTGAGTCAGATTTTCACTATCGATAAACACCGCCAACTTACTCGTCATCAATTGCATTTCTTCCTTTCATAACGGGTCTCTCCGATGCCGTTGTGCATCTCCGAGATCCGAGCGGTCCGGATTATACATACATGACGCATCAATTGCGAATCGAATGTCCTCGTCCGGATCTGCCCGAACGCAAAACAAGCGGAAAAATAATACGAATTCACCCTTGAAATGTGGTATGGTATCCACGGTGTGTTCCCGCGAAGGAGACCCGAGTGCATTCCATTCCTGAACGGATCGGTCCCTACCGCGTCATCGAGCCTCTCGGCAAGGGCGGCATGGGCATGGTATACCGGTGTGAAGATCCCTCGACCGGCGAGGTCGTCGCGGTCAAAACCGTAAAGACACCCAACCCCGGACAGATCGAAAGCATCCGTCGGGAAATCCGTGCCCTGGCCCGACTCGATCACCCCGGAGTCGTCCGGATCCGCAACGAAGGTCTCTTCGAGGGGATCCCTTTCTATGCGATGGACTTCCTGACAGGAGTTTCGCTTCGCCAGTTCTGCGCCGAGTACGTCTGGGGTGCAACCAGTGTCTCAACGGCCTGGCTCCACGACAAAGTCAGTAATCAGTTCTGGAATCGCGACGGCACGGGAAGCACGCCTCCCGTTCTGGAAGAACTGCTGGGACCGACCCTGAGCAGCGATCAGTTCCCGGATGTTTCTGCAACGGTCGACGCGCCGGTATCCCCCACCGAATCCGTCAGTCCGGCCGCGCGATTCATCGCCGCCGGCGGCCAGATGGATATGGTCCTGTCGATTGCGTTGCAACTGAGCAGCACGCTTGCATTTCTTCATGGTGAGGGGATCATTCACGGCGATTTGAAGCCCGAGAACATCCTGATCCGGTCCGACGGTTCTCCCATGGTGATCGACTTCGGTCTGGTCACGCAGATCTGGACGCGGGAAAGCCGCGAGTCACTGGAGATCGAGACGATCAAGGGGGGGACGCTGCTCTATCTGGCGCCCGAGGTACTCAGCGGGGCCATGTGCGATGCCCGTGCCGATGTGTATTCCTTCGGCTGCATTCTCTACGAACTCCTCACCGGCAAGCCCCCTTTCACCGGCCAATCCAAATTCGAACTGCTCAAACTCAAAATGGAGGGACACGTCGATCCACCCTCGCATCACGCAACCGGAATCCCCGACTGGCTCGATCGCCTCACCGTCCGCATGCTCGCGAGACATGCGCGGGATCGGATCGCGTATCTGGACGATGTGCGATCGACCTTCCTCCGACACGGCGCGGTGGCGTCACAACTGACGGATCATCCCGGTTCGAGGCCGTATCTGTATCGATCGCAGTTTGCCGGGAGGCGTCAGGAACTGACAACCTTACGGAGTTATCTGGATCAACTCGAGGCGGGGCGAGGCAGGCTGGTGATGATCGGGGGTGAGAGCGGCATCGGGAAGACGCGCATCCTGATGAAGCTCTATCGCGATGTCGCCAAGCGCAGACTGCTGGCCTTGCCCGGTGAGTGTGTGCGGGGTGGTGTCAACGACCCGACGGATGCCGGCATGTTCCACGAACCGCTTCATCCGTTGAAACATCCCCTCCGAATCATCGCGGATCTGTGCGTTGAGAACGCTCCGGAGATCGCGCAGAGGATCGTCGGACCGCGCTGTCATGTTCTGTCGGATTATGAACCGATGCTCAAGCGGATTCCGTCTCTGGACGCATACCCGAAACAACCCGAGTTGCCGGCAAATGCCGCGCGTCTGCGTCTGTATACTGCTCTCGGAGAAACGCTCGCCCAACTCGCCACATTCCAGAAAACCGTCCTGTTTCTCGACGATTTCCAGTGGGCTGACGATCTGACCAGCGGTTTCGTCGAGTTTGCTCTCAGGATCGGCCTGTTCAGCCGGGCCCCCCTCATGGTGATCTGTTCGTACCGGGTCGAAGAGGAGACGGATTGCATCGCGCGGATGCGGAAGGATCCGCGCTGCGAACAGGTCACGCTCGCGAAACTGAACCAAGATGCCGTCGGAACGATTATCTCGGACATGCTCGCACTGCCGGAATCCAACACCAATTTCGCAAGATTCCTGACACATTTTTCGGAAGGAAACCCCTTCTTCATCACAGAATATCTCAGAACCGCACTGTCCGAGGGGCTGCTGTTCCGCGATGCGAGCGGTCACTGGCAGATAACGGATGCATCGGAGCATCGTGCGTCGCTGCATGATTTCGAGGCATTACCTTTGCCGCGTGCCTTGTCGGACCTGATCCACAGAAGGCTCGATGCGCTGTCCCCGGAGGCTCGAACGGTCATGCAGGCCGCATCCGTCCTGGGCAAGGAATTCCCTTCCCTATTGCTGTGGCATCTGGTCTCCGCATCGGATTCCATGTTTGATACCGTCGACGAACTGATCGCACGGCAGATATTGATGGAATACACGCCCGGTGAGATGCGGTTCACGCATGACAAGATCCGCGAGACGATTTACGAGGCGATTCCGCCGGAGCAGAGACGCGAATGGCATCTGCAGGCAGCCGGTGCCATCGGTGTGCTGTACGCCGACAGTCCTGACACCTTCATGTCGTCTCTCGCGTTCCACTGGCAGTCCGCCGGTGAAATTTCGAATGCCCGGGATTGTTATCTCAGACATGCGCGCGACGCCGCCCGGAAATATGCGTTGGCGGAAGCCGAGGATGCGTATCGGGCATTTCTGGCCCTGGCGGACTCCGAAACCCGCGATACGCTGATGATCCGGTTCGAGTTCTGCGAGAAAATTCTGATTTTGGCAGGCCGGCACATCGATGCTCTGGAGCAGTTCCGGACTGCTTCCGAAACGGCCCGATCGATCGGTTCGGTCGATCTCGATGCCCGCAGCCGACTGGGTCTGGCGCGCATGCACCGCATTCTCGGAGACATGAAACACGCGCTTGCCCGGTGCACGGAAGCCCGCGATTTGTTCAGCCGGATCGAAGACAGAATGGGATTGGCCGCCGTGCAGACATGCCTCGGTGAGATTTACTCGCATCTCGGAGATATCTCGGAGGCCCGAACGGCATTCGAGGAAGCCCTCCGCATGTTCCGGGATTTAGACGCCAACGACTCCATCGCCAACACCCTCTCCGGACTGGCGCCGATTTATTGCATGCAGGGGGATCACATCACGGGATTGTGCCTGTTCGAGGAAGCCCTGGCGCTCTACCGCAAGACCGGTGACCGTCAGGGTGAAGGAGGAACCCTCGGGAACATCGCCAACATCCACTTGTACTGTGGCGACACCCTGCTCGCCCGTCGCATGTACGAAGCCTCGATCGCCCTGCTCCGGGAAATCGGTGACCTGCGCAATCAGGGGATCATCCTGGGCAATCTCGCGAGAATCCATCACCTCCAGGGCGATCTCGACGTCGCCCAGCAACTCTATGACCAGAGTCTCACGATGCAACGCACCATCCAGAACCGCCGCATGGAGGGAATCACGCTGGTCAAGATGGCGGATATCGCTCTGTATCAGGGACGGATCGATACGGCTCGCGAGTATTATCGGGAGGCCATGGCGATTCTCGAGGAAGTCGGCGATCGTCATCAGATCGCTGTCATGCAGATCAATATCGCGGAAATGGAACGGATCACTCGCGGCAATTACGATCTCGCGATCAATATCCTGCGCGCGGCCGAAGGCACTTTCCGGGACATGAACTATCACCTCGGAATCGGGATGTGCGCGGGGCAACTCGGCCTGATCGATCTGATGCAGGGAAGATCCTGTGAACCGCAATATCAGGTGCTGAGGCAACTGATGGAAGTCACCCGATCCGGACCATCGACCCACCTCGGGAACATTCTCGTGACACTGGAACAGGCTGAACGGACAATCGCGGAAGGCGGGAAGCTGTTCCGGGGTGAGAAAATCGAGAACATTCAGCCGGGACTGCGGAAGTGGCTCGAGAGTCAGGGCTGCGATCTCTCGTAGTCCCGCGCGTCAGGTTTCACTTTTCTGTAACATTCGTGCGTTGCCGTGAGTTTTACTGGTGTGAGGCAACACGATGACGTTTTGCGACGACGATCTCATGGTGATGTTCGCAGCGGGTGTCCGGGAGGCATTCGATATGCTCTTCGAGCGGTACCGGAATCCCATTTATCGATTTGCAATCGCCTGTATCCGGAATGAAAGCGATGCCGAAGACATTGTTCAGGACGTGTTCCTGAGCGTCGCTCGGGCCGCCGAACTCTACGAGCCGAGAAACCGCTTCCGGGCCTGGATCTTCTGCATCGCATCGAACCGGATCCGGTCGTCGATCGCGAAGCGTGCGTCACGGCAGGAGGTCGGGTGGCCGGATGATAGCGACCGCAGCGTGGGGAACGAACCGCACAGCGTCTCCCCCGCTCCGGACATCATCCTGTCGCGTCGACAGGAACTCCTCGACCTGCTGAACCGCCTTCCGCACGACCAGAAACTCGCGTTTCTCCTGCGGGAACTCGAAGGATTTCCGATCGAGGACATCGCGAAGGCGCTCGACACCTCAATCATCAATGTGCGGGTACTGCTGCACCGGGCGCGACGCCGCATGCTCGAACGCGGCACAATCGGAGGAATTACCTCATGACACCATCGGATCACCTCGCCTGCCGGCATCTCGACGATTTTCTCGACGGCATGCTGGATCTCGGTCAAACGGCTGCCTTCCGCGAGCATCTCGAGGGGTGCGCGGAATGTCGAAGGCTGCTGGATGGACTGACGGAGGTCCGGGAAGCAATGGCGGAGTCGTACTCTGCTGAGCTGCCGGACGACCGGAATCTGAGAATCCGCAGAGTCGTCCCGGGATCCTACTGTCTGCAGAAGCTGCCGCAGGACATCATGGACATCGAAGAACTCGCTGCATTTCTGTGTGCATCGGTCGAGGACATCATCGGGATGCTCGATCAGGTGCCGGCATTCGAGATCAACGGTCGATTGAGGTTCCGGCGAGACAAGATCGTGGAGTGGATCGAGCGTGAAGAGGCAGGAATGCAATGGGAGCGGGACGTTTCGATGATGCGCAGATCGGAGCGGAACGTGATCCTTTACCGTAAACAGACGGATGACGATACGGATGAAAAAAGGAGAATCGTATGAAACGGTCCGCAGATGAAAAAGCCGTGATCCGGGCTCTGGAACGCCTGGGGCATCTGATCCGCCATGGTGTACCTCTCGGCAAAGCACTCGACACGACCATGATCGAACCCGCGAAGGAGACGGATGAGGGGGCGTGGAGTCGCGTGGAGACACTGCTGAAAACCGTAAAAAGAGGAATCGAACAGGGGAAATCCTTCTCGGCGAGCCTCCGGCTGTCCGGAATATTCCCGGAACGCATTCTGGAACATATCGAAGCCGGTGAAACTCGAGGCACGCTCGATGAGGCACTCGGTCAGAGCATCGAATGGCTCGGCGCCGGAATCGTATCACTCACCGATCCCGCAATCTCTGCGGCAATCGCTCCGGAACCGGATCCGTTCATGGACATTGCCGCGAAACTCGAACGGCTGCTCGTCAAGGCGGTGCAATCGGGGGCCAGTGACCTGCACATCGATCCGATCCGGAGCGGAGGATCGGAGGTTCGCTTGAGGATCGACGGGGTCTTGCATCCGGAAGCCGACGGGTTTTCATCGGATGAGGCCGGGATGGTCGTGAGCCGGATCAAGAAGCTGGCCGAGCTGGATATTGCGGAGCGTCGGCGGCCGCAGGACGGGCGGATTCGGACGGCGATCGCGCGGAAACCGGGTGGAGACCCCGAGCCGATCGACATGCGCGTATCGATCTGTCCGTACGTCCATGGCGAAAAAGCCGTCATCCGCTTTCTCGATTGCCGATCGTTCCCCGGCGACTTCGAGTATATCGGGCTGCCGAAGGACCGGATCATCACGCTCGACAGATGGCTCAAGGCGCCGTTCGGCATGGTCCTGGTCTCGGGACCGACGGGATCCGGCAAGACAACGACGCTGTATCTGATGCTCTCGCGGATCGCGCAGAACAAAAAGGACAATGTGCTGTCGATCGAAGATCCGGTTGAGTACATCCTCGATGGCGTGCATCAGATGCAGGTGCATCCCGCGATCGGTCTGACGTTCGCGGCGGGCTTGCGGTCGTTATTGAGACAGGATCCGGATGTGATTGGGATCGGCGAGATACCGGATGCGGACACGGCGCGGATGGCGGTGCAAACTGCGTTGACCGGCCATGTGGTATTCACGCAGCTCCATGCGCCGGACGGCGTGGCGTCGATCAAACTGCTGCACGATCTCGGAATCCCGGCATTCAAACTTCGGGAGTCGATTATCGGAGTCGTCTCACAGCGTCTCGTGAGGAAGCTGTGCAGAGATTGCCGGGCACCCCTCACAGGAGAGGAGGTCGAGCTGTTGCCGGATGATCTCGGGAAGAGCGGAGCGACGATGTATGGAGCGAGGGGTTGCGGGAAGTGCCATGGAATCGGCTATCGCGGACGGATGGTCGTGATGGAGTTGCTCGAGCCGGAATCTTCGTTCTGGAAGGCTCTGGACCGGGGAGCGGAATCGGATGAGTTGAGGGGGGTACTTCCCGCCCGGCGGATGTCGCTCCGGGAGCACGGCGTGCGGCTGGCGGTCGACGGCGAGACATCGCCGGCCGAGATCGCCCGGGTTCTGGGCTGACCGGCCTATTGCCCGGATTTTTCATTTCAGATAATGTCAGAGCACGGCTGGGGTGGGCGCGTTCCCGCTCCGGCCGTTTCTTGAAACCTCATGCCGCCTCCGGGCCCAGGGAGATTGCAGATGAAGAAGCTGATCGTGCACGATGTCGGATTGCGTGACGGTCTGCAGATCGAAAAGCAGACTGTGCCGCTCGAAATGAAGATCAAGTGGATCGAAATGCTTGCCCAGGCAGGGCTGGATGTCATTCAGGTCGGTTCATTCGTCAACCCCGAGAAGGTGCCGCAGATGGCGGACACCGATGCGCTGTTCACTCATTTCAGGCAACCCGGCGTGAAACCGGCCCATGTCGTGCTGTCCGGACTCGTTCTGAACGACAAAGGTCTCGATCGGGCAATGGCCTGCGGTGTGGATATGGTCTGCATGGGGGTATCCGCGAGTGACACGCACAGCCGGAAGAATACGGGCAAAGGCACTGAAGAGGCATTGCCGCAGATCGTCGAGATGGCGAAAAAAGCGTTGACGGCGGGACTGCGCGTACAGGTGTCGGTTCAGTCTGCGTTCGGCTGCGGTTTCGAGGGTGTGATCCCGAAAGATCGTGTGCTCCGGATCGTCTCGACCTACCTCGACGCCGGCATTCGCAACGTCAGTCTGGCCGATACCGCGGGACATGCCAATCCGATGCAGGTCGAGGATCTGTTTGCGGCAGTCCATGCGCTCGAACCGAATCTCGAAACAGCCTGTCATTTTCACAATACATACGGATTGGGATTGGCGAACTGCTGGGCGGCGATGCGATCGAACGTCGCATTCTATGAAACGGCATTTGGCGGCCTGGGCGGGTGTCCGTTCACGAAGGTTGCCGCCGGGAATGTCTGCACCGAGGATTTTGTTCATACGCTTCAGCGAATGGATCTCAGGAAGGATATCGATCTGGGAAAACTGATCGAGACCGCCCGGGATGTCGCGACGTTTTTCGGCAGGGAACTGCCGGGTTTCATCTTAAAAGCCGGCTCGATCGTCCGGAATGTCTAATTTCGAGGGAGGAAGCATCATGAAACTACTGGAAGGTGTTCGAGTACTGGATCTGACCAATGTTCTGTCCGGACCTTTCGCCACCATGCATCTCGCGTTGCTGGGCGCCGAGGTCATCAAGATCGAAAACCCCGACGGCGGTGACCTGGCCCGGAAACTCGGAAACGTCCCCGCTCTCAACAAACAACTCATGGGCACGAGTTTTCTGGCGCAGAACGCGAACAAGAAGTCGCTCACCCTCAATCTGAAACTCCCCGAAGCCAAGGAAGTGTTCAGAAAACTGCTGAAGACGACGGATGTCGTCGTCGAGAATTTCCGGCCGGGAGTCATGGATCGGCTTGGGTTTTCGTATGAGAAGGTCAGTGCGATCAACCCGAAGATCGTCTACTGCGCCATCTCGGGGTTCGGTCAGACCGGACCGGATGCGTTCAAACCCGCATATGATCAGATCATTCAAGGTTTGAGCGGCGTCATGGCGATCAACGGCGACGAACGCCTCAATCCGCTGCGCTGCGGGTTCCCGGTCTGTGACACGGTCGGAGGACTGAACGCGGCTTTTGCGATCATGGCGGCGTTGTATTATGTCCAGAAAACCGGCCAGGGTCAGTTCATCGACATCGCCCTGCTCGACTCGATCATGCCTCTCATGGGATGGGTCGCCGCGAATCTGCTGATCGGCAATCAGCAACCCGTGTTGCTCGGGAACGACAATTTCACGGCTGCGCCGTCCGGTACATTCAAGACGCAGGACGGGTATATCAACATCGCCGCGAACCAGCAGAAACAGTGGGAAGATCTCGCGGATGCTCTCGGCGTGCCGGAACTCAAGACGGACCCGCGGTTCCAGGAACGCGATGCCCGCAAGGCAAACCGAAAGGCGCTGACCCCGTATCTCGAAGAAAAACTCATGACCAACACCACGGTTTACTGGGTGGATCTCCTCAACGAAAAAGGCATTCCATCCGGCGACATCCTGAGTCTCGATACCGCCCTGCATGCGGAGCAGATCAAGCATCGCGAGACGATCGGGACGATGAAGGAATCGGGAATTGGTGACATCCCGGTGTTCAACCTGTCCGCAAAATTCTCGAAAACTCCGGGCACATTGGACGCACCGCCTCCCAGATTGTCAGCGCATACGAACGAGATTCTGGGGGAACTGGGTTACACCGAAGAACAGATCAAGGCGATGAAGGAAAAGTTGGCGATCTGAATTCCTTTTCGAGCATGATTTATTGAAGACCAATGACATTTGCAGATATGAATCGCGTCTGACGCCGTACGGCAAGCTATTGCTGGTGATGACACAGACCACCGGCTCGATGGATCCGGCGGTCTGTATGCGACTTGAAGCAGCGTTTCATCGGGGATCGGGACATGGGTTGCTGCAACTTGCAACCGGAGAACTCGGTCAGACACTGCCCCCGGATCTGGCCTACTGGAGAGATTTCGGCAGTCGATTTCTGAGTATGCTCAGGAGCATTCCCGACGCCGAGGAACGTCGAGATTCGATTCATGTGCCGGTCCCGACACCGTCTGATCTTACAGCGTTCACCCAGAAAGCGCCTCCCTTTGTCGGAATCGAGTATCTGTCATCCGAAACGCTGGAATCGCTCTGGTACCTTCTCGAATCCGCCCTGAAAACCGAACTCCTGGCTTCTAAACTCGGCCTCCAGGACTTCCTGATCGAACGGAATCCCGCATGGAATTTAGTTGGCCGGGTGCATTTCAATCTGGCTGAGAATCGACGCGATGAGATGTATCCGTTTGCATTTCTAGCCACCTACACCACCCATCTTTCATCACAGGCCAAAGCGCAGCATCTACCGCTGGGACACGCGCTTCGTGAGTATGCAGACTCCTCCGACAAAAGCCGCCTGATGTCGCTCTTGGTCCCGGTCCGGCGCGCGGCGACAAAATGCCAGTGGCTGCGCGGGATGATCGATACAGGTGAAATATTCCATCCGATCCGCTGGACCCCGGACGATGCCTATCGATTTCTGAAAGACATGTCCGTCATGGAGGAATCCGGTGTGATTCTGAGGCTTCCGGCTAACTGGGGCGCGAGCAGACCGCCGAGACCTGCAGCACGAATGACGATCGGTTCCGAATCGCCGGTTGGATTCGGTGCGGCGGCTCTTCTGGATTTCCGCATGGATCTCGCACTCGATGGTGAATCTCTCTCGAAAAGCGAGATGGAGCAGTTACTTGCGGGAAGCGACGGGTTGGTGCTGATCCGAGGTCGCTGGATCGAGGTGGATCGCTCCCGGATCGAGCAAATTCTGAAACGGTTTGACTCGATGAGCGGTCTGGCCGAAAATGGAGTGACCGTGCATCAGGGGATGAGGCTCCTGGCTGGCCTTGCTCCGGATCGCCTCGGCAGCGCCCCGGATTCATCCTCGGAATGGGCCTGTGTGACCGCCGGCACCTGGCTTGAATCTATGCTGCAGGAACTTCGGCAACCCGAAACTCTCGCCACTCTGCAACCGGGCCAGGATCTGAGGGGTCAGTTGAGACCGTATCAGGAAATCGGAGTCCGTTGGTTGCACTTCCTGTCGTCGCTGGGTCTGGGAGGCTGTCTGGCGGATGATATGGGGCTTGGTAAAACTGTCCAGACGCTCGCTCTGTTGCTGATCATGAAAAAACAGCCGCAGGCCAATCCCGCTCCGAATCTACTGGTTGCCCCCGCCTCGTTGCTGTCCAACTGGCAATCCGAGATCGATCGGTTTGCGCCATCCCTGACGGTTCGCGTGATCCATTCCAGTGCTACTGCCTTTGGCGAACTGAAGGGGATGACACCGGAACAGGTGAGTGGATTGGATCTGGTTATCACCAGTTATTCATCCTTTCTGAGATATCGATGGTTGCCGGAGGTTCACTGGAAGCTCGTGATTCTCGATGAAGCGCATGCGATCAAGAACCCTGATACCAAGCAGACTCGCGCCCTGAAAAAGGTCAAATCCGACGCTCGATTCGCGCTCACCGGGACACCTGTTGAAAACCGGTTGATGGATTTATGGTCGATTTTCGACTTCGTCAATCCGGGATTACTGGGATCGATCACGGATTTCATGTCGTTGACGAAACGATTGACCGAAGGCGACCACCAGATGTTCGCACCACTCCGGCAACTCGTGCGCCCCTACATTCTACGACGCCTGAAAACCGATCGATCGATCATTGCCGATCTGCCCGAAAAAACCGAACTCAAGGCATTCTGTCTTTTGACAAAAAAGCAGGTGGCACTGTACGAAACGGCTGTCACCGAACTGGCACACCAACTCGAATCGGTCGAAGGCATCGCTCGCCGAGGACTTGTTTTGTCATGCCTGATGCGCCTCAAGCAGATCTGCAATCACCCTTCACACTGGCTCAGGGATGATAGCTGGAGCGAACTGGACAGTGGAAAATGGATTCGATTGCGGGAAATCACCGAGGTGATCGCCGAGAAACAGGAAAAAGTGTTGATCTTTACCCAATTCAAGGAACTCACGGAACCTCTCGCACTTTTTCTCGAAAGTATTTTCAGAAGTCCGGGACGTGTTCTGCACGGTTCCATCCCGGTCGGCAAACGGAAGGAACTCGTACGTGCTTTCCAGGAAGACGAATCCGTACCATTCTTCGTTTTGTCGCTGAAAGCAGGAGGATCCGGTCTCAATCTGACCGCTGCGTCCCATGTGGTTCATTTTGATCGATGGTGGAATCCGGCAGTTGAGAATCAGGCGACAGATCGATCGTTCAGGATCGGCCAGAAGAAGAATGTCCTGGTACACAAGTTTATCTGTCGCGGAACAATCGAAGATCGTATCGATCAGTTGATTGAATCGAAAACCGAATTGTCCGATCATATCCTGAAAGGCGGAGGCGAACTCATGCTGACCGAAATGTCCGATGCGGAGTTGCTCCGGCTGGTCACGCTGGATGTCCATACCGTTCTCAGGGAGGTCTGAGGCATGCGACGAAACTTCAAGGAATATGTCAGTGTCGATCAGAAGAAGCACCGTGCAACGAAAACACTGGCCGATCAGAAGGCCAAGGGAAAGGACCTCACCCCGATTCGGGTATCCGGACGAAAGATAGCGGAATCCTACTGGGGTAAATCCTGGTGTGACAACCTGGAGCGATACAGCGATTTTGACAATCGGCTGCCCAGAGGGCGCACCTATCTAAGGAGCGGTGCCGTCATCGATCTGAAAATCTCCGCAGGATCGATCGACGCAAAAGTGATGGGGACACGGTTATACCGTGTCCAAATCGAGATCGCTCCTGTGTCCCCCGGGCATTGGAATGCTCTCTGCAAAGATGCCGGCGGTACGATCGATTCACTCGCCGAACTGCTCCAGGGACGCTTCTCCGAAAGACTCATGACCAGAATGTTCGAATCCAGAACCGGACTCTTTCCACACCCGGATGAGATCCGATTCAAATGTTCCTGCCCGGATTGGGCCAGCATGTGTAAACATGTCGCTGCGGTGCTGTACGGAGTCGGTGCGAGGCTCGATCATGATCCCTCCCTGCTCTTTACGCTTCGACAGGTCGATACCAATGATTTGATCGCGGGAACCGGCAGGAGCGTTCCGCTGACAAGTCAGGAAATCGCATCCGATCGCATTCTCGAGGAGAACGATCTGGCGGGTATATTCGGATTGGATATGGTCGAAGTGAAAAACACGCCTCAACCTGTTCCCGCAATGAAGCCGATCCCGAAAAAACCGTCGATACCCGAGACCGGACGAAAAGCGACACAAACGATAGCGCCGAAGCGGAGGTCATCTTTGCAGGCGGCTTCCGAGGTCATGGAAGGAGAACCCCGTCTCTGGATCAATGGATTCCGGTTGGATGAACTGGAGATCCCGTTGCATGGTCCTCAGGATGCGAAGCAGATCACCCTGATTTCATTTGATCAATCGAGTTTTGAATGCCAGCAGGGTACGAACGGGATCAACATCCGGATCCCCGCTCTCATCGCGACGCAGATGTTTTTCACGGGTATATTGCCGGCCAATTCGCAGGATCCGGTCCGCATTTGTATCGCTTCAGAAGACTGCGGATCGTATGCAATCGCCTCCATCCGTTACCTCGAAGCCAAAACGCCTCACGATCACGACGCGATCGTTATCCGGTTTGTTCCTTCAGCACCGGAAAAAAGACCTCGGGGTCGACCGCGCACGCGATAAGCGGCCGATTTCCCGGAAGGATCAGTGCGCGAACGTCCCCATCAGCGCAATTTCCTGGACGACATGCCCGGTCATGGCATTGGTCAGTTCGGTGTAGGTTGCGCCCATCGGGAGTCCGAGCATCCCATCGAGGGCATACAATCGGAAATAATAGTGATGCGTTCCGGACGGAGGGCACGGCCCGCCATAGCCATTCTTGCCGAATCCGTTCTTTCCCTGATTGCCGCCGCCGGGGAGTGCCACGTTGAGAGCAACGCCTTCCGGAAGGGATGTCGTGGTCGCAGGCATATCGTAGGCCAGCCAGTGAATGAAGTTGCCTCCGGGGGCGTCGGGATCCTGCACGACCAGCGCCAGACTCACGGTTCCGACCGGGATGTTGCCCCAGTAAAGCGCCGGTGATGCGTCCTCTCCGTCACAGGTATAGTAAGGCGGGATGGCCGTTCCCTCGAGAAACCCCGTGCTGGTCAGGCGAAAGATGCCGGTTTCATCCGAATAGCCCCAGGTGACATTGTCGACGTTGCCCACCAGTGTCGAAGTGCCCGGATCGAGCAACGCACCCCAGAAGATCAGTCCGCTCGCGGAACCTGCGCCATCGGGCCAGATGAAACTCATCAGATTGTCCGCATGCCGCTCGTCTGCCGCGACATTCTGGGACAGGTTGTCCACCGTCTGAGTCCAGGACGGCCAGAACCAGTAGAGGCCATATACATCGAGGATGATGTATTCATCGACCCCTGCGCCTTGCGAGGAATGATTGACCCACTCCCGGAACAGGACAAACGGGAGCCCGGGGGCAACATTTGTATCGTTGAGGCGCAAATCATAGGTGACTTCAATCGCCTGAACCGGTATAGCCTGAAAAGCGAATCCGGCGATAGTCAGAATGAGAAAAGACATAAAACGCTTCGGTATGAAGGATCCTGTTTTCATCGTTCGATCTCCTCCCTGATCATCAGAGTTGCCAGTTAGATTCCCTCTACTCACGCCCTTATTATAGCAATCAATGCCAATCAAAATCGAACATCCCCACCTGACCGATCACCTGCGTGACCCCCGGATCGGTCACCGCGGTGTACCAACGTGCTGAAAAGGCATTCTCGGACGTATCCGGCCAGGAAAAGCCGTCAAGAATCTGAACGGTGTTCGTGCCAGAGATCCAGGTTGGGGAGTAATAGTCGAATGAAAGAAACGACGGAGCGAAAAAGTATGCGCCGGCGACCTCCAGGATCACGAAGAGGGGATCCTGCCCGAGATCCAGGCCGTCCGGCACGCAGATCTCAGAGCGGCACCAGCAGATCATCCCCTCCGAATAATGTGACGCAGGCATCATAATCCGAGGCATCACGTCTGTGCAGGTGGACGATTCGCAATCCGGTTCGAACCCGGTGTTGATGGTCATCCGGTCGAGTGCGCGCACCGTGGCGTACGGAACGAAACCCTCAGCATGGGCATACGTCGAATAGTATGCCTGAATCGAGACTGTCTGTGTCAGGTACTCGATGGACAGGACCGTAACGCCGCCTGTGCGGAATCGACCCAGCAGATCGATCATGTACTCATCCGGATTGTAGGGGTTGTTTTCATCCAGATCACCTCCGAAAAAGGCATCTTCTGCACCGATCGCATCGATGATCGAGAAGTAACGCGCCTGTTGCTGAGCCGCTTCCGCATCCGGGTCCGAAGAATCGGGATATGCGTCAGGATCGATGATCACGGCTCCATTCTGAGGAACGACGATGAAATCCGGTTTTTCGCGCGTGATCCGTGCATAGTTCGCGATAGCCTCGACCAGATCGATCATCCGGTGCGCCGCATCACGGTTTTCGTTTGTTCCGCCGATTTCCGAGGGCCCCCAGTATTCAAAGGCATCGACGATATCCAGGTAGACTCCGTCAAATCCGGCATCGATGATTCGATCGAGGTAACTCCTGTGAGCTCCGGATGGAGTTCCGAACAGAATCGACTGCCAGCCGGGCAGCCAGTAGCGTACCTTGTAGTTGCCCGGCCAGTCCGGATTGGTCGGACCAAGCCAGTCCGGTGCGACGCCGGGGATCGGCTGACCCGAACCGTCGACCCATGCGGGATCCCAGTAATACCGGTAATCCTCGGCTTCTCCGATGCTGAGATACGCCAGCACCCGTTTGCGATCACACGGTCCATGAAGTTGCACGTCTTCGATCTGCGCCGCGGACCACTCACCCGATGCGTCGCCGTTTGCCGAATAATCGATCACCGCCAGATCGAAACGCGCATCGCGGATTTCGTTGAGACTGCCGGGGTAGCCCTGCAACTGGTAGGTAAAGTCGTCCACGACGAACGGGAAGGCTCCGAACCCGGTCATTCCCACCCACGTGATCAGAGTCAGGATCACGCATCCCCAACCACTCCGAATCATGCGGTTCATCTCCGATGTCCTCCATGTATGATCTGATTATATCGAGCCCGCACCGCGTCGTCCAATGCGCATCGGCGATTGGAACAGGGTGACACGATCGAGGATCATGCCCCCGGACAGGTCCGCTGCATCCGCAACCGGGCCGATCGTCCCTCACGGGTCTGCGATCAGGGAGACCGGGGTCGTGAATCCCTCCATCTTCCTGTGGGTTCTATTTTCCGGATGGATCGAATCGGAACGGGAAACACCCTATAAAGCGGGTGCAGGGGGATCACTCAGTTCCACTGCGAATTGGCAGACATCATCGCCTCGCAGCACGGATTGCAGCACGCGGACCCGCACGGGTTTTCCGGTTGCCGTCTCCCATTCCTGTCTGAACCATCCCGCGCCGCAATAGCAGTAGGTGTCCGAGATTCCCTGACGGAGTCGATCACGGATCACCGGGCAGAAGCAGTAGGCCGCGCGCTTCGCTTCCGGCGTTTGCGCTGCCGCGTGCGCGACCGGATCGCAGGGGTGTTTGGTATGAATGATCACATTCCCCTCACGCCGGATATCCTTTTCACTCCACCCCGGATCGCCCGCCATGAACGCGATGACATCGGCGACCGGATCCGTGCCGGAGCGCGAGCACGCCTCACGATAAACGGTTCGCAGGACCTCGACCTGCCTGGGAGGCCAGACATGCGCGCAGCTCGAAACGATATCATAGCGTTCGTCATCGGTTGTGGCTGCATCGAGACGCCGCATCATGCCTGCTGCCCACTCGAATCGATCCGTTGCCGTCGCATCGATTCCGGGAGGGGGCAGATCCCGCAACAACCCGGAAGCACGTGATTCTCCCAAAACGCGCCTCAGATTCCGCTCGAAGCGCTCACCCCAGTTGTGAATGACGAACTGACAGATGACGGGACCCTCCAGGTTCTGCCAGTCCGGATACTCTTCGCGGGTGAACTCATCCGAGATCAGCGCGCGATCGGATGCATGACCGCTGAGTGCGATCTTTGTGGTTCTGAGATCCGCCCGCGCCCCGGAATGCTGCAGGGACAGAAGTTCCATCGGCGGAGTCTCCCGACATTCGAACGGTGAACCCTCCACCTGATCACGGACCGGAAACCCGACTTCGACTTCAAAGCCCTCGGGATAACGGCTGAAGAATTGAATCAGGCAGTAGGGGTTTCCCGTGATGAGATTCTCGGGGATCGACCGGGCCAGTTCATGGAGCGTGGCCTGGATTTCCGACCGTGCCTTGAGATTGAAGCGGCGGCAGATCGCGAGCGCCGCGGGGATTCGTTCGTGCCGGATCGATGGTGCTGTGTTCATGTATATGCCTTTCTCGATGAAAATGGTCCCGGTATGTGTTTACGTGTCGCGGAGATGAATGTTTCGAGTGACCGATGGAGCGATCATTTGCGATACGAGCCGAGCCGTTCGAGAGAGACGCGGCCGCGGGAGGTGTTCCGGATGGCGTTTTCGAATGATTCGAGCATCTCTTCCGGTACTTCCAGCAGAAATTCAATGCCGGCATCCGTGAATCGCTCGGAGTCGCGCCGAAGGCCGGACTGTTCGAGCAGCAGGTAGATCCGGGAGGATTCCGGAAACGGGACGGAGAGCCGGCAGGAGTGAAACGTACGGATCTCGTGGATTCGGGCGTTCATGAGACTCTGGGCGGCAGCCCCGCCGTACGCTCGGGCCAGGCCGGCCGCGCCGAGTTTGATGCCTCCGAACCATCGCGTCACAACGACCAGAACGTGATCCAGTGACAGACGATCGATGGCTGCCAGGATCGGACGTCCCGCCGTGCCTCCCGGTTCTCCGTCGTCGTTGAAACGCAACTGAGTCTCGATCCGATAGGCCCAGGTATTGTGTGTGGCATCCCGAATCCGGCAGGCTTCGAGTATCCGCATGGCTTCCTCGGGCGTGTCGACCCGGTTGGCCACCGCCAGGAATCGGCTTTTCGAGATGATGACTTCATGACGGGACTCGGTTTCGATCGTTTTCATACCGGTATCTTTTCAAGACGCGGAGCTTCTTGTCAATGCCGCACGATTTTTGCGTATCACCGACACTTTTATTATGATCATTGGAAAGGGGTATGAGCATGCATCGATGGACTACCCTGATACTCATCGCGGCAGCGCCGTTTTCAGTGTGTATTGCCTGGACCGGCACGGACGTGAGCGGGCTGGCTGGCTCCGTTGTCGTCCGGGATTTCATCGTGCCGGAAAACGGAGCCTTTGCCGGATATCCTTTCATATTGACCGAGCATGATGGAGTATCCGAATTGCTCTGGATATCGGATCCTGCGGAACCGGTTCTCATCGGTTCATTTGATGATCCCGGTCTGGATTTTTCGACCCGGAGATTCAGACTGACGCTTGATCCGGATGGATATCCCGTCATTGTGGGACTCTCTGAAGGACGATGCAACATCCATCGTTATCAACCGGGCGGTTGGCTCCCTGCTCGGTACATTCCGATCACGGGCAGCATGCACGTGATTCGATTCGTTTCATCCGGCGAATTGGTGATCGATTACCGAAGCGGGATCAACATCCGACGATGCCGGGTGAATACGGACACCTGGAATGCGACCGATGCCTGTGAATCTGAAGGTTATTACCACACGAAGTGGGTGGATCCTTACGTCATCATCACGGAACAGACCTACCTCCCGATCGCTCCTTATATCTATCTCATTGATCACTCCGAGAGCAGTGGTCCGAACACAATCGAATACCGACGCCTTTCGAACATCCCGGAATCAGGCTACAGCTGTGTGCTCGAAAGCGGAATGTTCACATCCGTCACAAGCGGCGATTGGCTGGATCCGGAAAACTGGGTCGTCGGCTGGCGATTCCATGATCAATCGCTGCGCGTCAAATGCGCCGGTTCCGTGATGACCGATCTGGGCCCTGCCGGAACGATTTCAGCAGATGCACGGCCGGATGGAACCGCGATGATCGTGTGGACGGATCCGGAGGCGAATCGGACCTTGCTGACACGGTTCGAGGGGCATGGATGGAGCGCACCCGAGATCGTCATGGCAGCAGCACCGGAAACGGTGTTTCTCTCTTACAGCAACTCGAACATCTGGATTCTGTGCCGGTATTATCCCAACTGGATGATCCGAACGGAACAACCGATACCCGCAACGCCGACACCGGATCCGGATCCGCCAGCGACCTTCACACCGGGACCCGAATCCGTGTTGATCGAACTTCTGATCTCCGATAACGATTTTACGTCCGGAGACACTTTCGAGTCGGCTCTTCTGTCCTACTATCCGGGAATTATATCCCTCCACGATCTTCCGATCTTTGTCGTTCTCGAAATCGGTGGATCGTTTTTTTTCGGTCCCGAGTTTACATCAACCCCATCCGATTATCTCGACGAAATCCCCTCCATCGCGTTTGGCTACCGTTCGTATTCCGTCATTCCGGAGTTCGACTGGCCGGACGACTGCGGGATGATGCGTGGTGTGCATCTGATTGCAGCTGTCCTGAATCCTGACATGACCGGGTTGGTTTCGAATCTGGATATCATCGAGTTCGGTTGGCACTAGACGCGATTCGGGATCCCGAGCGTTGGCATCCCTCATGCAATTCACATCGATTGAACGCATTTTTTGTAAGCATGGAACCATGAACAGGCGTTCAAGCGAGGTGACCGATGCACAGGCCAACACACCGTCTCTTCCTGATCCTGGTGGTGTTCCTCTCATGGAAGACGAGCGCCATGACGATCCGTGTCCCGGATGATTTTTCGACGATCCAGAGCGGTTTGGATCACGCCGGCACCGGCGATACGGTGCTGGTCGCAGACGGTTGTTACCATGAGAATCTGATCTGGCCGGAAATCAACGGAATTACTCTGCATAGTTACACAGATTGTAATTCTACGCAGATCAGCGGCAGTGGGTACGGTCCAGTCATCCGGCTGGATTCGGTCCAGAGCGCATCGATTTCGGGTTTCACCCTTCGCGATGGTGTTCCCATCGACAGCCGGAACGGCGGCGGTGTCAGCGCGTACAACTCGGAATTCACGATCTCGGAATGCTGCATCCGGGACAACACGGCGAACGATTCCTGGGGCGGCGGCGGCATGTATGTGAAGAACGGGCACGTGACGGTGCAATCCTGCATATTCGAGCAGAATCGCGCAGGGAATGCAGCCGTCGGATCCGCGATGGCGATCGATAACACGGCTGCGGTCATTCAGGATAGCTTTTTTATCTCCAATGAAGATCCGATCTCATTTTCCGGCGTGCTCAGCGTCGAATATGCCTCTCCTGAGATCCTTCGGAATGTGTTTGCCTACAATCCGGGCAGCGGCATCTGCCTGTGGGACGGGGGGGGTGTGATTCGGGACAATCTGTTCTTCGAGAATGCAGTCCAGGGTATCAACTCGTTCGATGCACGAAGTGTTGTGATCGAGAACAACCTGTTCGACGGCAACTCCGTTCAGGGAATCTATCTGTATCACCGGTACACATCGAGCCGGATATCGGGAAACACCGTCACGGGAAGCCAGACCGGCGTGCATATCATCAACTACGAGAGTTCTCTGGAGATCGACCACAACATCATCACGGGGAACGGGACGGGTATCGAGTTGCAGTACGGGAATCCCCTGACGGTGTTCAACAACGATGTCTGGGGAAACACCCTGGGCTTTCAGGGCTTGGACGATCCGACCGGCATGGATGGGAATATCTCGATCGATCCCCTGTTCTGCCTGGGGCCTTTCGGGAGTTACTTTCTCAGCCAGGAGGATGCCGGACAGGACGAGACCAGTCCCTGTGTCGATGCGGGATCTGAATCGGCGATTCCGGAAGATCGGACGACCAGAACCGATCTGGTGCCGGATAATGGGGTGAGGGATATCGGGTATCATTACCCGATCGAAGCGCCGCCCGGGATACCGACCCCTCACCCGACACAGACTCCGGTTCCACCGACGCCCACGCCTCCACCTCCGACCATCTCGCAGACACCGAACCCCTCCTGGACGCCCACTCCATCCGGCACTCCGACTGCCGGACCTTTTGATCCGCGCATCGAGATCCTCCTCAACAGCACGATGTTTCAAAGTGGTGATCGATTTGATTTCGACATCCGGATCGAAAACAGCTCGCAACTCGTCACGCTCCATTGTTTCGTGCTGCTCGATGCATTCGGCTCGATCTGGTTCTGGCCGTCCTGGACGCAGGCGATCGACTACGAGACATGGACGATTCCTGCCGTCACATCCGCAATCTACCCGATTCTGGAGTTCAGCTGGCCGAATGATGCCGGCGCGGCCGACGGGTTGAGATTCTGGGCAGCGCTGACGAGTCTGGACTGGATGACGATTGTCAGTCTGGATTCGGAGGAGTGGGGGTATCGATAGACCGGGACGGTCATTCCCATCCGAATGTCCATGAACTCATGGTCCCGAACAACTCGGACATGGAAGGATCGGTAAAGGCCGCATACCAGATGATCGAGTCTGCGGAGCCGGCACCTGCCGGCCATTCAAACTGAGGCAGAACCTGGATTTCCGCAAGTCCCTCAGGAAAACTCGGATAGTCGTCGAGATAACTGTCGAACGAACTGAACGATGGCGCGAAATAGTAGTTTCCGTAGACATCCAGAACTACGAATAAGGGATACCCCGTCATCACCGCTCCAGTCGCATTGCAGACATGAACGATGCATGAGCATGGATCACCTGCATGAAACATCTCGGACGGCATCCAGATGGTCGCTCCGGTCACATCGCAGGAAGGCTCGGGTGTCGAGGTCAGTATCGGAGTTTCGGTTGGTTGAGGGGTGTGGGTCGGCAACGGTGGAGTCACGGTAGCAGTTGGAGAAGGGCTGGATACGCCTGTTCCGGTTGAGGTGGGAGTCGGGATCGTTGCAGTCGGAGAAGGCGTGGCAGTCGCCGTGTTCGTAGGGATAGAGGTGGGCGTGGATGACGGAGTCGGTGTCCGCGTATGAGTGGGAGCTTGCGTTCCGGTCGGAGTCGGTGTCCGGGTCGGAGTTGAGGAGGACATCTGAGTCGGAGTCACGGTGGGAGTGCGGGTTGCAGTTGGGGAAACCGTCGGAGTTCGGGTTGCGGTCAGAGTAGCCGTCGGGGTCGCCGTGGCCGGTGAGGTCGGTGTCGATGTCCGGGTGGGACTTGGCGTCGGTGTGAACTGAGTTGGACCGATCCGCAGATAATACGTGCCGCTCGATCCTGATTCGTTCGTCACGACAATGCCGTAGTACGATGCCACCGACACCGTCACGCTGACCTGATCATCCAAACCGGCGCTCAGGTCGTACACGATTCCTGAATACTCGCCGCGCGACTTGATTCCGATGCCTCCGGTGCTGTCATAGAACAGGACATCGAGATCTCCCGGAGTCTCATTGATACACGTAATCCATGCGGCCCCCGGCGATTGCCAGGACACCTCATGACACCTCAGAACATCGCTCGCGGTGAATGAATAGGGACCATATAGCATTTCACTTCCGGAGTACGTCAGGGTCACGCTACTGTCGTCCCACTGAATCGAATATCCGTCGGGTTCTCCAAACGGGATCGGATCATACACGCCAGCCTGAAACACACCAGGTTCACGATTCCCGTCGATCACGATCAGATCGGTGATGACCGAAGAACTCTCGGATGATTTCAGAAGAGTCGTGAACCCGTTCAAACTATCGGAATAATCGTTGTACAACCCGAGATCGTAGTCTTCACCCTGACATCGTAATCCGACCGCCATCCAATAGAAATTCGAAGCGAATTGAAAACCATCCATGTTTCGATACGATGCCGGACCGAAACCTCCGGGAGCCGGAGTCGTGATGTCGTAGGGCAGGTCATCGACCATATCCAGCGGTTTCCATACGAACTGCGCCGCAAAATTGTTATCGGTCTCGTCGGACTCCGGAATCACCCCATCCGGATCGGTGATCATCCGTATGGTATGTCTGCCGCCTGGAACCATACACGGGAAGGTGATGTTGCCGAAGAAAAACGAACCAACCGGTTGTGGAGAGATGTAATGGTAGATCTTCGGAATTTCGTCGATGTACATGTGAAGCCAGTTTTCGACCGGAACGGGATACCCCCGATCTTCATGGATGAGATAGTTCAGGTAGGTGTTGCCTCCGATATCCCAGCCATACAGAATCGGAGGAAGCGGTGCATAGCTCATGGTTGTGTCGGTAGTATTCCGGGGAACGATCGGCCCGAACCACCCGACCGGCATGTACTCCGTCAAGTTCGGAGCTGGCTGAAACTGGACGGAGCTATCGGTAACCGGTAATCCGGGATAGGTGCCATAGGTTGAGTTTTCGTAGTACCCGAGAATTCCTCCGGTTTGAGTGCTATCTTCAATTCCGATTGTGATGTCTGTCGGAACATCGACCATATCGTAATAGAGGAACTCAATCACCCCGGTCGATTCATGCAGAAGGACGGCAAAGGACAGAGCTGACGCCTCATTCTGCCGTTCACTGATGAACCACCACTGAACGATGTACGTGCGATTCGGAGCAGTTCCCAGCACGTCGTCCCACATCCCGCCGTCTGAGGGGTAGATCATGAGATCATCCCAGAGAGGGGCGATCATGTTGGGAGGGCCGGCGGGGTTCGGGATCGTCGTGTTGACATAATCGTGCCCACTGTTCGTGAACGACAGGTATCCATTCACCGAGACATAGACCGTGGAGTACGTCGATCCGCGATAAACGAAGTCAAAGCCGATCGGCCGACTCCAGACCATATCATCGCAGCCCGACGGGCAATCATCGATCACATTCTGGGCATCCCGTGTGTTAAACGCGATCGGAAAACCGACATAAACGCCCGAATCCGGGCCAGGGAATTCGGTCGCATGCAAAACCGGACCGATCACGCACATAAAAGCCCAAATCATACAGGTACTTCGACCGCTCCATCTCATCATGGCCGCGCCCTCCATCAAGGTGTCCACCTGAATCAGCACTATAATCTCTAATTATAACAGATTGGTCCCCGGAATTCGAATCGGCTTGCATTAGCAGCCTGAATCCCGATTACACGGGGTTGCACGTCAACTGATCCGTATGAGAGAGATCTACAGAAAACGACAGGAACAGATACGGCAACAATCTGATAAACGAGAAGCGCTTGGCGTAACGAGAGGTTTGATCCGGATTGCACCGGAAAGATTGGTGCAGCGTCTGAAAGTTCGATATGGCGCGACAGGTTGACAGGAACGTTTTCAGTCTGTCGCGATTGTTTTCGTGGATCACCTGCTTGCACTCAGAAACCCGGATCATTATCATGACGCCGAACCACAGGATTCGTTTTGAATGAAAGGAGCCCTCTGATGAATCGCATTCAAGCCATCTATGTTGTTGTTCTGTTCGGTCTTGTGTTGCCTTTTTTCAACATGCCCGCATCCGCCTCGCTGCTCGACGAACGCTACAGCGATCCGGATTTCAGCACACCGGCGGGAATCAGTGGTCATGTGTTCAATTTTTTCCACCACTCCTGCGGCGGGAACCTGCTCGACCATGCACTTTACAATGCGCTCGAGAATCTCGGGTATGACCTGCACTCCCGGATCAACGAACAATATGTGTACGAGAACAACGACACGGATTATCGACACTGGTACAAACGCTTCCAGCGGGAACTCGGTATCCCCAACGGAGGCTCACATTATGTATTCACCGGTCCGGATGCCTATGGCGACCCGACATACAGTTCGATCATTCCTGCCAATTCGTTCATGCTGACCTGGTACGAATTCAATGCCGAAGCCATGGATATCGTGATGTTCAAACCATGTTATCCCGGCGCGGAGGTCTATTCCTATGACACGAGCTACGACGGATCGACCGCCAATAACGGCTACGGTCAGGTCACCGGCGGCACCCCTCACTCGGACAGTTCCGGTGCGTATACAAACTTCCAGTATCTCAATTCATCCAGTTCGGTTGCAGCGGCGTACACGAACACCTATTGGCCGACCCACGGATATTGGGACGGCACGGCGTCCACCCTGGCCCAACTCAAGACCGCCTACCGCGGTATGCTGAACATCTTCCTGGAAAATCCGGATGTCCTGTTCATCGCACTCCAGGCCCCGCCCATGATTCCCGGCGCCATGAGTGAAGAAAACGCCGCAGCATGTCGCGAATTCGCCCGGTGGATGCGCGAAGACTGGCTGCATCAGTTCGATCCGACCGGTACGGATCAGTTCGAGGATTATCCGCTGCCGAATGTCGTGCCGTTCGATTTCGAGAATTCTGCAGCCTGGACGGGTGACGACCCGGCGCTCGATTCGGACTATTTCTGGTTCGTACAAGGCGGTTTTCCGGATGAATCGATGGACACCTCAACACCGGCTCTGGTCGGAATCAGCGCAAGCAGCGATGGAGGGGACAGTCATCCGGAAGTATGGCAGAATCAGCGCGTCGCGACGATTTTCTGCGGAGGCACCGACACATTCAGTCCGACGCATACGGGAAATCCCGGCAGATCCTACAACGCCTGGATCAACGCCGTCGTCAATCTCTGGGAAAACGGCCTCGGCCCGACTCCGACACCGGGTCCCAATGTGCCGGCAAGCGATCCGGCAGGTCTTGGAATCGTCATCGCGGCCATCTCAATAATTCTGATCGCCTCGTTGAAACGAAAATGACCCCTCTCCATCCGTTCGTACCAGCCTGAACCGCACAGCATCACTCCGCAAGTCCGACCGAAAATCGAAACGGTTTGCCGATCGATTCCACCTATTCAAACTGAAACACCACCTCGTCTGTTCCACCCAGGATTTCCATCCGGGTCAGATCCACGATCGCTCCGACTATCCGCAACCCCTCCATCCGACCGAAATCTCCGTATGGCCAAACAAAATCAAGAATCGATACCGGAATCATCGTGTTTCCCGGCAAATCGAGCTGCCGGGACTGAACCGTCTGCGTCCACGCAGGAAAGAACCAGTATTGTCCCATGATATCCAGCACCACAATCAAGTCGGCCACGATGTCACCTTCACCTGCCTGACACTGAGCCACGAGTTTGAACCGGTCACCACCGGTAAAATGATCCCTCGGGAATTCAAATCGTACACCGATCCAAGGCTCTGGTGTCGGAGTAGTGGAAGGTAGCGCTGTGGGAATCGGAGTGTAAGTGGCCGATGGCGCGGGAGTCGATGTCGGAATCGGATTGGGTGTCACGACAAGGCGAAGGGGATGAACAGTGAGAATAAACGCATTCGTCATGCCGGTGCCATGATGTATGAATATAAAACCCGAACTGACTCCGGGAGATGCCTCCCCGAACAGATCGTGCCGCAACGCGTCAGTGATATCGTGTGTCGTCATCACCGGTTCATTCGGGGCATAACACGAACTGACCCCTTCCATTGCATGATCGAAATCGTCATCCGTCATCACGCCATTTTCGAATGCATCATCGAGATTATGAATCCCGATTTCCATCCCGTTGGCAAATCCCGCGGGTCCCCCCGGACGGGTTTCGATGTCGAGGTATGCCCTCCAGTTTGATTCCGTCATTCCCGACGTGGGGAATACTCCCCCTCCGATTGTCGCGTTCAGATCGAACTCGACACCCGCATTTCCGCTCATCACGTACCAGGAATAAGGTCCCGAGCCGGTGTGATATTTGATGTAGCCAATTTCCATCGACGCCGATTCCCGATCGATTCCATTCGGAGGCGTTCCGCGATCGTCAGGCCCGTGATATCGGTAATCGCTTCGCCAATCCTTTAGATCCAACAGGACTTGAGCGTGAATCGAGAAAGAGACCATGTTAAACATGATCAGGCAAATCAGAATACGCTTGGGAATCATATTAATCCCTCCCTGTACCCAAGGAGGAGGATTTGGGTAAAATTGGTGCGTTACGTTTACATTATCTGGATGAAATCGGCGCTTCGACCGAACAAAGGGCTGCGACTCATGATCTGAAAGAGCTCATCATTGACGAATCTGTCGATGCACATGGATGCGAAATTCGGGCTAATAACCGTATGAATGGTGGGTTGGAGGTCGATTTTCGGCTGCCTGCCGGGTCATGCGATCTCGAAGAGTGAGATCGCCACCCGGCAGATCCAATTAAACTCGCCCGAAGGTCATTCGTCGATCAGGAAAGAAAACACCGAAATGTTGCTCACCAGATTAGAATTCGCCGAGTTCAACAGCGCGAAGTAGTAGGCACACTCAATCGGTTCGACCAGTGTCATGTCCGGGAAGGTCATTTGCCAGATTTGTGTTGCCGGAATCGTTGTATCCGGGAAGAACGGAAATGAGATCAATGGTCCGGCTTCTGAACCCATGTTTAACACCGGCGGGAAACCAGTCGTGTCGTATCTGTAAAAGTAGTACGCAATCCCGACGCGAAGAATCAACCAGGCATCGACCGAGTGAGTCGAACCACTCATGTTACTCATCGCGATTGAAAGCATCATCGTATCCCCGCTGTGAAACTCGGTCGCGTTCAATGTCACCTCCACCTGTACTGCTCCGGTCGCTGTCGCAGTCGGCTGAGGCGTGTGGGTCGGCATGGGCGTCGGTGTGTGCGAAGGTGCAGGGGTTTCAGTCGGAACCAACGTGGCGGTGTTCGTCGGACTCGGAGTCGGCGTTTGCGTCGCGGTCGGGGATGGAGTTCGGGTCGGTGTCGGCGAGGGTGTCATGGTTCGAGTGGGCGTGCGTGTCGGCGTGAACGTTGGAGGAACAGTCGGTGTCCGTGTCGGGGTGTGCGTGCGCGTCGGAGTAAACGTCGGGGTAGATGTCGGGGTAAATGTCGGGGTAAATGTCGGGGTCTGCGATGGAGTCGCCGTCCATGTTGAGGTGGGAGTTTCCGAAGCTGTGTGCGTCGGTGTATTCGTTACTGTCGAAGTCGGATCAGGTGATGGGGTTTCTGTCGGAGGCGGCGATGGCGTCTCCGTCGGCGTCGTCTCAGCGTACTGATTGAGCCATACCACATTGGGCGACTCCAGTGTATCGCAGCCGACCACAACATCGATATCGCCATCCTGATCCAGGTCTCCGGATGCCGCATATTCACTGGATCCGATCCCCAGACTCTGCCCATTGGTGGAAAACACTCCCGAGCCATCATTCAACCATACCGTATCGGGTTGCGAATCGTTGCAGATGAAGAGATCCAGATCCGAATCGCCGTCGAAATCCGCCAGAACGAGATCCGTGCTTTGCGAGCCGCCGAGCGTCTGTCCGCTGTCGGTGAACAGTCCGTTTCCATCATTGAGCCAGACAGTCGCGGGTTGATTGTGCCAGGCACAGATTACGGCATCCGGATCGCCGTCGGCATCGACGTCGCCCAGCTCCACTCCCGAACTGACCTGTTGAGGGAACACCTGCCCTGTGCCTGCAAATGAGCCGGTCCCGTCATTGAGCATGACGACATTCTGATTGCTGTGCGCAAGAAACAGATCGAGATCGCCATCGGCATCCAGGTCTCCGAATGCCGCCTCATGCATGTAGTTGCTGTAGCTGATTCCGCTGTTGACGAAGAAACCGGTCCCATCGTTCAGCCAGATTTGGCTCGCGACGGACATCGATTTGGAGATGAACGCATCCAGATCGCCATCTCCCTCGATATCACCGAGCGCAACGTGCTGGTTCCCGTCGCCGGTGCCGAGACTTTGACCTGAATTCGTGAACACACCTCCCGAATTGAAAAATACCTGCGAAGAATCGTAATAGCGAAGTGCAAAACAATCCAGATCGCCATCACCATCCAGATCCGCCAGGGCAGCGTGATGCAATGCATTTCCAACGTTCTGTCCGCTGTTCGTGAAGGTTCCGGATCCATCGTTGAGGTAGATCAGTCCGTGTGAACCGGTGACGAAGACATCGAGATCACCATCCGAATCCGTGTCACCGATCGCAACTGCACGGGTATAGTCCGACGCAACCTGCTCTGCGCTCTCGATGAACGTGCCGTGCCCGCTCTCGACGATTGTCCTGAATTGCCAGACAAACGGCCGGACCGGCACACCTCCCGCATGTATCCCGTTTGTGATGGATGCCTCGATGCGTTCTCCGGGATGAAAGTTCACATCCGGATCCAGGACGAAATCCGTCTGGTTGATGGTGAATGTGCCGGAAATCGATGCATGATATTGAGAATGCGCGATGAATGTGTCCGAACGGACGGTCCCCGGATCGATGTTTCCGTCGATGAGAACGCCCAAATTCGCATTCAGCATGACATTCTGACTGTTGGGAACGGGCACCACCGATAGAATATCCACTGGAGTGTATGGGGTGGGTGTTGGAGAATCGGTGGGAGTCGGTGTTTCCGTAGGTGTCCAGGTCGGAATGGGTGTATCCGTCGGTGTCGGGGTTACAGTCGGAGTTTCGGTTGCAGTCGGCGTTTCGGTTGCAGTCGGAGTCGGTGTGTGACTCGGAGGCGGGAGGGTCGGGCTGGGCGTCGGCGTATCAGTGGGAGTATCGGTCGGTGTCACTGTCGGCGTCTCGCTGGGGGTCGCCGTCGCTTCCGGAGCGAACCGCATGACGGTTGCCTTGTTCGAGACCGTTGCGTCGCTGAAGATCACATACGGTATGTCAGCGCTGTCGAACGCAATATCGATATAGCTGACGCCCCCCGAGGAAAAGCCGGCGGAACCGATTGTTTCCCATGCCGTCCCGTTGAATCGCATGGCGGTTGCTTTTCCACCGGAGGCGTTGTCGATGAACGCCACGACAGGAGTATTGGCACTGTCGATTGCGATGACGGGCGTTCCGGCGTAATCCGCGGAAAAACCGACCGGACCCACGGCCTCCCATGCCGTGCCGTTGAACCGTCTGACGCTTGCCTTTTCCGCGGCACTGCTGTTTCGATAAGCCACATAGGGGATATCATTGCCGTCGATCGCCATGTCGACCGAGGCCGCAACGCCTGAAAACCCGGCTGTGCCGACCAGTTCCCATGTTGACCCGTTGAACCGCATCACCGTCAGAGCATAGCTCTGAGATGAATCTCTGAACGCGACATACGGAACATCGAGCGAGTTGATTGCGAACGCGAGTGTGTTGGCGCTGCCGGCTGAAAAACCGGCGCTCCCGACGCCTTCCCAGGCCGATCCGTTGAACCGCATCACCGTCACTTTGCTTGAGTTGTTAGAGTCGGCGATTGCGATATACGGGATGTCACTGCTGTCGAGAGCCATCCGCATGTAGTCGACCCACGGAGAGGTGAATGCTTCGGCGCCGATGAGTTGCCAGGACGTCCCGTCGAATCGTTTGACGGTTCCCTTGTTCTGAAGATTCCCCTCGCAATAGGCAATCACGGGAGCATTCCCGCTGTCGATCGCGATGTCCGGCCATCCTGCGCCACCCACCGATGTGCCTCCCGCGCCGACACTTTCCCAGACCGTTCCATTAAAGCGGATCACGGAGGCATTCCATCCGGCTCCGACATCCTGGCAGACCGTGTAAGGCATGTCGTCACTGCCGATGGCGATCTTCGCAAATGCACTCTGTCCGGCCGAAAACCCGCTGGACCCGACAACTTCCCAGCCACCTTGCGCGGGTGTGCCGCCCCCGAGACAGATACAACCGAACAGGACGACCGCCGACTTGATACCAACCACGAAAGATCTCATAGTGCCTCCCCTGCTTGGGCGCTCCACGATGCGACTCGACGCACCCTAATTCAGTTTTCTTAATGAGTTATCAACACGACTGTCTTCAGATTTGAGTATATCGGCAGCAGGTCGGTCTTGTCAAAAACGAATGCTGCGGCACGCTGAGATCTCAGCACACATGGCACATGGATTGCAGATTTTTATTCCGTCATCAATCATGTCAGACCGGATGAACGTTCGTGAATCGACAAGGAGATCGTCGTATGAAAAACCTGATCGGAGTCGTGATCCTGATCATGTGCTGTTTCTGGATGCCAACGGCCGGTCAAGCCGTCTATGGGGTCGGGGACACGGTCGCAAACTTCACACTTCCCGATGGTGATGGCCGCTATGTCTCACTGCATGACTTCAACGGCATGGCCATCCTGATTTACTTCTGGGGTGATTGCTGAGGAGGTCCCGAAGCAGGGGCTCTGCTTCTACAGGATCTCTGGGAGGATTTCGACGATCAGGGACTCGTCGTACTGGCACTCGGTGTCGGCCAGTCACAGCAAGCCTGTCGGCAACTGGTCCAATCATGCGATTTGACGTATTTTGTATTATCTGATCTGAGTGAATCCGTTTTTTCATTGTTTTCCTCGGGCGATTATCCCCACACCGCGGTGCTCCGATGCGATATGAATCTCCGATACACGTTCGCCGGTTTTGAGGAGAGCACCGCTCGAACCCAGATCAATCAGCAGCTCGCACTGGTCGTCGCCGGAACCCATACCGCTCGTCCCGACACAGAAAACACCTCAGATCCCTACCCGGTCATCGCTCGTCTCGAACCCCATTCTCCGTTTCTGGCCGGCTTCCCGAAACTCGCCTGGCGTGCCGCCGGTTCCGCCACCTTTTCGGAACTCACCATGTCGATCACGAATTGGATGAACTATCAGGCACTTGTTCCGGCTCAGCCCGAAGACACCACGATCGAATACTACATTCTGATCGACAACCAGGCCGGATGCGACCGGACTCTCCCGATGCATGCGCCCGATGAGCTGTATTCGTTCCGTGTGGGAGTGGATGACACCTCCCCCGTCATCGAGCATTCCTACCGGCCGTTCGCGGCATCGACACTACTGCCGTTGCAGATCACCGCAATCATCACGGATAACATGGGCGTCGATCATGCGGACCTGGAGTATCGCGTCAACGGAAGTGATCTCGAAATTCTACCGATGACCGGAACGGAAACGATGACCGCGGTGATTCCCGATACGCTCGTTCCGGATGATGTGATCGAGTATCGCATTCGTGCGGTCGATAGCGCTCAGATCCCGAATATGACGGTTGCGCCGGTTGAGGGATTTTATTCTGTTACGATTGTCGAACGATTGCCGGTGTATGTTTACGATCGGGACGGATCGGGCAATTCCGGCCCCGAGATTGCATCGAGGATCGGCGATATGGGCGTGTACGTCGAGTACAGCCGGAATCTGCCGACCGACCTGGATGCCTATCAGTCCATATTTGTCTGTCTGGGCATTTTTGGTGCCGGAAGTCACGTGCTGACAACGACGGAAGGACAAGCGCTCGCGGCGTATCTCAACGGAGGCGGAAATCTGTATATGGAAGGAGGCGACACCTGGAATTTCGATCCTGCGACTGCCGTTCATCCGATGTTTCACATCAATGGCGTGAGTGACGGCACGGGGGATGCTTCGATCATCTACGGAGTCGCCGGGACGATGACTGGCGGGATGTATTTTCAGTATCAATCCGGAACGGCGTTCAACAGTTATATCGATCACCTGACGCCTCAAACCGGTGCGCAGCTCATCCTCGAAAACTACTCACCCAGTTACGGCACGGCGATTGCGTATAATCAGGGGACATACCGGACGATCGGATCGAGTCTCGTGATCGGCGGATTGATCGATACCGGTGCCGATACGACAATCGGTGATCTGCTGGCGGCCTATCTGATGTTTTTCGGAGTGGACACCGGGCAGGTGACACCCACCCCGACTCCTGTCGTGACGCCGCCGACCCCGACACCTTCCCGAACCGCTACACCCTCCCGGACACCGACGGTCACGGCAACCCCGTCCCGGACTGCGACGCCGACCTCGTCGCCATCACCGACAGAAACGTCGCAGCCGCCGACACCTCCTCCGACGATGTCTCCGACACCGGTTCCCCCGACTCCGACACCAGTGTGCGCGAATCTGGGCGTGAGAGTCTGGATGCCGGCGAGTTACTTCCAGGCCGGTGATGCGTGTGCATGCAGTGTGCTGACCTGCAATCCGGGCGATCAGTCGATTGAGGATGTGCCGCTGTTTGTCGTTTTGGACGTATTCGGCAGCTACTTCTTCGCACCTGGTTTCAATGAATACGATTATCAGACCATTACGCTGCATCCGGGTGAGCAGGAATGGGTGATACTGGCGGAGTTTTCGTGGCCGGAGGGCGCTGGCACTGCGGAAGGGATCCGTTGGTATGCGGCGATGACGGATTCAACGAAGACAGAGCTTTTCGGCTCAATGGACACATTTGCCTTCGGCTGGGGGGAATAGTCCGGTCGACTCTCGAATCTAGGATGCAGTTAAAAAACCCATGACGGCTTGCATGACTGCAATTCGATTGGCCGGACTGTCGATTGCTTCGAATCCGAAACTGAAGAACACGACCCGGTATCCGTTGCGATAGCTGACACCCGCTGCACCATCCCCATTGGCATAGTTGTAGCAGATCGTGCCTCCGTTGGCTGCACTGATGGACGACGGATAAGACTGATTGTTCGCACCGCCGGTGCCCGAGATCGAGTCTGACCGCCCGGTGAGAAAATCTGCGCCGGTCAACAACGTGTAGTCTGTGTCGTCTTTAAGATATCCGGCATGGAGATAGGTTCCCATGAAGTTACCCGAATCAGTCCGAATGTCATATCCGATGTCCTGGCCGGACAGGAACAACTTCCCGCCATTGTTGAGATATGTCGTCAGATTGGCCTGATCCGTTGCCGACAGGGTGGTCGAATAGTCGTTACCACAAAACCACACGACGATGCCATACGAACTCAATGTCGCTGACGTTGGAGACCCCTGAGACGAAACGGTCCATTTCGTACAGGTTCTGCCGGCTCCCGTCAGAGCATCCGTATAATAAGTTTCGTACGTGCTGCCATTATCATCATCAACTAGCAAAACTGCCGTGCTTCCCGAAGGTGTCGGTGTGCGCGTGGGCGTCCGGGTCGGCGTTGACGTGACCACCGATGTCGGCGTTCGAGTCGGAGTCCGCGTCGGGGTTCGGGTCGGCGTATTCGTCATGGATGAGGGGGTCGGAGTGGGAGGATTCGGGGTTGCGGTTGCAGCCTGAGGCGTTGACGTCGGAGCGGTGGTCCCACGCAGGAATGCAAGCACTTTCTGCATCACGGTCGTTCGCGACGCCGCACTGTTGATGGCTTCAAATCCGAAACTGAAATACATCGTCCGATACGTGGCGTTGCTGAACTGAATGCCTCCGGAACCGCTGCTGTTGTCGTATGCAAAGCAGGACACGCCGCCGTTGGCTGCACTCATCGCGGACGGATAACTCTGATTGTTCGCGCCTCCTGTCCCGGAAATGACGATGTTCGTTCCGGCAAGACCTCCGGCACCTGTCAGGTTGTAGTAGTTCGTGTCATCCGATACGAATGCCGCATGGAGATAATTCGCATAGATCCCGCTGGAATCCGTTTTAACGTCGTATCCGATGTCCTGACCGGTCAGGAACAGCCTCCCTCCGCCATTCAAATACGAAATCAGATTGGTCTGGTCGGCAGCCGTCAGAGACGTGCTGTAATCACCGCCGCAGAACCAGATGACGATCCCATGAGACTGCAGCTGCAGCAATGTCGGGCTGCCCGTCACCTGATCGTATGCTTCTCCCAGACTCGTCAGGGCCGCCGTGTAGTAGCTTTCATACGCGCCGTTGTTATCGTCGTCAACGAGAAGAATCTGAGCGCCGGGTGTGGATGAGGGAGCAATTGTGGGCGTCCGTGTGGGGGTATTCGTCCGGGGAACCGGAGTGCTCGTCGATTGTGCAGGAGTCGGAGTGCGGGTGGGCGTTCGAGTCGGTGTCCGCGTGGGTGTCGCCGTCGAGGGCGCAACCGTCGGCGTCGATGTCGGATCGGAAGCGGACCCCACCGAGAACGCTTTCATCACGGCCATGTGCTGCATGCCCGTCACATGCGAATCACCGAACTGAACGGGCGAAACATCACTCAGCGGCGTATAAACGTGGCTGTCGAACACCAGTCCGTTCGAGTAACTGCCCGATCCGATGATCAGGGTGGTGTGCCGTGCTTCCAGCAGTGCATTGGGCATAACCCAGTCGTACGGTTCGCTCCGCGGTTCATTCGTATCGCTCTCTCCTTCCTGATCTTTGGGCGTATGACCATCGGCAGTCAGGAACGTTTTGAATGTGGTGATCGCGGATTCGGTGCGAGAACCGGTATTGAGATCGCCTCCGACAACGATGTAGTGATCGGGATTGAAGTTCGCCTGGATGTAACTCTTGATAAGTTTGGCTTCGTTGTTGCGGGTCGTGGCTGAACTGGACAGAAGATGCACGCTGACGACCTGAAGATTGATGTCGCCCGGGATATCGATCACTGCCCATGCGAAATCGCGGTTGTCCACGTATGTATCGGCCCATTGACCGGATGAGATGATGGGGTACCGGCTGACGATTCCGTTCGGAATCTGTTCGCTATCGGTTTCAACGTAATAATCGTATTCCGACCCGAAAGCCGTATCGACCAGATCGTCGAGAGTCCCTGATTCGTAGTTGAATTCCTGAATCAGGACGACATCAGGATTGAGCCCCTGAAAGATTCTGATTCCGGGGGATTCATACGCCTGGTAGTTCCCGCTACTGAGATTCGCCGCCATGACGGTGATGATCTCTGCGGATGCCCACGGAACAAAGGACATGCAAGACAACCCAAGAATCACAGCGATTACACTCTTCATCTTCGTCATCCTCATTCAGGCAAACACCGGTTTTTAGGCCCATTATGACTAGTCAAGTATTCAGAATTCAGGAGTCAGAATTCAGAATGGCTTGTGAATACGCCTCCAGCAGTTTACTTACCTCCACCAGCAACACCATTGACGCGGAAACATCGCCATATTCGAGGTCGCGGACAAGAATCAGGTAATAGCGGGATTCTTCGAGGGATCCTTGCGCAATGTTGAGAAAGCGAGCCTTGTCTGCTTGCCCACGTTTTCTAAATCCTTCCGCGATATTTGCAGCGATTGATACAGCACTGCGGCGAAATTGAGATGACAAACAGTAGGTTTCCGAACGCGGGAAAGTCCGCGACAAACGGTAAACAGCCAGCACGAACTCATGCGCCTTCTGCCAAACCACCAAATCTTCGAATGTCTTCGCTGGAGCTCTCATTCTGACTCCTGAATTCTGACTGCTGACTACCTGAGAAGCAACATCCGATTTAGAATTACGCCCTCTATTAAGCGCTTTCGGCGACCCGATTGTCAAATGAGTTTTTTATGAGGTGAATCGTGCAAGCGATCAGATACCCGCAGGGCTACTTCACTCTCAACGTAAGCGTTCGAGCAAACACACCTTGGAATGGGATTTGATCGGAGTAAACTGGATGCTGGTGTTTGAATGGAGCAGGTTCTTTGAAAACAGAATAGAGACGATTATCGCGAGTGGGCGGCGTGAAGCGGAGTCTGATCGGGATCAAACAGTGTTTTCCAGCGATCCGGAAGCAGGTCGTCGATCGCCTTGGCCGGCCAGTCCCTCATGAGTTTATCGAGGACGTCGTTCAGATACCGATCCGGTTGGATGTCATTCAAGGCGCAGGTTG
>CALFER010000032.1 GCA_937951895.1 uncultured bacterium
TTGATCTGCGTCTGGTAGATGAAGAAATTGGTGAAACAGATCTCGGAGATCTCCGGCTGGGAGGCCCATACAAGAGGATGAAGAACCGGGCGATCGGTCAGTTCCACAGGTTTGAAATCAGGAAAAGCAGGAATACTCACACGCACCTCCTCGAACGAAGTGTTCCCGAGTATAGCACCAAACGGTTGCTTTTTTAAACGAACACTTGCTTCACCGGCATCGTATCTTTATGAAAGAGTAAAGGATCGGTGATGCTTCTCCGATCCGATAGAAATGGAGACTCCGATGCGATTATCCAACTGTCAGACCCTCGTTTTGATGCTCCTCATGACGATTTTGAATCCCTTCAATCCTTTGTACGCCAGCGATCACGCCGTTTTCCTGAGTCGGTTGAGCGATGCCGGGCAGGAACGATCCCTACGGGATGCAGGACCCATTCTTTTGTGGGCATCCGAGAACTGGGTCCTTACATCGGAACCCCTCTCGCCGCACTCTGAACCCGTTTCCGAATATCAGTCCGATGGATACGAAAAGGACCTGTTCATCATTCACCATCCGCGATTGACATCTATACCGGGAATGGACCTCCTCCGCGAATCGTACCGGATGGAAGAAAACACATGGATCGGCAAGCTGCGTGAAAGCGAACGCGATCACCTGGCGATGATGGGCTTCGAGCTGATTCGAATTCCCGATGAACCTCATTCACGGATGGAGCGGGCGCAGGCCTATGATGAACCGCAATGGGTGGAACCGGTTCAGGCCCTGGTCGATCAGATATCTCCTGAAAACGCATTTCAGACAATCCAGGTTCTCGCATCCTTCGAAACCCGATTTTCAAATACGCAGGGTGCGCATGATGCGGCAGATTGGATTGCGGACGAATTCCGAGCATTGGGGTATGGTCTCTGGTCTCAGGATCACACGGCATCGATGGCTCCCAATGTGATCGCCGAGAAGACGGGAGTGCTGATTCCGGACGAGATTGTCATCATCTGCGGTCATTATGACTCGACATCCCGCATGGCTTCCTTATTGGCGCCAGGTGCTGACGACAATGCATCCGGAGTTGCAGGTGTCCTGGAAGTCGCTCGGGTTCTGTCCGGAGCGGTCTGTGACAGAACGATCCGATTCATCGCATTCTCCGGGGAGGAACAGGGCCTTTATGGTTCACAGGCCTACGCCCGATATGCATCAACGGCAGGTGATCGGATCATCGGGGTGTTCAATGCGGATATGATCGGATGGGCTTCACCGTATCCGGAAGACCTGGATTGTGTCGTCAATGCACATTCGATCGATCTCGGGGAATACACCAATTCGTGTGCATCGTTATATGTTTCGAGCCAGGTCCGGATGGTGGTGAACGGATCGTTGACGTATTCGGACCATTCTCCATTCTGGCAATACGGATATCCGGCGCTGCTTGGGATCGAGGATGTTCCGATCGAGTATCCCTACTATCACACCATCGAGGACACTCCGGACAAGATCGACACGACACTGCTGGGGATGACCTCCCGCATCATGACGGCCACTGCCGCGTCACTGGCGGGTGTCTCAGGGTCTGCAGTATTCCCCGACAAACTGGGAGTTGATCTGCAGATGGATGATGTGAACCTTGCCGGTGGAGACTGGTTCCGACTCGGCATCACCTACTGGAACGATGACCCGGTTCAATGGAACCTGCCTGTATGCATCGTGCTCGATGCATGGGGTTCGTATTATTTCTGGCCGACATGGACTCCGGAAATCGACAGTCAAACGGTCGCTTTTGATCCGGTTTCCATTGTTCGCGATCTGGACATTCTTGAATTTGAATGGCCGTACGATGTGGGAATGGCGACCGGTCTTCATTTCTGGGCCGGTATTCTCTCGGAGGATCAGACAGAACTGGTCGGAGAAGCCGATCTGATCGAATGGGGCTACTATTGATCCCTGCGTTCGGCAGTCAGATCGGACGTGTATCGCTCAGATCCGGATGCTCGCGGCCATAAGCCATATTGACGAATCGGAGTTCCGACACGAGTTCCGCGACGGATTGATATCGATCCTCGGGATCCCGTCGAATGGCGCGAACAATGACGTCTTCCAGTTCTTCGGGAATTTCTCCGTTAAACTGACTCGGCGGGTCCGGATCGTTGTAAAGGTGCTGGCGGATGATGGCCATGATGTTCTGTCCGGTGAAGGGGAGTTGTCCCGTGAAAATTTCGTACATGACCATCCCGAGTGAGTATATATCGCTCCGCGCATCGACCGGTTTCTGCATGATGGCTTCCGGGCTGATGTATTCCGGAGTCCCGAGGATGCTACCGTCGGTCGTCAATCCCTGGATCTGATTCGACTTGGCGATGCCGAAATCCAGTATCTTCGCGACGCCTTCCTCGGATACCATGATGTTCTGGCTCTTGATGTCCCTATGGATGACGCCAACCTTGTGTGCAGCGATCAAACCGGAACAGATATCCATCAGAAGCCGGATACCGTGAGGGATACTGAGAAAACCCTGATCCTGAATGATGTGTTTGAGCTGGTCACCGTTGAAGAACTCCATGGTGATGAATTTGATCCCGTACAGTTCTCCAAGATCGAAGATACGGATGATGTTGGGGTGATTGACTTGCCGTGCGAGTTTGATTTCCTGTTTGAATCGCGCCACGGCGTTCTCGTCGAACGTCAGTTGAGGTGACAGAATTTTAATGGCGATGATTTCGTCGAGTTCAATGTCCCTGGCCTTGTACACCGTACCCATGCCGCCAGAGCCCAGATGCTTGAGGATCTGATAGCGATCACCGAACTGCTGTCCTTCCTGGATATGCATGAAACTGAGAGGGGTTCTCGGTTTGCTCCCGGACGCCAGTGTTTCCGAAGGCGTCTCGCTGACCAACGTGCCGTCGCTGACCTGAGACGAGGAGTCTATTTCTGTCAGTTCCTGAATTTTCTGCAATCGATTGTAGTAAGCCTGTTCGCGTTCATCGGCGTTGAAATCTTCCCGTAAAATGGCATGAAACGCCACATCCGACGGTATAGGGGCGTCTTCATGCTGAATCGGTTGCTGGGACTGCCATAGGCGCAGCAGGTCCGGAGAATGGGCTGCGAGGCGCTCGAGGATGGTGGTGGCATCTTCGGTAAAATCTGATTTAACAAACAGACAGGCAATGTCGTACAGGGTGCTGGCGTGTTGCTCGGGGTCGGCAATGATGGCGAACTCCGAGAGAAATCGTTTGGCGGATGGCGTCACATACTCTTTCAGTTTTGATATCCCGAGAGTTTTTTCGATCGCTTCGGAGTACGCACTGGCATCAGGAGGAACATTGCCGGCAGCCTTGATGGCCAGATCGAGTTCACCTGCGGATTCATATGCGTTCGCGGCAGCTATCGAATCATTGACTTTCAGATACAGATCGCCGGCGCGCCGTGCTTCGCCTGCTTTCAGATAGTGATCGGCTGCGAGTTTAAAGTTTTTGTCCCTTTCATACGAAGCCGCCGCCTCACTGAAAAAACCACCTTGGGCGTACGCATATCCCGCATCCGCGAACATATTCATCCGATCATATGCCTCGCCTGCCTTGCGATACTCGCCCGCAAGCACCAGATTCCGGCCTTCTTCATCGTACTGACCGATCTGGTAATACAAATGAGCCGCGCGAGCATGATTCCCGGCTCTCGAATGCGAAGAAGCCGCCAATCTGAACAGGCGGATGGTTTCATCCGGAAGATTGACCGGTTCACCCGGAATATGCCGGATCTCAGGAATCTTTCTGAGGAGAACCTCATATGCTTCGGATGCACGTCGATGATCTCCGGCACGGGCATAAGCCTGAGCGGCTTTCTCGAAGTCCTTGCGATCCGAGTAGAATTCCCCGAGACGATCAAAATGATGGCCTCGTTGCAGACAGGCTGCCGCGTCCTGCCCCCGTCCCAGAATGAGCGCCTGTTCGGCAGCTTTATCCCATCGTTTGAGTTGACTGTAGGCCTGCATCGCCTCTTCGTGAGCGCCGGCCTCGGAAAACAGTATCGCGGCGCGTTCGATGTTGCCGTTCTTAAATACCTTTCGGGCTTCCTTGAAGAGCTCTTTATCCACGATTCGCAGAATCCTTGAATTGATTGAAAAGAGAACGATCATAGGCGTGCTGGAGCGCATCATCGAGCAAAATTCGCCCTTCACGCACAAATCGCGCCAACGCCTGATCCATGGTTTGCATCCCGGTTTTTTCCGATTCCTGTGCCTGCATCAACGTGTTGATCTGATATGTTTTTCCCTCTCGTATGAGATTACCCAGAGCCGTGGATCCGATCAGAATCTCGAGAGCCGCCACACGGCCGGATCGATCGGAAGTCTTGACCAGTTGCTGGGCGACCACGCCTCGCAAGGTAATGGAAAGCTGAGTCCGGACCTGCTCCTGCGCATCCTTCGGGAATACATCGACGATCCGATCGACTGTCTTGCTGCAGGACTGTGTATGGAGTGTACCGAAAATCAACGTCCCGGTTTCGGCGCAGGTCAAAGCCAGCGAGATCGTTTCGATGTCACGTAACTCGCCGACCAGGATGACATCCGGGGACTCTCTCAAAGCCGATCGCAGAGCCGCATGAAATGTCGGGGTATGCGCGCCGACTTCCCGTTGTGAGATCAGCGAGTTGTCGTTGGAATGGATATATTCGATCGGATCTTCGATCGTGATGATGTGTTTTTTTCTTCGATGATTCAATTCGCGGATAATGGCCGCAAGGGTGGTTGTTTTTCCACATCCGGACGGACCGGTAACCAGAACCAGCCCATTGTCCAGATACGCGAACTTCCGTAATGCACCCGGCAGATCCAGTTCATCCATCGTCTTGACGCGGGCCGGGATGATCCGGAAGATTCCGCCGATTCCTTTGGAATCCATGAAAAAATTTGCACGGAACCGGCCATGTCCCGTGATTTCGTAAGAGAAGTCCATGTCCCGGGTTTCTTCGAATTTCTTCTGTTGGTCCGCAGTGAGAATCTCGAAAAGAAACTTCCGCGCCTCAGGCGGCGTGATCGTTCGGAACTTGATTGGAATCAGATCGCCGTTGTAACGGATCATGGGAGGTGATCCGGACAGCATATAAAGATCGCTGGCTTGCTGTTCCAGAACGAGTCGGAGAAACGAGTCGATTCGGGCCATTCCGGAACCTCCTAACCCAGCAGAGTCGAACCGGTGCTGATCAGATACGGTTCGAATTCCTTCTTGTTGATTGCTTTGATATAGGCATCTTCCGGATAGATCAGCCCTTCTTTCACGAGTCTCAGCAATTCATTGTCCATCAGCGTCATTCCCATCTCGAACGATGTCGTGAGGATCGATGGGATCTGGTAAATCTTCTCCTTCCGGATCAGGTTGGACACGGCATCGTTGCAGATCATGATTTCCATGGCGAGAATGCGTCCATCCGTGTCTTTTCGCTTGAGGAGTTGCTGCGAGAGCACCCCGCGCAGACTCTCAGACAGCATGGCCCGGACCTGAGCCTGCTGTCGGCCCGGGAAGACATCGATGATGCGATCAACGGTTTTCGCGGCGCTGACAGTGTGGAGGGTTCCGAGAACCAGATGTCCGGTTTCCGCGGCGGTGATTGCGATCGAGATTGTTTCGAGATCACGCATTTCACCGACAAGAATGATATCGGGGTCTTCCCGCAAGGCGCTCTTCAGGGCATTGGCGAACGAGAAAGTATGAGCACCGACTTCGCGCTGGTTGATGATGCATTCTTTGTTCGAATGCAAATACTCGATCGGATCCTCGATCGTCACAATATGATCTTTCCGATACCGGTTCATGTGGTCGATCATCGCAGCCAGAGTGGTCGATTTCCCGGAACCGGTGGGTCCGGTGACCAGGATCAATCCCTGCTTGAGATTCATGAAATCGTAGACCGGTTTTGGCAGCTTCAGCTGTTCCATGGTCATGATCTTCTGACCGATGACACGAAACACCGCGGCCATACCCGCCCGAATCTTGTAGATATTCACCCGGAATCGTGAGCCGTCTCCGTGGATCGAGTATGACATATCGATATCTTCGAGTTTTTCGAAGAGCTCTTTCTGGATCGGCGACATGATATCGCCGAGCAGGACTTCAACTTCCTTGTTCGTGAAGACATGATCATCCAGAATTTCCACATCGCCCCGAATCTTCATCATCGGTCGCGCATCGGCTGTGATGAACAGATCCTCTCCCCCTTTCGTTCTCAGATCGGTCAGCATCTGATCGAGCAAGGCCATGCTCATCTGTTCATATGTCTTCCTCCGGACGCCGGAGGGACTGAGATTGTACTTCGGCAGGAGAGACAGGACGAGATCCCGGACGTTCTTGTCGTCGTCATTCAGCAGGGCCTTCAGCGTTTCCGCGAATCTCCGGTCGCCGATCACATGCAGCGCTTTGATGATCTCCATGCGGATTTCCGGGAGAGGATGATCGATGGCCTGCAGCAGCGGCAGATAACTGGACGGATGTCCGAAACTCTGGAGAGCCACGGAGATGGTCCAGACCAGTTCGGGATCGGATAGAAGCGCGTTGAGTTCGGGGATAGCGCGCGGATCCTTCAGGTCAGCCAGGGCTTCGATCGCCCGTTCACGCACCCACCAGTCCGAATCACGAAGGCTCCTGATAAGCGGTTCGACGGCACGCGTGTCCTTCAGTCTCATCAACACTTCAACAGCATACCGGCGGACAACTTCATTCGGATCGTCCAGCAAAGATACGATCGGTTCCAGAATCCGAGTCCCACCGAGTTCCGCCAGAATCTCGGTCACCCGTTCACGCACCCACCAGTCTTCGTCGCGCAGATACCGAATCAGTTTCCACCAGATATCGTCTCGATCACCGAGAATCCGAATGATCTCGATCACCGAACGTCTGACATTGACGTCCTTGTCCTTCATCATGGCCACTAACAGTTTGCCCAAACGAACGTTTTCGGATTGTCCCAGTGTTCCGAGCACCTCGATGGCCTTCTGGCGGATCAGCAGATTTTTGTCACGCAGACACTCGATCAGCGGCTCGATCGAGCGTTCATCGTCGAATCGACCCAGGGTGGCGATCGTGGCCAGTTTGATCCCGGTATGCGTGCTCTCCAGAAGAGGAATGATGAACGGAACGCACTCGCCTGTGCCAATATCACCCAGCGCTTCGACCACCAATTGCAGGTTCTTCTTCTCTTCCGTTTTCAATAACTCGAGCAGCAGTTTTACGTCCTGCGCTTCGCCGTACTGGCGAATGATCGTGATAACCTTGGCGCGGATCGTGGGATCCGGATCGGAAATAAACTCGAAGGCAGCCTCGACAGCCCGCCGTTTGCGAAGCTTCATATAGCGGGGGTTCGCGAGAACATCGAGCGCATAGATGCGATCTTCCATGCGGCGTGATGACACGATTTTCTTGAGGAGGTCGATGGAGTGATGACCTGCGATTTCCGCCAGAATGTCGATGACTTCCGTGTATATCGTGAAACTGTTGGCATTGACCCGTTCGGTCAGCAGTTCGAATGCGGTTCTTCCACCGACTTCCTTCAAGATATCCCGGATAGCTTCTCGAACATCCTCATTGTCCGATTTCAAAAGATCGACATAGAGTGCAGAAAATTCCTTCTGGTAAAGAGATCGAAGGATTCGGATGATGTATTCGCGGCTCAGACCATCGAGTTGACTGATGGATTCAAGGAGTGGAGGAATCATGCTGGGATCCTTGAACTCGACACACAACTCTTCCATGCATTGCATGCGATTCCGGACCCGTTCCTTGTTCGTCTCGGACGGATGCATGGTCTGAATGATGCTCAGCATCTGACGAAACGGCATTTTCTGAGTTGCCCGGACCGCTGCGACCGCTTCCTTGCGTTCGACTTCCGAATGCCACTCACCGGACTTGAACTGAGTTAAAAACTGTTTGAAACCAAGATCGAATAGCCCCACATTCCCCTCCGACAACCTGGATTATTGATAACCCACCTACCCTCGCATTCTCCCATCATAGAGGAATAGCGATATATAATCAAAGATTTATTGGATTTGCGGTGTGCCGATCCGATGGGTATCAGTCCGAATTTCCGGGCGTGCGATTGGTGTGTCTTGCATCGAGCAACGCTTCGTTCCGTGTCAGGAAGATCAGGGCGACGATGGACAGACCGGCAGCGATCATCGCGACGGCCTGCGTGGTCGTCAATCCTGTCTGGAGAAAGGTGCCTCTCGGATCGCCACGGAACAATTCCACGAAAACGCGCCAGATCGTGTAACTCAGTACATAGGTCGGCAACATTCTTCCCGGCACACGGGTGATCCGGGATTCGAGAATGAGCAAAAGGGAAGTCAGAGCGAACAGGAATGCACTTTCATACAGCTGCGCGGGATGCAGAGGGATTCCAAATGGCGCCAGTGTTTTGGGATTTGTGAAGGTGACGGCCCATGGCAGATCACATTCCTTCCCATAACAGCAACCGGCCAAAAAACAGCCGATGCGTCCGAAAGCGTGCGCAAAGGGTACCGCCGGGGTCAAGAGATCGATCGTGTGTCGCAGACGCAGATCGTACTTTCGCACATAGTAATACAATACGATGGCTCCCGCGAACAATCCTCCGAAAAACACAAATCCACCGCCGAACCTGGTGACAAACTCGCGCGGATCCGAAACGATCAGTTGCATATCCGCGATAAAATCCGACGGAAAGATGATCCAGAAGAGGAGTTTTGCGCCGAGAACTCCAAAAAGAAGCAGATAGAACGACAGATCCATTGCCACCGGCCATCGAAATCCATATCGGTCGCAACGCATCCGAATAATGCCCAGACCGGCGAAATACCCGATCACGATCATCAGACCATAGGAATGAATGGTGAATGGACCGATCGAGATCAGGTCAGGGTGCATGCCGGGGCCTTCCTTCCCGCCACATCGATGCCATGATCAACAGCATGCCGATAGTGATACAACTGTCGGCCACATTGAAGGTCGGCCAGTGATAGGAGCGAACGTAGACATCCAGAAAATCGACGACGTACCCGAGGCGGATCCGATCCGTGAGATTTCCGATTGCTCCACCCGAAATCAGCGCGATGGAACATGCGACCAGACGGTCTCCGGCCGGTCGTTGCATATACAGATAGATCAGAATCGCGAAGGCAGCCACCGACAGACTGATCAGCGCAATCGATCGCACAGGTTCTTCGACTCCGCTCAGAATTCCGAATGCAGCCCCGTGATTATGCACGAGACTGAGTTGGAAGAAAGAAGGGATCACATCGATCGAAGCATGCGGATCGAGATATCGCGAGACGATGAACTTGGAAGTCTGATCGGACGCGAAAGCAACGGCGATGATGGCGATCATCCAGAGTGTCATGAGACGGTGATGATACCATGGCAGCGAGGGCACAGGTCAGCGTGATCGGTGTGACTTCCGACACCCCGATCGTATTTCCAGCACCGGGCGCACTTTTCACCCTCCGCCATTCTGACTCCGAACGTGATGTCTTCCACTGTTCCCTCGCTTGCTCCCGTTGATTCAAGCTGGATCTGTGAAACGATGAAAACTTCTGCGATTGCATCGATCGCGAACGATCGCAGAAATTCAATCATATCGGCAGAAGCGCGAATGGTCAGGTTCGCATCGAGCGAGTGTCCGATTATTTTCTGCTGACGCGCACTCTCCAGGTCGATCGCTGCGCGTTCGCGGATCCTCAGGAGCTGCTCCCATCTGGCTGCAAGGGTCTGGTTACTCCAGTTTGCATCGATCGCATCGAACCGGGCAATATGGACGCTCCCCGAACACCCCGGAATGTAGCCCCAAATTTCTTCCGCCGTGAATGCGAGAATCGGAGCGATGCATCGAACGAGATTAGTCAGGATGAGATAGGTGACGTATTGGCCGGACCGTCGGGCAGGATCCTGGGCCGCGGAGACATAAAAACGGTCTTTGGAGATATCGAGGAAGAGGGATGAGAGGTCGACGATGCAGAAGTTGTGGATGGCCTTGACGACATTGTAGAACGAATATGAGGCATAGGAATCCATCACTTTTCTCTGGGTTTCCGCCCACCGATGCAGAATGTAACGATCGAATTCCGTGAGATGCTCGACCGCCATGCTGTGAACGGCAGGATCGAAATCGGACAGAGTCCCGAGCATGAACCGGCAGGTGTTGCGAATCCTGCGGTAGGTTTCGGTCAATCGGTTCAGTATCTCGTCCGAAATCCGGATATCCTCGGTGTAATCCTCGGCTGCCACCCACAACCGCAGAACATCCGCACCATATCGCTGGATCACATCTTCAGGGACAACGACATTCCCGAGCGACTTGGACATTTTCTTGCCGTCACCGTCGACCACGAACCCGTGTGTCAGGACCTGTTCGTACGGTGCAACACCATAATTGGCAACGGATGTGAGCAACGAAGACTGGAACCATCCGCGATGTTGATCACTGCCTTCCAGATAAAGCGACGACGGCCATCTCAATCCGTTCTCGGACGTCAACACGGCCCGGTGGCTGACGCCGGATTCAAACCACACATCGACAATATCCATTTCCCGTTTGAATTTTCGGCCGCCGCACGATGCACAGGTCGTCTCTTCGGGCATGAACCGTGAATCTTTGGCCGTCAGCCAGATATCGGATCCGTCTTCCCGAACCGCGTCCACGATTCGTCGGCTGACATCCGGGTTCTTGAGGATGGTTCCGCATTTCTGGCATGTGAAAATCATGATCGGAACACCCCAGACACGCTGTCTGGAAATACACCAGTCAGGTCGATTCTCGACCATCCCGAAAATTCGTTCCCGGCCCCAGCCCGGCACCCAACTGACCTGACTGATCGCGTCGAGTGCTTTTTTCCGCAGGTCGTTTTCCTGCAGGGAGATGAACCACTGCCGAGTCGCCCGAAAAACGACCGGCTGCTTGCATCTCCAGCAATGCGGATAACTGTGAGTCAGGTCCCTCCGGGCCAGAAGGTATCCGGTTTTATCCAGCAGCTCATTGACACTGGCATTCGCCGTAAACACGTTCATTCCGCCAAAGTGAGGAAGTTCCGGGATGAAACAACCCGCATCATCAACCGGATTGTAAACGTCCAGACCATATCTCAGTCCGGTTTCGTAGTCTTCCTGCCCATGCCCGGGAGCCGTATGCACGCATCCCGTGCCGGTTTCATAGGTCACATAATCCGCCAGAACCAGAACGGATGTCTTGTCGAGAAACGGATGGCGGCATTCGAGACCCTCCAGCACAGCGCCTTTGAAACGTGCAATGATCCGGGGAAACTGGAACCGACAGATTTCGACGGTTTCCCTGAACAAGGAATCGGCGACGATGTAGATCGCTTCACCTTCCTGAAATGCAACGTAATCCAGGGTTGGATGGAATGCGATTGCGAGATTGGCCGGGAGCGTCCAGGGAGTAGTGGTCCAGATGATGACATTGATTCCCGCTCGTCCGGCCAGTTCCGGAATCCGTTCGCCGGGATCGGACACCATCGGGAAACGGACCCAGATCGATGGTGAGGAGTGATCGGCATACTCGACTTCCGCTTCTGCCAACGCGGTCTTACAGGAGATACACCAGTGAACGGGCTTGAATCCCGAATAAATCGATCCGCTCAGAAGGATTTTCTGTAACTCATCGACGATCGTCGCCTCATACGCTCTGGACATGGTCAGATAAGGACGTTCCCACTCGCCCAGACCGCCGAGACGTCGGAACTCCTCGCGCATCACCGAGACAAATCGCTCGGCGTACGCCGCGCATTCCGCACGGATTTCGACATGCGACATCGATTTCGCCGAGCCACCGAGTTCTTTCATCACGTTATGTTCGATGGGCAGACCGTGGCAATCCCAACCAGGAACGTACGGAACACGGTATCCCTGCATCGTTTTGAATTTGACCACCATGTCCTTCAAAATCTTATTCAGAGCAGTTCCGATATGAATATGGCCGTTCGCATACGGTGGCCCATCATGCAGAACAAACAGCGGGGCATCTTTCCGTGAGTCGCAGATCTGACCGTATAAATCGTCGACATACCATTTTTCGAGGATTCTGGGTTCATTCTGTGCGAGATTCGCCTTCATCGGAAATGATGTCTTCGGAAGATTCAATGTCGATTTGTAATCCATGATTCGATCTCCAATCCCGGTTCTATCGGCAGCCGGTGCAACAATCCCCGAAATCTATCAGCAAGAAGCTTTTTGAGTCAAGGCTGTTTAAATGATGTGTCAATAACTGCGCATGGGCTCGTCCGGACGTCTGTATTCGCGAATGCACAGATCCTGATCCGTGTTCTCGTTCCTTCTCAGCCAGCCATGTTCTTCCAGCGCATGCAGAAAGGCATGGTCGATGATCCATTCAACAGAGACCGAAGAGCCGTTTCGATCGTACTGTCGCGCGAGTACCCACACCGTCTGAACGCCGGTTGCATGGTCCAGTTCCTCCGCGATCGCTCGTCCCTCCTCCTTCAATGCATCCAGGCGCTTCAACAATGCAAGATCATCGGACCAACCGGGATGACTGTCGGTCGAACCCGGAAATGATCGGATCGACACGATATGTCCCATCTCGGCAAGATGATACTCGACGGTGATCCGGCGGATACCCATTGCGTACACACGATCATTCGGATCGACGTGAGATGCAAGATACTGCGCGGATTTCAGGTCGAGATGGTTTTCTTGCAGTTGCTCCACCAGATAGAGTCGCAAACCGGAACCCATCATGATCGAAGCACAAATCACTGCGAGAATCACCCATCCGGTCGCTCGACAGACCGGTGCTCGTCGACGAATCCATTCCACGAATCGAGACAGACCGATGCCAAGGATGATGAGAAGCGCTCCGAGTGCCAGGAAATCATGACGTCCTGGCAGAAAAAAAGGATGATTGCGCGCAGAAAGCAGTCGCGCCGTGATTGGAATTCCTGGCCAGAAACAGAACAATGGAGTGATCGAGCGGGATGATTCGGATTTTAGAGGCAGAAGCGCGAACAGGAAAAGAATGCATTGCCCAATCACTGCCGGAACCGTGATGAAATACGTGATGTGATGAACACCGAGCGATCTCAGTTGATCGTTATAGTTGATGCTTTCCAGAAGCATCTCAATGACGCGCGGGATTGAAGACTCGGCAGGATGTGCGACAAACCACGGCACTAAAATCCAGTTTCCACCTTGATGAAACATGGTCGGAAAAACCCAAGCAACATACGGCAAAAACAACGATCCGGCAATTCCGATGCTCAGGAGAAACCGAATTTTCGATCGGGGTGAGCGAACTGAAAGAACCACTCCTGCTGCCGAAGCCGCCAACATCAGAACACCGAAAAAATGCAGATAACATCCGATGAGCGTCACCGATCCGAGTCCCAGAAGTGCCAACCCATCATCTCCGTGAACGTCATCCGTCAGATACCGGATTTGGAGCAGACACATCATCAGCAGAAGCGGATAGGTGCGTGCTTCGAGTGCATACAGATGATTGAGAGGATGGAGTGCCAACAACAGGAAGGCAGACCAGCCGGCCAGTCGTCCGGCAAGCGATCGGGTGATCCCGAAGATGAGAAGCAGATTCACGATCGAAGCCAGAACACTCGGGACCCGGAGCGTCCATTCCGACGAACCTGCCAACTCGATCAGAACGCCGATCAGCGCGTAATACAAAGGCGGAGAGCTATCCAGACGAACGAGATCCAGGAACGGACCTCGAGTCAACATACTGGCGTGAAACCATGTGCAGTACTCGTCTTCCCATAGATCGAATCGATTCAATACCGACAACCAGTACCATGCAATCAGTGTCAGCAGAACAACCAATGCGATGCGTTCGATCGATTGTGGATGCCGAGAACTCTTCGTCATGTCAACAATACAACGGGGCTCGTTCAAAGGGGACCGCAAACGAGATCGATTTCTGAGGGATCATGTACCCGGATTCGCTCAATCGGACCTGAATGCGATCGGCATTCAACACGCGCAGAAGGTCGAACTGCGCATCGAGTTTCCAGCGGCCAAAGCCCGGACTTCGTCTCGGTCCTGCATGGAGACCGAGCATGCGTCCCTCCTCGATCAACGTCCGATTGACAGCCACGGCAGCACCTTCGGCATACGCGGAGCCCAGGGCATCGATGATCACAGCTTCGGCCACATCCCCGGTCCGCTGACGACGTTCCATCTCACCGTCTATCGTCGAACCGACCGTCACAACCGCCAGTCCGATCGCATCCGTCTTCCCGAATGGCGGAACCTGCAGAGTCGATGGATCGAACAAACCATATACAGCCGCTGCCTGAACAATCTCGTGCATCCGGCTCCGGATTCGAGCGCAGATCGATTCCGCCAGACCCTGCCCCGATTCCCCCGCCCGGTGTCTCCAAATCCGATCGGCTTCCTCCAGTCGTGGCTCGAAATCAAATGCCTGTATCACTCGTGTTTCATTCAGAACAATCCGAATCCGGGGTGCCGGGAAACGAGGACAATCCATGGCTGTATCACTATCTTTCAACGCAAGCTTCCGATCGTGAACTCGCTGGTGAGGGGAATTCCCGGTCGTCCCCCGAGATATCGGCAACTCAGAGCGGCTGCGCGGTTCGCGAGATCGAAACAGGTTCGGGGCGGCAATCGGTGAAGCATCCCATAAACAAAACCGGCATGAAAGATGTCTCCCGCACCCGTTGTATCCACGGCCATGACCGGCAATCCCGGTACCCGGAATCGGTCACCTCCGACATCACAGATCGCTCCGTCTTTCCCGAGCGTTATCGCTGCGATGGGTATGCCATAGTCAGCAAGCCGATCCAGAGTCCGTTCAGGATCTGAATCTCCGAACTCGATCAAACCGAAATCCGAACTGGCGATACAGACATCGACATTCGGCAGGAGCCATTCACGGGCCTCACCGAGCGCTTCGGCATCCAGAAGAATCCTGCCTCCTTCCGCTTTTACCCAATCACAGGCCTGCCGGTCCGCTGATGGCTCATGTCCGTCGATCATCAGCCAGTCCACACCGCGAAACCAGTCACGTTTCAAATCGCCACAGTCCAGATTCAATGCAGGATCACGCTCCCAGAAGATCGTTCGCTCACCATTACCACGATCGACACAGATCGAAGCCTGTTGCGTGTGCGCTCTCGCGGTGCACAGAATCGAATCCAGCGGGATGCCTTCCTTTCCGAGATCTTCGCGGATGCGCTCTCCAGCGGGATCGTCACCGACTCGCGCAATACAGCGGACGCGAACACCCCAGCGATGCAGTGCGGAGGCTGCAGTCACGGCCTGTCCTCCGGTCACCCTGGCGGATTGAATGATCCTGCATTTGGAACCCCGATCAGGATACGTCGAGACGATGAAGAGATGATCCATCGCCGCATATCCCAAAGTCACGACTCGGGATGACATGCCGTTTCCCGTAATCCGGTTCGTTTTCTGAACAACCGGTTCCTGATCTCACCGATCGGACCGAATACCGCCTGTTCGATGCGGGGATGGATCCTGCAGAGCAACTTGGACAACAGCACCGCTGCATAGATGATGAGAGCGCGTGGAAACGGTGTATTGTTGAACAGGTTGTGGAACCCGATGAAGTGCGTACCCTTCCGGATGAGTCGACGCACTGACGCGGAGAACGGGAAGAAACCATCATCGAGCAGAGCGAAATCATTATAGAAACGGCGCATGTGATACGGGAAATACGTGTTGCTCCGATAGATCCGGCCGAACCGATCCGACATCCACCAGGACTCGAGACCATGCTTCTGACTGTACTCCTCGTAGATCCCCGTGCCGGGCACCGGGATGAGCACTCCGAGCGGGTTGAATTCATCGACCGACGGAGCGATCTCCTGCAGATACCGCAGGGATTGCCGGACACTTGCCGGACTGTCCCACGGGAAACCCCACATATACCCGACGATCGAACGAATCCCGGCTTCCCGGGTCCATTCCAGAACGGTGCGTGCCTGTTCGAGATCGAGATGTTTGTTGACGCGCAACAGTGATTCCCGATCTCCTGTCTCGACACCGTAGAAAATCCTGAAACATCCCGATCGCCTCATTTTCCGGAGAAGTTCACGGGTCGTGAGATCCATTCGGGTGGTGCACTGCCATCGGATCGGGTTCGGAAACCGACTCAGTATCATGTCGCACAGCGCGTCGACGCGGTTCAAATCGGCCGAAAAAGCATCATCCATGAACTCGAAGGCGGTCACTCCGTGTGTGTCATGCAGCATGCGCATCTCGTCGAATACACTCTCCGCACTCCGCAATCGGCAGCCATGCCCGAATACACCTTTGTAGCAGTAGGAACAGTTGGCCGGACATCCTCTACCGCTGAACACCGGCCCGTATACCTGGTAATCGAGCGTCTCGTTCGCATACCAGTCCTTCGGAAAGAGATGCTTAGCCGGATATGGCAGGGTATCGAGATCCCGGATCAGGGGTTGAGGCGGCGTGTGAATGATATCGCCATCGGAATTCCGAAATGAAAGACCCCGGACAGCAGAGAGATCCAGGGATTGTTCGATCGCCGCCGTCAACTCAGGCGCAGTCCGTTCACCCTCTCCCCTGACGACAAAATCGCACCCGTTTCGGATCGCTTCATCCGCGAGCAGGCTGGGATGCGGTCCTCCCACGACAATCGGTTTCCCGAGAGTGCGCAGGGATGCGATGAATTCATAGGCCGGTTTGATGAAAATAACATTGAGCGTCAGCCCGATCCAGAGCGGATCGAACCTCCGCGCGATCCGAATCGCCTCGGCTTCATCACACGGGGGATGAAGTGCGGACAGGTCCAGGATTTTTACGTCGTGTCCGGAAGCCTCCAGAGCCGCCGCGACATAAGCCAGATTGAGAGGGGGCGTAAAATTGCGATACAGCGAAGGCGGAAAGATGAGGAGGATGCGTGACATTCGGATCAGGCGGTTCCGTCACCACCTCAGTAACGGAAACTGCTTCCTCCAACGAACTCCCTGAGGATCGACGTCGAAGGCAGTTCGGCCGTGGATATCTCAAGGAAACAGGACAACAGGTCGACCAGGCGGCGCGCTTCCGAGTATTCGGGTTCCGTCCTGGGTATCTTCAACAGAGCCGGCAGCGCAAAGCTTTTCAGCACAGCCTGCTCGAAGATCAGCGCAGAATTGAACATGACATCCGCATTCTCCTGATGCGGAAAGATCCAGCGGTCCTCTCCCTCATGCACGAGTGGCCAGCGTCTGAGTGTTTCGAGGGCTGTATAATAACGGAAATGGCTGTCCCGGACCAGACGGCGGATGAGTCGCGTGTCAGTGGTCGAGAAACGGTTATGGTCGTCGATATTGAGTTGCGTGAGCGCGCTGACATAGATCTTGAACTTGAGTTCCTTGGAAATATCGGGGGTCAACTCGTCATTCAACCCGTGAATGCCCTCGACGATCAGCACATCCTTCGGTCCCAGCCGGATTTTCTTTCCCGAAGCACCCCGACGCCCGGTCGCGAAATCATACTTCGGCAACTCCACCAGTTCGCCTCTGAAAAGACTCTGCAGATGATCATTGAACAACTGAATATCGATCGCACGGATGTTTTCGTAATCGAAATCCCCGTTTTCAAGGCGCGGCGTCTCACTGCGAGGCACGAAATAGTCGTCGATCGAAATCATCTGAGGGGTGATCTTGTTGACACGCAACTGCACACTGAGACGTTTGGAGAAAGTCGTCTTTCCTGAGGATGACGGTCCGGCAATCAGGATCAGTTTGTACTTCGGATATTCCTCACCGATCTGATCTGCAATATACGCGATCTTTTTCTCGTGAAGCGCTTCCGATATCTGAATCATCTCCCTGATCGATCCGTTACTGATCGATTCGTTCAGATGCCCGATATCGTTGATTTCGAGAATCTCGCCCCAGCGCTCATACTCTTCGAAAATCTTGAACAGCTTGTCATACTGCCTGGGTTTCTCGATTTCCGTCGGCGCAGAATGCCTCGGAAACCGCAGCAGCAGACCGTTCTGATACAATTCCAGCGCGAATTGCTGCAGATATCCGGATGAAGGGACGAGCGGCATGAAAAAGTAATCCTTCAACTCTCCGAAAGAATACAGATGGAACGTCTCCTGATTGATCCACTTGATGAGGCGTAACTTGTCTTCACGCCCCGATTCACGCAGAACCTCCGCGGTTTCTGCTTTCGGGAGACTTGCCCGGTCGAATCGCTCATCCGCTTCCACGATCCGACGCATCCTGTTCTCGACATCGAACAGCATCTCTCGCGTGAGGCGTTCCTGCCCCTCGACCCGGCAGTAGAATGCGCGACCGAGAGAGTGAGCGACGATCACGTTGAAATCGGGGTACAACTCATGGAAAGCCCGTAACAACAGGAACACGAGCGAGTGCCGATAGGAGCGTATTCCGTCGACGCTGTTGAGCGTCACGAAATTGATGCGGCAATCCCGAACCGGTTTGTACCACAGGTCGACCAACCGATTGTCCACTCGCGCGAGCACAATGGGTGAATCCGGAGTCCGCGGCTGATTTCGGGCCAGGTCGAACAGCGTGGTGCTTGATTCGACATCGATTGAAATAGTATCTTCAATGAGCAGTTTCATGAGAACAATTAATCCGGAAATTCGTGGCAAAGTCAATCCTATTCACGTTGATTCGGGCGGGATCGTCAGATGCCGGGACTCATTCCAGCCTGATCCGCCGCTCCGGAACACGCACGTGCACGAATTCCGAAGGAGCCTGCCTCCTTTGATCCCGGAGGGGAGAATGACACCATGCGATCATCCTTGCATCTGATTTTTCTTGTCGGCGCATCCGTCCTGTTTCCGGGGATCACAACCGAAACACATGCAGCGATTCTCCATGTCGACCCTGCAACAGGTGCCGATACCAATACTGGTTCATCCTGGGAACAGGCGCTGGCCACGCTGACGGAAGCAGCAGAGCGATCCAACCAAGGCGATCTCATCCGAATCGCCCAGGGCGACTTCCATGAATCCCCGGTTTTTCCCCCGGAGATCTCGATCGAGGGCGGATATGCAACGGGCGGGCAGACGCGCGACTGGCAGGTTTTCCGATCCGTCATTGATGGTGACAACGAGAGGCGATGCGCCGAAATCGCAGATGGCGTCATGATCGATGGCGTTCATTTCGAGCGAGGTCGGGCCATCGACGGGGGAGCTTTGTCGATCATCTCCGTGGATATCTCCATTTCAAACTGCGCATTCGTATCATGCACGGCAACCGGCGGTAATCCTCACGGAGGCGGCGCAATCTATCTCAATCAATCCGATTCGGTCATCACCGATTGCCGGTTCACCGCAAACCGTACGCACACGACGGCCGATGTTCAATCGGGAGAAACGTGCGGCGGAGCTGTCATGATGTGGTCTTCGTCACCCATGTTCAAGGGATGTCTCTTCGAACTGAACGAAACTTCCTCCGAGCGCGACGATATGCTGTTACTCGGTGGCGCCGTCTGGTGCATCGCGAGCCAGCCGATCTTCAGCGGATCGACGTTTACAGGCAATCATGCGGAAATCGGAGGAGCGGTCGGCTGGTGGAACCGGTCGATGCCGGACATCGAGAACTGCCAGTTCCGCATGAATACGGCCGACAACTCGGGCGGTGCACTCGCCATCATCTTTCATGAATCATTTGTACCGGAATCACGCCATCGATTGATCGATTGTGTCTTCGAAGATAACCAATCAACGGCCGGGGGTGCGATCGTCCTGTTGCGCAATGCGTGTTATGAGCTGATCAATTGCCGTTTTACCGGCAATCACGCCGTGTCGACCGGAGGAGCGCTCTATCTGGATTCGAGCGTTCTGTTCGCATCCTCCTGCACATTCGCCGAAAATTCGGTCGTGGCTTCCGAGGTGGCAATGGGCGCAGCTGTCTACATCCACGATGCGCGCCTCTCACTGCGCAATTCCATCATCGCCTTCAATCTGGGTGCTCCCGCCCTGGATCAGACCCCTGCACGTCCCGCCGATATCCAGATCGATTTCTGCGATGTATTCGGCAACGTCCCCGAAAACTATGGATCGTCCATCATCGATCGGACGGGGATCTCCGGCAATATCTCACAAGATCCCCTCCTGATCGTCTCCGACACACTCGGCTACTGCCTGTCGGATCCGGATACCGGCGATCCTGAACAGATTGCGAAAGGAAAATCGCCGTGCATCAACACCGGTGATATCCGTTCCGCTCTGCATGCCGCATGGCGTTCCACTCGAACCGATCAGGTTCGAGACGGTTCGATCCCGGACATGGGGTGCCACGTCCTGACGGATGGCCCCATGATCGTCATGGCATATCCGGGTCCCGAAGATGATTTCTCCGACGGGACTCGAGTCGGATCGATCGTCCTGCGCGACCGGACCGGCGACATAGACCCCGCATCTGTCTCATTGTCGATCAACGGTGTTCCGCACACAACGATTCTCAGACCGATTCATCGTGGTGTTTCTGTTTTCTTCCAGGTCGACACGTCCATTCCCGACTGCACCTTGCTGGAGATCATCATCGATGCGTGCAGTCTGGATCAACCTCCCGAGAACATGCAACCGCAAACCCTGATCTGCCGATCACCGGGTTGTCCCGGAACCCCGACACCCACGCCGACGTCGCCCTCTCAACCCGAACCGCCTGAATTATCGTTCGATCCTGCGATGGCGGAATATTCTTCGGGAGATCAGGTGCACAGTGCGGTGACGGTCTATAACGGTTCGTTCTCGCCGCAGATCGTCGATCTCCATGTCTGCCTCGAAATCGGTGGACAGTACTACTTCTTTCCGTTCTGGGACAGAGTGTTGCATGCCATTCTGGTTCCGCTTTATCCGGGAGAATCGCAATCGCTGACTGTCCTGGATTTCGAGGTTCCGGCCGATGTGGGTCCGGCTGGACCATTCCTGCTGTACGGTGTGATGACGGTTCCCGGCACGTACGAACCGGTCGGCGATCTTGCACTTGGCGCGATCACCTTCCTGTAAAATCTCACGTTTTGATCAGATAGTGCTTCACAACCTATTGTTGCTTGCCTATAATAATACCGCCGCCGGTTGAGTAATTCCGGGGAGGCGGTTTTCATTCCGTCCGTGGTGCGGTTACGGATGGGTTTTCCCGAACGTTCACGACATAGAAAGCAACTCATGAAGCGTCATTCTCCATCGATTTTCAGCTCGATCTGTATCGTTTTTCTGGCCCTTGTTCTCCTGGCCGACACGGGGCTGAGCGCCGGTTCGAAGAAAAAATCCTCGCGCAGTTCAAAGAAAAAGGCGGCGACGGCCACCCCGACCGTAACGCCCACGCCTTCTCCGTCGCCGATTCCCACGGAACCTCTTCCGCCACAGATCATCGCATACGATGACGGGATCTCCGATTCTTCGAATGCTCCGGATGACGCCGTTGAGGTGGATTCGGACGAAGCGAATTCTGAGATTGACGCGCAGGAAGCCATCGAGAGTGAAGACATGGGGCCGGACGAGGAGTTACCGTCTGATGCGGCCGCACTCGAAGTGATTCAGACCGGAGCGCCGCCGACGGATCATCCCAGACCGGCCAGTTCGTCGCGATTGCATCCGGATCGATCTGACGGGCTGTCGGATGACGATATGCGTGGTTTGAAGGCAAAACTGAAAGCAGTGTTGCAGGATCCGATCGTCAAGCCACAGGGAACGGGGATAATCATCCGTTCCATCGGTTCAGATGAGATTATCTTCGAACACAACGCCGATCTGCCGCTCGTGCCGGCCTCGAATATGAAGCTGTTCACGACGATCGCCGCCTTGAATGCTCTGACACCGGAATACACGTTCGAAACGAAGGTATTCAGGACCGGTGAACTGACCGGGGGCATCGTGAACGGGAATCTCGTTCTTGTCGGCGGCGGCGACCCGTTTCTCGTCCCGGAACAGCTCTGGCAACTCGCACAGAAAGTCTCCGCAACAGGCATCCGGAAAATCAATGGTGATCTGATCGTCGACAGCAGTTTTTTCGATTCGATCCCGGTCCCGGATCCCGACTGGAATCGTCTCGGAAAATCCACCTGGTACAGCGCGCCGATATGTGGATTGTCCTATTGTTTCAATGTTGTTTCAGTCACGTTGAAACCGGGTGACAAGCCGGGGACTCCACCCCTTGTGATTCTGGATCCGCCCGATTCGCATTTCGTGATTGTCAACAATGGCACGACGGGCGCTGCGAAAACAAAAGCGACCCTGAATGCCGCATTTTCGGAGACTGAAAATTCAGCGATTCTGACCGTGCGCGGTTCGATTCCGATAAATGGTTCGCCTCGCTCCTATCGCACACAGGTGAGGCGTCCCGATCTCTTTGCCGGCGGTGCATTCCGAGCCTTGCTCGCACAAAACGGCGTCACTTTGACCGGGAGCTTGAAATCCGGTAAACGGCAGGGATCGGACAAGCAGGTCGCGGTTCTCGAATCGCAGTCTCTCACACATCTCCTGATGGGTGCCAACAAGTTTTCGAACAACTTCATGGTCGAACAGATTCTCAAGACGATCGGCGCCGAACAATACTCGTCTCAGGGTTCCACGGCATCCGGAGCACGGGCGGTTCGCGAGTTTCTGAAGGAAGCCGGAATCAATCTCAATGGATTCATCATGAACGACGGCTCCGGATTATCACGCAAGAACCGCGTGACGGCTCGGCAACTGGCGGACGTGGTCCGGTTCACCTTGAAAGACAGTGCATTCGGTCCCGAATTGCTGAACTCGCTGCCGGTTGCGGGAATTGACGGGACGCTGAGGAAGCGGTTCAAGACGGATTCTCGAAGTCGATTGATCCGCGGGAAAACCGGCCTGATCAATAATGTGAGCTGTCTGACAGGTGTCGTTGACGGACGAAACGGACAGGGATTTGTTTTCTCGATCATGTTGAACAAAACGCAGAACCAACATGCCGCGGCTAAGAAACTCCAGGACAAGATTCTGAAGATTCTTCTCGATGTCTGGATTGGAGTTCGGTCGAAAAATGAATGATCTCGATGGCCTGATCGACCGTATCGTCAGCCTCGCACGGCTTGATCCGGCCCGCTGCAGGACACGAATCATCGCTTCCCGACCCGCGGTTTTCGCCGAGACACTTCCTGAACTCAGTCCCGAGCTTCGGTCAGCGCTGGAAAAACAAGGTATCACGCGATTGTATACACACCAGTCCGAAGCGATCGGCAGATTTCAGCGCGGCGAAAACGTACTGCTCTCGACGCCGACCGCCAGCGGCAAGAGTCTCTGTTACCAGATCCCGACACTCGATACGATCGCTCGCGATCAGGCCTCGACATTTCTGTACCTGTTTCCCTACAAAGCACTCGCGCATGATCAACTCTCGTCGATCAACCAGATGGCGGATTGCATACCCTGGCTGCGTCACGGACCGCTCGCACAAACATATGACGGCGACACGTCCTCGGCGGCACGCACGAAAATCCGGCAACACCCCCCCTCCATCCTTATCTCCAATCCCGATCTCATCCATTACAACCTCCTGCCAAACCACACCAAATGGAAATCGTTCCTCGAACGTCTCCGACTGATTGTCCTGGATGAACTGCATGTCTATCGGGGCGCGTTCGGTTCGCATGTGTTGCAGGTGTTCCGGCGCCTGGACCGGATCTTGAAGTATTACGGCGCGAACCCGCAATGGATCACATGTTCGGCCACAATCGGAAACCCGCAGGAACTGGCGGAACTCATAGCCGGCAGACCCTTCAGCTGCATTGAATCCTCTGGTGCGCCGGCAACGGCGAAGGGTTTTATTTCCTATCTCCCCGAGGACAGCGTGGCGTCGATCAGTGTCCGTCTGTTCGAGGCATCGATCCGGGCCGGAATGAAAACGATCGTGTTCGCCAAAGCCCGGAGGACAACCGAACTGATGTTCCGGATGCTCAGCGAACGCAACCACAACCTGACGCGGCGGACAGCGGTCTATCGGGCAGGGTATCTGCAGCAGGAACGTCGCGAAATCGAACAACGCCTGTTCTCGGATCGCCTCGACGGCGTCATTTCGACCAGCGCTCTCGAACTCGGAATCGACATCGGAGGTCTGGACTGCTGCATTCTGAGCGGGTTTCCGGGATCCGTCGCGAGTCTCTGGCAGCGGGCAGGACGGGTCGGACGATCCCGTCGCCCGTCGATCGTTGTATTCGTTGCCGGTGAGGACGCGTTGGATCGATACTGGTACGAACACGAAGACGCGTTGCATCGTTCACCGGTTGAACGAGTGGTCGTTTATCGCACGAATGACGCGATCACGGACCGGCATCTCGAGTGTGCCGCGGATGAGTTGCCCATCAAGCCAGGATTGAATTTTGAACAGACGGGGCATGACGCGAAACGCATCGAGTCTCTGACGGTCAGAAACCTGCTGCTGGAAACGGCAGAGGGCGGCATGTACCTGTGTGCGTCGCCGCATCCGCAACGGAACGTGAATCTCAGGAGCGGCGGCGACTCCTACGACATCGTGCTCGATGACGGCCAGGCCATGGGAACGGTAGATGGCGTCCGGGTCTACAAGGAGTGTCACGAAGGGGCCATTTATCTGCATGGAGGCAGGATATATCGTGTCCGAACGCTCGATCGGGACAACTTCCGCGTCGTCATCGAACCGGGACCCGATGACATCTACACACAGTCAACGATGAAGAAGGAGACCGACATCATCGAAACCGCGGCGACCTCCGCTTTACCCTCGGGATGCAGGGTATCGAACGGGAGGCTGCGGGTGCGGGAGCGCGTCACGGGATACACGGTTCGCAGAATCATCACGGGGGATGTGCTGTCACGCGCGGATCTCGATCTGCCCGAAATCAGTTTCGAGACACAGGGACTGTGGATCACGTTCGATGCTCGTCTGATCGATGCGTTGAGACGAACCGGGAAGCACCCGATGGGTGGACTGCATGCGCTGGAACATGCGATGATCGGTCTGTATCCCCTCGTTTCACTGTGCGATCGCAGCGATCTGGCGGGAATTTCGACATCGGCCCACAAGGACACATCGAGCGCGGCGGTGTTCATCTACGATTCGTTCTCCGGAGGCCTCGGACTGGCGGAAAGCAGCCTGCCTCGCTTCGATGAACTCCTGAGGACAACACTGGAAGTGATCAGCCGATGCCCGTGTGAAAACGGATGCCCGGCCTGCATCCAATCGCCGAAATGCGGTTCGGGAAACGAGCCGCTCGACAAGACATCCGTGCTCTTTCTGCTGGATGCGCTTGTATCCGGAAAGGAGTTCGACATGGAGACCACGATGGGACCACTTTTCGACAAATCATCATCCGAACCGGTCACGCCCCACTCATCCGGAGACGACACCGGGCTTGCCGGCATTCCTCCGCTGCCTCCTGAATCGGACTGCCCCGCAGGTACCCGGCTGGTATTCGACATCGAAACACAGCTGTCGGCCGACGAGGTCGGCGGCTGGCAGCACAGCGATCGGATGAAGGTCGCCATCGCCGTCGTCTACGACATCGATCTCAACCGCTACGAATTCTACTGCGAAAAAGACGTTCCGCGACTGATCCGCAGATTGGCGGCCGCACGCCTCATCATCGGATACAATTCGGACCGATTCGATCTGAAAGTCGTGTCGGGATACGCGCCGGACGGGTTGCCCCCGATGAAAAGTCTCGATTTGCTCCGAGTCATCATGGATGGTCTCGGACACCGGGTCTCCCTGAACGATGTCGCCACGGCGACGCTCGATGCGGAAAAAAGCGCGGATGGACTGCAATCGCTCAGATGGTGGAAGCAGGGGCGCATGGATCTGATCGCCGAGTATTGCCGGAAAGACGTCGAAATCACGTATCGGGTCTATCAATACGGCCTCGACAACGGATATGTTCTCTATGTCCATCGAACCGGCATGAAGGCCAAGGTTCGAGTGGAATGGAACGAGTGAGGGGATTGCCGCCATGACCACCGGAAACCTCTGCCGGAGCACCGCGATCGCATCGCTGTTCACGATCGCATTCCTGAGCGTTGGCGTTCGATCGAGTGAGCCGGCTCCCGCCACATCTCCCACGCCATCCCTCATCAACTGGGTCAACGATTATGCCTTCCCTGAAGCGTTACAGTTCTGCGGAGAAGACGTTCCGGTTGGTCAGAGTGACGTGCGCGAGCGGATCGAAGTGCAGGTGCATGTGTATTCGAGGAACGTGGGTCTGGTTGAGATCTGGTTCCGGAGAAAATCGCGGTATTTCATGATGTTTGAACGGATTCTGAGGGAGATGGGGCTCCCGGATGACCTGAAGTACGCATCGGTGATCGAAAGTGCTTTGCAGCGCCGGGCCCTGTCGAGCGCCGGAGCCGTTGGACCGTGGCAGTTCATCGAATCGACCGGGAAAGAATACGGAATGCGGATCGACGAATATGTCGACGAGCGTTTGAATGTCGAGATTGCCACGCGTGCCGCTCTGAGCTTCCTCAAAGACCTGCACTCCGAATTCGGTTCTTGGCCCCTCGCGCTCGCCGCCTACAACATCGGTGAATCGAGAATCCTGCGGGAGTGTTACAAACAGGGCACATCGAGCTACTATGAGATGCTCCTGCCCAATGAAACCGATCGTTATGTCATGAACATCATCGCCGCGAAACTGATCATGGAACGACCCGAGCAATTCGGGATCCGCACGGAACATCTCACGCCGTTCGTCGAACCGGAATCGGTATCCCGACCCGTCGAGATCAGACGATCGACGCCTCTGAGTGTCATTGCGTGGTGCACCGGTCTCAGTTACCGCGAATTCACTCTTCTGAATCCTTGGTTTGTCAACGATCATCTGAAGGCAGGAACATACACCATGCGGCTTCCTGTGCCCGGTCAGAAGGACTTCGAAACGAAACTCGACAGATATCTCTCCGATACACGTGACACCGTCGAACTCAAAAAATCCGCCCGTTTTCGTGTCACTGTCGATGCCGGCGAGATGCGGATCGGTCCGGGCACGGCGTATCCCCTCATCAGAACTGTCCCGAAAGGTGAAACGTTTGGAGTAGAGGGGCATACCTCCGAGAAGGATCGGGGCAACTACTGGTATTTCTTCAGAAAAGACAAAGATTTCACCGGTTGGATCTGGGGAGGCCAGGTCGAGAAGATGTCGACCGAAAAATCAAAGTAGATCGTCGCGCGACCGGATGGCCTGAAAAACGGACTCGACCTGCGCCGTCAGAGCATCCGGAGGACCGGAATTATCGATCCGATACTCGCTTTTCGCAGCCTTCTGCTCGATCGGTATCTGGAGATCCACGACGAGAGACGCCCATTCGCGGGGTTTGCCGGATCGCGCCACGAGCCGTTCGATCTGTTTTTCTCGCGCAATCACGACCGTGATGATCGTGCCATACCGGTCCACCTGACCATATTCGAACAACAGAGGCGCCTCGACGATGATCCCTCTTTTTCCCGATTCGGCGGCGGACCGGACCGCCCGGTCGATTGCCGGAAGAATCCAGGGGGCCAGGATGTCGAGTTGAATCCGCATGTTGCGGGGCGTTCGGATGAGGAGCGCCAGCATTTCCGATCGGTTCAGGCTTCCATCCGGCAGGATGATGGCGGGACCGAATGCGCGGCTGAGTGCTTCGAGAACAGGCGATCCGGGAATGAGCGTGTCAGCCGCAATCCGGTCTCCGTCGATGATCGTCGCGCCCAGTCGTTCGAAACAGGCTGCAACCGTCGATTTTCCGGACGCGATCCCGCCGGTCAGCCCGGCCGGGCGTCGTCGCGGCTCGCTCATCCGTGAATCTCCGCCCAGTTGGCTCCGGTCGAAACCTCGACGGTAAGCGGCACCGTCATCGGATAAGCCGATTCCATCTGCTTGCGCACAATCTCCTCCAGCGTGAGTCGTTCTTCCGGGACAACATCGAACAGGAGTTCATCGTGGATCTGGAGGATCATGCGGGATTGCAGCGCGAGACTGCGGATGATCGACTGGATCCGGATCATGGCGATCTTGATGATATCGGCGGCGGCACCCTGGATCGGCATATTGACCGCCTGGCGGAATCCCATTTCCTGGATCTGTTTCTGAGGTGATTGGGCGAGCGGAATGAAGCGACGGCGTCCGAGCAATGTCGTGACATAGCCTTTTTCGGCCACCGACGCCTTGACTTCCTCGATGTAGCGGGCGACGCCCCTGAATTCCCGCAGATACTTCTCGATGTAGGACTTCGCTTCTCCGACCGGGATTCCGAGGCGTTCCGAGAGACCGAACGGAGTCATCCCGTAGTCGATCCCGAAATTGACCATCTTCGCCTTGCGCCGCTGATCGGATGTAACGGCGCCGATCGGTGTGCCGAAGAGCGTCGAGGCGGTGGCGGCATGCACATCGCGGCCGCTCAGAAAAGCCTGCGTCAGTGCGGGGTCGCCCGTTACGTGGGCGAGAATCCTGAGTTCCATCTGGGAATAATCCGCGGACATCAGCACACGGCCTTCCGATGGAATGAAGGCTTTACGGATATCGCGCCCGAGTTCCGTGCGGATCGGAATGTTCTGCAGATTCGGGTCCGATGAACTGAGGCGGCCGGTTTCGGCGACAGTCTGATTGAGATTGGAGTGAATCCGGAGGGTGGCGGGATTGATCATCTGAGGCAGTGTATCGAGATAGGTCGATTTGAGTTTGGTGAGACCCCGGAATTCGAGAATCTTCGTGGGGAACTCGCGGTACAGGCCTCCGAGCAGCGCCAGTTTCTGCAACTCACTCTCCGCCGTCGAAAATCCGGATTTCGTCTTCTTCAGACCCTTCGTGGGAAACATCAGTTTGCTGAAGAGAATCTCGGCGAGCTGCGACGGTGAGTTGATGTTGAAGCGATCTCCCGCCATACAGTAAATCTCGTCTTCCAACCGTGCCAGCATCGCACCGACCGCCCGCGATTGCTCCGTGAGTTGATGCGGATCGATCCGGATCCCGCTTCTCTGCATCTCGATCAGTACATCGACCAGCGGCAATTCGATATCCCGGAAGAGGGGCAGCATCCCCTCACGTTCCAGTGCGGTGTGCAGTTCCGGAGCGAGTTGCAGGCTCCAGTCGGCGATCGGATTCGCCCGATCCGCGACTTCCTCCTGAGTCGTTCCCGGGAGTTGAATGGTGGAAGAGCCTTCGAGTGCGGGGGGACGAATGTTGAAATGGTCCTGAACGAGGGTGACGAGTTCGGCGTCCCGGCGGCCGGCGTTGAGCAGGTAAGCCGCGATATGCGTGTCCATCTCATACCCGTTGATCTCGATGCCGTGGCGGCTTAGAACCAGCCGGTCCGATTTGATGTTGTGACCGGATTTGCGGATTCGGGCATCCGAGAGGGCCGGTGCAAGGATCTGGCGGATGATGTCCAGCGGGATCCCCTTTTCGAGAGTCTGACCCGCGATCGGGATGTAGACCGCGCTTCCCGGTTCGCAGGAAACAGAAAGCCCGACAGGACGGGCGGTCATGGGATCGGCTTCCGAGCGGATCAGTGCAATCGCACAGCGCTGAAAGTGATGAATTCGCCGCGCAAACTCGACCAGTTCGTATCGTTCGGTCAGGATCATGTATTCAGTGGCCTGGATCGGAGCGGTTGAGGGGGCGAGTTCCGTGAGCATGGTGGTGAATTCGAGATCTTCAAAGATGGTGCGAAGCGTATCATCGTCACGCGGCTGAATGGCATAAGCCTCGAGACTTTCCGGAAGGTCGGCGTCGGTTTTCAGGGCGATCAGACGCCGCGATAATCGCGCGAATTCCGCGTTCTCACGCACTTTTTCCCGGAGTTTTTCTGATTCGATCCGATCGGATTCCTCCAGAATCCGGTCCAGCGAGCCGAATTCGACCAGGAGTTTGACGGCGGTTTTCGGTCCGATTCCGGGAATGCCCGGAACATTGTCAATGGCGTCGCCCACGAGCGAGAAGTAATCGATCATCAGTTCCGGAGGAATGCCGTATTTCTCGATAACCTGTTCACGACGGTTCATGATCAGATCCGAAAGACCGGTTCTGGCCGTCAGTACCGATACATTGCCTTCGACCAGTTGCAGCATGTCCTTGTCACCCGTTATCAGGAATATCGGATGACCGGACCGTCTGAACCGTTCGACGAATGAGCCCAGGATATCGTCGGCTTCATATCCTTCCTGTTCGAGAATCGGGATTCCGAAGGCCGTGACGAGTTTCCGGATGATCGGGAGATTGTCCGCGATCGGTGCAGGCATCGGCGGCCGGTTCAGTTTGTACTGCTGGTAGAGTTCATGCCGGAACGTCGGGCCCTTGCGATCGAAGGCGATGGCGAGATGCGATGGGGAATGTTCTTTGAGCAATCCGAAGAGCATCCGGGTGAAGCCATAGGAGACCGAAACATCCCGGTTTTTCCGGTTGATGAGAGGATGTTTGATGAAGGTGAAATGCGCCTTGTAGAGCAGGTTGTGCCCGTCGATCAGATAGATCGGGTGTGCGTCCGTCATGCGAATACCTCCGGAGTTCCGTCCGACATCCTATGTGTCCGGGATGGGAATGGCAACTATTCTGACAGCAGATCGGAGAGGGGATCCATGGATTCCGCGCGGCGCAGCTTCTGCAGAGCGCTCATTTCGATCTGACGGATGCGCTCGCGGGTCAACCCCAGCAGTGATCCGATTTCTTCGAGCGTGTGTTCGATGCCCGTGTCGATACCGAACCGGAGACGCAGGACGATGCGCTCGCGTTCGGACAACGGTGTCAGCGCGGCCTGAACCAGCTCACGGATCTCATTGCGCTCGGCGGCGTCGTATGGCGACTCCGCCTTTTTGTCTTCGATCAGATCAGCGAGCTGGGTTTCCTCATCATCACCCACGAGCGTCTGAAGGGAATAGGGCGGGAGATTGATCTGCAGAATCCGGATGATCTCATCGACCGGCCGCCCGAGTTCCTCGGCGAGTTCCTCGAGAGTCGGATTGCGGTGATACTTCTGGCTGTAGGCCTGGAAGAGACGCTGGATCTTGTTCAGATTCTCGGAAAGATGGACCGGGAGCCGGATGGTACGGGAATGATCCGATACGGCCCGGGTGATGGCCTGGCGAATCCACCAGGTGGCATACGTCGAGAATCGGCAGCCGCGCCGGTAATCGAAACGCTCGGCGGCCTTCATCAGACCAATGTTGCCCTCCTGAAGCAGGTCGGCGAAAGCGATTCCACGGTTGGCGTATTTTTTGGCGATCGAGACGACGAGACGGAGATTGGCGCGGACCAGCCGACCGATTTTCTCGAGTTGATTGGCCTGAGCTTCGGCAATGATGCGATTGAGTTCCTGATCACTGTCCGGCGCTTCTCGCTGGAACACCTCGTCGAGGTGATTGCGGGCAGCCTCGATTTCGATCGCCCATTCACGCTCGGTTTCGGCGGTAATCGGCGAATACTGCCCCATGTCGTTGAAATACAGCCGGATGATGTCCGTCTGAGGATCGTAATCGTTGGCCGTAGATTTCGCCTGAACAGGCGTCTCGACGGAATCGAACAGAGCGTTCAATTCCCCGCGTTCTTCCGCCGGTTCGCTCGAGTCGCCCGGTCCACCGGACGCATCGACGTGTGCCGGATCGAGCGACGGATCGTCGGCTGTCGGCTGTCGGCGTGATCTGGGTTTCCTGGATGCCATACATCTGCCTCAAATTCACAGCAACCATATGCATGAATTCACGCAAAGTCAATTATGCCAGGTGGATTCCGGGCAACCCCGGAACAGGGTTCCAAAACGGATGCACCGGGAGGCGCGCGACACAATTCCGTTCACCGAAGCTGAGAAAACGAAACGTCTGTGATAGAGTCCTCCCATGACCTCCGCCGGTATTCTCTACATCGCCGCAACGCCAATCGGTAATCTCGGAGACATCTCCCGACGCCTCGCCGAAACTCTCGCATCCGTCGACCTGATCGCCGCGGAAGACACGCGTCAGACCCGCAAACTCCTCACCCATCTGGGGCTTTCAAAACCGCTCGTATCGTGCCACGAACATAATGAAATGCGCATCGCACACGCGCTCGTCACCCGCATCCTCGGCGGCGAATCCGTCGCGCTCGTCACCGATGCCGGCACCCCGGCGATCTCGGACCCCGGCGCGATCGTCGTATCCGAAGCGGTGAAGGCCGGCATCCGGGTCTCACCGATCCCCGGCCCGTCATCACTCATATCCGCCCTGTCCATCTCCGGTTTCTCTCTCGATCAGGGCTTCATCTTCGAGGGTTTCCTGCCGCACAAATCCACCGCACGCGACAAACGCTGGACCGATCTCAAAGACGAACCGCGCGTCATCGTCCTTCTCGAGTCGACCCATCGGATCGATCGACTGATTTCGGAAATGCTCCGGTTCATCCCCTCCCGTTCGATCGTGATCTGCCGCGAACTGACCAAACTGCATGAGACCATTGTGAGGGGGACTCCGGATCATCTGCGTGAGTCGATCTCAGGATCAGGCGCAAAAGGGGAATTCACCGTCGTGATCGACATGCTGCATCGTGCGCGGGATGACCATGCGGCCGCTCCGGAACCGGACCGCGATGATGTGCTCAGGCGACTCGCCAACGGCAATTCCGTGCGCGATATCGCGGCGGATCTGTCGGAATCGACGGGAACACCCCAGCGTCTCCTCTACCGGAAAATTCTCGAAATCAGGAACACCGGCGGGACACAAACCTAGAGCTTGAGCAGCTTACCCAGAATCGGGACCCGGATCCGGATCGCACCCTCGGGACACACTTCCTGACAACAGTAACAGCGGATGCAACGCTCATATCGATACTCGGGGTAATCTCCGATTGCATCCATGTTGAGCGCTTTTGGGGTGACCGGACAGATCCGGACACATTGCCCGCAGCGGACGCAGACATCCTTCCGGATGATCGGTCTCGGAAGGATGAACCGCCGGGCAACAGGGACAAGGAACATTTTCCGGGAGCCGGCTGAATGCGCCGGCCGATCGAAATGCGTCACCTTGAACGCTTCAATCGGATCACCCACCAGTGTCACGTTCCGGATATGTCCGAGTCCGGAGGATTCGGCAACGACGAGATACTCCAGCGATTCCGGATCCAGATCGATCAAACGAGCCGCGACCGAATCCAGAGCGGCCGGGTCGATCGATCCGAGAATGCAATTGAGCGACCTTGGATTGCCGCTTCCCGGACCGTTGCCTTCCATCGCCACGATGGCATCCATGATGTGCAGACGCGGCATGATCGTCCGATTCAGATCGACCAGCATCCGTCCGAATTGCCTCGGATCCGGCAGCGTGGCGTGAAACTCAGCCTTCTTCAGGCCCGGAATGCAGCCAAACAGGTTCTTGATCGCACCGGTCATCACCGTGAAGCCATGTGTCTTGAGTTTGGAGATGGAGACGATTCCGGAAGCGTCCAGAGCACCCGCTGCGATCGGGAAGCGGGTGATCAGTGATCCGGGAGGTGCCGAGACCGTGCGGGACGAAACAAAATCGGCTTCCGGGATCCCGAGAGCCGAAGCGACACCGGCAATCCCGCTCGTCTTCGCGGCCTTCGACATGCTGATGACCGCCGGAGAGTCTCCGTAGGACACACGGACACCGGCTGCGAGAAGTTTACGGGCGACCGCACCGAAGATCTCGGGATGAGTCGTCACCGCTCGTTCCGGGGGAGCGGCCCCGAGCAGGTTCGGTTTGAGCAGAATCGTTTCTCCGGGGGAGAATATCTCGGAAGGAAGCTCGAGCAACCCGAAGAGGCGATCGACAGCCTCCTGAACAGCGGTCGGCTCGTAGGATTCGCATCGAACGATCGCGACCTTGGACATCAGTGGGTGAACCTCCCCCGGAGCATCGGGCGATGAAGAGGGCTCCTCACCGGATTCGATCAGCAAGGAGCCCGAAAATACTTAAACCAGTGCTTTAAGGATGGCCGTCAGGAGATCGTATGTTTTGGGGACGGACGGGATATTGAGTTCTTCGGCCGGAGAATGAACATTGTGCATTTCGGGGCCGATCGAAAGCATATCGACACCGGGAAGCTTTTCGCTGAACAGGCCGCATTCCAGACCGGCATGGATGGCCTTGACCGCAGGGTCGATGCCGTAGATCGAATGAAAGACTGCCATGGATTGCTTCAGCAGCGGCGAATCCATGTTGGGCTTCCAGCCGGGGTATCCGCGCGGTTCCTCGACCTTCGCGTCGACAAACCGGGCGATGGTCCGGATCTGGCGTTTCATCATTTCCAGGTGCGAGGTGACGGCCGAACGAGACAGCATGTTGACCGTGAAAGTCGTGTCATCCAGGTCGATGACACCGACGTTGGTCGAAGATTCGACCAGCCCCGCCACTTCGGGACTCATGGTGATCACTCCGTGGGGCAAGGCGATCAGAAGATCGATGACCTGTTTGGTGCTGCATTCGGTAAGCGGATTGGCGGAAGGGGAAATCGCATCGATGGTCACGGTCAGTTTGGGGTCTGTTTTTTCGAATTCAGAGACAATCACGCGTGCGGTGGTCGCGATCGTTTCCTTGATTCCGGACTCAGCGGCCGCAGAGACCGACAGCACGGCGGTTGCGCCGTCCGCAATCGAATTGCGTTTATTACCGCCTTTGATCGAGATCAGGCGGAATGATGCCGAATCGAAAGCGGCGGACAGAAGCCGGGCGAGGATTTTGTTGCCGCTTCCGCGTCCTGCGTTGATGTCGACACCCGAGTGGCCGCCCTTGAGACCTGCGACTTTGAGTTGCAGTGTTTTTGCGTCCGCGGGTTTCGTTTCGCGTGTCACCGGCATTCTGATGATCGAGTCTCCTCCGCCGGCACATGAAATGTAATATTCGCCGAACTCTTCCGTATCGAGATTGATCAGCATGCGGCCTTTGACGAATTCGGCTTTGAGGCCATGGGCGCCGTCCATTCCGGATTCTTCGTTGATCGTGAAGAGCAGTTCCAATGGGCCGTGGGTGAGTGATCGATCTTCCATGATGGCGAGCATGATGGCACCGCCGATACCGTTATCCGCGCCGAGCGTCGTGCCGCGGGCCCTGACGAAATCACCGTCGACGAACGGAACGATCGGATCTTTTTCGAAGTCGTGAACGACTCCGGGCGCGGCGACGGGAACCATGTCGAGGTGTCCCTGGAGCACGATGATCGGGGAAGCTTCGAGTCCTGTTGAGGCGGGCACTTCGACGAGCACATTTCCGACGTCATCGCGGCGATGCTTGAATCCGAGTCCGGAAGCCTGCTGAATGACATATTGCGCAATTTTTTCCTCATGCCGGGAAGGATGCGGGATCGAACACATCGCTTCGAAATGCTTCCAGACATGTTCCGGTTTCAAGTGAGACAGTGTACCCATGAGAACCTCCTTGGTAGTGGGTTTGAGATCAGGGGTTGCGGGCAACGAGCCGCGCGGCGGCCGCGCCGGAAACAGAGAAAATAGTATAACCTGCGCCTCGAGTCAAACCACCGGCGGTTTCCGGACAATCCGGTTCTCCTCCCCTGTGATACGGCGTGAAAGTCGGGATCGGCGGCTGCCGGGTATGCACAGCGGCCGGATTGGCCCGGATGGATGCAATGACGAGCAGATTACTCTATGATGGAATTCAGCCGGAAGCGGCAGTCGTTCATCTCGTTTTAAAGGATGGTACCGAATTGAATCCCCTGCAGAACCGCGAATCCGTCCTGCTCGATGTCATCATTCCGTTCCATGACGCGATGCGCACCCTTCCCGCACTCGTCGATTCGCTCCGGAAAACCGATCGCACCCGCTGTCGTATTCTGTTCGTCGACGATGCTTCATCCGATTCCGGTGCGCCATTCATCGAATCCAGCGGCTTCGACATCCTGAAACTCGATGTCAATGCCGGACCTGCTGCCGCCCGTAACCGAGGTCTCGCAGCAACGAATGCTCCATTTGTCCTGTTCGCCGATTCCGACATCGTCATCAAATCTCCCGATGCCTTCCAACTCATCCTCACCACATTCGCTCAAAATCCCGCGGTTACCTCTATCGCGACGATCTCGGAACCCCTCCCCGAGAATTCCGGATTCCTGTCCGCCTATACCGCATTGTCCGAGTATATCATTTTCGATCGTGTCATCCGAGGCAGAACGTTCGTGGATCCCTGGCCGGAGTTATCGACCCGTTTCGGCGCGTTCACCCGAGCATCGATCGAAGCCGTCAATGGATTCGATGAATCCATCCCCGTGGCATCGGTCGAAGATGCCGATCTATTTTACAAACTCATGGACAGAGGTTTTCACGGAGTGCTGCTCAATTCTCTGAAAATCGGCCACAACTGGCCGACGAGATGGACCCGGCTCATCCGCGCCTGGATCACGCGAGCGCGCATCTGGAGCCGCATGTTCAGGAAACGAAAGCAGTTCGACGAGATCTTCATCACCCGGAGGGAGGCTACCTCGCGGTTCCTGGATTGCCTGGCCGCGCTCCTGCTTGCATTTTCGATCCCCTTCCACATCGTGCTCTGGATCTTCATTCCGATCGAAATCATCGCGTTGACTCTGAAAACAGGCATGTTTGTCACATTCAGGCGATTTCATGGCATCGGAATGGCCCTCGGAGCGCTCTTCACGAGTCAACTCAACTCAGTCGCCCTCGGCGTCGGAATTCTGCTCGGGACGCTCGACGAAATGTTCGGGAAATCATCCGCATGAGCAGTTTATCCCGTCATGCCATCGATCTGATCCGCTCCGCGGTTTCTCCCCCGTCGTATCTCGTTCTGTATGTCACCAATCACTGCGATCTCGGTTGCCCCTTCTGTTTCAACCGCGAAGCGCGATCTGCAGGTGTTCCGGAGATGACTGCCGATCAGCATCGCCGACTTGCCCGATCGACGGGGCGTCTCTTCGAGCTTCTCATTACGGGAGGAGAACCGTTTCTCCGGGACGATCTTCCGGACATTCTCCTGGAGTATCTCAGGAGCCATTCGACGACCGTGATCACGATTCCCACGAGTGGCGGTCATCCGGAAGCGATCGGGCAGTTACTGAATCGCATCGCTCCCGTGCTGGGGTCGACGCGCCTTCATGTCAATCTGTCGGTGGACGGCACCCCGGCTGCTCATGACGCGCTCCGGGGACGGAGGGGTCTTTCGGACGACATTGTGCGTTCCGCATCGATTCTGCACCGTTTCAAACAGCAGCATCCGAACCTGTGGCTCGGAGTGATCACGGTTTACGGAAGCCACAATGCGGATCATTTCGATGAGGTGGCGCAATGGGTCCGGAATGAGATCAGGCCGGACATCCATGATGTGGGGATGGAGCGCGCCGTTGTAATGAACGCACCTCCCGCAGAGGTTCTCGATACCTATCGACGGATCGAATCCCTTCTCGAACGCACAGGCGCGTTGCCGACCGGCATCCAGGGAACCGTTTACGAAGCCTTCAGGAGTCACTTCATCGACTCGGTCAGACTCGGCAAGCCGGCCTGGACCTGCACGGCCGGCCGTTCCCTGCTGACCATATCGGTGGACGGAAAAGTCTACCCCTGCGAACCGCTCTGGCTCGACACCCGATCTTACCCCGCGTTCCAGGATCCCTGCATGGGTGATCTGAATGCCCATGATTTCCGGCTGGATCAACTGCTCAGATCCGATCATGCCCGCGCGGTGCGAACGCTGATTGCGCAGGAAGCCTGCCGGTGTTTTTGGGAATGTGCGCTGTTTGCCTCGGTTCTGTTCACCCATCGGGGCTGGATACGGATCGCGCGCGGTCTGTTCCGGTAGGCGCTTCCGGGATATCGCGAAACACGCATGATTGTATTGCAAACCTGGATTCCATCACGTTATCTTAACAGTCCGTCGATCGCAGCACTTCAACCGTCCCGACGGATGCAAAGGAATATCGCATGAACAAGAAACCGATCCCGAACCTGATGGACAAGATCACCGCGTTGTGCAAACGGCGCGGATTCATCTTTCAATCCTCCGAGATCTACGGCGGACTGAACGGATTCTGGGACTACGGTCCCGCCGGCGCACAACTCAAACGCAACATTCGTGACAGTTGGTGGAACACCTACATCCGCAATGGTCATGCAGGTCCCGAGGGGTCGAGATTCGATGTCGTGGGATTGGACGCGTCGATCGTCATGCACCCTCAGGTCTGGGTTGCATCCGGCCACACGTCATCGTTTTCGGATCCGATGGTGGATTGCAAGAAGTGCAAGGGCCGATTCCGGGCGGATCAGATCCCGGAAGGCAAGTGTCCCACGGGCGGAGAGCATGATCTGACAGCGCCCCGCGAATTCAATCTCATGTTCAAAACCTTCATCGGTCCCGTGGAAGAAGACGCCTCCATCGCCTATCTCCGCCCGGAAACCGCCCAGGCGATTTTCGTCCAGTTCCAGAATGTCATGACCGTTTCACGCACAAAGGTTCCCTTCGGGATCGGTCAGATCGGCAAGGCATTCCGCAATGAAATCAATCCCCGGAATTTCACCTTTCGATCCCGGGAATTCGAACAGATGGAGATCGAATTCTTCATCAAGCCGGGTACCGACCAGATCTGGCATGAATACTGGATCGAGCAGCGGCTGCGCTGGTATGAGTCGATCGGTCTTCCCCGCACGAAACTCTCGATTGAACACCACGGCAAGGACGATCTCGCTCATTACGCACTCGCCTGTGTCGACATCATGTATGACTTCCCGTTCGGCGTGCAGGAACTCGAAGGGATCGCCGCACGGGGAAGCTTCGATCTGACTCAGCATGCTGAGCATTCCGGGAAAATTTCGGCTTATTTCGACCCGGACACCAACGAGCGGTACACTCCTCATGTGATCGAACCTTCGGCCGGTGTGGACCGGATCGCGCTGGCGATTCTCACAAATGCCTATGATGAGGAGATCCTGACCGATGCGTCCGGTAAAACCGAAACCCGGATCGTGCTCCGGCTGCACCCTCGTGTGGCGCCCGTGACGGTCGCCGTGTTCCCCCTCCTGCGCAATCGGCCCGAGTTGATTCAATATGCCGAAACCGTATTCGAGGAACTCAGGAAACATTTCGCGGTGCAGTGGGACGATCGGGGAAACATCGGGAAACGCTATCGCTATCAGGATGAGCTCGGAACACCCTTCTGTGTCACGATCGATTTCGATACACTCGGACAGGGCGAAACAGCAGACCGCAAAGATACCGTGACCCTTCGGGATCGCGATTCGATGGTGCAGGATCGCGTCCGAGTCGACGATCTGATCGCAACGATTCAATCGAGGATTCAGCGCTGACCCGCGCGGACGCTTTACTGCAGATACCCGAGACTTTTGAGCTTGTCCTGTGATTCCCCGTCAAGCGCTTCTGCGGGTTCTCCGGACTCCCCTCTCCTGACAGCCTGCACGGTTTCGAAATCCGAAAGAAGACTCCGGATCCGATCGAATACCGGGTCCTGCCGGACAACCGCATCATGGGTGTCGTTCAGCAGATCGAAAACCTCTCCGGGATCCCGTTCGATATCGAACAGCTCCACGCGTCCCGTTCCCGTCGACCGGACCAGTTTCAGTCGTCTGGTCACCGCGGCGATGAACGGACCGCCCCATGTTGATCGGATGAGAGGCTGCGTTTCAGAGAAGACCGCTTCGGGGCTCCCGTTTCCGGATTCCGTCGATACGGCAAACAGATGGCGTCCTTCCATCGATGCGAGCGGGGGCAGCGTGAGGAGTCCGAGCAGTGTCGGAGCGATGTCTTTCGTTCGTGCAAGATCCGATCGCACGGCCGGCGGGGTTTTCTTCCCCTGATAAATCATCATCGGCACGTGAATGATGCTTTCGAAGAGCCGGTGGACATGCCGGTAGTAGTATCCCTTCTCAAAACTCTCGCCGTGATCGGCCACAACCGCGATCCGCGTATGACGGATATCGCGTTTGGTTTGCCAGTGATTCAGAAACCGGCCGATTTCGCGATCCATATAGACGGTCTCGCCATGATATCGCGCACGCATCTTCTCGAGATCCGGCGGGATGGTCGCATCGTCCGTATCCGATTCGGACAATTCGGGGTCGAGTGTTCCTGGATAGCCATGTGTGTCCGCGATCGAAGTTGCCGCTTTCTTTCCCTCGGGCACGACTTCCTGCAGCATCATTCGCTGCTGATGGAGCACTCCTTTCCGACTGTATTCCGGATCGAATCGCCTGCCGTCCGGTTCAGGCGGGTCGTAGGGTTTGTGCGGATCGAAAAAATGGATCCAGATGAACACGGGTTGTGTGATGGGAATCGAATCGAGATATTGGATTGCGGCATCGACAGTCCGTGCGGCCGGTCGGTCCACCGTGCTCTGGCCCTTCATCCATTCGTCGTCGTAGCGATCGAATCCCCGGTCAAGCCGTGCGATCCGTCTTTCAAGGGGATATCCGGACAGAAACGCCCCGGTGGCATACCCCTCAGCCTTCAGAACTTCGGCGATCGTCCGGGTGGATTCACCGAGGGGTTTGCCGAATCCGCGGCATTCATGCCGAGCGGGCTGGCATCCCGTCATGATCGTCGCGTGTGAAGCGTTGGTGATCGGGATGGCGGTATAGGCATTGGAAAAAACGGTTGATCGGATCGAGAGGCGATCGAGCCAGGGTGTGATGGGCCCCGGAAACCCTCCGAAACCAGTCGTGTCCGCACGAAGCGTATCGAGCGTGAGAATGATGACATCGTTGCGCGCAGGAGGTGTCGATACCCGTGAACAAGCCGTCAGGAAGATCGGGATCGAGCATGCCAGGGCGATCAGACGATGGATCCGGACAGTCAGCGCCATGAGTACCTTTCGAGCCATACGGTCGGCTTGTGATCGGAGACACGCGGGATACCGGGTTGAAATCCGAGTGTCTCCAGGAGTGTTTCGGCATCCGGAAGTCCCGCCGTCAGGGTGCCAACCGAATGTGCATCGGATCCCAGAGTGATCGGAATGCCATAGTGTTTACAGCGTTCCAGAATCCATGCACTGGGATATGGCTCGTCGGTTCGCCCGCGCGAGACGCCGCCGGTATTCAGTTCGATCCGCGCATCCGTCGACGCGATCGACCGGAGCGCTCGATCCACGCATTCGATGTACCAGTCATCGCATTCCCGAAAAAACCGATCGTTACGATTATACAGTTTGGGATAATCGAAATGCGCGATGATATCAGGTCGATGATGAATCGCCATGCAGGAAACGAGTTCGTAGTAAGTCTCGACTGCCCTGCGTACGCTCCCGCCGTAGATCTCCGCCACACCGTGCGCGAATTCCTCGGAGGAGGCGTCGATGGCCCAGTGGGTGCCGTCCGGATACCGGCCGCAGAAATGCACCGATCCGATTCGATAATCGCATCCGACGGAGCCGAACCAGGGGTGAATCGGCGACGTGACCGACGGTATGAAGTCGAATTCCATTCCGATACGGACATCGAGAGTGCGGGAGTATTCGATCGCGAGCATCCGGAGACACGCGAGGTAACGGGGAAGCCTGTCGCGCGGCATGGCCCACCTCACGGGAAAAGGCATTGGAGCATGACTTGAGAAACCGAGCATGTCGAGGCCGGATCGGATGGCCTGGTCGATGAAGGTCCGAGGCGTGTCCTTTCCGTCGCAGTAAATCGAATGTGTATGGAATGTCGCCGGCGTCTTCATGGGATGAACGATACCAACCGCGCCGTTGATTCTCAAGGGATCAGGGCTGCTGCCTGAGTCGATACACATCCATACCCCAGAATTGCGTCGTCCGGTCGTATCGTTCCCGGACCAGCGAACCGATCCGGTCGATTGTCGTGAGAGGGGCATCCTTCCATCCCCAGAAGCCAACCGGCGCCGTGTCGATGACGATGGCCGGCAGATGAGTCTCGAATTCGGATGCCGCGATGGTCTGAAGCCGCTCCATGAACAGGCGGGTTTCTTCGGGCATCGCGTTACGATCGGGCGCGATGTCGACTCCGATGAGCGGCTGGCAGAAGCTGAAACGTGTCGCAGGCAGTCGTTCGGATAGGGCATACAGCTGCGGGAAGAAGCCCCAGACAAAGATCCGGTCGGAAGGCGATGTGTTGAGTCGGATGTAGTCTGCAATCGCCTGTGCCCTCGGTTGCGTGACATACTGGAACGAATCGCCGGGATGCAGGATGGAATGCAGGGATTGCGCCGGATGATCCGAATAGGCGCTCTGATGCACGATGGCATCGGTTGCGGCGAACGCGGTCAGGACGAACGAAGTAATCAGAGCCGGTGCCCGGATCCTGAGTTTGAAAATGGGGAGCACAGGGTAAAACGACAGGACGGCAATCGGGGGCAGAAGCTGAATGTAATAATGAAGGAATCCTTTTTTTCCCAGAAGAGCGCCGATTAACGACGAGGCGAACCATAACAGCACGAACCGGGCGCGCCGAGATTCCGAAACGAGTGAAGCGTCGGACCGGATGCCGAATGCCTGACGAAGCGCCACAATCAGTCCGATTGCTGCGGCGAAATAGACGACGGGTGAAACGGAAAACAGCCGTTGCAGCGATTGCAGATTCACAACCGCCATGTCCAACAGATTCATGCCGTGGAAGTAGAATCGGTTGTACTGAAAAAAACCGAGTGTGAAATCGCCGAGAGCGCCATGGATCGCGAAGGGGGTGACCGAGATGACCAGGATGATCGAAAAGCCGGCAATGAAGCACGTGGACAGGCGGATGAGTGCGCCGTTGAGCGTTCCGGTCGAACCGGTGGGAACGGTCGGAATACGGACAAGGAGCAGATACAGAAGCGGTACGATCAGAGTGATTCCGGCCTGTTTCATCTGAAACGAGCAGCCCCAGAAAACCCCGGACAGAAAACAGAGCGTTCCGGAAGGAGGTTGACGGGTTGCGACATTCAAGAATGTGAGCGACATCGTTGCGAAGACCATCATCGGGATTTCCGGATGAGCGGCCTGAAAGTCGAAAAACGGGCCGACATTCGGGAGGATCGCGATCAGCAGAGTCTGGGCCAGCGCGACCGGAGCCGGAAAGTGATCGCGCATCAGCGCATGAAAGGCGAGGATATGCAGGGCGATCAGGAGAGTGAAAACATATCGGACGGCCGACATCCGGAAGTCGGCGGCGGAAAGAATCCAGTAATACAGATAATTGAAGCCGGGGGGTTTGTGATCGAATGCGTCCCGGAAGAGGAATCCGCCTTTCGACAGCACCAATGCATTTGTGGTGTAGACCCCCTCATCATTGGATAAGAATCCGGAGTGCGAATAGGGTTGTCTGAGCATGACAGTCAGGAAAAGGGCGACGACCAGAATGAGCGGGGTTGTAATTTTCATCAGGATTTCCTCGGGGGAAACGATATGTCAGCCAGAGGGGATCGTCAAGATTCGGTGTGTATCGAGGTTGATCACGTCGGGCAAAAACCATATTCTGCAGGTATGATCCGCTTACGATCACTTCAAGGAGTTCTCAACGATGCCTGACCGACTTCTCGCGCTGTTGTGCAATACATGCGGCACACGATTCGATCCCTCCGGATCCGTCCAGGATCACTGTCCGACCTGCGGCCCGCGTTACGGCACACTGGAATGCCTGCTGGACATGGATGCTGCCGCACATGATCTCGCGAAAAAACCATTCTCATCCCGTTCGGAACCTTCGATTCTCCGATATGATGCTCTGCTCCCCATCCGTTCTCACGATTTGTTTCCATCGATTCGGATCGGTCGGACACCCATGTACCACCGATCTGGTCTCGCCCGTCAGATCGGCGTCGGGGATCTGTGGATCAAGGATGACGGCCTGAATCCCTCCGGATCATACAAAGACCGGGCTTCGGCAATCGTGACGACTCGCGCGAAGGAACTCGGATATCCGGTCGTGGCCTGCGCGTCGACCGGCAATGCCGCCGCTTCGCTGTCCGCCTGCTGTGCCGCGTCGAACCTTCGCTGTGTCGTTTTCGTTCCGGCTTCGGCACCTCCGGCAAAACTGACACAGATCGCCGCCTTCGGAGCACGGCTCATCGCTGTGAACGGTGTCTACGATCAGGCGGTAGAACTCGCGATGGAAGCCTGTCGCCGATTCGGATGGATGAACCGGACAGCCGGCATGAGTCCGTATCTCGTGGAGGGGAAAAAAACCGGTGCGCTGGAAATCTGCGAGGATCTCGGCATGAATCCGCCGGACGCCGTTTTCGTGAGTGTCGGCGACGGATCGGTCATCTCGGGTATCTGCAAGGGATTTCAGGAATGTCATGCACTGGGACTGATTCCCTTCGTGCCGCGCATCATTGGCGTTCAGGCGGAGGGATCATCGGTGTTGTGCGATGCGTTCCGGCATTATCGGGATACCGGGCGCATCGAGATCGTGCCGCGTGCAGTGGAGACAATGGCCGATTCGATCTCAGTTGGCGATCCGCGTGAGGGCATCCGCGCTGTCCGCATGGTTGCCTCGACGGAAGGCACGTTCGTGTCCGTTCCGGATGAGGCAATCCGAACGGCCATCCGCGATCTGGCCCGATTCGCCTCAGTGCTCGCCGAACCGGCCGGCGCAACGGCTTTTGCGGGAGTGCGCGCGGCGCGTGAGATGAATCTGGTGACCCGGACCGATCGAGTGGCCGTATGTATAACCGGGAACGGGCTGAAGGATATCCGGGGAGTGCAATCCTCGATCGAAACCACCACGATCCCGGTCGAACCGGATCCGGCTTCGATCCGCGATCTTGAATATCTCCTGGAGCACAACCGATGAATACTGCGGACCCGAAATACTGGGATTTTTACAAGCGGTACCGGCGAAACATGCAGAAGTACGGCGCATCGACCGGCCCGATGAATCGTGTGCGTGAAATCCTGTTGCTCGGCCCCGACCTCCTCCACCTCACGCTTCACCTGCTCGCGGACCCCGATGTTCCGACTCATCTGAAAGTCCGTCTCGGCGCAGCCGTCGCCTACTTTGTCTCGCCCATCGATCTGCTTCCGGAATTGCTCCTGGGCCCCTTCGGATATCTCGATGACATCGCGGTTCTGGGATATGTGCTCAATGGGTTGCTTAACGAGATTCCGGATGAAATCCCGAACCGCTACTGGGCGGGGGATCAACAGCTTTTTGTGGTGGTCCGCGCCGCCGTCATGGCCGCCGACAGAATGCTCGGGAAAGGCATCTGGACCCGGCTGAAACGACAATTTTCAGGAACGAACCCCCCCCATGAAATACCGGATTGATCTGCTTTTCGTGCTGATCGCAGCTGCGGTTCTCGCCCAACCGGCAAACACGGCGGTCATTCATGTGCCCGGCGATGCGCCCACCATCCAGACAGCTGTCGATCTCGCCCGTAACGGAGATACGGTGATGATCGCACCGGGAGTCTATTCCGGATCGGGGAATGTCGATGTTCAGATCCGATCGAAGCGTATTTCGATCGAGACTTCCGGCGGACCGGATGTCACGACGATCGATTGCCGGTTTTCCGGTCCTGCTTTCGATACGATGGAATATGATGCGATCGATCGGACGACTCGAATCGCGGGACTGACGATCCGGAATGCATTTTCGGACTGGGGCGCGGTTCGCGCAGACGCTCCGATTCTGATCGAGGACTGCCGATTCATCGAGAATCAGAGTCGTGAGAATGGGGGAGCGATCTGCGGGAGAGGTTCAGCCTGGATCCGAAGATGCCTGTTCGATTCAAATCACTGTGCGGATCGGGGTGGAGCGTTGTTCTTTCGTCAATGCGCACCGATCATCGACCATTGCACGTTTGTCAATAATCGGACACTGTCGGCGGATCAGGCCCTGACACTCGAAAAGTGCCGGGCCACGATCGTCAATTCGATCCTCTGGGATGACAATCCGGTCAATCTCCTGGACAGCTCGGTTGTCTGCTCGTTCAGCTTCCTTCGCATGATCGCGCTTCCCGATTGGGCGATTGAGGGGTGTCAGCTTTCGGATCCATTGTTCCGGAATGCTGCCGATCACGACTTTACACCGGGCGATGACTCGCCGTGCCTGGATGCCGGTGATCCGCTCTCGCGCCTGGATTCGGACGGATCGGTCGCCGATATCGGGTATACGGGAGGCAGGGGCGATTTGCCGCAGGGAGTCATCGGCGGTGCGATTTCAGGTGATCTCCCGACGGATCAAACGCTTCTCGTCACCGAAGATCTCATCGTTCTTCCCTCAACGGATCTGATGATCGGCTCGAATTGCACATTGCGGTTTCGAAACGGCGCGGGATTGCTGGTACACGGCAGCATTCGCATATTCTGCCCTCAGGATAAGGAAGCGGTGCTTGAACCGGATCGAATCGATGCGCATTTCGGATCGATCCGATGTGTCAGCGCCGAGTATGTCAATGTGACCGGGATTCGCGTCGAACGAGGTGCGGGAGAGCAGGGGGGGGCGTTTTTCGCGACGGGCGGCATGGTGTTTCTCTGGAGAGCGCAACTGCTTCGTTCCTGGGCGGGGAAATACGGAGGCGGGCTTTGTGTGCAGAATGCCCGAGGGGTGATTTCCGAGGTCGTTGCGCATCAGAATCGTACAGCCGGCTATGCGGATCTCGGTGGCAGAGGCGGGGGGATGGCCTTTCGCAATAGCGTCAGTGATCTGTATTCATGCTGGATTGCGGACAATACAACACCGTTCTACGGAGGGGGAATTTACGCCGATTGGGACAGTGATCTCAGTGTCCTGGACTCGGCCGTGACCGCAAACACCAGTCTCTGGAGCGAGGGCGGAGCGACCATGTATCACGGTGGCATGATCCGCTCCCAGATCCTCGACAACAAAGCGTTCATGGACACCGGTGGGATCTGGACACATGATGGCTTTCTGACAGCCTGCATGATCGCCCGAAACAGTGCGGATGAAAAAGGCGGAGGCTTCACATCCGATTTCGGCGTGATCGGCTCCTCTCTGATTTCGGACAACCGGGCATCTCTGGGAGGAGGCGTCTATCTGTATGCATCCTCGCGCCCGACCATTACTCACTGCACATTCAGCGAGAACGAAGCGGAGTCGGGAGGCGGGATCTATCCGGTTCAGGGCGCTCGACCAACGATCTCAAACTGCATCCTGTGGAACGACTCACCGGATGAAATCGTGCCCGCATGGGGCATCCAACTCACCTACAGCAACGTTCGCGGGGGATCGGGTCAGAGTTATTTCGGGACCGGGTGCATTGATCAGGATCCTCTGTTCGTGATCGGGTTGCGCGACAACTTCTATCTCAGCCAGATCGCTTCCGGGCAGCCGATGGACAGTCCGAGTGTCGATTCAGGATCGTCATCTGCTGATGCGATGTTTCTGGATTACTTCCCGGCTCCGGTTTCTCTGGCGGACCTGTTTACCGCAACGGATCATTATTTCGATTCCGGAACTGTGGACATGGGGTATCACCGCCCTGAAACGATGCTGCCTCTCCCGACGATCGCTCCGACACCGACGCCGACGGTCACCCCGACCAGGACACCAACCGCAACCGGTACGCCGACCTCTCCCCCGTCGCCCACCCCCTCCGCATCTCCGACATCCGGCTACTGTCCGGACCCTCAAGTCGGGATATCGATGCCGGACAGAGATCTGAACGCGGGAGATCTCGTTTCGATCGACCTTGAAGTGTGCGTCACGGATGCGATGTCGGATGCCGTGACGCCGTTCAACGTGTTCATGGCTCTCGGGCTCGGCGATACCTATTTTTTCTACCCCGGATGGACAACGGCCATCGACTGGGAGACCCGATCAACGAACGTCGCACGACATTCGATCCCGATCATCCCACCGTTTTCCTGGCCGCAGAATGTCGACGCGGGACATGCTGTCTGGTATTCGGGATTGACGGATGCGGACAGCTTCGACCTGATTTCCAATCTCGCCGTTCTCGAATTCAACTGGCATTGATGTCGCGCAGGATGGCCAGAAAAAGCGTTCCGCCGGCGATCTCGGATGACTCTGTTCGGGCCGCTACCGAGAAAGCGAAGAGTTCCCGGTCGCGACGTTCCAGATGTGTATCGATCGTCAGGGTGTCGCCTGGTGTGGCTTTCCCGAATATTTTGATGTTGATACGCGTCAGGTAAGCCTGTTTCGGAATGAAGCAATCGATGCCTTCCGCCTGATCTTCCCGAGCGCTGAAGCCGATAAGCAGTGCAGAAGCCTGCGCGCATGCTTCGGTGATCAACACCCCGGGAAAAACTTTCTCGGACGGGAAATGCCCCTGCAGACAGGGTTCATTGCACGAGATGCGTTTCCAGGCTCTGAGCGAGCGATTCCGCTGTGTCAGTTCCACCCGGTCGACCATCACGAATGGATACCGATGCGGAAGCATCTCAAGGATTGTCTGAATGCTCTGTGGATTGCTCAAGCTTCCATTCTCCAAATGCCTCATCCATTGCTCGCAACTCCCGACTGATCTCTTTGCGTGCTTTCATCATCAGGCTCGATGAATCCATCCGTTTTGACGGAAGGATCGGCTCGAGTGCCCGGATTCGTATCGGCACGCAAAACGGGATATCGAACCAGATCGAACCTTTGGGCATCAGCGGGATCGGATTGTGGATGACCAGCGGAACGATCGGAACGCTTTCCTCGTAGGCCAGTTTGAACGGCAGCGTCAGAAACTGCTGAAGTCTGCCGGTTCGGGATCGGGTTCCTTCGGGAAAGATAATGATCGACCGCTTTTGTCTCAATGCCTCACGACATTCCTCGATTGTCTGCGACAACCCCTCCATGTCGCTTTTACCGGGCGGCATTCTGATGTAACCCAGACGATGCAGGGCAACCGAGATGAAGGGTGCCCACCAACCGGGCATCCGGGTTCGTTTGGTCGAAGTCTCCGATGTGTCTGTGATGACTTCCCGGCTTGGCCCGGCCTTGATCAGAGCCGTCGCGTTTCGAATGCGTGTAAGATAGATCAGGACATCCAGCATGGTGCGATGATTGCTGATGTAAATGCATGGTTCATGGAGATTCAGGTTGGATTGACCGGAAAACTCGGCGATCGATATGGCTCCGAGTGACTCCAGCAGACGGATCAGACTCCGGTAGAAGAATTCTGCGAAACGGAATGCGGTCTTTTCGATGCGAGGGTTCAATCGGGAAAGGACGGCAATGGTCGGGAGTATCACCAGAGAAAAGTAGAGTCCCCAGAGAATAAAGTGGAGATAGAATGCCAGATTGAACAGGAAATTGAGATATCGACGTTTACGGCTCGAATATGAATCGCGATTCACGCGCACCTCCGGGTGAAAACTCCGGGTCTGAGAGATGATCCAGACGTTTCTGCCGTCTTCGTGCTGCAGCCCAACGGCCCATTTTCAATAACTCAAGTTTCGCACCCCTGCATAAACAGTTGAGGATAAAGTATTTCGGCG
>CALFER010000033.1 GCA_937951895.1 uncultured bacterium
AAGGGTTTACAGCAAACCACAATGCTTTTTTATTTGCTTGTCGCTCAGTTCAGGTGTGTATTATAAGCATGTTCACGTGTATTGATGATGTTCAGGCAACACTCATTCACGTCTGTCAAAATTGTTCTGAAAATCCTCAGTTTTCCACATTATCAGCAGCTCTCACATCTGCAGATAACGGTGATACGATTCTGATCCATTGGGAGTCTTTATATCCAATTTATGCGGAACACGTTGTTGTAAACAAAACTATCACCCTGACATCTGATTGGACCAGCGGATCCGATCCGAACACGCGTCCTATGATCCAGTCTGGGTTTTCGACATACAATGAGATCATCCGGGTGGATGCGGACAATGTCACGATCAGTAAACTGCGAATCCAGAACCAGACCGGTCTTGGAATCGCAACAGGTGATGAAACCGATATGGATTCAGAGGTGGGCATTCACATCAAACAGAGCGAGTGTGTGGTGTCGGAATGCGAAGTGACACGATGCCGGGTCGGTATCCTGCTCGCCAACAGCAGTGTGGCTGTTCTCGACAACACCATCGATACGTGTTTGATCGGACGTTCGGTCAATCCAAGGTGGCAGCCGCCGGAGGGATCAACAATCCAGGATGGAAACTTCTTTGGAATTGTCCAGTATGAGACCGCCCGGACGAACACGGCTTATCCGATCGGGACGTATCATCCCAACCGGATCACGAACTGCGAGATCGCGCGCAACCGGTTCTATGGTGTTGTCCTTCGCGGCGGCTCCATGGCGACCGTGCACAACAATCGGATCGTCTGGAACGGCACGGATCGAGTTCTGGAGGGAACTCACTACGGCGACGGTGGGATTTTGTGTCTGTTCACGGCGACCGAGATGAATCAGACGGAGGTTGAGATGCAGTCTCCCATGATCACCTCCAACACCATCTACGGCAACGATGGATATCAGGTCTGCGTGGTGACGGACGATCCGGGGCGAGAACCGCGGGAAATCGCCAATGCGCCGGTATTGATGAGCAACATCATCGGTCCGGACACCCTGGCCTACCCGACCGGAACACCGACATCCGCTCCGCACTGGCTGGTCAGTTGCACCAGCGAATCGACCGCTGCCGCAACACCCCAGCACGGATCCGCCCCGATCATGGCGTTCAACAATCTATTCCGTCCCGACGCCACGGGACCCGAAAGGATGTATTTTGCACATCCCGGCAATCCGACACCGACGCCCGGAGCACCCACATCGATGCCATCACCCACCCGAACTCCGACTCCGACCGGAACTCAGTACACCCCCAGTTATTCCTTCAACACGCCCTCGTCCTATGACACACCCCCGATCGCTCCGTCCTTTACTCCTCGGGCAACCCTGACGCCCACTCCCCCTCCGGGATCACCGACCTTCACTCCGACGGCCGCTCCATACAAAATGGATGCGGCGACCTGGAGCACGCAAAACACCTTCAGCGATCCTCTCTTTATCGGCGGCAGCACCGTCGAAACCTTCGATTTCCATCTACAGGATCCTGTCTTTCAGATCACTCCTACTCCGAACGCGCCGCGATCCGCAGCATACGATTCGGGCGGATTCAGTCTCAACCCGGGAATCACGCAGAGCAATCAGAGTGCCGATGTCGGGTATGTCGATGCGGGTGCGCACTTCCCTCCCAATGTGCCGGCGGTGGCTCAACTCGATTGCGATCCCTTTGGACAGGAAGGCGCTATCGTCACATGGACCAATCCGGATCATTATCCGGACAACAGCCTGCTTTCGGATCTCGCGGGTAACATCTTTTACTTCGGACATCGAAACCAGTCCCGAATCGTCTCGATCGTCAGCCGGGTTTACCTGGAACCGATGGAAACCTATACCTTCACGTCACCGCCTACACTTGATACCAACGTGCTCGGCGTGGCGGTATACAACACCTCCGGAACCAATTCTTCGACCGTGTGGGTGGATATGTGTAATTGAGGACGGTATAAACCCGTTCGATCCTTCGACTGGCTCAGGATGAACGGGTATCGGGTGAACGGTTCAACCGTATCATCCTCGCGAAAACGAACCCTCTGTTCGGACCTGCGATCTGTCCCCCCCGCTAAACCGCAACTACCAGTATGGGCGATCCTTGTGATCGCCCCGCGTACAAGTTGTCATTCCCATACGTCGACCCGTCGAACACAGCAGCCGCCGGCGTCCCTGCCGGCGGGCAATGCGTATTAGAACCCCAGGGCGTCCCTGCCGGCGGGCAATGCGTATTAGAACCCCAAGGCGTCCCTGCCGTCGGGCACGGAGGCCGTATAAGACCCAGCTATGTATGTGCCGTCGGGCGCGGAGGCCCGACGCTGCTTGTTACGCCGGTCATCCAGAGGCCGATTGTTTGACGGTCTATATCGGGGTGGTTCATGATCCCCATGAGACGACCCCGGAAGATCACGGCGATCCGCGAGGATATCTCCAGCAGTTCATCCAGATCCTCCGACAGGAGCACCACCCCTCCACCCTCATCCCGGCAGTGAAGCAGCATCGAGCGAACGGCTTCTGCTGCCCGCACATCCAATCCATACGTCGGATGCGACGCGATCACCATCCGCGGGGATCCCGATAATTCCCGTCCCGCGATCAGCTTCTGAATGTTACCCCCGGACAGCCACCGGACCGGTGTGTCAATCGACGGTGTCACCACCGCAAAACGCTCGGTCAGACTTCGGGCAAAAGACCGGACAGCCGTCTTCCGGATCCAGCCGGATCGCGCAAACGGTGCCCTGTAAAATGATCGCAACACGGCGTTCTCTCCAACGGACATCCCCCCGATGCTGCCCTCATGCAACCGGTCTTCGGGAATACACGCAATCCCCCTCTCCAGCCGTTCACGCGGCCCGACTCGAGTGATATCCTCACCGTCGAACCGGATCATCCCGCGTTCCGCCTCCCGGACCCCGGCCAGGACCGCTGCCAGTTCACGCTGCCCGTTTCCCGATATCCCGGCAATCCCGAAAATCTCACCCCGGCACACCTCAAATGTGATGCCCTGAATGGCCGGGATGCCTCGGTCGTTACGGGCCGTCAGATCCCTGACTTCGAGAATCACCGGACCGGACTCCGACACGATCCGGGAACCCTGAACGGTTTCCTCGTCCCCGATCATTTTCTCCGTGATCGTTCGCATGTCCATACCATCTGTCGAAAAATCGCCATCGAGTCGACCATGTCTGAGAACCAGGACCCGGGAACAGAACGTGAGAATCTCGTCGAGTTTGTGACTGACCAGCAGCACGGCGCATCCCTCGGAAATCAAGCGTCTCAGGGAACCGAAAAACGAATCGGTTTCGGAAGGACTCAGAACGGATGTCGGCTCGTCCAGAATCAGCAACCGAGCGCCCCTCATCAGGATTCTCACGATTTCCACCCGCTGCTGCTCGCCCGGTGCCAGTTCCCCCGCTGCCACATCCGGGTCGACGTCGAGACCGAACCGGCGGGAGAGCTGTAAAAACTCGTCCCGCAGCGTTCGCACGGGACGGAACACCGTGCTGCGCTCGAGACCCAGCGCGATGTTTTCGAGGACACTCAATGTCGGTACGAGCATGAAATGCTGGTGTACCATGCCGATTCCGAATGCGAACGCGTCGCGTGAACGGCGGATCTCCGCGCGATCATCATTGATTCGAATGATACCTTTATCCGGACGGTACATTCCCGTCAGGCAGTTCATCAGCGTGGTCTTGCCCGCGCCGTTCTCACCGATCAGTCCGACGGCCTGACCGGCCTCGATCCGAAACGATACATCCCGCACGACGTTCACACCCGAGAACGATTTGGAGAGGGATTCTACACAAAGCGACCGGAATTCACTCGGCACGGAAACGGATCAGTTCTTCGGAATCGTTCCGTCGATGTTGTCCAGGAACCAGTCCATACTCAGCAGCATGGACATGGACGCGCGTTCGGCGGGTTTCAGACGAAGCGTTCCGGATTGATCCTTGATCGGACCCGTGAACGGATCGAACAGGACGGTCGGCTCGCGCATCTGATCCAATCGCTTGAGCGCCAGGTCGTGGACCGAGATCGGTCCGAGGATGGGGTCTTTCACCGTGACGGCTTTGAGCGGTTCGACGAATTTCGGGTTGATGGGCACGTCGGGTTCGCCGCCGAGCAGGGTGGCGCGTTCCTTGGCGAGCCACCAGTAATCGCGGTTCGTCCAGGTTTTCGTGTGGACGCGCATGAGAATCTCTTCGTACAGACCGTTCCAGTCGACGAGTTGTCCCGAGACGACGGCGTCCTGACCGAACCGTTGCATCGGGCTGTAATGGCCGAAGGTCAGGACCTGTTTGCCCCTGGCGGCGTATTCCTGGCAGACCTCGCAGATGGCCGGCGAGTCCTGGGTGAAGGCGATCACGTCGCATCCTTCGGCGATCAGCGCTTCGGTGGCATCACGCGCCTTCGCCGGATCGTACCAGGCAAAGAGCCATTTGACGGTCACTCGGGCATCCGGATTGACTTCCCGCAGACCCAGTCCGAATGCATTGATGTGCCGGACAACCTCGGGAATCGGATGCGCGCCGACATACCCGACTTTTTTGGATTTCGTGAGCGCTCCCGCCATCAATCCGTTCAGGTAATACATCTGGTAGAGTTCGGCGAAATAGGTTCCGACATTGGGTGCCTGTTTGTAGCCCGAGCAGTGCATGAAGAGCGTGTTCGGATACTCCTTGCCGGCCTCGATCGTGCTGTCCATGTACCCGAAGCTCGTGGTGAAGACGATGTCGCAGTGTTCCTCCTGGACCAGACGGTCGATCACGCGCGGGGCGTCGGCCTCGGCAACGCTTTCGACGTAGGTCGATTCCATCCATGGAAAGAGTTTCATCACGTGCTGCCTGGATTGCTCATGGGCATGCGACCATCCGAAATCGCCGACCGGGCCGACGTAAATGAACCCGGCTTTGATTTTTCCTGTGATGGGGGGAGCAGATGCATCTCCGGTGTCGGGATTGCCATTTTTATCCGGCGCTTTCGCGGGCTGGCAGGCCGTCAGCATCAACGCGCCGCACAGGCATGTGATCAGAACCATCATTCCACCGATTCGCAGGAATCCTCTCATCTGAACCTCCTTCCCATCGCTGATCTGTTTCGATTCTACCTGCGAGTGACTCCGGACGCAAGAACTCCTCCCCGTCTGCTATTATCTCCTCCGCATTCTCACGGTCGCGTCCGGGCGGATTCTGTGGCATACTCCTCAGCAGCATCATCAGAAGGATTGAACAAGCCCCTTCTGAAGAGGAAACGACCATGACACACGATCCGCATTCCGCCAGTGCAATCCGCGAGAAGAAATTCGTCGCGATCAGTTCCGTGCTCGCTGCCGTCCTTCTGACGGGACTGAAACTCATCGTCGGCTTCGCCACGGGCAGTCTCGGTATTCTGTCCGAGGCTGCGCATTCCGCACTGGATCTCGTGGCCGCCGGCGTCACCTGGTTTGCGGTCAGCATGTCGTCCCGCCCGGCCGATCGCGAGCACACGTACGGTCATGGCAAGATCGAGAATCTCTCGGCGTTGTTCGAAACCATCCTGCTGCTCGCGACCTGCATCTGGATCATACATGAAGCCGTCCACCGGTTGTTTCTAAAAACGGTTGAAGTCGAGGCGACCCCGTGGGCGTTCATCATCATGATTATTTCGATCATCGTCGATGTATCGAGATCCCGCGCGCTGAGCCGTGTCGCCCGCAAGTATTCCAGTCAGGCGCTCGAGGCGGACGCTCTGCATTTCTCGACCGATATCTACTCGTCGCTCGTCGTCCTGGCGGGCCTCGTTGCGGTTTTTCTGTCCGACATCACGGGGTACGAATGGCTGCACAAGGCCGATGCGCTGGCTGCGCTCGGAGTCGCGCTGATCGTCATCTGGATCAGTTATCGTCTGGGGCGCAAGACCATTGCCGATCTGCTCGATGAAGTGGCGCCGGGGCTCCGCGACCAGGTTATCACCGCACTGGATATGGCGGATGTGCTTCATGTCGAGCGAGTTCGGATCCGTCGCAGCGGTCCTGAAAACTTTGTCGATGCGACGCTGATCGTCCGGCGGCAATCCAGTCTTTCGCATGGTCATGAAATCGCGACCCGCGCGGAAAACGCCATTCGATCTGTTATTCCGGGGGCGGATGTGATCGTTCATATCGAACCGGAGGCAACCGATGACGATTCGGGGCTCCACAGGCTGCATCCCGCGATCCGGGATATCGCCGCGGGTCTCGGGATCGGCGCGCATGCGATTCATATCCACGATGTCCTGGGCCGTCTCACCGTCGAAGCGCATCTCGAAGTCGACGATTCGCTCAATGTCGCTCAGGCCCACGATATCGCGACACGTTTCGAACACCTCCTCCACGAGCGCATCCCGCCGATCGATCATATTATCACCCACATCGAAACCGACCGTCCTCCGGAATCCGCCACACGCCTCAGCGGGATCGGAACGGCCGACATCCGCACGATTCTGGAGGACTTCATCAAGGGACAGTCCATCCCCTGTCAACCGCATGATATCGAGGTGATCCGGTCCGGGAGCGAGGTTGCCGCGAGCATGCATTGCGCGGTCGACGGGAATCGCGGCATTTCCGAAGTGCATGCCTTCACCGAAAAACTCGAACAGCGACTCAAGGAACGCATCCCGGGGCTTCACCGCGTGATCATCCATGTCGAACCGTCGGACGGGACCCAGCCGGAGGTCACGCGAAAATGACCGGCCGCTTGCCCCCTCCCCGGCTGGTGTGGCAGGCGCCCCCTCAGTCGAACCCTCACCCCGCAGCGCCCCCCCCCGAACGGATGGATCTTACGAAAGCCCCCGATCCGCACGCGCAAATGCCGCTCTTCGGCGCGGAGCCCGATCGGCATCCTGATGGCATCCGCCGATTGTATCGCGGCGATAATCTCGATGTCATGCGTCTCCTGATGCCGGAATTCGCCGGGAAAATCGACCTGATCTACGTCGATCCGCCGTTTTGCACCGGATCGGATTTCGAGGTGCATGCGACCGCGACGGATGCCGTGCCGGGCACGAAGGTGGGGCAGGCGTTCCGCGATTCCTGGCCCGGCGGGGTGAACGGCTATCTCGATATGATGCTCCCGCGCCTTCAGATGATGCATGCGCTCCTGAGCGAGACCGGGTCGATGTATCTGCATATCGATCCGACGGTGAGTCATTATCTGAAAATCATATTGGATGAGGTGTTTGGTGCCGCGTCGTTCCAGAGGGAGATCATCTGGCGCATCGGGTGGATTTCCGGTTTTAAATCGGTTGCCCGGAACTGGATCCGGAATCACGATGTCATTTTGTACTATGTCAGAACTCCCGGGCGGTTCACCTTCAACCGGGAACGGCTGCCGCATCCCGAAGGCTACATGCGGCGCAAGGCAGCGCGACAGACGGTCGTCTCGTCCGGCCGCCCGATCGACGATGTCTGGAATGCGTCGCCGTCCGAACGCGACCTGAAAGGCGCGGAATCGCTCGATTCGATCCAGATCAAGAGTTTTTCCAGGGAGAAGACGGGGTATGCGACGCAGAAGAACGAGAGTCTCCTGGCGAGAATCATTCGGGCGTCATCGAATCCGGGGGATCTGGTGGCGGATTTCTTCTGCGGATCCGGCACGACGGCGGTCGTCGCGGAACGGCTGGGGCGGCAATGGATCGCGTGCGATATCGGGGAGGCTGCGATTCGGTTGAGTCTGGAGCGCCTCAGATCGGCAGGTCAACTCTCGGAGGACGATGCGACCCCGCGTTACTCAAGTTAAGTCTCGGATTGAAATGAAGTTGAGGCCGTTTCAATCGATCATTCGGTAATACCGCATCCAGGGTATCGCCGGAATCAAGGTGCTCTCTCCGCGAGGAAGGCCACCATCTATGCGAAAAGCTCAAGAGGACGGTTTGTCGGGCCTGTTGATTTCAGGTCCGGAAGCATCGGGATACGATTCGGGGGTTTGGGACTGGAGAACCGTGCAGGATCTGATCGTTCGACACATCAAGCGGAGGTACTCCAAATCGCAGATTCATCGGATTCTAGATAAGATCGAATTTACGGTGCAGTATCCCACGCGTCGATTACATGGAGCCGATACAGATCTTCAACAGCGATGGGTCCATGACACGTATTCTGAAGAAAAAAAACAGTTGAAGAAGAAGCCGTAATTTATCATGAAGACGAGGCCGTGTTTCAGCAATCCGGAACCGTCCTTCGGACATGGGTACCTCGTGGAACAGGGACGTCTTTGGCTAGTCTACCTGATTCTTGATAATGCACGGTGTCATCACGCAATCGCCGTCCGAGATTTTCAGACGCCAGGCGACTCACAACCGATTCTCAGGTACGCTACAGGAATTGCGAAAGGCCATTTTCAGACGATTCAATCGATTTCAAGGAAATCCTGCTTCTTTGAGATCTCTCGTAGCAAATCATTTCTGAAAAACGCTTGTTAGTGTGAGTTTAACAATAATACATGGAATGCTGATTTTATCAAACATGCAAAAGCAGATTCATTTATTCCCTGTCGAAAAAGTAGCTACTCAACTTTCGCACCCAGATAACACATTGAATTTAAAGGCGAAATCATAATTTTTAAGGATTCAATTAACGCAAACCTGTGCCAACGCGAAACAGACTCAAGTATGCTCAGATCAAATTTATCATGTATATGGATGTTTTTATGGCGAAAGTTGAGTTTTTTCATTCAACTTTCGCCGGATAACATGTATTTACAATCAAAACAGGGTGCGAAAGTTGAATAGTTACTGTCCATCCTTCAGAGTTTCAAAAGAGGGCCTTGCTTCTTTTGCAGATCACAAGATCAGCTATTTTCAGTTTTGTGTTTTGTGTCAGATCCGAAGGCTCTAAAAGATCAAATAATCGGATGCAAACTACAACAATACCAATAGACTTCAAATTTCTTTAAATCAAATGAATATATATGTTTGTTTTAGAATATTGCGAGATTGCGATCGGAATGAATCAAACATGTTCAGAAAAGGAAGAATCCGTAACAAGCTCTATAACATATTGATTGAATTAAGTAATCGAACTATGTGCCAACTTGGCACTCATCCAATTCCAAACTGCACAATGACGCTCAGAATTGATCGTGATCATCGGAATGATGGTCGCGATCAACCGGAATCCCCTGCAGGAACGATATTCCGGTCACAAGCAATGATCCCGCAGTCAATCACAACCACCCTTGCTTTCACGCTCAAGTAACGGCTCAACCTCCTCGTGCGCTGTTTTCGCTTTCATAATATCCTCGGAAATAATTTTCGAAGGACTGGCGAGAAACTGTCTTGATTTGAATCAGCAATTGTGGTATATTATTATTCGATTAGAAAAGTTATCAGTGAGTGATCGTGAAAAATAGAAGCTGCAAAAATATATTAGCAGAGATGCACGAAGAAGATGGAAGAATAACTCCTTAATGGTGGTGAGGAGAAGGCCAAGGAATGATCAAGAAGATTTTAATAGCTATTGTGATTATTATGTCTGCGAAGTGCTTTGGGATAAAACCTGAAGAGATGGAACCTAATAAGTGGCATGATTTAATATCTTTTGGGTATCGCTTGCATGACATCCAATTTGATCCGAATGTATCAGGAAGAATATTTGCAATTGGTTTCATTCCATCGGATGAATATGACCGCGAGTTCTGTGGCCTCCCTGTGATGAGTACCAATAACGGGGAAACATGGGTCGGAATACATAAAGGGATACCTGTTTGGAAAAGCAATCTTGATCCGTCGAATGTATCATTATCGGTAGTGTGGTTGTCATCAACTGAACGTATTTTATACTGCATGATCACCTCTGAAGAAGATGCTGATGCCGTTGATATTTTCCGAAGTCCAGACTTAGGAGCGTCATGGAGCAAAACCGGACACATCGATAATAGTTGGGCATTTGCTTGTCGAGCTAACCCGCTAAGTGATTACATTTTAGCGAAAGAAACAGTAATTAATAAAAACAATAAATCATTGGATCGAAAGGAAAGTTGCCAATTAATTCAAAAGAGTGTGGATGGTGGTAAGACTTGGCAAGAGAAAGCGGTATTCTGGGAAGCAGGTTCCATCAATCGTTTTTATTTCAACCCTATAGAACCTGGGTGTGCATATGCGACCTCGGATATATATGGTGGATATTTTATCTTGAAAAGCACGGATTCTGGGGAAAGCTGGAGAAGCATCCTGACGGGAAATGGTTGGGGAGGAATGGGCGTATACAATCTAGCATTTCACCCAAGCGATCCAATGACGATTGTTGCGATTCATAATCCGCGAGAATCGATGAATTATGGAATGAAGACTACAACGGATGGTGGACTATCTTGGAAGGACAGTGGCCCAGAAAATTGTAAGGTTTGGGGGTTTCATTACCTAAACAGAATGCCAGAAGTGCAATTCGTTATCTCTGGTGAATGTGCTTCAAACATATATAAGAGTAGTAATTCTGGGGGTAATTGGAGTGTTACCAGACGTAATTCTAAAGAGCTCGAAATTCGCAGATATTTAGATATCTTTGAGGTTACCTCACAAAGCGAATCCACACTCTTTTGTAATCTCTCAGGAATGATCAAGTCTACTAATACTGGAGATAACTGGAGCGCGATGTATCCCGTTCGTGATAGGTATTCACGACGACTCATGTGGATCAATCCACAAACTGAAATGGAAATGCTACTAATTCAAAGATATGTAGGCTCATTTAGATCTATTAATGGTGGTGCAAATTGGATTTCTGCTCTTTCTGACCCAGCATCAGGTACATACGAGAAGTTGCTACCCAATGAATTTACCCCAAACGTCATCTATTCAGTATTTAATGCGTATGATTGCGAGAGTGAGTTTCGAGTCCTTAGAAAAAGTGAAAATGCCGGTAACACCTGGACTGATATCAATTTACACACCAACCTAGAACCTCTTGATATTATCGCTTCCAACATATATGCAAATAGAGTATTTACTATATTACGAGATCGTAATACTTTAGATATATCATTCTGTGTATCCGAAAATGGTGGGCTTGAATGGCGAGCAGTGCCTATCGAAGGTGTTAGAAAAGTATACTCGATAGTTGATGACCCTCAGGATGACGCAAGATGGTACTCCCTTTGTGAAACGGATGTGGATCATCAACCTAAGATCTGCTTGACAACCAATTCAGGACAAACATGGGTTATGAAAGGGAGTGAATCAGGATTTTCTCCAGTTAACTACGAAGCGAATTTGGGGAGCGCGATCAAGATTAGCAGACCAAATAGTAATATATTATTTACCAATATGGATGGTATATTTATTTCCTCTGATCGAGGAGAAACTTGGAACCATGAATCAGAACTTGTAGGATGCGCAGGAGTAATGTATATTGATCCTTTTAGTGTAGGGACAATTTATGCGAATTGGGCAGATTCGGTGTTCACGATTTGCAGAACAACCGATTTCGGGAAGTGCTGGTCAAACTCCGAATTTCCGATCGGAATGTACATCTCGCAATTGAACCCGGGTCAAATTTATGACACAAACAGGTGTCGTTTGATGAGAATTGCATCGACACCTCCGACCGTAGAAATGGTTGGCTTCGGACCATCACTTGTAAATAGTAATAACGAAAGCGCATTGTTTGTGATTGCTTATGTTAACGATGCAGACGAAAATGATAGCGTAATCGGAGTCGATTTATACGGAGAAGGCCCTCTTTCTCTTTATAGAATCACTCAAGAGTTATTACCACATTCGGGTTTGTTCTTCTCGGGATGGACCACTAGTAGTCCTGCTGGAGGACATTACGTGATACAGGTTCGTGCTGTTGATAGATTTGCATTACAGAGTGAGGAAGCATTTACTGTAACTTCGCATTAGAGGAGGAGTTAGTATGTTAGGAATTTATTCATACCTGAACTGAGCGCTAAGTGAAAACAGACGAGCATGGACGGTAGGCAAGCGC
>CALFER010000034.1 GCA_937951895.1 uncultured bacterium
GAGCCTGTCGAAGCGTCCCTGTCACATCCGGACGCTGAGCCTGTCGAAGCGTCCCTGTCACATCCGGACGCTGAGCCTGTCGAAGCGTCCCCAGGTTTTAAACCGTTCCCGAATCGCTCACAACGCCTGCAGAAACGCGATGACGGTCTGTAAATCGAACGCGCTGCCGCGATCACGCTGAGCCTCCAACTGCGGGATCAGTTCCCGAGCCCGGGCGCGGGCCGTGGCCCGATCTCCCATTTCACTCATATTCTGAATCCGGTAAGCCTTCGTCACCAGCAGATCCGCTCCGTACGATCCCGGCTCGTCGCCTGCCAGGGAGACCAGCAGATCGATCGATGTATCGTAGTCGCGCATCGCCTCTTCGTGTCGCCCCATTTCCTGTAGAACGATGGCTTTCTGCCGCCATGAATAAGAAAGCAGATGCGTGATTTTGCGATGCCGGTTGGTCTCATGCAGCAGATCCCATAACTCGATGGCACGGGCATACAGCTCGAGCGCCTTATCCGGTGAGGAATCGTGATAATAGGCATTCGCCATGTTCATGTTCACCCATGCGAGGTCATCACGCAACTCACTGCGGCCCTCTTTTTCGATCAGCGGTTCGAGAATCTCCGCTGCCTTTCGGTAGACCCGGATCGCCTCTGAAACCCGACCGGCAGCGCGCAGCGTGATCGCCTTGTTCATGACATCCATCGCGAGTTCATTCAGGAGCTCATGTCGCCCTTCCGAATCGATCAGCCGTTCGCGGATTTCGATTGCGCAATCATACAGACTGATGGCCTCGGAGTATCGTTCGAGCTTGCACAGTGCATTTGCCTTGTTCACATAAACCAATGCCAGGTCCTGAGCCAGATCCCGGCGTCCTTCCGTCTCGATCAGATTTCTCCAGATCCGGATCGAGCGATCATGGAACTCGATCGATCCTGGATAATCGGCCATATCGAACAGGCAGACCGCTTTATCCATGAGTGCGATAGCGAGAAGTCGGGAGTATTCGATCTGTTGTTCGTCATGAATCAGCTCAAGCAGCCCGATCGCAGTCTCCGTCGCTTCCAGTGCCAGGGAAACCGTCCCCTGACGCAGCGCGATTTTTGCGTGATTCATGTATGCCGATACGAGGCACTTGCGTTTATCGATATCGATCGTGATTCCTTCGATCGACACCAGTGACTGAAGCGCCGTGCAGCTCAATTCCATCGACAGTTGGACCTCCCCGGCATGCAGCATCATTCTCGATTTGGCATCTATCGCCCGTGCGCGCTCATATTTCTGGGCCGGAAGATCCGGGTCATCCGAAGATGCCGGATAGAGGTCGATCAACCGGTCATAGGTCCGGGCGGACGCCGGGAAATCCGACAGATGCTCACACAGGAGGGCTTTCTGATACAGAACCTGTGCGAACTCATCGCGAACCGCGGCTGATCGCCCGCTCATCAATGAAGCGTATGCCTTTTCGGCTTCCTGGAACACTTCGAGATCGACGAGTGCCTGTGCGGTTCTCGATCCGATGCGACCGGGGAGTTTCCGGCGGCTGTCCTCCGGTCGGCGTCCGGCACGCGTCCATGCCTTTTCGAGCCATACGACCGGATCATCCCAGGCGGCATCCGCATCGATCTGCCGGTCATGCGGAATTTCGGGTTTCCCCGGGATCCCGATTACTGCGGCTTCGCGGAAATACTCGTTCCCGGTCACCTCGCAGTAAATCTGCTCCAGCCGTCCGGCCGCCTCCTCAATCGTATGCCATCGATCATGCGGATTGTGCCGGAAACAGCGCGATAACACCTCCGCGAGTTCGTCCGGCATGCGAGGATACGGGGAAGCGGGTTGTTTCCCGAGATACTCGTTCAGGGCATTGCCCGCCAGAGCGCCGATCTGCCAGGTGACCGTCCCTGTGAATAGTTCGAGAATCGTGACACCCCAACTCCAGATGTCCGTCTGATGATTCACATCCATCCCCATGGCCTGCTCGGGGGAACAATACGCGGGAGTCAGTCCTCCTGCCGTGACAGCGCGGTTTTCGTCAAACGGCACGGAACCGTCCGGGTCATCGGGATGTCTCCGGAGCATCGCAATGCCGAAATCCGTGATCTTCGCCATCCCCTCGCTCGTCATCAGAACATTGGCCGGCTTGATATCCTCATGAACGACACCCTGCCGATGAGCCGCCTGGATACCTCGCGCCATCTGAATGGACACATCGAGAATCGAATCGACGCGAAGCAGCCGTCGGTTGACGATCCAGTCCTCGAGCGAACCGCCGTCGATATATTCCGAGAAAATCGCAAGCCGGTCCTCGATCGTCCGGAAAAAACGGCATGTCACGATATGGGGATGCTCGGGAAGATCCATCCATGTCCTGAGTTCGTGGAGGAGTTGCCGATGCTTTTTCGAGTCATCCAGGAGAGAATGGAGCAGCGTTTTGACGGCGAATTGCCGCCGGTCCGTCACACGCTCGACCAGATACACCGATCCCGTCCCGCCGTGCCCCAATGCCTTTTCGATGCGGTATTCCCCGAGCAGGATTTTGCCCGGTTCCCACTGTCGATGTGCCTGTTTCAACCGGCAGAACCTCCTCCAACGAGTCGATCAGAGGGACCTCGTGCGGTTCACCGGATCTCCGGTAGCCGGATCGTGAAGACCGTCCCCTCTCCAATCACACTCGCCACATCGATCGTCCCCCCATGCTCCTCGACGGTCGCACGAACGATCGCGAGTCCCAGTCCCATCCCATCGGGTCTCGTGCTGAAATACGGCTCGAATATCCTCGCCCGCGTCACCTCGTCCATCCCCTCACCCGTATCCCGCACCTCGATCTCGATCTGTCCACTCCGACGCTCCCCGCGAATGACGATTTCCCCCTCACGATCCATCGCATGAATCGCATTTTGAACCAGGTTCACCAGCACGCGACGGATCTGATCCGGATCGAACCGGCATGGGAGGGGGTTGGGGAGATCCAAAATGAGGCTGATGGCGTCAGGCAGGGCTGAGAAGACCGATTCGAGTTCCCGGATGACGCCCCTGAGATCCCCTTCGCGCAGATCGGCCTGCGGCAAACGTGCAAACTTTGAAAATTCGGTCGCGATCGTCCGGAGCGACTGCACCTCGTCCAACACCGTCCGCGTGCACGTCTCGAACACCGAATCGAACAACTCCGGGCGCTCCTCGCGGACCTTTCTCAGGTGCTCGATGGAAAGCTGGATGGGCGTGAGCGGATTTTTAACCTCGTGCGCCACCCGCCTGGCCATCTCGGCATAGGCTTCCAGCTTGGACGCCTGGATGGCTGCCGAGATATCCGTCAGAACGAGCATGATGCCTCGCGGTTCAGCGGGACGGGACGGCAGACGCGAGACATGTGCGCGCAGATGCAGAACGCGTCCGCCGCGCATGAGCTGCAGATCGAACGGATCGACGTCATGTCCTGCCAGACATGCCCCGACTGCCTGCGCCACACCCCGCATTCCCGCTTCCTCGAGCCACTCCGTCAGCTTTCTTCCGTTGAGGCGAGAGGGGGGTTGCCCGAGCAGTTCCGCGGAGGCCGGGTTGGCGGATGTCACGGCTCCGTCTGCGTCGGTCGCGAGAATCGAGGCGGTCATCCGTTCCAGCAGCATCTCGATGAACTCGCGCCGTTCCTCGAGCCTCGATCGCTGCGAATCGATATCGCGCATCATCCGGTTGAACGTCTGGATCAATCCGCTGATCTCACCGCCAGCACGGCATCGGACCGGTTCATCGAGATTCCCCGAGGCTACCCGTTCCGCGCCCCGGGTCAACGCCCGGATCGGCCTGGAGAACCGACGGCCAACCAGTCCGGCAGCACTCAGTCCCGCGAGAATGACGCCGGCGGTGACGATCACGAGATACTCGAAGATCGACTTCGAGGAGACCGGGTTCGGATCGAGACCGGTCGTGACGATCATGAGACCGGTCGGGGCTCCCTGTTCATCCGGCAGGGTCTGGGAGATCCGGTATCGGCCTGCGACCTGGTCGGCTTCAATTGTCTGATTTGTCAGCACGGCACGCACAATGCGATCCGGTGCCCAGAGTGGCAGGAAACCGGTATTGAACAGCTCGGGCCGGGTGCTGGACGCAATTTTCCCGGCTCCGTACACATCGAAATCCGTCCGATGCACACCGGGCAGGCGCCTCAGATCGGCATTCTCGATCGGCATCCGCACCCAGATCGTTCCATGCCACCTTGCATCCCCATTGCGATGCACAGGCAATACGACATTGGCATCCAGCCGCCCCGGCACGGCGGCAGTGAAAAAACAGCGCGCCAGGTTGCTCCGGAACACATTCGTGATGATCTCATACGGCGCCGTAACCCCCGTCAGATTCCCGGTCCCGCCCTCCATCCGTCCTTTCGCGTCATACAACACCCAATCCACATCGGGAATGGACGGAATCGATATGCCATCGGCCGCGATCCGGTCGGCCACCGATGTTGCGCGCAGTGTGAGATTGCTTTCGAGCGAATCGATGGCACGTTGAGCGGTCGCGCTCAGCAGTCCGGATCGCTGCGTGTCGGCGACGGTCGACATGAGCGAATGGAGCAGGATGGCGAGCGCGATCGGGAAGATGATGACCAGAAGAGTCCCCGCGATCTGGAGCTGCGCCCGGAAACTCAGCCCCCCGGGTTCTCCCGAGCGCCGGAAAGCCGCCAAAAGGCGCAGCAGGGCTTCGATCGACAGCAGCCCGATCGCTCCTGTCGCAAGATAAATATGTCCGGCCAAAATCGCCGGCCAGTCGATCCAGGGGAGAACCGCGACCAACCGCGTCGAAAGGGTGGTCTCCGATGCAGGCATCGGGAGCACGAGAAGATCCGCACGGCGGTCCCCGGCACGCCTCCATCCAGCCTCGATGCCCGTCGACGCCGATTCCGTCAGAAGCCGCAAGTCGACGCCGCTGCCCCATTCCGGCGCACGCGGCATGATCTCCCGAGGTCCCGCGAAGATCGAGACAATCAGATATCCGATCGGAGTCCCGTCCGGGCCGGACACCGTGACTCCCCCGATCAGCTCGGATTGCAGATCGCCGGCCCGTTGAAACCAAGGTGTGAAAACCGATTGGCCTCCGGAATCGTCCATCTGATCGAAATACAGAGGCGGCAGTTCGCGGAAGTCGATTCCGGGACCGAACCGATCCACAAGCCGCCGATGGACATCGTACAGTTCGATGCAATGCGACTGGCTCACGGCCGACAGGTCGGCTTCTGCCCAGAGTTCGAACGCCTGATACGGGAGCGTGCCCGTGATCGCCTGCACCAGCGCCTCCCGCAAACGCATCTCATCCAGATTGGTTTCAAGCGCGAAACGCCTCAACAGATCCTGGTCGTCGATCCAGTGATCGAGACTCTGCCGGACGGCCTCACGCGATGCCCGGTGCGCCGCCGGCGTCAGAAAGAGAGCAGTGGCGGACAACATGAGAACCAGCGCCGCAGTCAGCTCGCGAAACGCATATCGCCCGCTCAATCCCGGACGCGCCAGCAGATAGGACGTGAGCGGCAGCGCGACCGCAAGTGTCAGCATCGCCGGATCCGGATCCGTCAGAAGCAATTGCCCGGCCAGGCCTCCGGAAACGCACACGAGGCCATACAGGATCCGATTGGTGCGCGAGGCTGTTTCGAGAGCCGGAACCATCAGGCGCAAAATGACACGCAGTGCCGCCGGCATGAGCAGAATGAGACTCAATGGCGCAGCGATCGTCGCACCGACACGCGGATCCAGACAGTCCGGCCACCACGAAATGCTCGTGTTCGCAACCAGAGACTCCGTCAGGTCCTTCGCGAGAATTCCGATGAAGGCAGATGCGGATATGCCGACTGGATACGCGAAAAATCGGAAAAAACGGCCGTGAAGGGGAACGGAGGAGATCGCCGATGCAATGGCGGCAAGAATCGAAACGACCAGGAGATGCGCGGCAAGCGGCGGGAAAGGCGCTTCACCGGCGAAATAGCGGGGATCGAACCATTCCGGCGTGAAGAAATCAAACACGAACCCGGTTGCGAACAGAAGAACATACAAACCGTATCCACCCGCAGCCGCACCGATCAGCCTCAGGATCGGCCACCGGGCGGGAATGAACAGGACCAGTCCGAAACACCACAGAACAACCGCGATGCACCACCCCATCCTCGCCAGACGAACCGCGACGGAAGACTCAACCGGCGTCGATCGCCGCGAATCGAGCGCTACAACCTCCTCCCCCGTATCGATACCACTGTGCATCGTCTCGATGAGCGTCACCGCACAGGTTCGACCGTCTTCACCCGTGTTCCGGTAAATGCGCGACTCCCCGGCAGCCGTCTCCACCGCAAATACCCCCGATCCGGCCTCACGGAACTGATCGAAATCGATCGCGGAATCATGAATGAACCCCGCCCAGGCAAGCATCGAACCATCGGGCCCGTAACAGGCCAGTCCCGCAGGAGGCGTCAGACCGGCATCGAGCGCCTGCTCGGTGAAATCAGTCAGACGGACGCGAAGATACCCGAACAGAGTCGGCGTATCGTCTCCGGATACCACGAGACCTCGGGTCAGATCACCGGCGATGGCGTGAAAGAATGCGTCATGACGCTCCACGAGCGTCTCGAGCGGAATCGATCGGATGGAATCCGGGGATCGCGACCGGTCGGCAGGCAGCAGAACGAATGCGGCCAGGACGAGAAGAGCGGCCGAGCAGGAAAATGAAAGCTGTAACCGGTGGCGCATGGATGGAGTCTATCACCGACGCGTCTCGAAGTCAGCCGCTTGACGCACCCTGTCGTTTGTCCTATGAACTCCATCGACACATTGTGTTCGGGGAAGGAGAAATCATCATGAAGATTGCATACCTGGATTGCTTCGCCGGGATCAGCGGCGACATGTTTCTCGGCGCACTCGTCGCAGCCGGCCTCGACCTCGAACGGTTGATCGAGGCATTCGAACAAACACCCGTCACGCGGAACATGATCAGCGCAAGTCTCGTGGACCGAATGGGCATCCGGGCGGTGAAGATGGATGTGCTGGAGGAAGCGGGGATACACGGACACGGCTGCGACAACGATCACGATCACGATCACGATAACGATCACGATCACGATCACGATCACGACAACGACAACGGACACGGACATGGGCTGGAGGTTGAAGAGATTCGAGAGATCATTTGGGGATCGGGGTTGGAGGAAAGTGTGATCGGGAAGGCGATCGAGGCATTCGATCGGATTGTCGAGGCTGAATCGAAGATTCATGGCGTGCCGATCGATCATGTGCATCTCCATGAAGTCAGCGCGATCGATACCATCGTGGATATTCTCGGAGTATCATACGGAATCCACGCGCTGAACATCGACCGGCTTGTTGCTTCGCCTCTGGAAGTGGGATCCGGCATGATCCGGATTTCGCATGGAGAATACCCGGTTCCGGCGCCTGCCACGGCAGAGATTTTAAAGGGGATCCCGGTGACTTCGGGGAATCTGCCGGGGGAACGAGTGACGCCCACCGGAGCTGCGCTCGTGAAAACATTCGTATCGGAATTCGGCCCGGCCCCCGCCATGACGATCCGGAAAATCGGCTATGGCGCAGGTTCCCGTACGGACGGGAACAGACCGAATGTGCTGAAAATCACCATCGGCGACTCCAACGCGAAACAAACCGGCCCGACCGAGTCACCCGACGAAGCGCTGGTTATGATCGAAACGAACATCGATGATCAGTCTCCGGAACAACTCGCCCATGCCTGTGAGGGGATCCGAACGATCGAGGGTGTGCTGGATGTCATGCAGATCCCCGGAATCATGAAGAAGGGTCGAAACGGGATTCTGGTGCGGGTTCTGAGCCAGGAAGCGGCGAGGGACGCCGTCTGCACAGCTTTGCTCGCCGAAACCACAACTCTCGGAGTCCGCTGGCATTCGGTATCGAGACGGGCTGCTGTGCGCCGGATCGAGACCGTCGAGGTGGCAGGATGTGAGATCCGGGTCAAGATCGCAGCGGATACTGTCGCGCCGGAATTCGAGGATTGCCGGGAAGCGAGTCGCAAAAGCGGCCGCCCGGTCAAATCCATCTTTCTCGAAGCCATCCGGATCTGTCGGCAAACCTGATTGCGTAAGCGATTACGCACCCGACGCATGAGCTACGCACCCCTCAACGCGACTTAGCTCTCTGATTTCATTGTATTTTCAAAGCTCTTGTGGCGCGGTTGCAACAGGGCTGTATCATGCACGGCACGCCCGACGCCGGGGACCATTCGTCGCATGCACGAAAAAGCGTTGATTTTCTTGTATTTATTATCTTTCCGATGTTCGAGATATCTTTGGCACGCAACTTGCTAGATGGAAATGCGTGACTGCGAGCGAGCAGTGGAAGGAGAAACCTGATGAGTCCATTCATTCGAGAAAACAGTGACAAGCCGCCCCGTATGCTTGCGAGGACATTCTTCAAGGAACTGCGAGAGAACGGGTATTCCGATGAACAGATCCTGTGGTTTTCGTCCGAGATGATGAATTGTCTGAGTCGGGAACTCGAGAGCAAACCGGGCGAGGAACGTTAGCTACTAACCCCCGGGTAGATGTGTGATATGAGCAAAACTACTCCGCCGCCGGAGTAGTTTTCTTTTGTACCCTCAGTTGAAATGCCGCCGATAACTCCTCATAATGATCCCGATGATCGAACTCCGGAACGTCTCCAAGCAGTTTAACAACCAGGTGCTCCTGCGCGACGTGAATCTCACGGTCGATTCCCATCAAACGGTCGTATTGTTCGGCCCGAGCGGTGGCGGAAAGACCGTTCTGATCAAACTTTGCCTCGGGTTGATCCGCCCGGACGCCGGGGAGATTCGGATCGACGGCGAACGGATCGATTCGATGAACGAACGTGAACTGACGGCCATGCGATTGAAGACCGGAATGCTCTTTCAGTATTATGCGCTCTTCGATTCGATGACGGTCGAGGAAAACGTCGGGTTTTATCTCACCAACCACTCCGATCTGGACCCCGGGGACATCCGTACCCGCGTGCTCGAAGATCTCGAACGCGTCAGCATGCCCGGTACGGAAGCACTGAAACCGGCGGAACTGTCGGGAGGCATGCAGAAGAGGGTCGGCATCGCACGGGCGCTGGTGCATCGCCCCAAAATCCTGTTCTATGACTCCCCCACCGATGGCCTCGACCCGGTAACCTCGGACCGGATCATCGATCTGATCAAAGGTCTCAATCAGACACTCGGCATGACGTCACTCGTTATCAGCAACGACATGAACACCGCGTTCCGTCTCGGAGATCGGATCGGCATGCTGTTTGATGGCAGGATTCACGCCATCGGCACTCCGGAAGAGATGATCGCGACGGATGACCCCTATGTGTTTCAGTTCATCCGGGGGCTCGAGAAAGGCCCGTTGCTCTGAACCGTCCCCCTGCATACCCGGTCTTTGTTATTTTGATCGGTCTGCTGCACGCCACCGTGGGTCTCACCGAGTTCGTTCGTCTGTCGGTCTCGACGTCGATGACCTCTTCCGACGTCCGGAATCTCAGGGAAACCGGCCTGATCCTGCTCGAACCCCTCCCCGGACAGGATTTCACGGCCTTTCGGATTCACGGATCCGCTTCGGAGCATACCGTCTCCACGCCACCAGTCCGGGAGTTCCCCGATGCTCTCCGCCAGTCGTCCCGGGTGGATTGGGGGAGAGAAAATGAGCCGGCGATCGGTATCTGGTACTACGCTCCGGGATCCACGGCCGATGTACTGACAGCGCTTGAACGGATAGGATTTGTACCGTATTCGACCAGCCGCATTCCGATCAATGCCTGGGCGGGGTATGAAATCGCGGTCGGCCCTGCTGTCCGTGCGTCGATCGACGCGATTCTGGAGATCCCCGAGGTGAGGTGGGTGTATCCCGTTCGGGGCGAACCGGAAACCGAGGATGAACTGGCAGCGCTCGAGGTGGCCCGGCATGCTCCATCAGACGGCGCACGACCTCGTTATCGTGAGGTGTACGGTGCGATCTGTTCGTCCACACGGCAACCCCTCATCGGATGCATCGATACAGGCTTTGACAATGAGTACCTGATTCGAACCCACAGCGATGTCCGGGATCGTCTCATCGGCGTTCTGAAGTATCGCGGAGCGCCCGCTTTCGATTCGTCGGGACATGGAACGCATGTCGGAGGCATTCTGATCGGTGATGGAGGCAGCGGGCGGGCGGACAGTGACGGGTATCTTCTTGGGATGGGCATGATACCCGACGGTTTTCTGCTCATGTCCAATGCCATTCGGGCCGCGCCGTTTCCTCCCGAAGGCGGCATGGCGCGGATGGCATACGATCTGAGCCGCAACGGTGTTCTGGTCTGTAACAACGCCTGGAACGACCGCGAAGGAATCGGGATCGGCTACACGGCGAACTGTGCGATCTGGGACCAGGCGGTACGGAATTCCGCCGGTGCGTTCAATCCCGTCGAGCGGCTCCCGCTGCTGCCGGTTTTTTCGTGCGGGAACAATGGCCCGGATGCCTCGACGATCACATCGCCGAAGGAAGCCAAAAACATAGTTACGGTCGGAGCGGTCGGCAGCCTGCGCAGTCCCGCGCCGGGAGTCGTGTGGGATCTGTCCAGCCGAGGTCCCTGTCTGGACGGACGGATCGCCCCGCTCACGGCCGCTCCCGGAGTCGATATCTACTCCTGTGCCCCCAATGAATGGCATGCACTCCAGACCGGAACCTCGATGGCGGCCGCTCATGCATCAGGCGTCGCCGCGGTGATTGCCCGGCATATCCTGGACACATGTGCCGCCTCCCCCTCCCCTGCAGCCATCCGCGGGCTTCTCGTCGCACTCGCTGAACCCATCAGTGATCAGATTCCGGACATGGCGTCCGGTTTCGGCGTCGTGTCGATCCATGACCTCCCCGGATTCAACCCGGAGTTGTCGCTGATGGATCAGAGGAGAATTCTGACTCGGACTGGAGATCACTACGATTTTCGTGTGGCGGTCATCGACACCGACAAACCGCTCCGCATCGCGCTGTGCTGGACCGACCCGCCCGCCGCGCCTGATGCTTCACCGGCACTGATCAATGACCTGTCACTCGACATCTCCTCCGGAGCCTCCCGCTTCACCGGCAATGCATTCTCGGGCCGGTTTTCCATGCCCGGAGGCACACGGGATCATCTCAACACGATCGAATTGATCGCGATCGAGCATCCGGAGCCGGTCGTCGATGGGCGGATCCTGGCCGAAACGATCCGGGGAGACGGCATCCCGGACAACGATTTCCCGGCTGACCAGGATTTTACAATCGTGGCCATCAACGGCATTCTTGTGGAATCCGATCCCCGAGCCGTCATTGCGGATGATGGGGTCAATTGCTACGACGCTTCTCAGGCGGTGTTTCTTTCAAGAGATCCTCAGAGCGATATCCGCGCATGGATCGAGATTCCGGCGAGGGGGTTGCGTGTCGCGATTCCGATGACCGAGCGGATTCCCGGATCGGGAGTATACACCGGACGTTTCTGTACCGATGCAGATGCCATGAGACCGGGATCGATCGCTGCCGCGGACGGTGACAGGATCGAACTGACCGTCGAGACCGCTGACGGTACCGTGCGAAGCCGCCCCGTGACTGTCTCATGCGGCGCCCCCGATGCACTGCAACCGGATGTGATCGACATACGCGACCGCTCGGCGACCATCGTTTTCAGAACCGCTCTGGACGCCCGATCGACGATGCACTACCGGGAATCTCCGGACGGGATCTGGCGGAATCGGAGCGATTCGGTTTTCTTGCGGAATCACACCATCGCTCTCGAGGATCTCGATGCCTGCACTCGGTATGAAGCTTGGATCGAGCTGACCGGGCGCAACGGCAGCCGAACACGGCTCGGATCGAGCTACCATCCGCTCCGCTGGATGACGGACCGGCAGGAAACTGTCTACGAAGCCGATATGGAAGAGGATCCCCACTGGCCGGTCATGGAAGGGTTATGGCGATACGGACAACCCGAGGGAACCGGATCACCTCCGGATCCGGTTTCCGGTTTCACGGGTATGCGAGTGATCGGGTACAATCTGGAAGGCGACTACGAGAACGCCCTGAGTCCGCAGCATGCACAGTCTCCCCCTGTCGATTGCTCATTACACGCAGAATACTCGCTCGAGATGGCCTACTGGTTGTGCAGCGAAAGCAATATTCTGGACAAGGCCGTCATCGCCGTGACCGACCGCGGGGGAATCTACCGACAGGTGTGGGCCAATCCGCTCACAACGCTCTATGGAGGGAACTGGGACCCCATCCTGCTCGACATCACGGATCTCGTCGCGGGGTCCGGCAGCGCTTCAATCCGGATCACACAGGGACAGACCGATCCGATTCGTGCGATGTGCGGCTGGAACATCGACGATCTGTCGATTCGACGGACAGTCCCCTGTGTCGATCCGACGCCGGTCCCGTTCGATGATGCAGAACCCGGGGTGCGGCTGATTTCGAATGATCTCCGATTCGGCCCTGGGGATCGGATGCGGATCGAGGCATGGATCGAGAACCTGGAAGTCGATCGATCGGTGGGATTTGCGGCAGCCATCCTGCTGGGCGATGCGGTCTATTTTTACCCTTCCTGGACCCCGGACGAACCGGACTGGATCGAGGTTCGCGGGACGCCGGCGGATCCTGGATCCTGGGATGGAACAGATCGCAGAATTCTGCTGGATATGGTCTGGCCGGAATCTTACCGGTGCGATCTGGAGTTCGATTGCGCGGCCGTCCTGGTCGACATGGAAAACAACGATGTCATCGATGCCGATGAAATCATATCGCTGGAATATGAATACGCCGCATCCGGACTGATTTCACCTTGAAAACCACGCACCGCCATTGACACTTTTCCGATTAGACATTATTCCTTGGGGCGTATCGGATTGTCTTCATGCGAGGGGGGAAGAACATGACCAATCGAGATTCGGAGCGTCGCCATGCGGAACGCTTTCAGACACTGAATCTTCTGTCATATTTCGAGCGGGATCTGAAGGATGCGATCGTATCGCAGGGAATTGCCAAAACCCTGGATCTGTCCGAGCATGGTGCATTGATCGAGATTCCTTCGAAGCTGATGCATGTGGATAGCGTGACGTTCGAGATCGCGCTGGAAGAGCAGATCATGACGGTGAAGCCTGAGATACTGGATCAGACACAGACACCGCAGAACACGTGGAAAGTCAGGGTGCGTTTTCCGAATCTGCGGCCTGCGGATTACCATCGGTTGGCAGTATTCATTCACTCGCTGCAGTAATGGCGATGATCTCAGAACGCCTTCTCGGATTCCGACTCAGCCTCGACCAGTTGAAACAGTGAAATCCCATCGAGGAATACGCTGAGTTGGCGCCGGATTGCGTGCCAGATCGGATTGAGGCTGCAGCAGTGGTCGTGGGCGCAGGGGATGTTTCCTTTCGATTCCCGGCGGTCGCAGGCGATTTCGAACACACTTCCTTCGAGAGCGATCAGCATTTCCTTGAGAGTAATGAGTTTGGAATTTCGGGAAAGCATGTAGCCGCCCTTCGCGCCCCGGACGCTGCGGATCAAGCCGCCACGGCGCAATCGAAGCAGGAGTTGCTCGGCATAATTCTTCGGAAGTGCTTCCTCGTCGGTGATGGTCTGGATGGAGACAGGCGTATCCGCAGGGCGTTTCGCGATGCACACCATGCACCGGATGCCGTATTCTCCCTGAGTCGTGATCCGCATCGGAAACCTCCTTCCAGCGCAAAAGTGAATCGGCTTTGCGGTTTACTATACGGCATCTTCATGAATGATCACAAGGATGGTTTCCGCCAATCGGTCAACCGGAATGGAGACGTGAAAAAGCGATGTCTTCGGTTGATCATGCAGAATGAAGTGGTATATAATCGTTGGGATGAGGAGGCGTTGACAATGTCAGTTTGGGTTCTGATTTTAATCGGTGCGTGTTTATGTGGCGTGACAGATCCATGCGGTGCGTCCGAATCTTCAGGATTGGACCTGGAGACCTTGTTCATCGCACCGGATCTTTACTTCGATCGGCCGGATATCGTTGCCCCGATTGGCGGGCACGCTTCGATGCCCGGCACGGACGCACCGGTTCCGCTCCAACCACCCAATCATGCGCATTTTACCAAGGGCGATCCCATCCCGGCGATCCGGTTCAGTCCGGTTGCAGACGCGGTCAAGTATCAGATCGAATTGGCCCTGACCCCGGATTTCAGTGCCGCATCATCGATGGATCTGACCGAACCAGATCTCGATCTTGGAAAATACCTGACTCCGGATCAATGGAACCCCATCAGTTTTGTGCTGTACTGGCGGGTTCGGGCGCAGAACTTCGATCGCACATGGACCTCATGGAGCGAAGGGTGGTGGTTTTCCAAGAGTATTCTAAATGCGCCCGAGGAGGTCAAACCCGACACGGATGCACGGTATAGCTCGGATGACAATCTTCCTCTGCTCTATTGGGATGAATACACGCAAACCTCGACGTTCGACGTCGAACTCGGGGGCGACCCGGACTTCAACGACTCCTGGGCCTTTCTCAGAGTCACCGAACCGCTCCTCGATTTCGCCGACCTCTTCAATCTTCAGACTCTTCCGATCTGGTACAACCTGGAATTGAAGTTTTACTGGCGGGTCTATGCCGTTCAGGGAAACGGGGTTCAATCCCCTCCGAGTGATGCGCGGGCGATCTACAAGAGCACGATCGACAAACCGGACCTGGTCGATCCGGAGGATCATTCGAAGTATCCGGTCGATTCGTCCAATCTTCCGAACCTGACCTGGGAACCAGTCAACGACGCAAGCCTTTATCATGTCCAGATCGTATTCGGTGAAGACGAGTTTCCGGACGGACACCCCGACTTGGTTCTCGCATCAACGAACTTCAACTTTGCGGATTACATTTCCACCGCGGTTTGGCAGGATTTTTACGGGCAGTTGAGCTGGCGGGTCAGCGCGGTCCGGAACGATGGATTTTACGGGAGTTTTTCGGATGAATTCGATCTCGTGAAGATCGGACGCGACCGGTACATGGGTTACGGTGATTCGATCACCGGCGGATTCGGCTCAGAGGATTTCGGGACAGGTTTCGCGGGATACCCGCCGATCCTGGAGTCCATGCTCCAGGGCGCGTATGGACCGCAGATCAGGGTTCTGTGTGAGGAGACCTATTCATGGTTTCCCGGCGGGCATACGTTTACAGGCGATGAATACACGCCGATTGCCATGGGACATCACGCTCCCGAACATGTTCTGATCATGTTCGGTGTCGTCGATCTGATCGACTCGGGGAACCCGGGATGCGAAGATCACGATTGTCACACCATCGAGCATCTCACGGCAATCGTCAACCAAGTCCGCTCGTATCACGCCACGCCCTATGTCGCCACGCTGACACCGGTCAATCCGGAATCTGACCGCGCATACCTTCAGACGAAAATCGACACCGTCAATGCCCAGATCCGGACGATGTGTGTGCAGTTGTCGGTTCCACTCGCGGATCTCGATGAAGCATTTGAAGACACCCCGCTCGAACTGCCGGAATATTTTTACGAGCATCCGGATGAAACACCCGACTGGGCGCATTTCAACGATGCGGGATATGAAATCATCGCCAACGCCTGGTTTGATGTGTTGACTCGGTAGAAACTGGATCCGAACCGGTTGGATCGCGGGAGATTCGAGTGCCGGCCAAGAAAACTGCAAACAAGGGAGGTGTCGTAAGCCGCTCGGCTGTGTCCAAACCCGACGCATCCCATACCGCGCCGCCCAAGTGGTTCAAGGAATCACTCGGAATCCTTTCTCTCGCGCTGACAATTTTTATCCTGTTGTCTCTGATCACCGTGCAGAAGAACGAGTCCGGTTATGCCTCGGCCGGAGGCCCGATCGGAGCGGCCGTTGCCCGATCGCTCTGGAGCTTTTTTGGATACGGCGTTGTTCTGATTCCCCTCGTCCTGGCTTTTCTCGGTCTCGTGTCGTTCCGTCACCGTCATTTTCAAAGGCGAACCACGCGTCTGATCGGTCTTCTGGTGCTCATCCCCAGTCTCAACGCCTTCCTGCATCTCGTGCTTGACCCCATCCGGCACTCCGGTTACACGGTTTTTCCCGGAGGTTTCATCGGCCAGTTCATCACGGACCACCTGGTCGGCTACATCGGCAACTGGGGAACCGGAATCCTCTCGTTCTCTCTCGTGATGATCTCCTTCCTGCTCGCCACGGACATCTCGTATTACATGATCTCACACGCCATCAAACTCCGAACATTTGCCCTCTTCCATCGCGTCTCGGATCATGTGCGAGTTCGCTATGAAGAATGGAAGGTCCGACGGGATTCACGGTTGGAGATGCGTGAGAATCAGAAAGCGATGCGGATTGAAGAGCGCAAAAAAGATCGGGATCGGGATCGGTCATTGGAGGATCTGTTCGATGAGCCCGAATTGCCGCCCGCCAGGCCGCGCACCTCGACCCGTAAACAATCCCCGCTGCCGATGCTTGAATCAGAACCTGAACAGGACGAAGCGGAGCCGCCCAAACCCCTCCCCCGCCCCACAATTTCGATCTCACAACCCGCCTATCGCGTCCACGAAGATTTCTCGGATCTCGATGACGCCATCCTGAATGACCGATCGGACGGGAAACGATCGAATGAGACATTCCCCCGGACCGAGTTTTTCAAGACAGTTGCGGATCATTACGAACTGCCCGAGCTCGGACTCCTGGACGACCCGCCGCCGGCGACTGAGGTCGAGACGAACGAGCAGTTGCTGAAGAAGGCCGAGTTACTCGTGGAGAAGCTCGGGAACTTCAGTATCCAGGGCCATATCACCGAAGTCTGTCCGGGACCGGTCATCACCCGTTTCGAATTTGAACCCGCGCCCGGGATCAAAATATCCAAGATCACCGCTCTTTCAGATGATCTCGCGCTCGGACTCCGATCCAAAGGCGGTCTGCGCGTCGCTCCGATACCCGGAAAATCCACGCTCGGGATCGAAGTCCCCAATGCGACCCGTCGCACCGTATTTTTAAAGGAAACGCTCGGATCGGATGACTTCAAACTCGCCGCTCAGAAATCGATTCTGGCGTTGCCGATCGGCAAGGACGCAGCCGGTCATCCCTATATCTCGGACCTCAAAAAAATGCCTCATCTGCTCATCGCAGGCGCAACAGGCTCCGGGAAGAGCGTCTGCATCAATTCGATTCTCGCGGGATTTCTCTACTGTGCCACACCCGAACAGCTCCGTTTGATCCTGATCGATCCGAAAATGCTCGAGTTGAGTGATTTTAACGGAATACCTCATCTGCGCGAACCGGTCATTACGGAAGTCAAGAGAGCGCCGGAAGCATTGACCTGGGCCGTGAACGAAATGGAGCGCCGGTACGTGAAACTGTCTCTGATCGGCGCACGAAACATCGATCAGTTCAACACAAAGGTCACGGATGCATCGTATCAGGGTGAAGAACGACCGCTTCCCTACCTGGTCGTTGTGATCGATGAATTGGCCGATCTGATGCTGACGACGGCGTCAGTTGTCGAAGAGAGCATCCAAAGGCTCGCACAGATGGCCCGGGCGGCCGGAATCCATCTGATCATCGCCACACAGCGGCCATCCGTGGACGTCATTACAGGAGTCATCAAGGCCAATTTACCGTGCCGACTTGCCTTTCAGGTCGCCAGTCGCGTTGATTCCCGAACGATTCTCGATTCGATGGGAGCCGAAAAGTTGCTTGGCATGGGCGACTGCCTGTTTATTCCGCCCGGGACATCACAGATGTTACGCCTGCACGGCGCGTACGTCTCCGAGGCCGAAGTCAAGAAAGTGGTGAATTTCTGGCGGTCACAGCCGCCCATGGATGAAGAATCGATCTTTGATTCAAGCGGACTTAACGGTGAGAACGGAATAGATGAATCGGATGATCCTCTTTACAACCAGGCCGTCAAGCTGGTGCTCACATCCGGGCTGGCCAGCATTTCACTTCTCCAACGACGATTGAAACTCGGACACAGCCGCGCATCGCGGCTGATCGATATCATGGAACAACATGGGATTGTCGGACCGCACATCGGGTCCAAACCACGAGAAATCCTGGTCGATCGCGACGAGTTTCTCGAACGACTCCAGCAAATCCAGATCGAAGGAGCGCCCTACCTCGATGAAGATGAATTCCGGTAAACTCCGCACTGCCGTTCTGTGGTCGATCATCTGGGTCGCCGCCGGGCATACCCTGCATGGTGTCGGCGCAACGGATGACGCCGCCCCGCTCGTGAACTTCATCAGTCGATTTCAGGTCTTCAGGATGTTTTCTTTCGACTTCAGTCAGGAGAACACAAACGCAACGACCGATCAGACCATCCGGGCGTCCGGGGAGGTCACGTTCGCCCCGCCGGCGCGGTTTCGATGGGATTATGCATCCAGACCACAGAATATTCTGGCATCGGACGGAGTCTGGCTGATGATGGTTCTCCCGGGAGACCGGCAGGTGATGCTGGAATCGGCGGTTGGAAATCCGGCAATCTGGTCCCCGATATCGCTCCTATCGGATCCCGCAAGCATAGAACAGGAATTCGAGGTCAAGGCAGATGCTGCGGCCCCTGAAGGCCGATACCGATTCAATCTGAAGCCCCGGACCGAAGACAAACCATTCAGCGGTATCGAATTCGAGTTTGCAAAGAGCTTTGACCGGATCGAGTTCAGCATGACGATCACGGATCTGGCGGGTAATCGGAATCACCTCGAGTTCACCCATTTCCGGTCACTCGATAAAGAAACCGACTTTCTGCCGCCCATACCGCGGAATTCCGATCTGACCGATTTCTCGGGACGCACACTCGACCGGAAAGACCCGCGTTACAGTCAATTGCGAAAGGAATGAGCATGTATCGCTACGGACTTCCACTTGTGATCCTGATGCTGGTGTCCTGCGCCGCTCCACGCTACTTCTCGGCACCGGGCGACAATGTGTATCTGCTGGCGGATTATCAGGATGCGATAAAGCTCTGGACGGCACATGACGAGAGTCATCACCGGCTGATCGGCATCGCGGATCTCAATGCCGTCTATCGGTCATGGGAGGTCCGCCAGGCATTCATCCAACTCGTGAAGAATCGCTGGATGCCATCGGAAGAGATCATATCGAGAGCGGTTGAGCGCGAGATGCATGGATTTGAGAATGGGCACGAGTTTCTCCTTGGAATGTACTGTTTTGAGGAGTCCTGGCAGCGCATGACCGGTATCGATCCGGTCTGGCATCTCAGGCTCTGTTCCGACTCCGGTGGTCCGATCGACCCGGTGTTGATCGAGAAGATCGAACCGAAAGCCGAAGAATCCTGGATGTATCTGCCCGATATCACGCACGGGCGTTCTGTTTACCGTGTGGTGTTCCCTCAGACAGATGCTTTGGGACGCTCTGTGATCGACCGGAGTACACGCCGTATCGCTCTGTATTGCGATTCGATCCTCTGCAACCTGACCCTGCGCTGGAAACTCGGTCCGGTTCCGGATACCTTACGATAGCCTTCAATCAGACCGGTGTGTTGGGGTCTACGAGTTTTTTATACTCATCCAGAGCGAATCGGTCGGTCATCCCCGCCACATAATCGCAGATGATCCGTTTCCGGTCGGTTGGCGACGCGGACTGATGCAACCGCTGGATCTTTTCGGGCAGCAGTCGCGGAATCTCGTTGTATCGCAGAAACAGATCTTTCAGAAACCATTTGGCCTTGGTCGTCATTCGGACGATTCGATGATGCAGATAGAAATGCGTGAGCAGATGCCCGGACAGTTCACGGATCATCGCCTGCATCGGATCGCTGAATCGGATCAGATTCCGGGGATGCCGGCGGACCATCCCGATGGATGCCACGCCGGATGCCTCGATTGCCGCATGACTTGTCTGCAGCACGTCGCGGACCATTTCGTCCTTCAGGTTCCGCACGGCGAGATACCGCAGCATTCCGTCATCCACCGAGTGCATGTCGATTCCACGGCATGCGATCGTCCAGAGCTGGATCCGGTTCAGATCCTCGGGCAGAAGAATACCGGCGCGGATGCCATCTTCAAGATCATGGCAGTTGTAGGCGAGTTCATCCGCGACGTTGACGGCCTGTGCTTCGAGCGTTGGCCTGGAGTCCGGCTCGAACTGATCGATTCTGGGTGCATCGTATGCACTGGCATGTTTGAGGATACCCTCACGGACTTCGTATGTCAGGTTAAGGCCCGGGAAGGATGGGTACCGTGTCTCGAGATGCTCGACGACGCGCAGGCTTTGCCGGTTGTGCTCGAACCCTCCGCAATCCTGCATGAGTTCATTGAGGATGTCTTCACCGGCGTGGCCGAATGGTGTGTGACCGAGGTCGTGTGCGAGAGCGATGGCTTCCGTCAGGGAGGTATTCAGGCACAATGCGCGTGCGATGGAGATCGCGACCTGGGCGACTTCGAAGGTGTGGGTGAGGCGTGTGCGGTAGTGGTCACCTTCATAATTCACGAAAACCTGAGTTTTGTATTCGAGTCTTCGGAAAGCCTTCGAGTGAACGATCCGATCGACGTCCCGCTGAAAGCTTGTCCTGAATGCATGCTCCGGCTCCGGGTGCTCGCGTCCTCGGCTGTCACAACTCATCTGGGCATACGTTGCAAGCACCTCCCGTTCCTGTTTCTCGAAATCGGCCCGCTTCATCAGCATGTTTCACCTGGATACGAACAGATCGACAAAACTGAAGGTTCGAACATCGAAAAGGCCTCGATCCGTGAGTTTGATATCCGGAATGACCGGCAGTGACATGAACGCGAGGGTCATGAAGGGATGTTCGAGGGTGCAGCCCAGGCGATGGGAGGTACGGACGAGCGCATCGAGGCGCTGTCTGACTTCAGGCAGTGGTTTGTCCGACATCAGGCCACCGATCGGCAACGGTAATGCCTCCACAACCTCACCATCGACCGCCGCCGCCAATCCTCCCTGCTGCTTCACCAACTGGACGACCGCAGCGAATATATCCTCATCCCGCACGCCAATGGCGATGATGTTGTGCGAATCGTGCGCGATGGTCGATGCAATCGCACCTTTTTTCAATCCGAATCCCCTCACCATTCCGATGCCGGTTCGGCCGGAACCATAATGGCGTTCGATAACAGCCATTTTGAGGAGGTCACGGGATGGATCCGAGACGATGCAGCCGTTTTCGGAAACCGGGTTGGTTTCGATACATTCTCGCGTGACGATCTGTCCGGGAATGGCCTCGATGACTCGAAATGCGTCCGACTCGATCCGGCGGCAGAAATGGTCCAGTTCGATCCACTTGACGTTGACAGAACCTCTGAGATTCAAATGCGACCGTTCGACGTTGGCATACGTTGCCGTGCCGTCTTCCGCGACGCAGATACCGTTTTTGAACACTTTTGAGATCACAAACTTCGGAAGATCGTCGATGACAATCAGATCGGCGGCATATCCGGGAGCGACAGCTCCGATCTGCTTCAATCCGAAGTACCGTGCGGTGTTGATTGTTGCGAGCTGGATGGCGGAGACCGGATCGAGCCCTTCCGCGATCGCCGTTCGCACCATCTGATCGATATGGCCGATATCCATGAGTTCCGCCGGATTGCGATCATCGGTGACGAAGAAGCACTGGCTGATGGTGTGGGGGGTTACGATGGGGAGCAGATCTTTGAGGTTTTTCGTTGTCGATCCTTCACGGATCATGATGTGCATCCCCAACCGAAGCTTCTCCATCGCCTCGGTCACCGTCGTGCACTCATGATCCGATCGCATGCCGGCTGCGATGTAGGCATTGAGGTCGGCACCGGAGAGTCCGGGGGCATGACCATCGATGAGCTTGGACTCTGCGATCCGGATTTTATCCAGGACTTCGTCATGGCAGTTCAGGACGCCTGGAAAATTCATCATTTCGCCCATCCCGAGCACCCATCGATCCTGGATCATGGACAGCAGGTCGATGGCCTTGAGTTCCGCTCCGGCGGTTTCCATCGCCGTCGCGGGCACGCATGACGGGAGCATCATGTAAACACTGATCGGGTTGTACTTGCTCGACTTGAGCATATATCCGACGCCGGTCATTCCCATGACATTCGCAATCTCATGCGGGTCGAGAATAATGGTTGTTGTGCCATGCGGAACGACCGCACGGGCAAACTCGGGAATCGGCACCATTGAACTCTCGACATGCAGATGCCCGTCGATCAATCCCGGAGCGCACCAGCGGCCTTCGAGATCGACGATGCGAGCACCTTCATATCCGGTACCGATTGCAGCGATCACTCCATCGATGACGGCTATCTCTCCGTTGGTTATATCGTGTGAAAAGACATTGATGATTCGGGCATTTCGGATGACGAGATCGCAGGGGATCTGTCGTCTGGCAGCCTGAATCAGGCGTTCGATATCCGGTTTACTTCGAATGTATGTTTCCATTTTCCTGCTCAAAATAGGCGATATACGGAAGATTTCTGTAGTGCTGGTCATAATCCAGGCCGTATCCGATTACGAATTTGTTCGGGATATCGAACCCTTTGAAATCAGCCAGTGTTTCGTCAGGATGATTGTCGGATTTATCAAGGAGCGCGCAGACCGCGAGCGAGGCGGGTGAACGAGCAAGAAGGAGGCGTTTGAGGTATTTCAGGGTCAGGCCGCTGTCGACGATGTCCTCGATGACGATGACATGACGCTGGAAGAGGGGGATATCGAGATCCTTGAGAATTCGTACGATTCCCGATGTCGTGGTGCTCGATCCATAACTCGATACGGCCATGAAATCGACTGTGTGGGGGATGTCGATTGCGCGCGTCAGGTCGGCGAGAAACACGTAAGCGCCCTTGAGGATACCTACGAGCAGTGGATTTTTCTGAGCGTATTGCTCGGTGATCATCTTCCCGAGTTCGGAGACCCGACGTTGAAGTGTTTCCGTATCGATCAGAATTTTATAGTTCACTCCCTACCTCCATCCTCTCATTGGAATCCGAATCAGTATGTTCAGTCTATTCCAGTGGCACAGGCCTGCGTTCAGTTGAAGTAACACACATAAATCATCGCCGCGAGTGTTCGATCATCCGTCCCGGCACCGATCCGTGAGGGGACGTAGCTGGGTTCCATCACAAGGTTGATCTCGGTCTGGGACTGATCCGAAAACACAGTCGGATCGATGGCAAGAATTGCAGAGAAGTTGCCGGTGAGATTCTCGAAAGTCTGCAGAATCCGATCGTTATGCTTGACAGTGAGTTTGGAAGGGGATTTCAGGATCGAGGAAGGAGCCCACCCTTTCAGATACAGCTCAGCGGGGCGACCGGGATTCATGAGTGTCAGATGCGCTTCGTCCGCAATCCATCTCCAGGATGTTTTTTCGACCGGATTTTTTTCGAGTTGATGCCACCCGAGGCCGAAGCGGATGCGAGCTTCCGGAAGGTCATCGGGGGACCGTGGCGGCGTGACCGCAATCTCGGCGACCGGCAACTTGTCTTTCCCGGTGTCTCCGCTTCCGGGCAGAACAAACTTGCTCGTCGAATTCTGCTCATACAACCCCATGGTCGCGGTGACTTTCATGTTTTTAGTAATCAGAGGCACGTAAACGATTCGTTCATATTCGTAAGTCTGGTTCGGTGTCCAGTTCCGAGCGGACGGCTCGATCGGATGATCGTCCTGCCACATGATCGCGCCATTGTCATTGACGAAATGCACCTTGGCAAACATCTCACCCGTGAAGGACTTGAATGCCGGACCGGTTTTCCACCCGTATGTGATTCTCAGAATACTGTTTCCTGCCACGGCTGTCCGGTCGATTTTCATCGACGGGGTGACATCGATGGCGACCATCGCATGCTCGGACGCTTTCTTTTCATGGCATGCAGAGAACAAGAGAATGATTGCTGCCGAGAGAACCAGAGAGGGCCGGACGGACATCTCAGAGAACCTTGCCGATCAGCGACGGGTTCGCCGAACTGATCGCGGCATATCCCGCAAAGATGCCCTGGCCGAAGAGCTTTGTCTGGTATTCGCAAACAACCTTGTTGCCGATGACACTGCTCACCCGGACCATTCCCTTGAATGCGGTTTTATCCGGGCCGATGACTTCTTTGGAAATCGGATTGACCTCATTGTCGTAGATCTCGAAAAGATCCCCCTGAGCGGCGGTCGTTCCGGCAGGCAGTTCGATTGTGTACTGCGAGACGTCACCGAACTTGATCATACAGACACCGGCGTTTTCCGGTGAATATGCGTAAATATAGTATTTTTTCGGAATGATCCTGGTCACCGTGACACCCTTGAGATCCCTCAACTGGACCCAGTTCTTTTCTTCGAGATCGGTGATCCAAACACCTTCGATGTTTCGATAGGATGTCATGACCTTCCATTGGTTTTCGAAGGGAAATCGGCTGTCCCGCAGGCGTTCATACTCCGCTTTCTGAATTTCCTGTTCCTGTAATTTATCATTGAGTTGGAAGTACTTTTCACCGATCTTATAGATGATCGTCTGGTCCTCGTTGGTCAGATATGGATACGTTCCGGGGCGATCGGTCACGTTGATCGGTTCATTCATCCATGTCCCCTCGGTGTTCATGACGATCCCGACATTTTCGCCTTCCCAGCTGTTGGGTTTCAGACGGAATTGCTCAAAGATGTATTTGATCTTGCCTTCATCCTGAAAATACATTCCGAAAGAAGGATTGCGGCCATTAGTCCCCATTTTGTATTTCCGACGATCACGGAAATAAAAATAATGGATGGTGCCGGTTTTATCGCTGTAGATCGCGCTGTCGCCATCGCCACGAAAATCCGGTTCGGGGCCGAAGTCAAGCGCCGAGAAGTCCGCGCTGAACGCGCAGACATTGACTGGGGTCAGAAGCTTCTCCCGGATGATGGCTTCCTCATCGAATATATCTCCACTCCGGATCTTCTCTGCAACTTCTTTGGCTTCGTTGAGCTTTTTCTGAAACTCGGCTTCATCCCGTTTATTCGAGCCGTTTTCGGAGCCGCATCCCCAGACCAGCATCACGCAGGTCACAAGGAATACGAGGCAGGTCCATCGCTTTGATATCATGATTCGGATCCTCCATGCGGTCATTGCGTTGCTCGATATCCATGCGAAACAGCAACATATCAAAGAAGTACTTATAATTGATACGGCATTGAAAGTCAACAGAACCGGGCACACAGAACCGAGCAGAATCCCGTTGCCGATCACATCTCCCGGACATTTATCTCGGACGATATTAGTGATATCGTTGAGCCCTCACGGGGAGGGCGCGATGAATCGATTGAAACTGGCCATGATATCCACGGGTTTTATTGTCTCAGGCGCAATCGGTCTGACATACGAAGTCGTCTGGCAGCGCAAGATGTCGTTGATTTTCGGGACCACGTTACCTGCCACCACCGCTGTTCTGGCGGCCTTCATGGGCGGCCTGGCTCTCGGGAGCTTCATCTTCGGCCGGATTGCCGACCGACATGCCTCCCCCCTTCGTCTCTATGGCATCCTGGAGATCGGAACGGGAGTCTACTGCCTCCTCACACCATCACTGTTTGATCTGATTCACCGGATTCACATCGCGTTATTCCGCCTCATGGGCGACTCGATTCCTCTCCAGATTCTCAGATTTGCCCTCGCGCTCGTGACGATCTGCGTTCCCTGCCTTTTCATGGGCGGAACTCTCCCGGTTCTCACCCGTGCGATCACGCTGTCTCGCGACACACTTCGGGACCGCCTTGCACTGCTGTATTTTTTCAACACTCTGGGAGCCGTCATCGGCACATTGATCACCGGATTCATCCTCATTCGAAGTCTCGGAATGACCCACGTCACCCATCTCGCGGTCTTCGGCAACATCATACTGGGTCTCGGTTTCATTGCGCTTGGACGCAACGAGCAGGTGTTACCGGGTCGAGCAGCGGAATCGGATGATCCTCCGATTTCACGCCGTTATCTGCTTCCGGCTACCTATTGTCTCTTCGGAGCTATCGGAATGGGCGCAGAACTCGCCTGGTTCCGCACCTTGAATCTTGTCATCGGGTCCACCGTGTATGCGTTCACGATGCTGCTTTCTGCATTTCTTCTCGGGATCGCCTCCGGCAGTTTTCTGCTCAAACAAATCCGAACGCGAACATCCCACCCCATACAGTGGGTCGGGGGTCTGATGATCGCCACCGGTTTGATGATTGCGGTCTCTATCGCAGTTCTCAGTCGTCTGCCGGTCTTAGTTCTCTGGCTGTTTCCGATGTTTCACGAGAGTTTTATTGCCTGGCAGGTCTGCCTTTTCTCTCTGGGTCTGCTCACCGTGCTCCCCGCCACATTATGCATGGGCGCGCTGTTTCCCGTTGTCTGCGAAGCCTATATTTCTGAGATGCGCACGGTGGCGAGAAGTGTCGGGCATTTGTATCTGTGGAACACCCTTGGCGGAATTGCCGGCACGATCATCGCAGGATTTCTCCTTATCCCCCTGATCGGATCCAGGTTTTCCCTGATCGTCTTCGCCGCGGTCTGTCTGCTTATGGGATGTTTCATGCTGGTCGCCTATCAGCCGAAACGCCAGATCGCCACGCTCGGAATCATCAGTCTCATTCTGCTGTATCTGCTCCCATCCTGGGATCGGGTTCTGTTTGACAGTGGTGTGTATCTCTATGCCCCTCAGATGAAGGACGGCTTCGAGGCCGATCGGAGCATGTTGTTTGAAGAAGAGAGTGTGCATTCATATGTCACGGTTTCGGAAAAGGCGGGAATTCGCAGTCTGAGGATCAACGGCAAGACAGATGGTTCAGACGGAGCTGATCTCTATACCCAGATCCTGCTTGCACAGCTTCCATTGCTGCATGCGCAGAATGCCGGAAATGTCCTGATCATCGGCCTGGGGACCGGGGTCACCCAGGGGAGCGCGCTGACCTATCCGTCGGTGGTTTCGGAATGTATCGAAATCGATCCGGCGGTCATCCGCGCGGCGCGGTATTTTGATCATATCTCGGGACAGGCCCTTTCCAATCCCAGGGGGCGGATCATCAGGGAAGATGCGCGAACGGTGTTGTCTGCGGCGAGAAATCGGTATGACGTAGTGATTTCCGAACCATCGAATCCGTGGATCAGCGGCGTGTCCAATCTGTTCACGATCGAGCACTTTCGGGCGTGTCGGGATGCGCTGACCGATCAGGGCATCATGTGTCAATGGATCCACTCCTACTACATGAGTTCGTCGACACTGCTATCTGTTTTCCATACGTTTTCATCTGTATTTCCGCATTGTTCAGTCTGGCAGGGCAGCCCGGGGGATTATCTCCTGCTCGGTTCAATGCGGGAATTCGAGATCGATCCGGAGTTGCTATGGGATGGCGGGCTGCCACGGAGTGTGACGGATGATCTGGCTCGCATCGATATCCTGTCTGCATCGGATCTTGCAGACAGACACCTGATGAACGATGCCCAGATTCGCCGGATGGTCACCGAGCATCATGCCCGGATCAATTCGGACGATCATCCGGTTGTGGAATTCGATTCGCCGCAAAGTCTGTTTCAGAACACTGTATACGCGAACGAACAGCTGCTTCGGAGCTATTCGTCGCGTTGATGCGATGTGGAGTCGCTGAATCCGTGTGGATCGGCAGAGTTACTCGACGATGGCCTTTCCCGCCTTCAGATCCTGTTCGGCGTAGATATTGAATTTCCAGACTTTTTTCCCGACGATGGGAAATGAGATCTCTTCATCGTACTTGACGCGGACCGTAAACTGTTTGTTTTCCGGCCACTGGACATCGACCTGCTTGTCCGCATCCTTGATCGGGACATGCAGTTTCTTTGCGGCTTCCAGAACCATCTCGCGCATCGTATATTCGTTGAATCCACCGCGCGCGTATTCTTTGTAGGCATGCGCATAATCGATGTTCAAAATCTTGATGATCTCCTGTTCGAATTTCATGCTTTTGATTTTGACCGGTATTAATTTGTATCCTAAGAATCCGATTATCGCGATGATGACCAGTGTCACGACCATCGGGGTTTTGGATTCCGCCTTACCGGATTGACTCCGAATCAGCCTCGATACATTGAACGACATGTTATCCTCCTTCCAGGTAGCATGATTATCCTTCATCCTCGTCATCATTATCCGTTTGCAATCCATATTTTTCAATTCGATATCGCAAGGATCGAAAACTGACATTCAGAAGTTTCGCGGCTTCCTTTTTAATGCCGTTCGTCCGTTGCAGGGCTTTCACAATGATCGATTTCTCGAAATCACCCACCACTTTTTCCAGATCCATTCCACCTTCGGGAAGATGCATGCCCGGTGTCTGGAACTGCTCGCGGAGGTCATAGAGATACGATGGCAGGCTGGAGGGTGTGAGAATCGGATGTGTTTCCAGGGCAATCGAGCGTTCGATGATGTTTTCGAGTTCGCGCACATTTCCAGGCCAGTGATAACTTCTGAGTATTCCCATGGCTTCGTGTGAGATTCCCATGGGTTCCCTGGTACACATCTTACAGTATTTCTGGATGAAGTGATCGACCAGAATCGGGATGTCCTCGGCTCGCTCCCGCAGGGGCGGGAGGGTAATGGGGATCACATTCAGTCGATAATACAAGTCTTCCCGAAAGAGACCTTTCTGGATCAGTTCCCTGAGATCCTTATTTGTGGCGGCGATGATGCGAACGTCCACTGAAACATCCTTCAAGCCACCGACTCTCTTGAACTTGCGATCATTCAATACTCGAAGCAGCTTAACCTGAATCGCCGGGGAAGTTTCGGCAACCTCGTCGAGAAAGAACGTGCCGCCGTCTGCGATTTCCAGCAACCCTTCCTTGTTCTGGAACGCGCCGGTAAATGAACCCTTGACATGCCCGAACAGCTCACTTTCGAGAAGATTCTCCGGTAACGCGCCGCAGTTGACCGTGACAAAGGTCTTGTCTTTTCGATTGGAGCAGTAATGGATGGCCGATGCGGCGAGTTCCTTGCCCGTACCGCTCTCACCTGTAATCAGGACGGTACTGCCGAGATCCGCGACCTTCCGGATTGTTTCGAACACGCGAATCATTTTGGGTGAGATCCCGAGGATGTTATCGAATCGGCTCTTGGCCCGGATTTCCTGCTTCAGCAGCGTGTTTTCCTCGCGCAACTGCAAACTCTCGAAAGCCTTCGACACGACGATCTTGATTTCGTCCACCTTGAACGGTTTGGTGAGATAGTCATAGGCTCCGAGTTTCATGGCTTCGATAGCGGTTTCCGTAGTTGCATAGGCGGTGATCATGATGACGATCAGATTCGGATTGAACGCCTTGAGACGCTTGAGGAGTTCGATTCCACCGATCTCGGGCATCATCACATCCGAGATCACCATATCGATCGGATCGCCCTCCTGGATGAGTTTCAGCGCATCGGTGGGACGTGTGGCCGATTCAACCTGAAATCCTTCTTTTTCAAGAAGGATACTGAGGAAATCGCACATGCTTTGTTCATCATCGACAATGAGAATGCGTTTCAACCGATTACCTCACCTCCGGAGAGTCAGGCAGGACTTCGATGCGTTGCGCAAGAGGCAGTTCGATCTCGAAGATCGAACCCTCTCCCGGAACACTCGACACGCGAATGTGTCCCTTATGATTTTCAACAATTCGATACACAATAGCAAGTCCGATCCCGACACCTTTCCGCTTGTAGGTCGTAAACGGATCGAAGATCCGCTCGATCATGTCCGGACTCATTCCGACACCGGTGTCCTTGAATGAGATCAACGCGTTTTCACCCTCCACAACTTCATCTCCGTCACTGGTGCGGATGGAGGCTGGTATCGTTCGGGTTTCGATAGTCAGAACACCTCCCGACGGCATTGCATCGATTGCATTTTTTGACAGATTCCAGGCCAGTTGAAGAAACTGATTCGGGTCGACTTCGAGTTCGAGCGGATCGATCTGGAAGATGGGTTCGATGGTGATGTTCTGGGGGAAACTGGGTGAGTTATGAAGCAGAACGATGGTATCGGAAATCAATGCGTTGATATTGCTGAGTGCGAACTCCGGAGGTCTTGGTTTGGCAAAGTTGAGAAAATCCGTGATCAGGCCGTTGAGCCGATCGGACTCGCGAACGACGATATTCATGAGTCTGGCTTCGCTTTGAGTCAGCTTCAAGCCGTCTTTCAGCACTTCGATCGATCCGCTGATGGATGCCAGCGGATTCCGGATTTCATGTGCCATTCCCGCTGAAATTTCTGCGACTGCCGACCATCGTTCGGCCTTTCTCCGTGCGTCCTCGAGACGTTTCTGATCGGTGATATCGTTCAAGATGAGCATGATGCGTGCCGGGGAATCTTCCTTCACGCCCCAGAAAATGAACTCGAGATGATACCATCTGCGGTCCGAGTCGACTACTTTCTGAAAGTGGAGCGATCGTTTGCCGATCAACCCGGTTGAGCCGACCTGAAGAATGCTCTGGACCAGATAAGTCGGAAGAATCATATCCAGTGTCAGTTTCCGGTGGGGTTCCACGCCATCTACCGACATCATCTCACATGCAGCGGGATTGATACTGATAATATCCCCATTGAAAGATGTCGTGATCAGACCGGTTGGGATTTCGTTGACAATCCGATCGTTCAGGGCCAGCAGACTATCGTACTCTTCGTTTTTATCGATCAGGAGCTCATCCATTTTCTGGATACGATCGACGAGGTGTGTGGAGAGAATGGCCGTGAGGAAGAAGCCACTGAAGTTGACGATGATGATGTACAACGCGAATGCGGGGAGCGGAAGAAGGAGACCGGCCTGGGGAGAAACAGGCCAGTATCGGACACCTCCCAGATATTGGCTGGCGATGAGAGACGCGAAGACGATGCTGATGATTCCGGCTATGATGAAACTGCCTCTTTTCTGAAGCAGGTTACAGGCGACGATGATCGTAACGACATACAGAATCGAAAAAGGGCTCTCGATTCCACCGGAGGCCATGATCACCAGGGTTTCAAGGATGATGTCGCCGGCCAACTGGACATATGCGTTGACCATCGGTTTTCGGAGTTTGAGGATCAGGATGAGGTATCCCAGGGACAGCAGAAGGATGAGAGTGATGAGGCGGAAGAGAACTTTGGATTCAGCAAATCGCTGCGAAATCTCGAGTGGGATGGCGGCTCCGATCAGCAGAGTGGCTCCGATAATGAGCCGAATCGTGATCAATGAACGGAGTTTATGATTGAGTTCTGCCTGCCGACGACCCGACAGACTCGGATCGAGATTCACGGGCACCGGGCGGATGTGAGATCCAGGAGGATGCTGCACAACGATATCTGCTTTACTTGGAGAGTTCTCCAATCAGTTTGAACATCGGCAAGTACATTGCGATAACAATGAAACCGACACTGACTCCGAGAAACACCATGAGGAGTGGTTCGAGCATCTGGGTCAAGTTGGAAACGGCGATGTCAACCTCTTCATCATAGAAATCGGCAATTTTCTCGAGCATGGCATCGAGGGCACCGGTGGATTCTCCAACCGCGATCATCTGGATGACCATGGGAGGAAACACATCGGTGGCTGCGAGTGGTTCCGAGATTGTTTTACCTTCACTGATGGAAACCCGGGTCTTCATGACTGCGTCTTCAATAACCTTGTTTCCCGCCGTTTTTGCGGTAATCTCCAAACCTTCCAGGATTGGAACACCCGATGAGATCAAGGTGCCGAGTGTTCGAGTAAACTTGGCGACAGCGACTTTGCGGAGCAGCAGACCGAAAACCGGTGATTTCAAGATGGCAGCATCAATTACCCGAGCGCCTCTTTCGGTTTTCCTGAAGTATCTGAAAGCATAAAAGAGACCGACAGCGGCGGCGGCGATGATGAGCAGGTAATCGCGGATGAAATTGGACATGTTGATGACGATTTTGGTTGGAAGCGGCAGAGTCGACCCCAAGGAAGTGAAGATTTTTCCGAAAGTAGGAATGACGGCATACATCAGGAATGTGACGACGCCGATGGCGACCGAGATAATGACGGTCGGATACACGAGTGCGGATTTGACCTGTCGTTTCAGGCCGATCGCTTTTTCCATGTAAGCGGCAAGGCGGTTCAAGATGGTATCCAAGATACCGCCCGTTTCCCCCGCTTCTACCATGTTGCAGTAAAGATCATCGAAGATCTTGGGGTGTTTCCGGAGAGCATCGGCGTAAGTCGAGCCGGATTCGACACTCTGGCCGATATCGCTGATCGCTTTTGAAAATACGGGGTTCTCTGTTTGCTGGGCCAGGATTTCGAGGCATTGAACGAGCGGCAAGCCGGCATCGACCATGGTCGAGAACGTGCGGGTGAAGACGACGATATCACGTTCCTTGATTCGGGTGGCCATGCCCGGAATCGTGATCTGGATGTCCTTCATCCGTTTTTTGATCGTCGTCGGAGTGATTTTCTGTCTGCGAAGCTGGAGCCTGACGGCCTCGGCCGTGTCGGCGGTAATCACGCCTGATACATCGTTCCCGTTGGCGTCTTTACCTTTCCATTTCCAATCTGCCATATGCCCTCCTCGCCGAAGCGCTCATCACCCTTCCCGGCGCCCGCCCTGTTCACTTCGTGCCAGAATCTGATCGAATTCCTGAGGTTTCGATGAGTTGCCGCGTGCTTCCTGCAGGCTGATTTTCCGTTTGACATACAGGTTCACGAGACACTGGTTCATCGTCTGCATCTTGTGCGTTTCCTGACCGGTCTGCATCATCGAGTAGATCTGATGGATCTTGTCTTCACGGATCAGGTTTCGAATACCGTCATTCGGGACCATCACCTCCGCGGCCAGCACTCGTCCCTGTCCATCTCTTCGGGGAATCAACGTTTGGCAGATGACTCCTTCGAGAATGAACGAGAGTTGTGCGCGGACCTGGGGCTGCTGATGGGAAGGAAACACGTCGATGATCCGGTTAATGGTCTGGACCGCCGAGTTGGTGTGCAGGGTTGCGAAGGTCAAGTGGCCGGTTTCCGCACACCGGAGCGCAGCTTCGATTGTTTCGAGATCTCGCATTTCTCCGATCAGGATGACATCCGGGTCCTGGCGCAGAACCGATCGCAATGCGTTTGCAAACGATTTCGTATCCGCATGCAACTCGCGCTGATTCACAACGCAATTGTTGTGATGATGCAGATACTCGATCGGATCCTCGATCGTCACGATATGCAGGTGACGTTCACGATTGATTTTATCCAGCATCGCGGCCAGGGTCGTCGATTTTCCGCAGCCGGTCGGCCCCGTGACGAGAACGAGTCCTTTGGGGCGGGTGCAGAAATCGATGACGGCTTTCGGCAATCCGAGTTCTTCGAAGCTGAGAATACGGAAGGGAATAGTTCGGATGGCGATTGCCACGGCGGATCGCTGGCTGTAGATATTGGCACGGAATCGGCTGAGGCCGCGGACGCCGAATGAAAAATCCAGCTCCTTCTGTTCCTCGAAGGCGTGTTTCTGGGAATCAGTCAGAACCGAGTAAGCGAGTTGTTTGGTTTCTTTGGGAGTGAGGGGAGGAAACTCCTTGAGCGGCACCATGGTGCCATGAATGCGGAGATGCGGATGTGTTCCGGTCGTGAGATGCAGATCCGTCGCACCTCGTTCAATCATGATTTTGAGCAGTTGCGGCATTGATACGGTCGACATGTTCACCTCATGCGTTCATTGTAATGCGGAAACGATCAGTTTCCAAACGTGACACGCACAACCTCTTCAACGGTCGTCCTGCCGCGCCGGATCTTCTCGAGGCCCGCATCGCGAAGCGTTCTCATACCGAGCGCCACAGCCGTTTCACGAATTTCCATCGCCGAAGCGCCCCGAAGAATCAACTCACGGACTTCATCCGTAATCGCCAGAATCTCGTACAAAGCCACACGTCCGCGATATCCCGTGTTCATGCAGTTCGGGCATCCGCGGCCTTTCATGATGGGGAACGTTCCGATCTCCTCTTCCAGGAGTCCGACTTCCAGCAAGGCTTCAGGAGGCACCTGAACGGGTTCGGCGCACTTCGGACAAACCGTTCGTGCCAGACGCTGAGCCACAACCAGAATCAGCGCGGACGCCACCAGGAAGGGTTCGATGCCCATATTCAGCAAGCGGTTGATCGTGGTCGGGGCATCGTTGGTGTGAATAGTGGACAACACCAGATGCCCGGTCAAAGCGGCCTTGATTCCGATCTCCGCCGTCTCAAAATCCCGGATCTCCCCGACCATGATGATATCCGGGTCCTGCCGGAGAAATGAGCGGAGGGATGCAGCGAAATTCAATCCGATCGATTCCTTCATCTGAACCTGATTGATGCCCGCAAGGTTATACTCGACGGGATCCTCGGCCGTCATGATATTGTCCGAAATCGAGTTGAGCTGCGAGAGTGCGGAGTACAGCGTTGTCGTTTTACCCGAACCTGTCGGGCCGGTGACCAGAACCATTCCGTAGGGTTTGTGAATCGCTTCCTGAAACACCGCCAATTGGCGTTCCTCGAATCCCAGTTTGGTCATATCGAGTTCGAGATTCGTTTTGTCGAGCAACCGGAGAACGATTTTTTCGCCGAACAGAGTCGGAAGCGTCGATACCCTGAAGTCCATCTCACGCTTCGGCCCCAGTCGCATCTTGATACGACCATCCTGTGGCAGGCGGCGTTCCGAGATATCGAGATTTGCCATGATTTTGAGTCGCGACGTGATGGCATTGCGTATCTTGAGAGGCAGTCCAAGTTCTTTCCGGAGCACGCCGTCAAGGCGATATCGAACGCGATAACTTTTCTCATAAGGTTCAAAATGGATGTCAGACACACCCTGATTGATGGCCTTGATCAGAATGCCGTTGACCAGTTTGACGATCGGAGCTTCAAGATCTTCGACGGTGACGACATTATCATCGTCTTCATCCACAACCTCCAGTTCGTCGACCGCACCGGATACCAGATCATCGAAGTCGGCCACATTGACGAAATCCGAATCGATTTCATCCTCCGAGGTCGATCCCCCTCCGGATACCTCATCATCAAAATCGGAAAAATCCGACATCGGATCCGCATGCATATCGATTTCCGAACTCGATACCGCCAGTCCCTTGCCGGATCCGTAATACCGCTCAATCGACTTGTCGATGGCGATCTCCGATGCAACGACAGGCTCAACGTGATATCCCGTCATGAATTTGATGTCATCCTGAGCGAACACGTTGGAGGGATCCGCCATGGCAATAGTCAGCGATGCACCGGTGCGACTGATCGGCAACAGGTGATACTTCCGGGCGACTTCAGCCGGTATCAACTTCAGAACCGCTTCCTCGATCTCGAAGTTCGACAGGTTGATCGACGGAACACCGAACTGATTCGAGAGCAACTCGGTGATGTCCTCTTCCTGAACATACTTCATTCGCACGAGCACACTGCCGAGTCGACCTCCGGATTTATTCTGATAATCCAACGCAGACCGAAGCTGATCCTCAGTAATCAGTCCTTCTCGAATGAGCATCTCGCCGAGTCGCTCGCTCATGTTACAAAAGTCCTTTTCTAAAATTCAGCCTGTTCATCTGAGTGATCATCGGACCTAAAAAATAAACCGATCGCACCGAAATGTCAAGCCGAAGAAACGATACCAGGCCGCTCAACATCAACCCGCTTTCTCATATACCATGATCGGATTCTCGCTCTTCAGAATGACCTCCTCCGTAATCACACACTCGCGTAAACCGGTCTGAGCCGGCAGGTCGAACATGATATCGAGCATGATATGTTCGAGGATGGCGCGGAGACCGCGAGCGCCAGTTTTTCGGTCCAGGGCCTGCAGAGCGATTGCCGCAAGCGCTTCCTTCGTGAACTTCAACTCGACATTTTCAAACGAGAAATACTTCTGGTACTGTTTGGTGATCGCGTTTTTAGGTTCCTGCAGGATCCGAACAAGATCGTCCTGCGATAAATCACTCAAGGTCGCCGTCACCGGCAACCGCCCGACAAATTCCGGAATCATGCCGTATTGAATCAGATCCTGAGGTTGCACATTTTCCAGAATTTCCTTGAGATTTTTCTGCTGGCGTGTTTTCACGTCGGCGCCAAAACCAAGCGCTTTTTTGTGCAGACGGGATTCGATGATTTTCTCGAGTCCCACAAAGGCTCCGCCCACAATGAACAGAATGTCGATCGTGTTGATGGGGATCGTCTCCTGATGGGGGTGTTTACGGCCTCCGAGAGGTGGCACATTCGCGATGGTACCCTCCAGAATCTTCAACAGAGCCTGCTGGACACCCTCACCGGAAACATCCCGTGTGATCGAAATGTTTTCCGATTTGCGTGAAATCTTGTCGATCTCGTCGATGTAGATAATGCCGGTCTGGGCTTTTTCAACATTCTGATCCGCGGCATGGAAGAGCTTCAGAATCACGGTCTCGACATCCTCCCCGACATACCCCGCCTCGGTCAGTGTCGTCGCATCGGCCACGGCGAAGGGTACATTGAGAAATTTGGCGAGACTTTGCGCGAGCAGGGTCTTGCCGCTTCCGGTGGGTCCGAGCAACAGGATGTTGGATTTTTCGAGATCGATGTCGCCCGGTTTGTTTCGTTCCCGAGCCTGGATGCGCCGGTAATGGTTGTGCACGGCAACCGCCAGGATCTTTTTCGCCCGTTCCTGACCGATCACGTACTGATCGAGATATGATTTGATTTCCTGCGGTTTCGGCAGGTTGGTCAATGTGGATCCCGCAGCGGATGGTTCCGCCAGGTCTTCCTGATCCAGAATCGTTTTGCAGAGCACAATACACTCGTTGCAGATGTAAACCCGCGGCCCCACGATCATTTTCCGGACTTCCGTCTGGCTTTTTCCGCAAAACGAGCATTTCAATGTGAGTGGTGATCCCTTGTCCTTCAAAGCGTCCCTCCTTGCAACAGGGAACATAATCTTCAAAGGTTATATTTGCATGCTTTGATTGTCAATCATTCATGGCAATTTGTCAATTCAGAGTCAGAGAGCTTCGATGTGACCCGCCAGAAGTTCCTCGACAATCCCACTCACGATCCGATCCACAACCAGAGCCGTCAGGAAGATCCCCAACAGTATTTTCAGACCCAATCCCAGATCGAATGCCTGGAGACCCGGGACGAGGCGACCGAGACATCCCAGCAGCCAATCCGCCACCAGAAGCACAGCGATCACGGGTGAAGAGAGCACCAGTGCAATTTCAAACGAGCGGGCCGCCTTCGGCAACCATCGTGTCCAATCGACCGCCCCGTCAAGAAGCCCGATCGGAGCGGTGAATGAAACCGGAAAATCGACATAACTCCGATGGATCGCCGCCAGGAAGGGAACATATGCATGTGTCGTAAAGAACAGGCACGCGGCGAGCATGAGAAACAGCTGTCCGAGTTGAGATGCGCGATCCCCGCTGTGCGGAACGAAGACCTGTACGATCGTCTGTCCCCGGAACAGATCTATACACAACCCGCTCATCTCGATTCCATAAAACACGATTGCGGATCCGAACCCGATCGCACCACCGACCAGACATTCACCCAACGCCATGCCGAGCCACTGCGCGACACCAATCGATATCCACTCGGCAGAATCGACCGCAGGTCGCGCGAGTGCTCCGAGGGAGACGGCACATGCCAGTTTGAGTCGAGCAGGCAGGGCACGCCCCCCGAAGGCCGGCGATACCGACATGATGACCATCATCCGGATGGACATGACCAGCAGCATCAGAAGATGACTGCGAAGAACCCCCCACTCCAATCCCATCGAGCATCCTATCCGAGTGCCGGGATCATCGCGAACATGCGCTGCACGAAGCGAACGAGCTGCAGAATCATCCAGGGCAGACACCCCAGCAGCACCAGGAAAACCGCGATGATTTTCGGCACGTACGACAAGGTCTGCTCCTGAATCTGCGTCACGGATTGGAGCAGATTGATGATCAGCCCGACGAGCAGCGCGACACCGAGCGGCGGCATGGATACGATCACGACCAGCATCAATGCCTCCCGCACCTGTCTCACAAACAGTTCCTCCATCGATCACCTCCCGGGATGATTCAGAGCATGTATCCCCTCAACAGCGATTCAACCAGGACATGCCAGCCGTCCGACAGCACGAACAGCAGGAGTTTGAACGGAAGCGAAATCGTTGTCGGGGAGAGCATCATCATGCCCATCGCCTGAAGCACATTCGCGACAATCATATCCACCATGACAAACGGCAGAAAAATCAAAAAACCAATCTCAAAAGACTCCTTCAATTCGGACACCACGAACGCCGGAATCAACACATCGAAGCTGCACGATTCCGATGCGCGGATCGTTCGCTTCATGTTCGCCGCCGAGAAGGATTCGAACATCTCGACATCACGCGCGTGGGCATGCCGGAGTAAAAAGCGGTGAAGCGGCGCCGAGGTGTCGGAAACACGATCCAGCAGCCGATGCAGATCCGTCGTTCCGGAGACCGTAACGGGCTCACCGGTATGATTCACCCAGATCCGATGCATGTCCACGGCCACCGGCGCCATGACGTGTATCGTGAGCGCCACCGCGAGACCCAGAATCACCGGATTGGGAGGGATCTGCTGCGTTCCCAGTGCGGATCGGATCAGCGACATGACCACTGTGAACTTGATGAATGAGGTGGTGAGCATCAGAAGAAAAGGCGCAAGAGACAGCAGGGCGAGCGTCGAGACGAGCGTGATGATATCCATCCGAAACCTCCTTCATTCCATCCGTGGCGGAGGAGCGGGAAACTCCAGCAGCAGATCAATCCTCTGAGAGGTGACTCCGAGCAGACACCGGCGATGTTCGATCTGCACCAGCACGACTTCTCGCCCCGGACCGATACTCGTTCGATCGATGACCGCGATCGGAGAGGACGCGGGAGATGCGCGTTTCATGCGGGGCAGGAGATACAACCGGAACCAAAGCCAGATGGCCGCAAGTCCGGCCGCCGACAGAACCACATGCCGCCAAAACACCCATTCGCTCGTCATCGCATCACCGAATCCGCGACGATCTGCGTGATCTGCACCCCCAATCGTTCACCGACCTGCAGGAGCCGACCCGATCCGAAATGCTTCAATCCACAGTATATTTCAACTGCTCCATCAAGCCGTGCAGGCAGACCGATCACTTCGCCGGATCTCAGAGACAGAACCTGCTTCAACGGTATCCGACACCGCGCAAGCTCAATGGTCAGATCGATCGAGATACTCTCGATCGCCTCGCTGCAGATTTTTCCTTCATCCCCGCATCCATTCTCCTGTGTCACCTCGTCGCCTCCCTTCATCAATTCGATATCTTTCAGAACCGGGCGACCAACCTGCAACAGCCGTTGCACCTCCATCGAATCGATACTCCGCCCGATCATCAACACCCCTTCGGCAATCTCGATACAATCATCCCCGACCACCGCCAGCCGTAAACTTCCCGCGTATCGCTCGCCATCCCAGGATGCACCCGATGCAAACGGAACCAGCATCGCATCACCTTCAACCAGACCGTTGCAGATGGAGAGGGGTAATGCGACGTGCCCGGCAACGAACGCGCACACGATCGGGGTATCCGAGAACCACTCGAGGAGAATCGAGCGCACCGGGGGATGAATGTCGGAAGTCATCTCCACGTTTGAGCCGAAACGGATCGAAAGAGGGTATTCACGATCCGCGATCCGCAACGTGATCGGGATGCCGATACGGGGCGAATCCAACGCACCGGTTTCGGCATCTGTGATTCCTTCCGTTCGAACTCCGATAAGCTGGATCGAACCCCATGCGAAATCCTTTCTGATTGAATCCACGATGCTTCCGGCTGCACCCAGCAGGATCATCCGCTCAATCGGCCCCGGAATACCTTCTTTTCCGTCAAGATCACCTCCAAACAGAAGGGCAAGCAGATCTGTCGCCGCGGCAGCCGGGCAGGCAAGACTCATTCGGATCCCACCGAAGCCGGACATATCAAAAACAATTCCAGCCGTCCCGGAACTCCCGATGACATCTTGCTCCCGAATCGACCAGATTCGCTCCACGCGGAGTCCGATCGGGTTCGAAACCATGGGGAGTTCAACGCGCTGGATGATGATCGAGACTCGTCCCAGTTCGAGCAGATGCCGACCCGGCCAGACAACAATCCGGCGCCCCCGGAACGGAACCGAATCGATCCGGGCTCCGTTGGAGCTGCACGAATCGTCACAGATCAATCCCTCCCGGGGATCCGCACAGAGGTCAACGTGCAGCGAACTCACGGATGGATCGGACACCCGCACATCGGCCGAACGAGACCTGCCGATTGTGAATCGCCTGCGCTCCGGGCAGTTCACCAGACGGCTCGAACCGCTATCCGGTTCCGAGATTTCGAGTTGCAAACAGATCCGCTTCGCCATTCTTTGCCTGAACCAATCCGACAGCCATGATCCGATTCGTTCGACAGCGCCCCGAACCGCATCTTCGGTATCGAAGCAGTGAACAAGCCGGTTCATCAGCCGGACGGCCGCGGGATCGACACGCGGTATCCCTCCGAGCCAATCGCGGAGGACCGAGTCAGAGGGAGTCATGTTCACTTCCATCATCCGGGAATCCATCGTCACCGAGCCTGTCAAAATCTGAGGGAGGGATGTCGACAACCAGTATCTCGGTCAGACCATATCGCGTTCTGAGGTCGGGAAGGCGGGCGCGGAGTGTTTCCATGAACAGCGGGTTCCGTCCGATGAGTTCGATACGGAGCATCCGGTCCTTCAGGATCAGTTTGCCTTCGACACCGTTCACTCCGGGGGAAAGACGAGTGAATGCAGCGGTATACTCGACACCCGGCCGCATGGGCGTCTGCGCCAGATCAGCGAGTGCCTTCAGTACTCGATCGATCGCCCGATCGGACGTGGGAACGGACTTCGATACCTCCGGAGACCCCCGGGGGGACAGACCGACCCGCGGGGAACCGGAACTGCTGAACGATTGTCGATCATCCGGGGGTTCGGTCCGATCCGGATCGCTCCGATCGCCCAATTGCTTGCGTCTGAAAGTTTCCCGGAAGGACAGGGATCGCTTTCGGGCCGTTACGGATTCATCGTGGTTCGGATCAATCGGAGGCATCCGATCCCGATTGGAGTCAGTTCTGATGCGGCTCACATGAGTCACTCCTGTTGCGGTGCCAGATCATCTGGCCGGCTTCGTCGGCGATTTTTTCCGAGTGCCGGATTGTTTCCATGCGATGCCGCAGTTCGTGAACCGTGCGATTTCGTTCGAATTGACTGCGCTCCCGCTGCAGGGCAGCCACTCTGGCGTCGATTGCAGCAAGTTCGGCAATTTGCTCGCGGAGGCATCTCCGGAGTCGCCGACGGTCATGATCGATCTGTTCGAGTCGATTCAGAAGTCCGGAACGTCTGATTCGATGCATCATCCATTCCTCGCCCGTCGATCCGCTGCCCTCGAGTCGATCAAGGAAAATCTCGGCGAGACCGTTCAAAGAGTTCCGGGCACGAGTCTCCTGGTCGTCCAACTCGCGCACCGCATCTTGAATCTGATCGATACTTTGCTGCATCCGATTGCGATCCTCCCGAGTCAGACGGATCGATTCGTCGATTCGATCGATGAGGAACTGAAAGCGGTATACGAAACGGGTCATGGCGCATGTTCCGACAGGATCCGCGCGAAACACTCATGGAGTTCCGCGGGGCAGCGATCGTCCGGATTCTGCTGTCTGAGCAGTTCGAGCAGCGGCGGCATGATGCGGATGGCCTGATCGATCCGGTCATTCGCGCCGGAACGATAAATGCCGTATGCGATGGCATCCCGGTTTTCTTCGTGGAGGGCGAGCAGTTCCAGCAAAGTCGAGATCCTCTCCAGGTTCTCCCCGGAGACCAGCTGGGTCAGGATGCGACTTTTGGAAAGCAGCAGATCGACGGCGGGATAAATGCCGCTTCCGGCGATTCTGCGCGACAGGATGATATGGCCGTCGAGAATCGACATGACCTCATCGGCAACGGGTTCGGTGAGATCATCCCCTGCGACCAGCACCGTATACAGACCAGTGATGGATCCCCGCTCGGAGTTTCCCGCGCGTTCGAGCAATCTGGGGAGGGTGGAAAACACGGAAGGAGTGTATCCGCCGCGGGCCGGAGGTTCGCCGATTGCGAGACCGATTTCGCGTTGCGCCCGGGCAAACCGCGTGACGGAATCCATCATCAGGAGAACATGGAGTCCCTGGTCCCGGAAGTATTCCGCGATCGCCGTCGCGGCGAAGGCCGCTTTGAGCCTGACCAGCGCAGGCGCGTCCGATGTCGCGACCACCACGACCGAGCGCTGCATCCCCTTTTCTCCCAGATTGTCTTCGACAAACTCCCTGACCTCACGGCCTCGTTCACCGATCAGAGCCACCACATTCACATCCACATCTGCACCTCTTGCGATCATTCCCAACAGAGTGGATTTTCCGGTTCCGGCCGCTGCGAAAACGCCGAGACGCTGGCCTTCTCCGACCGGAACGAAAACATCGAGCGATCTGACACCAAGCCGGAGCTGGCGAGTAATGCGTTTTCGCATCATCGGCGCGGGAGGATCGCGATCGAGCGGCACACGGCCACCGTTTCGATCCCGCGACGAGTCCCGCAGCAACTCCGCGACGTCAAGCACCTGTCCGAGCAGGAACGAACCGCATCGGATCGAAGTGGAGAGGCCTGTGGATCGGACGGGGCACATCGGGCTGATGTGGCGGCAGTTTCCGAGCGGCATGAGAAATGCGAGATCATCCCGGAACCCGACGACTTCAGCTGGCAGCGGCAACCGGCCTGACCGGCCGATCAGGCACAATTCTCCAGTCTCGATTCCCGGAATACATGCCTTGATGATGATCCCGGTCATCTCGGTCACACGCCCCTCCACCTGCAGTGTTCTGCATGAGCGGACGGCGGAGAGCAGACGCGAGGAGTCGATCATGGTGTTCCGTTCGTTTCCGGAATTCCGGCAATCGGAGGCACCGGAAGGGGTGGAGTCGGACGACGGGAGCGGAGCCAGGCGATTGAGACAACCGCGAGCAGGAGTGATGTGATTCCGAGAAGGATCGATGAGGCGATCAGTCCCAGACGGAGGGGATGCGACGAGGTATCGGGATCGGCGGTCCGGACCGGATGCACCGGATCCATCTGACCGACACGGGATCGGACGATGACGACGTTTACGGGATCGAGATCTTCGACGGAGGCCGCCACCAGACTTCGGATCGCATCATCCTCGAGAGCCGGCCATGCAGTGCCTCCTGTTTTGAGGAGAACGGAGGCGGACGGTTGAGGCGCGTTCGCGGCATCGTTTTGAAAGCCTGGCGAGTGCGCTTCGGGAATGACCAGGATGACGCGTGCCTCGATGACACCATCCAGGCTCTGGAGCATCGAACTGATTTCGCCGGACAGGGCATGGATGAAGCGCGCTTTTTCCTGGGCCGATGTCGGGATCAGACCGGACTCTTCGGAAAGAATTTCGAACCCGGGATGCTCGGATTTCGGATTTCCATTGCGCCGCAGGCATTCGAGCGCTTTCGGAAACTGCTTCCCGGGAACCGCGACTTTCCACATCCGCCCCTCGGCATCGGGATCGATCCGTTTTTCGGCGTCGATCGAATCCGATCGGAGTGCGAGCACCATCCGATTCGCCTGTTCCTCGGTCATTCCGTGATAGATGTCTTCATGACAGGCTGTGAGGGTCAGCAGCAGCAGAGGGACAAGCTTCGAAGACATGCTCACACCTGTGTCTGCATGGTGGTCTTGATACCCGAAACAAGCTGTTCGACCATCTTTGAGATCATTTCGATATCGCGACTCGTCGACAGCATCATCCCTTGAATCAGAACCATTTCGGGTTCACCCACAGGATGGCCGTCCTGCAATCGTTCAAGCAGGTCATCGAGCCGTATCCGGCCGATACGGAGCCGTTCAAGCGTCTGTTCCAGAGATGTACCCGTTCTATGGAGTTCGTCCCGGGAGAGAGCGACCGATGCCGTTCCGGGATGGGGTTTGATCGATGAGCCGCTCTGTTCGATTTTCCGGTGCTCGATCACCTCGGAAAACGATTGGGTCCCCTGATGGTTGTTTCTTCGAGTCGCCGGTGGCTGATCAGGCATCCGGGCGGGTGTTTTTGAAATCAACGGTTCCATGAGAATCTCATTTCTGTCGGAAAAATCCGAATTCGACCAGTTTTTCGAGTTGTCGGGACATTTTTCCTATCGAGCCGCCGGGATCCAGCGTGATCGCTCGTTTTAACGACTCCATCCCGGCCCCGATGCGGCCCAGTCCGAGCAGGAGTTCCGCCAGGTGGAAATGGCCGATCGCCGAGGAAGGATGCAACTGGAGATTCCTCCGGTATGCGTCCTCGGCATCACAGAAGCGTCCCTGGACCGTATGGAGATTACCGATTCCGAGCAGCGCGGCCTCACAGGCAGGCGTCATGGCGAGGATGCCGTCAAAAATGGTTTCGGCTTCTCCATAGCGGCCGAGGTATCCCAGGAAGAATGCGCTTTCGATCATGAGTTTATAGTCGTTCGTTTCCATTGTGACCTGATCAAACAGGGTTGTCTTCATCGGAATGCCTCCTTCCGTCAGCGGATATTCCGTATCGCGCTCATGATCGAATCGTGCCGGATTTTGATGACATTCGAGATGAGCGTATAGATGCGGGCTTCCTGGAGCATCTGCTGTTGTACCGCAAGCATATCGTACGGAGACATGCCTCCTCCGAATCCATCGAAGCCCTGCTCGGGGTTGCCGATCTTCGACAGTGCCGCGCCGAGAACCTGTCCGCCGGGCACCAGGGGCAGAAGGGCTTTTCCGGCGGCTTGTGCGACATGCCCGACGCCTTTCATGAATGACCGGAATCGTCCTTTTCCGGTTTCGGGTGGTACCGGGGCGGATGGGGAATTCGTGAGAGTCAGATCATACCGGCGCTGAATCGGGTCCATGCGTCACTCCTTTCCATTTTCAAGGTTGGTCACTCCACCGAGAAACTGTGCCAGATCGAGCAGTTCCTGGAGAATTCCGACGGATGAGGCGATACCATCGAGGGCTCTTTCGACATGCGCGGAATCATGCCGGGAGGAAGTTTCGCCAAGACTCCGGATCTCGCCGACAACCCGCTGCATGCGCTGATTGAACGCCTCGACATCGGGGTGATCGATGAAGCGGACTATCAGCGGAAAATCGAGCATGTCGGTATTGGAGACCGTTTTGCGGATCGCGTGTCGATTCATGGATGGACTCCTTCCTGATCCGGGTTCTCGATGGAGTCCCGGATCGCGTTTTCGATCGCACTCAACCGGCCGCGGATACTGCACCGTATCGACCCACGGCAGGATTCGAGCAGACATTCACCTTTTTCGAGATGATCGACCTTCCGGATCCTGATCAATGCACGTTCTGCAGAGACGGGATCGAACGAGTCGAGAAGATCTGAAAGAAGATCGCAATCGGAACTCCGGAGGCAGATGGTGACGCCCCGGTCGGACCTGAGCAGTGCGAGGGCTTCCGAGATCATATCGTGAAGAGCTTGACGATAGGCTTCAGTATCGGATTCGATGAGCCGACCGACGATCGAAACGCACAGTGTTACGAGATCCGGCTCGGCATTTCGTTCCAGCATCTCACGGAAGGAAACAGCAGCCTCAAGGGCTGCAACGACCTGCATCAACCCGCGTTTCAGACCGTCGCGGAAAGCCATGGTTTCGATGGTTGCAGCTTCCTTGCGCGCATCGGTCAGCAACCGATCGGCCTCTTCATGAGCCTCCCGGAGAATCTCGTCAGCCGACGTTCCCGCAGATAAAACCCGATGAGGGATGACCAGAGGTTCCCGATAAAGATCTCGGTTCACCGTTCCTTCAGGCATACCAGATACTCCTCACATGCGATAAAACGGTGTCGAGTTCCTTCCGGGCGGCCGCAATTCCGGAGGGATGCGTCACGGTCAGGCGCCGAACGAGATCACACGCGTGCTCCACCGGAACCTTGCAGCACAGAACCGGAACGGATCGCTCGGTCACGGATGAAAAACAGCCCGCTGTCACCGCGATCCCGAGCCGCAGGAGCAGCATCATCGGATTTTGGCTCGAAGGAAGAATCCGCAGAAGCTGTGTCCGTGAACCGTCACGGGATAATGATTCCCGATGCGTTCGGCGACTGAATGCCAGGACAAAATCCGACCGGAGGGGTTCTGCGAAGCACGAGATGAGTCGATTGACGGAGTGTTGATGATGAGCCCGAAGCACCGACGCGCACTCGATGACTCCGATCCGATACAGAATGGAGTTGAGTCTGGAGACCGGTTGCCTGTGCAAATTGTCGATGTTGAATGCGTCGGGATCCGGGAACGGCAAGGCGGGAAAGCACACTGACACGGCCTGATCGATCCAATGAAACAACAGATGACGATCGGTTTCTTCGTGGATTGTGACGCGTTGGGCCATCCATGAATCGAAGAGCGGGCGAAGACAGGGACGCTCGCGTGCGATCAGGTATCCAAACCAGTCCGGGTGGATCGATTCGACGGACAGCCGCAGTTTCTCCTGCCGATCGACCGTCCCGTGATGTCGGTCGTTCCATTCGATATCATCCTGAGTGCCGGAATACGACACTGAGATGAATGCCTCCAGAATGCACTCGGAAACACGCATGTCATGCCTCCTGCGCGGTTATTTCATGAGATAGTCCTTGGATATTTGTAATCAGGATAGACAAATCGTTAGAATATGTCAACCGGAAGGAAGCGGCGGATGAGACGATTACGGGCAGGGGATTTGGCACACGGGTCAGCACTCTACTTGACACTCGGATTGATCCTGTCGATCGCGGGATGCCGGGGAGATCCGGTCGATATCGATATCGAGCTTCCCGCTGCCATGCAGGCACTCGCGAGAAAAGACCCTCATCCCCTCATCGCTTTTCTGCACGCTTCCGTCCCGCCGGATCCGACCCGGTTATTCGTTTATCGTATGTTTGTTCATCCCTCGCTGGGGCAGACGTTTTTCGTCAACATCGATTCCGACCGCAGGATCGTCAAACTGCATCCGGTAAAAGAGCGGGGTGAGACGATTGTGTTGTACGATCCCGAAGGGATTGCGACAGTGTCATTCGAAACCGGTTCTTCATATGTTCAGTCCCGATGCCCGGAATGCCGCAGCAATCGATTCGAAATCGGAGCAGCCTTTGTGTTTCCGCCTGCGGATCCCGAACATTTCGATCGATTCTGGCTCGGAGGACGATGTGCGGAATGCGGGCACGAGACCATCTTGTATGAATCGTGAATGTATCACCGATAAAGGCATTGAGCTTACTGGCGGCTTGGGTTAAAATTCGCTCGAACATTCTGCAAGGAGGCATGCATGAACCGACTCGTACTGGCATTCATCATTGTGATTACCATCGCTGGAGGGGTGTCGCTCTCATGCGAAACGGATCGGGAGGTGGGGGGATACTTCTGGACATTTCACCGGATGGAAGACGGGAACAGCTTCCATGAATGCCGAGTGAAGGAGGTATACACCGAGGGGAATTCCCTGAGAATGTCTCTCCCGTGCGGCAGCCGCTTCGTGGATTCCATCCAGATCGAATGGGGAGACGGTGGCGGCCGGATGGTCGGTACGATGATCGTCGATCCCGGCAACAAGAATCTCGGGACACGTGACATCAGCGGTAAACAACGGGTGACCTGGACGGTTCAGTCCAATATCAAGGGGCTCGAGTTACGGTTCGGGGGGCCGAGGGATAAAAAATGCGCCATCAACTGGCTTCGAGTGTTCTATGGAAAGGACAAATCACCCAACCCGTCCCATCACGATGACTGGGAGTCGGATTCGAACGACGAACCCCTCGATGAATCGCTCAGCGGAATTCAGACGATCGACCGGATCCGGTTCCGCAAAGGGCCAGCCGAACGCGCATGCCGGGTGACGGGATTCGACGGATCCGTTTTCCAAGTCGTTATCGATCGGGGCGGGAACCGGAATGTCCGGCGTGAGTTCCAGCCCGAGAACATAGCGCAGATCGTTTTCGGCAAGCGGATGGCGGTTGCGACATTCGATGATGGATCCCAGGCCGAAATCCACCTGAAAACCTTCAAGGACGGGATGCTGGATTACGACAAGAAAGTCAACGGGAACATGACACCCAAGAACGACGTTCCGTTGAACAAAGTACGGAAAATCACGTTCAGGGATTGACAGGATTCACCCATCGCACCGACTGCTCTGAGTCATCTTCTGCAAGGTATCGATACACCTGCCGGTCCGATACTCGCCGGTTTCGCGGCGGGTTGCATCATCGGTATCGCCGTTGCCTTGCTGATCCTGCTGCCGCGGAGACGCCGCCGCTTCTCGAAACGATCGCGCAGTGTGCTCAAAGGACTGATCAACGAACAACTGGCTCCGTACCTGCCGGGATTCCCTTTCTCCCCCTCCGATGCGACATTTATCGGAAAACCCATCGACATGCTGATATTCGATGGGTTGAGCGAAGGAAGAATCGACCGCATCGTGCTGCTGGAAATCAAGAGCGGCAAACATAAACGGCTCACTGAGAACGAACGGATGATCCGGGATGCCGTCGCGGACGGTCGGATCGAGTTTCATGTATTCGAGACCGGAGATTAAACGGCGTCCGTTTCCACCGAGAAAGTAAATCCGTCGACTTTCAGCGCGGGCATCAGAACGACCGAGTACCAGGCGTCCCGTCGCTCCGATCTGCCGACTTCGACCACGTTCTTCAGAGACGACAACGGACTTTCATTGAATCTCAGGTTCTTGACCGGTCGCACAATTTTCCCGTCTTCAATCAGGAACACTCCATCGCGGGTCAACCCGGTCAGCAACAGGTGGTTCGGATCGACGAAACGGATGTACCAGAAGCTGTTGACGAGTAATCCGCGTGAGGTCGAACGGATGAGATCCTCGACCGACTTCGACCCGGATTCAAATTCGACCAGAGTTGGAAACCCGGTCGGCTGAATCCCTTTTTTTTCTGCCCAGTAGAGTGAATGGAAGAGGTGTTTGAGCACTCCTTTTTCGACGATCGGTCCATCATGCACCGGCAACCCCATGGAATAGAGCGTGCCGGCCATTCCCTGACCGGCCATCCCATCCATGCTGATCGCCTGGCTGAAGGCGGCACGGGGATGATCGGGATGATTGATTCTGCTTCGGATGGTGATCAACGGGCTGAAGAGTTGCCGGTCGAGGGGTGTGCGGGTTTCGAAATGGTGTGTGAGAGCGCTTCGGCCTTCATCGACCATCCGCGCGTCGAAAGCACTCATGGCCACCATGAAGTAATTGGTCGCCGCAGTCGGCGTCATGATGACCGTATAATCACCCGGTTCGATCGGTTCGGGATTGCGTGACCGTTCGGCCCAATCCATCGTCTTTTCCAGCGTATCATCGATGGCCAATCTGTCGAAGCAATGGTGACTGACGGCGTTGCGGCAACTTCCTGAATGGTCATTGGTCCGCACCGTCACGGTAAACTCGACGTGGGTTTCGCGGTGATGCGCCTCGAGGCCTCTGCTGTTCGAGATGGCCTGAAAATCCGACGCTGTCGTGAAGGTGCCGTAGGCACAGAGGTTGCGCTGATCCACCTTGCGGCAGATCGCATCGATCATCTCCGCCGATTCCCGGGGGCTCCGCTGAGACGTCGGTTCATCGAAACAACGCGTATCCAGATTCGGCGAAGCGCTGACCGGAGAAACATGCTCGGGATTCTCAGGGAAAAACTGCACGAGATCGACGGCATGAGCGGCGAATGCATCGAGGTCGACGGCTGGGGAGATGGATGTCGAGAATGTGGCTTCGCGTTTCCCGATCGACACGGCGAGAGAGGCTCTGATCGAGCGCTGTTCTCCGTTTTCGATAATCTGATTCTTCGAATAGCGGATCAGTGACGATGTCGAACCGTGCAGGGAGACCGCGCATTCCTCGGCACCCGCCTTGCGCGCGGCTGCAATCAGACGATCCGATACGTTCCGAATGTGTTCACATGTGAATTCCTGCATCATATTCTTGCCCTCCCGACCGCAATGTCACGCAGGCGCATGGGAGCGCTTCCGTGCGTCAACTGAGCGACCTGCATCGGTTGACCCTTTCCGCAATTGACGACCCCGAATTGACGCCATTCTTCCTCTCGACACACCGCATCCACCGAATTCCAAAAAACGGGGTTATGGGATTGATAGGTGAAGCGACGAAGAATCTCCTCACGTTTTCCATTCCGGATTCGCCATGCGCAATCGCCTCCGAACTGAAAATTGATGCGCTGGTGATCGATTGAAAAGCTTCCGAGACCATCGACCAGGATACCGTTGTTCGTGTCGGCGATCAGTTCATCGAGCGACGGACTGCCGTCCGGTCCCGCCTCAATCGATACATTCGGCATCCGGAGGATCGGCCAGCTTCTCCAGCTGTCGGCATACGCACATCCGCGACTCCGGGTTTCACCGATGGTGGCGGCCGTACTGCGGGTTGTGGAATAACCCACCAGCACTCCGTTCCGGATGAGGTGCCAGCGGCCGGTTTCAACGCCGTCGTCGTCGAGCGGCACGGAGGATCTGCCGTGTTCCTGCGTGCGATCGGCAATGACATTCATGAGAGGTGATCCGTAATGCAGCCGATTCAGTTTGTCGATCGTCGCGAAACTGGTGCCGGCCATGTCGGCTTCCCAGCCCATCACGCGATCCAGTTCCGTGGCATGCCCGATGGTTTCATGAATCGTCAGCGCCGTGTGCGACGGCAGAATGATCAGGTTGGTCACCTCCGTCGGACAGTCCGGCGCTTTGAGTTTTGCAGCGGCTTCATCGGCAACCGACAGGGTCCGATCCAGCAGATCGGATTCCTGGATGTGTTCATATCCTGAGTTGATCGGCGGGAGGTAATAGGTGCGCGACTCGAAACCCTCGGGACCGACGGCGGTTGCGGAGTACTGAGCATAGACTCGCATATTCAGCTGATCCGAGAATGAACCATCGGAGTTGAGAAACAGCTTGTGCTCACGCCCGAAATTCATGTATGCCGTCGACTGGCGGATGGCGGAGTTCGCCAGCAACCGATCACAGATTTCCATCAGCAGCGCGATCTTCTCGGCAATCGGCACCTTGAACGGATCGATCCGGTACGGTGTTCGCCAATGCACTTCATGCACCGGTTCGTCCGCAAAAATAAATTCGCGGATCCCCCGGATCGAACTCGCCTTTGCAATCTCGACTGCCCGTTCCGCAGTCCGGATGATCGACTCGCGATCCTGTCGCGGAGTCGAGGCAAAGCCCCAGCCTCCCCGAAACAACGCCCGGATTCCAAATCCCTGAGATGTATCATCGGACACATTCATCAGGATCCGGTTCCGGACAGCAATATTCTGCCAGGTATAATCGCCGAAACGGACGTCCCCGTATTCAGCGCCCAGTTCCTTCATTCGATCAATTGCACACTGCATGAAATCCTTCACAGGGAAGCCCTCCTTCCAAGGCGACCATATTCGATTTTTTTCCTTCAGACCAGCAGAATAATTTGCATTCATTCGAGTGGTCGGATACGGTGCGGGTTCATGAATCAATCCCAATTGCACGATCTCGCCAACCTCCTGCAGAACAGCCTTCATACCGTGGTGCTGACCGGGGCGGGGATATCGGTCGAAAGCAGGGTGCCGACATTTCGAGGTGAAAATGGATTATGGGAAGAATTCCGTCCCGATGAGTACGCGACTCTGACCGCTTTCAATCGTGATCCCGGCAAGTGCTGGAAGATGTTTCTCAGGATGTTGGACACGATTCGGAATGCCGCTCCGAATCCGGCCCATCGCGCGCTCGCAGAACTCGAACGCAACCATCTGATAGCGGCGGTGATCACCCAGAACATCGATGGACTTCATCAGGCCGCGGGGCAGAGAACGACCATTGAATTGCATGGATCCATCCATACGGTGACCTGTCAGACGTGCCACGAACCGGTGACCACGGACAGCATCACGGTCGACCCATTGAATCTGCCTCCCCGGTGCAGATGTGGCGGGGTTTTCAAGCCGGATGTGATTCTGTTCGAAGAGCCGTTGCACTCCGATCGCTTTATCGAATCGTTCCGGCATGTTCAGCGATGCTCCGTGCTGATGCTCATCGGAACGTCCGGATTCGTGCACCCGGCCAATCGTTTTCCGGAAATTGCCCATTCGCATGGCGCCACGATCGTCGATATCAACCCGACCGCATCGCTGACCACGCGGTCCTTGCCGGGAGCGATCGAAATCCGTGAGAGCGCGCCGGCCTTTCTCGATCGCCTTCTCGAACACCTCAAAGGGAGAGCGTCGTCGAACTTTCAGGATCCGAGCAGCAGGTAACCGACTCCCACGAGCAGGCAGTATACCGCGAACGGATACAGACGATGCGTCCTGATGTATCGGATCAGCAACCAGATCGCTGTGTATCCGCTGATTCCCGCCACCACCGATCCCACGCTCATCGCCACCCAGTCGACATGTGCGCCGGCAGCCATCAGATCGCCCAGCTTGAGAGCCACCGCGCCCCCCACAGCCGGCATCATGAGAAAGAACGACACCCGGGCGGCATCTTCACGCTTCCATCCGACTCCGAGTCCCGCTGCGATGGTCGAACCGGATCGCGAAATCCCGGGCAACAGCGCGACGGCCTGCATCACTCCGACGATTACCCAACGCAGCACAGACGACTTGCTAAATGGTGATGGAGCCCGTTGAATTCGGTTGGCGATCAGTTCACCGGCAGACAGAATGGCCGCGGTCACGCACAGAAATGCCGCTGCGGCTTTGGGCGCACTGAAGACGGCTTCAAGTTTATCCTCCCAGAGCAGGCCGGCGATACCGGCCGGTATCGACCCGATCACGATCGCCAACACAAACCATCGCGCACCTTCAGGGGTGATCGCGTCAACGCCCGACGAACGGCCGAAGAGTCCTGACAGAAGTGCAGCGATGTCCCTCCGGTAATACGCGAATACGGCCACGAGCGTTCCGGCATGGAGCATGACATCAAACTCCATCGCAGGCTCAGAGAAGCCGGGTAGAATCGCCTGCATGATGACCAGATGAGCGGAGCTTGAAATCGGAAGAAATTCGGTCAGCCCCTGGACCAATCCCAGTATGATTGCATTGAGCATGATCAGGTCCTCTCCGACGTGGATGCAACGATCGAGAACAGTGCTTTGAACGCGTCTGCCGTCAGTTCACCCGCCCGGGTTCTATCGGACACGATCCCCGATTCCCTGAGACGATCACGTTCAGTCCGGTCGAATCGACTCCGCAGATTGTTCAACAGCGTTTTTCGTTTCTGCAGGAATGTTTCGCGAACAAAGTCGCAATAGCCTTTCCAGTCTCCGGGAATCGACTCCGGATTGCTCGTGAGGTGGAGAATCGCTGAGTCGATGTGCGGGCGAGGGAAGAATCGGGACGGTGGGACGGATGTTGATACGGAGACCGAATAGGCGGATTGGATCAGCACGGATAGAGCGATGCGACCGGAATCTGCGGGGATGGCGGCGATCTTACGGGCAAACGCTTCACCGGTGAGCAGCGTCACGGATTCGAAGCGATCCGCAAATCTCACTGCCAGATCGAGTACCGGAGTCGAAATTGAGTACGGCAGACTCGACACGAGTTTGATCCGGCCCGTCGGGCTGCCGTCCTCGAATCGATTTTGCAGCCAGCGCACGCCGTCCGCCTCGACCAGTCTGTCCGCCACGTCATCGAGATTCCGACGGGCGATGGCAGCGAGGCGCGGATCGATTTCGAGTGATACGAAATCGCGGCAGCGGGCCTTGATTTCATATGTCATGACGCCGGTCCCCGTACCGATTTCGACCACAGAATCGTTCTCCATCAGATCCGCCGTGTCCATCAGCTTGCGGCGCAATGCACGGCTTGAGGTAAAGTTCTGGCCACGCAGAGGGTTGGCACGAAACGACTCTTCCGCGAGATCCTTGAACAGCGTGTCGATGGGATCCATTCGATTACCTGGACAGCGCGGCCAGACGGGAAGCCAGGATAGTCGCCGCCTCCAGATTCCGGAAGGACGCGCGCCCCTTCCCCGCCAGATCGAACGCTGTTCCATGATCGACCGACGTTCGGATGATGGGCAGACCGAGCGTCACATTGACGGTATGATCGAAATCGAGTGTTTTGATCGCGATGGACCCCTGATCGTGATAGAGCGATACCACGGCATCGAACTCTCCCTGCTTCGCCCTCAGAAACACAGTGTCCGGTGCAATGGGTCCGGACACATTGAAACCGTCTCTCCGGAGCTGTTCGACCGCCGGTACGACAATGCGTTGCTCCTCGTCCCCGAATCGATCGCCACTTCCGGCATGGGGATTCAATCCTGCGATCGCCATACCGGGGTTGACAATGCCCTTCTGCCGCAGGTAGTCCGCCAGAGTTCGGGTTGTAGACTCGATGCACCCGGGAGTCAGGACATCGAAAACCTGCCGAAGTCCGATATGGGTCGTTGCCAGTGCGACAACCATCGCGGGTGAGTCATAGCACATGACAGCCCGTGTTGCTCCGGTTCTGGCCGCAAGATAGTCCGTATGCCCATCGAAGGGGAATCCGATTCCACGCATGTTTGCCTTGTGGATCGGAAGAGTGACCAGAGCCTGGGATCGACCGGAGCGAACCGCATCGAGGGCTGCATCGAGTGATTCCCAGGCGACCCGGGCACTGACCGCGGAAGGCGAACCGGGTGTCCACATGACAGGCCCCTCGCCAATCACTCGGCATTCGATCAGGGATCCGGTGACATGTCCCTCATCGATCCCCAGTTCCGGGGCCATTGTCTGGAAAACATCTTCGAGAAGCGCCGGGGGAGCGAACACGGTCAGATCAAGCGATCGATCGGCGCAACCTGCAAGCAGAAACCGGGCGAGAATTTCAGGGCCGATGCCGGCAGAGTCACCGATGCTGACAGCAAGGTTCGGGTACGCCACGTCACCGTTCTTCCGGATTGTGCCGGATCGGATGAATCGATTGCCGGAGATCCTTCAGAGATAGGTTTTCAAGGCTCAGATAGACGAATCCGAGGACCAGGACGGGGATGTAGGCCATGGCGTGAGCGAGAAGGACATACGCTTCCAGATTTCCCTGGATACCCATGATCTTCAATACTTCCTTCCCCACGAAATGGAATGTACCGATGAACCCGGGAGCGGAAGGAATCGACACCGCAAAGGCCAGGCCGACAATCAGAAAGATCGCCACAAGCAGCGTGGCCTTGATATCGACGGCGAGAAACAGGCAGTAATAGGCGAAACCAAGATCGAGCCAGATGACCATCGAGAGCACGAAAGCGGACAGGAGCGAGTGGAAACTGGAAAAAATCGCCAGCCCCTGAATGAAGGATTCGAACAAGCGCAGACACGCACGTCCGAATCGAGCCGGTAACGGCTTGAGCAGAAACCGGATGATCAGGAGGGATTGCGTCGGCCGGATATGCATGGCGATCAGGCAGGCAAGAGCTCCCAGGGCGATGACGGCGAGAATCCATGCCCCCTGAATGAGTGTTCCCGGGAGTATCACATCGCCGCGTGCGGAAAAGTAAAAAATGAATGCAACGAACAGGATCAATATCGACAGAATATCGAAAACACGCTCCATCACGATGGTCCCGAACGATTCGCTTATCCCTCGTTTCTCCTTGCGGCTGAAAATCCATGCCCGGACGATCTCACCCATGCGAAACGGCAGAACATTGTTCGCCATGTATCCGATGCAGACCGCGATCCAGAGCGAATTGATGCTGAGTCCGCGATGATCGGGAAAGAAGAATTTCCAGCGGTATGAGCGGATCCAGAGAGCGGCGAGCGTAAAGATCAGGGACGGGAGAAGCCAGATGTAGTGAGCGCTGGCGAGAGCCCTCTGGAGACGCGGGAACTTCAGAACCGCCGCGCGGGACGGATCGAACGAACAGGTAAACGGTTCGGTGACAATGATGACATGGGTATTGCGCGATTCGTCGCGTGTTATCCGTTCGATCGTACGCATCTCACCTTCCGGATGCGTCTTGTCGGATACCATGATCCGATCGCCAGTGCGAAAACCTGTCACATCGGCCACAAACACGGCTCGATCCGAGGTCGAAATCGCTTGCGACCCCAACCCGGACGGGTGCGTCAACTTCAGGGTATTGACATCCTTGATGAACAGATAAAACAGCAAAACACTCAGGGCAATCCCGATTCCAATGTTGATTGATTTCCTCATCGACGTCGATTTCCGTTCCGAAAAAGTGTGATCAGGCGTTCATCAGTCCCGTGACCCAGAGTGCATAGCAGACGACGATCATGATTCCCCAGAACAGCGCTTTCCGCTTGACCAGGCGGTTATTATCATCAATTCCCCTGAAGATCAATGCGACGGTCGATCCGATCCACCCGAAGAAACCGAACACGACGATCAAGGACCAGAATGTCGAGATTTCGTAATCCATATCCATCCTCTAACCTGCGGGAGCTGCATCCTGCAGGGTGCGTGATTCATCGAGATCGATGTTGTAATGCGTACCGACGTTGACTGTGGAGTGGATGGCCGATTCCAGTACAATGGTTCCCAATGTGAGCAGGTTGTGGAGTTCAAGACCCTCGACGGAACGCATCGTCTGCGGAACGAACCGATCGAACTCCCGTTTCAACTCTGCGACCTGGATCAATCCGTCTCGCATTCCCTGATTCGACCGCACGATTCCGCAGGTGTGCCACATCAGGGACTGCAGGCGATGTCGGATACGCGTGATCTCATGCAGGGGAAGAATCGACCGGTCGGATCGATTCCTCTCACGGGAGAGGTGTGCGAAGCGATCGAGCTTTTCATGCCAGGAATCCGTCATGATGCGGATGTACCGATCGGCGTGTACCGCCGCACGATAGGCGAAAACAACGGATTCGAGGAGTGAATTGGACGCCAGCCGATTGGCTCCGTGAACACCTGTGCACGCAACCTCGCCACCGGCATACAACCCCTGAATCGACGTTCTTCCGTCGATGTCCGTCTTGACGCCACCGCACATGTAATGGGCGGCCGGAGACACCGGAATTGGCCGGGAAGCTGCATCGACTCCGTATTTGCGAATCGTTGTGGTGATGTGCGGGAATCGACGTTCGACGAATTCGCGTCCGAGATGACTGACATCGAGGAAAACACTATCGGTGTCAGTACGTCGCATCTCGGCAACGATGGCTCGCGCGACGATGTCCCGAGGCGCCAGTTCGGCCATCGGATGGTAGCGCGGCATAAACCGATCTCCGGCGGCCGTCAACAGAATGCCACCTTCACCCCGCACCGATTCCGAAATCAGAAACGCGGGAGCGTGTTCGGCATGAAACGCTGTCGGGTGGAACTGGATGAACTCCATGTTCTTGAGATCTGCTCCGGCAGCGTGCGCCATAACGAATCCGTCACCGGTGGCAATCTCAGGATTGGTCGTGACGGAGTACAGCTGTCCGGCGCCTCCGGTTGCGAGAAACACCGTGCGGGAGAAGATCGGGCGGAGGGTTCCGTCCGGTTCGAGCAATTCGACTCCGACACAGGTATTGTCGACGACCAGCAGTCCGGCGATCATTCTGTGATCATAGACGCGGATATTGTTTTTCAGAACACTCTTGAGCAGCGCCGTTTCGATAGCCTGTCCCGTCATATCGCCCACATGGAGAATTCGCCGGTCGCTATGCCCGCCCTCACGGGTGAACTCCCAGACGTTCCCGGCCGCCTTGTCGAAATCGACTCCCATGGCCAGAAGGTCAAAAATGCGGGCCGGAGCTTCTCGAACGAGCACATCGACCGCAGCGGGATCGCACAGGCCGGCTCCCGCACGCAATGTATCATCGACGTGCTTCTCGTAAGTGTCTTCGATCGTCAGTACAGCTGCGATTCCTCCCTGCGCATAGCGCGTGTTGGATTCGAGCGCAACATCCTTGGTGTAGATCTCGACCGCATGGAACTTGGCAATATGAGCAGCGAACATCAGGCCGGCAGCACCGGATCCGATGATGACGACATCCAGCACGTCGTTGTGTTTCATCGACTGAGTTCCAGCATGCGATCCAGGGGGATCCGCGCACGGGATGCGATCGAGGGATCCACCGTAATCCGGGTCTGCATGTCCCTCAGAGCGTCATGAACACTACGCAGCGACGTGAGTTTCATGTTCGAGCAGACCGCGCCGGGAATCTCGTGGAAACGTTTCTCGGGATGCTCCTTCCTGAGACGGTGAACCAGGCCTGTTTCGGTGACGACGATGAAATCCGTCGCCGGATTTGTCCCGGCTTCACGCACCATTCCATTGGTGCCAGTGATGACGTGTGCGTGTTCAAGAACGGATCGCGGGGCTTCCGGATGCGCCATGACGCATGCGCCGGGAACCTGTCGCTTCACCGCCTCGACAGCCTCGACCGTGATCAACCGATCGTGGACATAACACTGACCGGGCCATTTGATGATGGTCCGGTTCAGCATCCTCTCGGCATAATCCGCCAGATTGCGATCCGGCAGATAGACGATATCGCGATCCGGGAAATGGCCGATGATCCGCAGTGCATTCGCAGAAGTCGCACAGACGTCACATTCTGCCTTCACGGCCGCCGAGGTGTTGATATAAGCGATGAAAACCGCGTCGGGATGCCGCGCACGCATGGCACGAACCTGCTCGGGAGTCGCACAATCCGCGAGGGGGCACCCCGCATCCTCCCGTGGAAGAAGAACGGTCTTGTTCGGACAGAGCATCGAGGTGCTTTCGGCCATAAAATGCACACCGCAGAACACGATCACCGGGTGGTCGATCGTGGTGGCACGTCGGGCCAGATCCAGGGAGTCACCGAGACAATCCGCGATGTCCTGAACTTCCGGACGCTGGTAGTTATGCACGAGGATCACGGCGTCACGCTGTTTTTTCAGTTCGAGTATCCGTGAAACGAGTTCGGATTGATTCATAGAGATTATTGACCCCCGGCCGGACGCACGGCCCAGACCGATGTTGACCCGTCGATTCCCTTGAGAACGGCATCGCCGACCCGCCAGAACACGATATCCTCCTGCAGAATCGGATCGGAATGAGCAAACTCGATTTCCTCACCACGAGGTCTCGATCGGAAATCATGCTGTGCCCGAATCTCATTGAACGCTTCCTCGGAAATGACAATGCCGTTATTGTTCAGCATTCCGCCGACAATACTGACTTTGAACTGACCGGGAGCGGCTTTCGATTCGGGCAAGGTGATATAGGATTCCATCGCAGGACGGTCTCCCGCGAACCGAGCGATCTTGTGTTCAAACACCGACACGACCTGGCTGCGGAGATTGGGAGCCACTTTACCTTTGATCTGTTCGAGCACATCCTGGAGAGTATCTTTCATCTCACGGACCAGAATGGGATCTCCTTTTCGTTCCGCCGAAGTGCTCTTGCCGGAACTCAATCGACTCGCAATGTTGGCCGGCAGACCGATGATGGTGTCGATCTTCTGCTGGTTATCCTTGAATATATAGGCATTTTCGATCTGACCGACGTGGATGCCGATCCCGACTCCCTCAAATGGAACCACGCGTTCCTTCACGAGCTGCCGGAGCATCCTGTTGATAAAGATTCCGGTTCGGATCGCATTGAGGGTGCGTTCTTCACTTTTGCTCCCCTCCCCGAAAACCGCCAGGATCGCATCTCCCGCGAAAAATTTGATCTGACCCTTGAAATGTTCGATGACATCGAGTGTCGGATCGAAGAAGCCATACAAGGCTTTCTTCAGGTTGTTCGTCGATATCAGGCCGGCTGAAATCTCCGTGAAACCCCGGAGATCGATGAACATGAGCGTGACCCGGCGCTGATCATTGATGACCGTCCGACCACTCAGGTCGTAGGTGATCCGGCCTTCGAGCCCTGCCATTTCATCCGACCCATCCTTGGTTCTGGCGTATTCGGGACCGAGCAACAGAATGCGGTCGCGGAAAAACGTAATGACCTCGGTTTTCTGCAGCTCACGGGCCAGTTTGATGTAATCCAGAAGCACCTGATTCCAGATCTTCAGACCGATGGCTTCAAGCAGCGTGTTTTTCCGGAAAGGCAGGTGCTTTCCCGAGTTGCGCGCCGGAATGGACCGGAACGTTTCCTGAAGCGTGAACACCACGAGCGGATCGAACAGGATGCAGTTGATGTTCAATTTACCCAGTTTATCCGACGGAATGCCGATGATCTGTGACAGGATTGTGCAAACCCAATCATCCTTATGGTCAATCGCCTCCGAAACGTACCCGCGGATGCTCTCGTAGAACAAGGTAAAATCTTTGTAATTGAGATAATACTCCGAGTTTTCCTCAACCAGGATTTTCCTGATTTCATAGAGGGGGTCGAGCGGGGAAACGAAATTCTGGAGCAGGCTGAGCTGGACGTTCAGGACATCCGAGACGAAATTAAAGTTGAAATTCGCGCCCATTTTCGACTTGAGAGTTTCACGGTGAAACGGGATTTCCTGTCGTCTCACATTGTCCTGAAAATCCAGTTTCTCGTAGACCTGATTCAGAACCTGCTGGAGCATGCTCCTGACGTGTGGATGAATCGCGAAACGGAGTCTCTGGTTTCCGGAACTCCGCACCAGAACCTCATCCAGAGCCGCCACCATCATCTTGGTCACAGCCAGCCAGAAAATATTGAAAATACCCAACCGCCGCTCCTGATCGACGATCCCCTCCAGACAGCCGGCCAGAAACGAGACAACGTCATCCCGCGCTTTCAGGTAACTTTTGAACAGAGGGTGTTCGTAATCGTAACCGCGCCCTTTGAGTTCACGCACGTGCTGAGCGGTTTTTTCCAAAAAATCCGAGATTCGACCGCTGAGATTCGGAGGGGGGTACACCAGGTAGCCCAGTCGGTTGTCGGCATCGATCGTATCGCGCATGGGCGGCAACTTGGGCAACGCGATCGAGGCATCACGGGAGTGTTCGCCGAACATGTTTCGGATCTGATCGAGGTCCCCGAAGGAATACGAAAGGGGAAGTCGTGAAATCCCCAGGTTTTCATCAAGAACAAGAAACTTGTTCATAAGTTGCCATCCCATGCATCCGGATCGACAAACTCCGGATGCGAGCTGCTCGTGATCGCGCCAGTCTCCGGATCGTAATTCCATTCTCCCCCGAAAGGCTCTTTCGGGATCTTCATCAGCACGCCCTTCTGCTTCAATTCGTCAAGTGATTCGGGATATCGCCCGTTCGAGGCATGGAACACCTCGATCGATCGATGCAAAGTCTGCATGTCGGTCCTGAGCTTCAACATCAATGCCTTATCCTGGCTCCGGATGACGACATTCGTGCCGATCTCGTCCACCTCATCCTTTGCTTTCTTGCACCCGGTCGGCCCGAAGCCGATCAGCAGTCCCATCACGAACACACTGATGAATGTCGCTCGGGAGGTCATATCAGGTCTCCTTCAGATACCAGGCTATCAGTTCAGTCAGTCTCGCGGAGAAACCGGCACGCATATTGTCCAGTGCGAACCGCAGCGTCACGTTGCGTGCCGTGCCATTCGTTCGTAATTGACTCATATATATCTTATCCTGTCCGACCACATCAAGAATACCCGGGGGTTCATCCGTATCGGACCAGTGCAGATTCGGAGATGTTCCCAGCGCCCGGGACAGTCGGTTCAAGTCGGTATCTTCACGGAACGTGACCCAGATCGTTCCCAGGAAGCCAACGAAGAAACAGGCCCACGCGATATCGACCCCGACAGAAATCCAGGGTGCCGCGAGCGCATGTCGGATCTCGTTTCCCATCCGGATCTCTTCTCCGGCAGCTTCGCTGAGAGGAAACGCATTGAAGCAGAGTTGCCGGGGCCATTCCTCGAGCGTCGGGTCCTTAAAATTGAGAATCTCACGCGCCTGATCGAACAACTCATCCATCGCCCGTCGTGTTCCCCTGGCTGAAGCGCCCTGAAGAACAAACATCCGAACCGATTCGATCTCGGATTCCCGATGCATGGCTTCGAGCACACAGAGGGAACAGAGCGAGTATACGCCGGGGAACATCGCAACCTTCGGGACGGATTGCCGGAATCGATCGCCGGATGGTCGTTTCCAGAGCAGGGGAACCTCGTCGGTCAACGGAATCGATCCACTGGCATCCAAAAATGGGATTCCGCCATGGACGAGAGTTTCGACGAGGGTGCGGGGATCTTTTACCGGGGTGAGAAGGATCGCGAGATCGAAGGCTTCTTCCGGAAGCGTCTCGATCCGCCCGACGAGAACCGGTTCACCTCTGAAATCATGGATTTCACCGCAGCGGTCTCCGTCATCCAAAATCCGGACCTCCGACACCGGAAGGCCGTTCTCTTCGATTTTTTCCAGCAGCTCACCGACCTGAAATGATTGGCCGCCGATAATGATAATACGCCGCGGATCCATTTCGATCCTCCTCCGGTTATCCGATGATCGATCCAGCGCGACCGGTCGCCCGCGCATCGATCCTTTATAGCAAGTGCCGTTGAGTGTGACAAATAAAACGCGATCGGAGGTTCATCGATCCTGAAAGAGAGCGCGGATCCGGGTCAGCAGTTCCGTCAGGAGATACGGTTTATTGAGAATCTGATAGCCGGAGTTCTCGACATCCCGCCATTCCAGCGACTGCGACACATACCCGCTGGTGAGCAGAACCCGGAGGTCGGGCGATCGGTTGCGGATCGTGCGCATGACATCCAGGCCATGAATATCGGGCAGGATCAGGTCGGTGAAGAGAAGATCGACGGTATCCCTATGAGTTTCAAACAGATCGATTGCCTCACGACCGTTCCGCGCAGTAATCACGTTGTAGCCGTGCTGCCGGAGGGCTCGCTCGACGAACACCCGCAGATCCTCCTCATCTTCAACAACCAATACCGTTTTCCCTTCGCTGTCCGCACACGATTCAGCGACGGGCGCCTGTTCCGATGCTGCACCTGCGCCGGAACGATCCGCCGGGAGATACACCGTGAAGATGGTCCCCTGCCCCGGTTGACTCTTCACATCGATCCACCCGTCATGCTGCTTGACGATACCGTACACGACGGCCAGCCCCAAGCCGGTGCCCTTGCCGGCCTTCGTCGTAAAAAACGGCTCGAAAATCATCGGCAACACGTCCACGGGGATCCCGCATCCGGTATCCGATACCGTCAGGGCGATAAAATCCGAATGGTCTCTGGAGGCCGGATTCCCAATATCCCGCGGTTCGATCCTGAGATTCCTGGTTCGGATCGTGATGTCACCGCCATTCTTCATGGCGTCACGCGCGTTGACCGCAAGATTCAGAACAATCTGCTCCAGAGATCCCGGATCCCCCATGATCCGATCCAGAGTCTCATCGAGATCGAGGGTGAACCGGACATCCTCTCCGATCATCCTCCGGAGGAGTTGGAGGAGGTTATCGACGAGGAAATTGAAGTCCAGCGTTTCGATCCGGACCGGCTGAAGCCTGCTGAAGATCAGAAGCTGGCGAATCAGCGCCATGGCCCGTGATGTTGCGGTCTGAATACTGAGCACATCGCGGTTGGCGGCATGGTCTTCATCGAGTTCGAGCAAGATGAGATCCGAATAACCGCGGATGGCGGTCAAAATGTTTTTGAAGTCATGCGCCAGTCCCGCAGCAAGTCTGCCGACCGCGTCCATTTTCTGAGAATGGAGCAGCTGCTGATGAATGGATTCTTTCTCGAGTTCGGCGGTTTTCTCCCGAGAGATATCGCGGATCCGTACCAGCATGCCCGTCACCTGCCCGGTGTCCCCGAACTGCGGGCTGATCACCAGATCGAACCATCCCGCCTGCCCATTGGCCTTCTCGATCTGGACCTCCAACTGAATCTTCGTCAGCATCCGTTGAAGATCGTCCATGGCGCGCATCACACGGTCGTAATGATCGGTCGTGATCAGATCGAAGATCGAACATCCGATCCGGGATTGCGGCGAATGCCCCAGCACTGTCTGCATCGAAGGACTGATGTAGCTGAAGATCCCCATCATATCGCATTCACAGACGATGTCCGACATGCTCTCGGTGATCCGCCTGTACAGTCGTTCGCTGACCTGGAGCGCGTCCATGGTTTTTTTCGCGGCAGTGATGTTCTGAATGCTGCCTTCTATGATGTTACCGGGGATTTCAGATTCATGCGTCAAGCGAGCGTTTTCCAGCACCCAGATCTCGTGGCCGTCACGATGCCGCAGCCGGACCTGGAAATTCTGCACGACACCATCACGTTTCAGCCGGTCAATCCATTCCTGTCGTTCGAGCGCATCGATATAGACGGTCGAGGCATCAGCGCCGATCAACGCTCGTTTCTCGCCATACCCCATCATCTCAAGAAAACAATGATTCACATCGAGCAACTCACCGTCGACGGTCGTCCGATACAACCCGATCGGAGCGGTGTCGAACAACCGCTGATATCTCTGCTCGATGACGCGATTCCGGATCTGATTCTTCTTTTTCTCCATCACCTGGCGCAATGTTGCGACGATCAAACCGGTTTCCGTTCCGGAACGAATGACGCAGTCATCGATGCCCGCATGGAGAAATGCCACAACGGATGCAGCGTCATGCGATCCGGTCAGGATGATCAGTCCCGTTGCGGGATACCGTGACCGCAGTGTTTCGATCAGACAGATGTCCGTTTCATCACTCGAAAACGGGTGCGCCAGGAGAATGCAATCCGGGGAAATCGGTTCACCTCCGAGCAGCAGGTGGAGATCGCAGGGTTCGCCGATGCAGTGGATCACCCCGTCAGTTATAGCTTCATGCACACAGGCCGAGAGTGCGTTCCTGCTCTCGGCATCTTGGTCGATAATGACTACGAGCAAGGTTTGAATCATATCGTCACCCCGCGGAAACAATCTGAGTTCGATGAGTCGACATTGCCGGATACTGTCTTAACTCGAACCATACCGATCCATCCCCCGAATCCTCAAACTCGGGACAGCAACGCCCCCCCATCCGTTCGATGCCCTGCCTGATCAGGATCTGTCGCAATCCACCGTCATGAAAGTGACGCTCCGGACGTTCGTCTGACTCACTCCGATCGATCGCGGTCGAAGACAGTGTGACGCGTGCGAATTCGCTGCCTGAAACATCGACACTTACTCGAATTCCCGCCCGAAGGGGACTCATCCGGATGATCGCATCCATGATCAGATGGCGCATGACAAGCAATATTCCCATGTGATTCACCGAGACGATCGGGGAAGGTCCGACGATGGCAAGTTCGGTCCCGTATCGACTGATCGGATCATCGAGTTGCATGCAGGTCTCGGTCAGAATGGTCTTCATCGATATCGGGTGCAGGGGAAGCGCTGCTCGTGTCAGTCTGAGAAAATCCATGATATCCTGGGCGACCTGGGCGACGCCCGAGACGTTCAATTCCGCCTGCTCGATCAGGACGCGCATCTCGGGTGAAATCGAACTCGAACGATCGTCCCGGATTCCGGTCAGGCAGCCCCGTAACAATCGAGCCTTGTGGCTCAGAGAGTTCGATATACCCGACAGCATTCGCTCGTGTTCATCCATGCACGAACGCCGCAGCGTGTCCTGGAACGCGATTCCGATCAGGGGTCTGAGATGCTCCACGAGATTCAGCAGCGATCGGGGTGTCGGGCCTTCGGATGCAATGAGGAGTGCGCAGGAGAGCGCGCCTTCCTGTGACCATCGATACCAGACAGGTCGTTCAAGGCCCAACTCGCGAAGAGCGATCAGGTAGTCATGCCGGATCGAACCCGGGACCTCGGTCTTTCCACCCGGATCCGCAGGTCCGTTTCCGGCAATTCCCCAGTAACTCGATGTCACCATCCACCCGGGCGACCAGATCGTTTCGAGTTTTGAAACCGCTCCGACAACGAGACTCTGAACCGGATCCCGATCAAACCGAATGATGACACCCGATGTGTTGGGATACAGGTCATTCAGTAACCGGAGGAATGCGTTCGCCTTGTCGAAAAGCGACGAATTCGACATGAGGGTGCGCTCGATTCCGCTCACCGCTTCGTGTCTGTGCCGAGCCGGTTCCATCACTGATTCATACTCCGATTCACCCTTGAACAGGACCTTCCATCGACAGTCGGATAAGCCGCGACGATAGCAGATTATAGCCGATAATCCAACGCCGGAATCACCGGAGAGGCGGTTCACACCGCATCGACCTGAGCCTGGATGCTCCTGACACGCTCGCAGTAAGCGCGAATCTCGAATTTTCGCTCCAGTCCCGAAGCAGCCATGTATCGCACCATCCCGAAGATCGGACGCTCGGCCCAGGGCCGGTCATGCTTTCCGAAACACCACGCGACCCCCGCATAGCCGTTCGCATCCCTTCCGTCGATTTCATAGCGGTTGTTCAGATACAGAGCGAATCGATACGCCTCCCGGGGCGATTCCAGCCACTCGATCAGCTTCTTCCCCCAGTACATGCGCATGTATCCATGCATCTTTCCCGTCAGGAGCATTTCGATCTGAGCGGCGTTCCAGTAGGGATCCGCTGTCCGCCCCGCCTCCAGTTCCTGCCGCGAGTAGCGCACCTCACGCGGATCGGCCGCATGCCGGTCGAGAGTCTTTCGAGCCCATGCCGGCAGACAGTCCAGATCATCGTATACGGGATTGAAAAACACAAAATTCATCGCCAGTTCACGGCGAACGATCAGTTCCTCGAGAAACGCCTCGGCTCCGGCACATGCCTTCAAGCGCACCCGCCGGGCTATTTCCCTCGCCGAGACCTGGCCGAAATGGAGATACGGGCTCAACCCGGATTGAACATCTTCCCCGGGATCGTTCCGCCGGAGATCATACAGATCCAGGCGATCCATTAACCGTTCCAGTCGATGCATCGCTTCAGACCGGCCACCGCGAATCGTCGGCGCCGGGCCCGGGACACGCTCCGATATCTGATGAGTCAGCAGATCAGCCAGGTCCCTGTCCGACAGGGATTCCAGATCCGGGTCGATGCGCCGATTCCGGTGTTCGAGACGCGGTGTGCCATCGAGAAACACAGCCATGCGGTTCTGGATCTTTTTCCGGATCGTTGCCGCCGAGTAAGCCTCGTGATCAGTTACGACGCCGATCGGGACGACCGGTTCGGTTTCGACCTGAACGACTCTGCACACGGCATGCTCGGCAACATGTGCCCGCCATTTGCGATGGAGGCGCAGATATCCCGTATCACAGACAAGGAGCCGCATTCTGTCCGAAAGTCGCAACACACCTGCCTCGGGAGATTCGTTTCGGATGATCAGGGGAATTCCCCTTGCCTGCAAATCCCGCCGGGTTTCGATCAAACCCTCGATCATGAACGTAAAATGCCTCAGATTCGCTTCCGGAAACGATGTGAACAGGCCGAAGTAAACGAGAAGGTGCGCATCGAGACGATTGGCTTCGGCGATGGCGAATTCCAGGGCATCGTTATCGTGAGCACGCTGAGCGGTCTGCATCCAGTACACCACATGTGCGCCGTGGAGGATCGGTCGATCGTTCAGTTTGCGGATCCGTTCAGGATGAATCTTGTGTGTGTTCATACCGGAAGCCTTGTGTCGAAAAGATCATCGAGGGCCGTGTCGAGATTCGGGAATTCGAACTGAAAACCAGTATCCTGAAGCCGGGTGGAAGCGGCATCCGGTGATCCCATGAAAAGTTCCTCGCTCATGCGTCCGGGCAGCCATGCCAGAAGGGATGGAGGGACGCGCAGCCATACCCGTCGGTTCATCCGGCGCGCAACAGATTCGGCCAGATCACCGAGTCGTACCGGTGCGGGGGCGACGAGATTGAGGGGGCCACCGGAAGTCTCGTGATCGATGAGGTGAGCGATGGCGCGGGCTTCATCCCGGAGGTGGATCCATGACACCCGGGTGTCGGAATTGCCGACGTAGGCGCCGAGACCGATGCGGAACGGGAGTGTGAAGGCGTGAAGATAGCCTCCGGTGCGGCCGAGCACGATTCCGGTTCGCAGAAGGTGTGTCCGGCATACCGTCCCGGCGCGCGCAGCCCGTCGCTCGACTTCACCAACAATCTCCGCCAGAAACCCGCTCCCGGAAGGGCTCGATTCCGTCACGCGGCCAGCCGGGCTGATCCCGTAATACCCGATCGCGGATCCCTGGCAGAAGACACGCGGCGGAACCGGACAGCGCAAGAGGGCCTCGACGATGAGATCCGTCGTGTGAAGGCGGGAATCGCGGATGGCATTGCGTTTCGAGCGGGTCCAGAAACCGGATGCAAGGTTTTCGCCCGTGACATTGATGACCGCGACTGCTCCTGATACTGCTTCTGTCCAGTCGCCGAAGGTGCTGGCATCCCACCATACATCGCTCACGCGGGGCACGGAACAGGGGGTAGGCGAGCGTGTGACGCCGGTCACCGAATACCCGTGCGCCGTGAGGCAGTCCGTCAGGGCGGAGCCGATGAAACCGCGACGTCCGAATATGACGACCCGGGGAGCATTCGTCATACTGCGCAACGCTTGCTTCGCTTGTGCTGATACATCGACTGGTCGGAATCAATCAGGAGTTTTTCAATGCTGAGCGTCTGGCCGGCTCCCTGTCGCGCGACACCGATACTGAGTAAAATTTCGTAGGGGCGAATCCGCTTCGCGTTGAAACGTCGCAGGATCGTCTCGATACGACGACGAACGACCGATGCGGTGTTGGCGCGATTGTCCAGACACAGCAAGACGAACTCGTCACCCCCGAATCGCGCCACGACATCTGATTTCCGCGACGACTGAACGAGGATTCCAGCGGTATCGATCAACGCCTGATCACCGGCCATGTGCCCGAACTGATCGTTGATCGCTTTCAATCCATCGAGATCGACGAACATCATGGCGAGTCCCCGGTTCTGGCGGACGGCGATCTGGAGCAATTGACCGGCCTGGCTGAAAAAACCGCGCCGATTGCAGACATTCGTGAGCGAATCCTGGAGGGTCATTGATTTGAGTTCTTCTCGCAACGAACACAGTTCCGTCAGATCACGCAGGCTTGCAATCCAGTGTGGTTGCCCATCCATCTCGATTTCATTCAACCGGATTTCGATCGTTTTCTTCCGTCCGAGGGGATCGTGCAGATCGATCTCAAGCCGATCGCGCAGGACGGGAAGGAAATCGCAAGGAGTGAAAAGCAGTTGGGATGCCTTTCGGCAGAGAATGTCCTCGCAGGCTCGATTGACGAAGCGGATTGTGCGGGCGCGGTCCAGAATGATGATGCCGTCGGCGTTGGCATCGACGATCGCCTGGAACCGGAGCCGGCCGGCGTGCAATTCGTCGCGTGCCTGCCGGAGAACGAAGCGGGATTTCGAATGGATCACGGACACGCTGATTGCCCGGAGCAGTTCCTGATCGGTGTACTGGCCCTCGATCAGGAAGTTTTCGACCCCTTCAGACAGGGTTTTCAGTGCATCCGGCTCATCAGCCTCCCGGACCACCAGCAACAGTCCCAGTTCAGGAAGGCTCCCTTTGAGTTTCCTGAAGTTCTGCGTCAACGACCCGGACATTGAGGCGAGATGCAGGATGGCGAGATCGAAGGGGGGATCGGTGTCCTGCCGGGAGGAACTCGACGTGCGGTCCGAGGCATCGGTCAGGAGGATCTCGACCCCTCCATGCACATGGGGTTTCGACAGCAACCCGCTCCACGCATCCGGTTCCGCCGTGATCAGGGCGACATGAATCGCCCGCGACATATGGTGATTGTTCGATGTGCCCGCCATGGACTCATCCCATCGATGGAAGATTGTGTCGATGTGATTATAACGAAAAAACCATCATTTTTCAACGCGCATCACGAATGATCCGCTCGGAAACCGCCGAGCACCTCTCCGATGTAAAACCGATGAAAATCCTTTTCGGGATAGACTTCCTCGTGTACCGGCAGAATGAAGCACGATTCCCGCAGGTCATCCGCATACATTTTACGGCACTCGATCGTGAGATCCGCCTCGATGAAGCCGACACCTCCGCCCGGGGTGGCGTAAGGAGTCAGTCCGGCTTTTCCTGCCTTGTCGCCGTCTCTCCCCGAGATCGTTCCGCAGATGGTCAGCGCGGGCTTATACCGGGAGGAGAAGAAACTGATCGTGAAGATCGGACTGGTCTCGGCAAAATGAAACGTATGGCGCTGCGGTCGTATGAACACCGTACAGATCATCCGTTTCCACAACACCCCCATGCTTCCCCATGAGGCGGTCATCATGTTGTAGCGGTCGATCGAACCTGCGGCGACGAGCATCCAGTCGTGCCCGATCCGGTGAAACGGGTTGAGCGGCAATTCGGCGATCTCTTGGTTCGTGAGCGTGATCATGCGGAGTCTCCTGTTTGATTGAAAGGCCCGATCGGCAATCCGGCGAGATCCATCGGATGGTCGATCAGAAACTCGGCGCCGCTCTCGATCAGTTCGTCGGGCGTCCGGAATCCCCAGGTCACGCCGATGGCCGTCATCCTCGCCCGTACCGCCGTGATCATGTCGATTGACGTGTCTCCGAGATAGATGCACCGGGAGGGGGCGATCCCCATTGTTCCGGCGACGAACAGGGCGGCGTCGGGAGCGGGTTTTTTGGGAAAACGGCCCTCTGCGCCAATGACGTGTTCGAAGGGCCACGCTCCCAACAGCGCATCCACCATGACGCGGGTAAAAGAATCCGGTTTGTTCGAGACGATCGCGAGACGGATACCTTTCGCAACAAGCATCTCGAGCATGGCGTCGATCCCGGGATACATCCGCGTTTTCATCCGCCATCGCAAGTCGTATTCCGCCGACATCGCCTCAACCATCCGATCGATCCCGACAGCCGTCCGGCTGTTTTCCGGCAGAGACCGCCGTACGAGCTCCCGGATGCCGTCTCCGACAAACAACTTGTAGGCGTCGATTGAATGAGTCGGCAAACCGTGTTCCTCGAGCACCCGATTCATTGAATCAGCGATGTCTCCGATGGTGTCCAGGAGGGTTCCATCGAGATCGAAGATTGCGGCCTGAATCCTATCCGATCGTTCTTCCATCATTTGAACAGCCTCATACGCGGCAGCCCGTTGCATCCCTGCCGGTCCTGTTGCATCCCTCATGGTTTTGTCTCATATTAAGCGGGAAGGAGTCAATGCATGAAATCCATGACGACGCCCATTCTCCGAACCATCGGCATCCTGGTCGCGACCGCTGTGTCACTGACCCTGACGCACCCCTGCCTCGCGCTCGAATACATCCGCATCCGATCGAATGCGGTCAACATCCGCGAAGCGCCCGACACCAAAGCCGCATCGATCGCGAAGGCATCCGAGGGTGATATATTCGAATTGATCCGTGAAGACGGTGACTGGTATTCGATCGAGATGTTCTCCGGTGTGCCCCGTTTCGTGCATATGGACCATGCCGAGAAAACCGAGTTCAGGCTGGATATCACGATGCCGCCCGATGCGCATGCGGCGACCGTCGAGGTGCTCAAGAGTATCCGGGCGAAGGCGCGCAGGGAGGCGGATGCGCTCTATCCCCTCAGGAACGCAGACGAAGGCCCCACCTCCTCCCAATTCGATCTCAACAGCAAACTCCTCAATGAACTGCTGGACCGTTACATGCTCGAAGCCCTTCGAAACAAGAATCTTCAACCGCCGATGTACTGGTATTTCGTTGTTGAAGACGAGATCGCCGAGATGGAGAAGACTCCGGCGGCGACACAGTGACGGGATCCTGGACGCAGGGTCGGAGTTACCCTCGCGAAGGGGCTGCCGCGAGGAGTTCTTTGCGCAGCAGATTGAGCGCAGCCTGAGCGAATCGTTCTTTGTTGGCCTCCCGATCACCGTTGAACGTGAACATTTCATGCTCCGTCCGTTCCGGCCCGCTCACCGAGACATGCACTCGTCCGACCGGTTTCCCTGGAGTCCCGCCATCCGGCCCGGCCACGCCGGTTGATGCCACACCGAAATCCGTTCCGGCAACCCGTCGAACACCTTCCGCCATTGCGCGTGCCACAGGTTCGCTCACTGCACCGTTCGATCGGATCAGTTCGGGATCAACGCCCGCGAGTGCCGTTTTGGACTGGTTGCTGTAGGTCACGATTCCACTCAGAAAAAAGACCGAGCTGCCCGGGACGTCGGTGAGCCGGCTGGCGATCAGACCTCCGGTGCAGCTTTCCGCAGTGGCCACTGTCCGATGTTGCTCCGTGAGCATCCGGGCGACAACCGTTTGAATCGATTCACTTTCGTCACCGTAGATCCACTCCGAAATGCTCCGTCTGAGCCTCGTCTCCGCTTCCTCGATCCGTCTCCGGGCATCCCCTGCGTCCGTCGACCGGACGGTCAGTCTGAGTTCGACACCGGTTGGTTTGGGGAGAAAGGCCAGTTCGGAGAGTGCGAGGATGTCGTCGAGATCGCGGAGTCGTTCGACGATGGCCGATTCGCCGATCCCGAAGGTACGCAGCGTCCGGAGCAGAACGATGTGGCCCGGGTTGAGCGTCCGGAGGCGGGGGCAGACAGAAATCTCCATCATCCGCCGCATCTCGAAAGGCACTCCGGGCATGACGAAGCAGGCTTTCCCCTCACGATGGAAAAGCATGCCCGCGGCGGACCCGAGTTCGTTCCAGAGAATTTCGCAGTGTTCCGGAATCAGGCCCTGATTGGCGCTGGACGGAGGCATGACGCGACCCATTCGTGCGAACAGAGCGCGGGTGTGTTCGAGCAGTCGTTCGTCGACCACGAGTTGTTCGCCGAAAAACTCCGCGATCACTGTTTTGGTGATGTCGTCGTGAGTCGGGCCGAGACCTCCGGTGACCATCACGACGTCCGCGCGATGCCAGGCGCTTCCGAGCGCTTCCATGATCCGTTCACGATCGTCTCCGACCACTGTCGTCCAGCATGGATAAATGCCGCATTCCACAAGTTTCGATCCGATGAATGCCGCATTCGTGTTGACCGTCGATCCAATCAGAATCTCATCACCGATCGTCAGTATTTCCGCCTTCATCTCCACCTGCCTCTCCGATGCCCGGGAAAAACGCTCGCAACTATAGATCCGCACCGATGCCGGATCAAGGATGGAACGCATCCTTTTCAGCGTGAGCGGTTCACTGCCGGCGTTTCGAGGTAAGAAGGCCGTCGAGACTGAAGCGGCCGGGGCCGATCAGGAACAGGCTGACGAAGAGGATTCCCATTTCGATCGCGTGCGACGCGCCTTTGATGCCGTCACCTTTCGAGAGATGCATCGTCGCGGCGACGAGCATGGTGAAGGCCATCATGAGAACCGCCGGGCGAACCAGAAAACCGGCGATCAGAGCCAGCCCGCCTCCGAACTCGGAAAAGGCCGCCATGAAACCCCAGAATTCCGGGGCGACCGAGATGCCGAGATTGCCCATCGCACCGCCAAGCCCGGCCCAGAGCTGAGGACCGGCCATCAGTTTCGGGAATCCATGCGTCAGAAACATGACGCCGATTCCGAGCCGAAGCACCAGTAATCCGTGATCCCGATATCGATCCAATGATTGCAGAATCATGTTGTCGTCCCTTTCCGGACATCGTCACCGGCATTGCGCCGAATGACGGGATCCGATATTTAGAGATTGTGCGGCCGGGATGGGTTACAGACATACCCGCAAAAGAACGTGCAATAGACGAAAGGAATGCGTGATGGGATTTTCCGGAATCGGTTCGAGTGACGAGCCACGCAGATCCGGCGGGATCGGAATCAACCTGATCTGCGTATCGCTGGCCGCAGCGATTCTGTCTTCGCCGCCGGTCGGTTTTGCCGGTGACACGGCGACTCCTCTCGGAGCGGGATGCTGCACGCGCATCGTCTCGATGGCTCCCAACATCACCGAACTGCTGTTCGCGCTTGATCTCGGGGATCGCGTGGTCGGGGTCACGCCGTTCTGCGTCTACCCGCCCGAAGCCACCGCAAAACCGAAAATCGGCGGGTTTCTCGACCCGAACTACGAAGCGATTCTCGCACTCAAACCGGACCGCATCTTCGGGCTGTCGTCTCATCGGGATCATCGCGCACACCTCAAACAGGTCGGGCTCGATCTGACTATTCTTCCCATGAATGCGATCCCCGAAATTATCGATGCGATCCGGGCAGTGGGGTCGATCTGCGGGGTGGAATCCCAGTCCGATCGATTGATGGGATCGATCGAGGCGCGGATGGCAAAATTGCGGAACGCACCAAAGCGAGCGTCTCCGTTGTGCGTCATGATCTGTATCGGACGCGATTACCGGAAAGACGCGCTGGATCAGGTGACGATCGCCGGCACGGGAAGCTTTCATGACGGTATTATTGCACTGGCGGGAGGTATCAACGCCTACCGGGGTCCCGCAATCGAGTATCCGGCAGTTTCGTTTGAAGGCATTCTGGCCATGGATCCCGACGTGATCGTCGAACTGCGGCCCGGGGAATCTCTTACCGAGGCGGACCGGGAACGATCACTTGCAGCGTGGCGGAACCCGGTCGGGCTGCGTGCCGCTTCATCCCGCCGGATCGCCATCTGGACGGAGCCACATGTGTCGATCCCCGGCCCGCGCTTCATCGATATCGCGGAGGCGCTCGCGGACCTGCTGCGCGAAAACCCGTCGGGAAAGGAGTCTCCGGATGTTCACGTGCCGTGAGTGCGGCGGCAGATTCTCTCTCGAACAGGCAATCTGGAGATGCCCGGACTGCAGCGGATTGCTCGATTTTCTGCATGATATCAGGTTCGATCCGGCAAGCCTGCGCGGCAGACCGTTCTCCATGTGGCGTTATTTCGAGTCGATACCCGGCGGGAAGGGTCATCCGGTCGTGAGCCTGGGTGAGCCGATCACGCCGCTATCCGGATTTTACTCGGATGGCGTGTCGGTCTTGCTGAAGCTGGATTACCTGTTTCCGACGGGGTCGTACAAGGATCGAGGCGCTGCGGTTCTGGTCGGCTGGCTTCGGGAGAGAGGAATCCGGCGGATTGTCGAGGATTCATCGGGGAACGCCGGAACGGCGATCGCGGCTTACGCAGCGAAAGCGGGGATCGCCTGTGAGATCTACGTGCCGGATACGACATCCCCGGGGAAACTGCATCAGATTCGGGCAGCAGGCGCGCGTGTGGTGCGGGTGCCCGGAGGTCGTCAGGCAACGGCCGATGCAGCGCTCGATGCTGCCAGAGATGCGTTTTACGCCAGCCACGCCCGGCACCCCCTCTTCATCCATGGCACGAAGACTTTCGCCTTCGAAATCTGGGAGCAACTCGGCGGGGAGATTCCCGACGCCGTTGTCGTTCCGACAGGTAACGGCACCTTGCTGCTCGGCGCATGGATCGGCTTCACGGAATTGCGGAAAGCCGGCCTGACCCGCGGTGTTCCGAAGCTGATCGCCGTTCAGGCGGAGGGGTTCGCCCCGCTTCTCGACGCGTGCGGGACAACGATCCGGCCCGAAAGACCGGCCGACCGGATGGGTTGTCTCGCCGAGGGAATCGCGATCGCCAATCCGGTCCGGAAGATGCAGATGGTCGAGGCGATCCGGGAGTCGGGTGGAGACGTGGTCGTCGTGAACGATGAAGACATCCGGAACGCTACCCGATTGCTCGGACGCAACGGATACTTCGTCGAACCGACCTCAGCGGCAGGGCTCGCGGGCTGGCGGAAATGGAATCGCACCCGTGCACCATCCGGGTGCGTCGTCATCCCCCTCACCGGAACGGGACTCAAATGTCCGGATTCGGTCGCATCGCTCGCGTCTCTTGCAACGGATGGCGTGATCGAATAGGCTGTTGAACCGCGCTGGTCTGCGTGACCGGGCGTTTCACAGAGGGAGTTCTGAATGGCACCGGGTTGGGAATGGATCGCATTCAACATTTTTGTCCTTCTGATGCTCATGCTCGATCTGGGCGTGTTCAATCGAAAAAATCATCAGATTCGAGTTCGTGAAGCGCTTCTGTTCAGTGCTTTCTGGATCCTGCTCGCGCTGATTTTCAATGTTTTCGTGTATTACATGCATGGCAGGCAGGCTGCAATCGAGTATCTGACGGGTTATCTGATCGAAAAATCACTCAGCATGGACAATCTGTTCGTGTTTCTGATGATCTTCACATACTTCAAAGTCAAGCCCGAGTATCAACACAAGGTTCTGTTCTGGGGGATTCTCGGCGCACTGGTGCTTCGGGCCATTTTTATCTTTGCCGGAGTCGCCCTGATCGTGAAATTCCACTGGATGATCTACATCTTCGGGCTGCTTCTGATCTACAGCGGATACAAGATGGCTGTCGAGAAGGACAAGGAAGTCAATCCGGAGAAGAATCCCGTTGTGCGTTGGTTTCGGAAACTGATGCCCGTGTCGTTGAGCTATGACGAGGGACGTTTTTTCACACGGATCGACGGGAAACGGTTTGCGACACCCCTGTTCATTGTGCTGCTCGTCGTGGAGACGTCCGACATCATGTTCGCCATCGACTCGATCCCTGCGATCCTGGCGATCACGCACGATCCGTTCATCGTTTACAGCTCGAATGTCTTTGCCATTCTGGGCCTCAGAGCGCTCTTCTTCGCTCTGGCCGGCATCATGAACATGTTCCATCTGCTCCATTACGGACTCTCCATCATTCTCGTTTTCGTCGGGATCAAAATGATGATCTCCCAGTTCTTCAAAATCCCCACTCCCATCGCTCTCGGATTCCTCGCACTCGTGCTCGCCGGCTCGATCATCGCCTCACTGATCTGGAAACCGGCCGGGCACGCCCGGGCGCAGCCGATGGGGTGACGAACTCCGAAGGCATTTCTGATGAAACACGTATACACCGGGACACCGAGCGAGTCTGAAATCCGGTATCAGAGAACAAAGATCGTTGGAACGATCGGGCCCGCAAGCGCTCCGCCGGCGGTTCTCCGCGAGTTGATCGCGAATGGACTCGATGTCTTCCGCCTGAATTTCTCGCACGGGGATCACCCGGATCATGCCGGGGTCATCGAGAACATCCGGCGGATCGAAACTGAGATGGGGATTCCCGTGATGATCTTCTGTGATCTCCAGGGCCCCAAACTCAGGATCGGTCTCCATCGTGACCGGACTCCGATCCTCCTCGTCCGGGATCAGCGCATCGTGATCCGGACAGGGATCGATCAGAGTCAGGGCGACTGGATCGCGACGCCTCTCAGGGAACTGCCGCAGATGGTGTCGCCCGGATCCAGGATCCTGCTGGCCGATGGGTCGATCGAGCTGCGTGTCGAAGCCGTCGAGGGGGAACGCATCGATTGTGCCGTGGTGATCGGGGGGATGCTGGCCGAGCGTCAGGGGATCAACCTGCCCGGCTCCGTCACTTCGAGCCCCGGTCTGACCGTGAAGGATCTCGAGGATCTGACGTTCTGTCTCGGCCAACCAGTCGACGCGATTGCGCTGTCGTTCGTGCGGTCGGCAGATGACATCCGGGCGGCACGTGAAAGGATGGTTGCGGCGGGAACGCGATTGCCGGTGATCGCGAAGATCGAGAGGCCTGAAGCGCTTGAACATCTTGAAGCCGTGATATCGGAGGCTGATGCGGTCATGGTCGCCCGGGGGGATCTCGGTGTCGAAATCGGGCCTGAAAAGGTGCCCCTGGTCCAGAAGCGGATCATCGGTGAGTGCCGCCGGTTGGGCCGGCCCGTGATCACCGCGACGCAGATGCTGGAGTCGATGATTCAGAATCCGAGGCCGACGCGTGCCGAGGCCAGTGATGCCGCGAATGCGATCCTCGATGGATCGGATGCCGTCATGCTCAGCGGAGAGACAGCGGTGGGACGGTATCCTTCGCTGGCCGTCGAGATGCTCGCGAGGATCGCGCGGGATGTCGAGGAAACGGCGAAAACGCGGCCGGGTTGTCCGTATGAGGTGGCGATCGAACCGCCCGCGAATTCGGCGGGCTTTATCGCCGAGGCTGTTGCGGCGATTGCACAGAAAAGAGGATGCCGTGCGATTGCGGTCTTCACACGAAGCGGATCGACGGCGCGGTTCATGTCTCAGCAACGGCCGGCCGTACCGATCTTCGCCTTCTCGCCGGACCGGTCAGTCTGCCGGTGGATGAATCTGCTCTGGGGGGTCCGGCCGGTGCTGTTGAAGGAAGCGAACGATCTGCGGGGATTCGAGGCGGGGATGCGGACCGAATTGCTCAGGAGAGAAGAATTGCGTCCGGGCGATCGGGTGGCGTTGACCGGAGGGCATCCGATCAGAAAGCATGGTGCGACGAATTTTATAAAACTTGTCGAGATATAAGCGGTGAGGTTGGGGGACGGTATTCAGGTTTCAGTTATCGTTTTAGTGATATAAAGGGACACCTTACTGAATTCGGTTGAGGTGGGGTACGAGTGCGGGAAGAGGGTACGAACGATTGGGCATGAGGGGGAGTGCCGGGGTGCAAAAACCTCTGCGTGTGTTTTTCAGGACGAGGTTGTAAGATAGCTCCCCATGAGACTCCTGTCGGCGGTGATCATCACATTCAACGAAGAAGCGAACATCCGGGATTGCATCGATTCCGTCCGATTCGCCGACGAAGTCATCGTCGTGGATTCGGTGTCGACCGATCGCACGGTCGAGATCGCCGGGTCATGCGGTGCGCGTGTGCTGTCCGTTCCCTGGCATGGTTATGCCCGAGCCAAGAATTACGGCATTGACCATGCCTCTCATGACTGGATCCTCCTGATCGATGCCGATGAGCGCGTGTCACCCGAACTGGCGTTCTCCATCCGCGATTGCCTCGGTCGGCCTTCGAACCCCTCCCCGGCGTATTCCGGATATCGGATCGCACGAAAAACCTGGTATCTGAATCGATGGATTCGCGGGAGCGGCTGGTATCCGGATTGGATTGTCCGTCTGTTCAACCGGACCGAGGGTCGTGTAAGGGAAGTTCCGATTCATGAATCCGTGAAGCTGTCGGGGAAATCGGGTTGTCTATCGGGTGACCTGTTGCATCTATCTTACCGGAGCATCAGCGATCATGTCCGCCGCATCGACAAATACACCAGTCTGGCGGCGCAGCAATGGACTGCCGAGAGACGTCGAGCGGCGATCCCGATGATGCTCGTGCGTCCGGGGTGGGAATTCATCCGGAAACTCATTTTCAAATGCGGTTTTCTCGACGGCATCCCCGGACTCATCATCGCCGGCATGCATGCCTGGTACGTTTTTCTGAAGTATGCCAAAACCTATGAACTCAGCCACTCGGCTTCTCCGCCGCCCATTCCATCCGAAAGCGACACCACCTCATGATCCGTTCCTTTTCGACCGGAGATCTCATTGAGTTTATCGAGCAGAAGCGCGTGCTGACCGCTGCATGTCTCGAAGTCCGCAAAGACAAACTGCATGTACTGACTGAACTGAGTCGCGAGATGAATCTGCCGGATTCGCGTGTCATCTCGCACACACGCTCGGCGTTCAGTCCTGGCACACACCGCCAGGAGATCGTCATGGCGCTTCGCAAACGGAGCGATCTTCGCGGGCAGCTTGCGGAGCGGATCGACCCGAAAAGCCTCTGGGAAACGCTCGACGCGCCCGGTTCGATACTCACCTTGAGTGACTTCGCCGAATTCGCGTTCGGGGCATCGCCCACACCCGACCATCTGGCAGCCGCGGTGCGGGTTCTGAGTTTCAATCGGATGTATTTCGTGCTGGATGACGATGCCGTGCGGATCCAGTCCCGGGAACTCGTTGAGACTGCCCTGGCGCGCGCTGCGGTCGTCGCGCAGCGTGAGCAGGAAAAAGCGGGACTGGCGGACTGGCTCAAGAGCCGACTCAAGGGTACTGATTCGCCGATTCCGCGTGGTCACGGCCGTCTGATCACCGCCTTGAAGACCTGCGCGGTCAATCTCGATGAGCAACCCGACAAACCGTGGATGCGCGATATTCTGAAAATGGCGGGTGTGCCGAACGCCGAGGATGTGTTTCCGCTTCTCGTCAAGTTGAATGTGTACGATCCCGACGAAAATCTCCATCTGGACAAGTTCGGTTTTCCGCGACATTACAGCGCATCGAGCCTCTCACAGGTCGACGCGATTGCCGCCGCCGGGACATCGTTCGACGTTTCCGACCGCGTGGATCTGAGAGGTATCGACACATTTACCGTCGACAACGCCGAGACGCGGGACATGGACGATGCGATTTCGGTTGAGGTGTCCGGAGACGGGAGCTGCCGGGTCGGCATTCACATCACGGACGTCGCCGCGTTCGTGCCGCGCAATTCGGCACTGGACCTGTGCGGTCGCGAGCGCACGCAGACGCTATACATGCCGGACGAGATCATTCCGATGTTCCCGCATCGATTCTCGGAGGATATCGCCAGTCTCAGGGAAAACCTTGATCGCCTCGCGATTTCGGTCCTGGCCCGATTCAGCTCTGCCCATTACCTGATCGATTACCGGATTACCCCATCCATCATCCGTGTCACCCGGCGCATGGATTACGACAGTCTCAATGAATCCGTTCAGATCCCTCCCTTCCCGACCCTGATGAAGATCGCGAAATCGCTTCGAGCCGAGCGTGTTCGTGCCGGCGCGCTGGTGATGCACCGCCCGGAACTGACGATTCGGCTGGCGGAGGACCGGACGGTAGCGATAAAAATCCGCGAGCGTGAATCTTCGGCCCAGGTTCTGGTATCCGAACTGATGATCTTCTACAACCGCGTGACATCCCAGACGGCCGCGAACCTGCATGTTCCGTTTCCATTTCGCTATCAGGATCCGCCTTCGGAAAAGCTTCCGACGCTCCCTGAATCGTTCGACCCATTGATTTCCTATCGCTACCGCCGCCTCATGAACCGCGCGGAATCCTCGACTGAGCCGAGACGTCATTTCGGACTCGGGGTTTCAACCTACAGCACCTCCACATCGCCCATCCGGCGCTATCACGATCTGATCGCGCAGCGTCAGCTCAAATCCGCGTTGAAAGGCCGGGCGGAATACTCGGCAGAGGATCTCGGCGCGCTGATGCAGGAAGTCGAAACGACGTTCATCCGCACCAGCCAGATTGCCTGGAACCGTGAAAAATACTGGCTCTACAAGCATCTCGCGACCATGGTCGGCCGTCGGCTGGAGGCAGTGGTTGTCGATCGGTTTCCTTATCGTTACCAGGTCTGGCTCACCGATTATGCCATGGACGCTGACATTCCCATCACGATGGGATTCGATCTGGTCCCCGGTCAGCACATCGAGGCCGTCATCGAAAAAGTCATTCCCCGCGAAGGACTGCTCAAGCTACGCGCCGTCGAATAGGCAATCCCCGCGCTGCCGGTCGACCCTTCATCGCAGATCCAACGAGAATCTCGAGTCTGTCGCGCCGTCGAGAGCGCTTCGCAGCACGGTGTGTCCGGATTCGTCCGCCAGAACCGGTTCACGACAGGATGGGTCGACGCTTCTTCCCGGCAGGCTCCGGATGCATCCTGCCAGGACAGAACCGGGAATCGGTCGGGCAGGAACGCGGCGGAGAAACAGGCGAGTATCGGCAGAACCGGCATGAGATACCGGGCTTCCTTTTCATGGATCAAGGGTATGGAATGCGAGAAGGAGAACGAGCATTACGATGGTTTTGTCAGGTGGTGGTGGACGGCCGTGTTTCCCGGATGAATGTTGGCGGATATGTTTTGAGCGTATCACACCCGCTGGAAACCATAAAGCCGACTGCACCCATCATTGAGCTGGCTGGGAGTTAATGATATAAGTGAGATTTGCGGGACGGCGCATCCCGTTTTTCGTGTTCTCTATGAGATGTCTATCTTTTTTCCATCAGGGTTTACGGTCATCTCTGTCTCTTTTGCAGGACGGCAGGGCGACCGTGTGACACATCAGGAGGTTCAATGGCGACGAATCCCAGGATCGAACATCTGCGTAAATTGAAATCCCAGGCCTTGCTTGGCGGCGGTCAGGATCGCATCGATGCTCAGCACGCGAAGGGGAAAATGACCGCGCGGGAACGGATCCAGACACTTCTGGACAAGGGAAGTTTTCGAGAAATCGACATGTTCGTGACCCATCGCACGACCGATTTCAACATGGCTGACAAGCAGTATCTTGCGGACAGCGTGGTGACCGGGTACGGAACCATCGACGGGCGGCTTGTTTATGTATTCAGCCAGGATTTTACTGTTTTCGGCGGATCGCTCGGTGAGGTTCACTCGGAGAAGGTCTGCAAGATCATGGACATGGCGGTTCAGAACGGTGCGCCGGTCATCGGCATCAACGATTCGGGTGGGGCCAGGATTCAGGAAGGCGTCGTCAGTCTGGGTGCGTACGCCGACATCTTCCTGCGAAACACCCTTGCATCCGGCGTCGTTCCGCAGATCAGCGCCATCATGGGTCCGTGCGCGGGTGGCGCGGTCTACAGTCCCGCCCTGACGGATTTCATCATCATGGTCAAGAAGAACAGCCACATGTTCATCACCGGTCCGGATGTCATCAAGGCGGTCACCCGTGAGGAAGTCTCGTTCGAGGATCTTGGGGGCGCATCGACTCACAGCGCGAAGAGCGGGGTCTGTCACCTCGTCGCGGACGACGGTCAGGAAGCGCTCCAGATGATCCGGTCGCTCATCAGCTTCATGCCATCGAACAACATGGAGGATCCGCCGTTTGTGGATACAGGGGATGATCCGTATCGGCAGGAAGAACGCCTCAACGAGATCGTTCCGGAGGATCCGAGCAAGCCATATGACATGAAGGAAGTCATTCAGCTCATCACGGACAACGGTGAATTCTTTGAAATCCAGGAAAACTACGCGCAGAACATCATCATCGGATATGCGCGTTTCGGAGGATTCAGTGTCGGGATCGTGGCCAATCAACCCAGTATTCTGGCGGGCGTTCTGGATATCAAATGCTCGATCAAGGCCGCACGGTTCGTGCGGTTCTGTGATGCATTCAACATTCCGCTCCTGATCCTGCAGGATGTTCCGGGATTCCTTCCGGGCGTCAATCAGGAACACAACGGCATCATCATCCACGGTGCGAAATTGCTGTATGCGCTTTGCGAGGCGACTGTGCCGAAAATCACCGTGATCACTCGAAAGAGTTACGGTGGCGCTTACTGTGTGCTCAACAGCAAGCACATCCGGAGCGATGCGAACTTTGCGTGGCCGACAGCCGAAATCGCAGTCATGGGGCCGGACGGCGCGGTGAATATCATTTTCCGGAAAGAGATTGCCGAGGCAGCGGATCCGGTCGCCAAACGAGCAGAATTGATTCAGATGTACAAAGACAAGTTCGCCAATCCCTATTGCGCCGCGTCTCGCGGATATATCGACGATGTGATCGAGCCATCCGAGACACGGTCGCGGATCATCGATTCGCTGAAGATGCTGCAGAACAAACGGGCGACCAATCCGCCCAAAAAACACGGCAACATTCCTCTGTGAGCGAAAGGGACGATCATGCACGGAAAAATCAGTATGGACGAAGTCGCCGGCATTCTGTCAGCGCCCTATACGCATGTTGAACTCGGACAGGTCAATGACCACGCGGTGTATGTCATGCATTTCAAGGGCGATTATCCCTTCCACAAACACACCAAAGATGAATTGTATCTCGTGCTGGAAGGCGAAATCCGGATCCGGTTCAAGAACGAGCCCGAAATCGTGCTGAAAAAACACGATTCGGTCGTTTTGAGAGCCTACACCACTCACAGCCCGGGCTCCCTGGAAGGCGCTCTGGTCCTGATGGTCAAGCCGAAGGAAATGTTCGGCGATCCTCAGGCGCACGATTGAGGTTTTTATGAATACAAAACCGGTTCAGATATGTGAAACCGTTCTGAGAGATGCGCACCAGTCGCTGCTTGCCACCCGCATGAGGACGGAAGACATGCTCCCGCTCGCGTCCCTCCTCGATGATATCGGGTACTGGTCCGTCGAGATGTGGGGCGGCGCCACGTTCGACAGTGCCATGCGATTCCTGGGCGAAGACCCGTGGGAGCGGTTACGGATGCTCCGGAAAGTCATGCCGAAAACCCGCTTTCAGATGCTGCTTCGAGGACAGAATGTGGTCGGATACAAGCATTACCCGGACGACATCGTCGAAAAATTCATCGAACGGGCCAAGGCGAACGGCATCGACGTGTTCCGTATCTTCGATGCGCTCAACGACATCCGCAACATGTCGTTCGCGATGCAGGTAGCCAAGCGGGTCGGCGGGCATGTTCAGGCGACCATCAGCTATACCATCAGCCCCGTCCACAGTATCGAAGCTTTTGTCGCGATGGGCCGTGAACTGGCGGATCTCGGCGCAGATTCGATCTGTATCAAAGACATGGCCGGACTCATCACTCCCTACGCCGCATTTGAACTCGTATCCGCCCTCAAACGGGATCTCGGACTCCCGATCCAGCTTCACACGCATTACACGAGCGGCATGGGGACCGCGAGTCTTCTGAAGGCCGTGGAAGCGGGCATCGACACGGTCGATACCGCCATCTCATCGCTCGCCCTGTCCACTTCCCAACCCCCCACCGAAACGCTCGTCGCCATTCTGAGGGGTTCCGCGCGCGACACGGGTCTCAACATGGGCAAACTCGCGGATATTTCCCGTCAGGTCGGAGAGATCCGGAAGAAGTATCAGACCTTCGAAGCCGGCATCAGCGCAGTCGATGTCAATGTGCTTCAGTTCCAGGTTCCCGGCGGCATGCTGTCGAATCTCGTCAGCCAACTCCGCCAGCAGGGTGCCATGGATAAATACTACGATGTGCTGGATGAAATCCCACGTGTCCGAAAGGATCTCGGTTACCCGCCGCTCGTCACCCCCTCCAGCCAGATCGTCGGCGTTCAGGCGACCTTGAATGTCATCATGGGCGAACGCTACAAGATGATTTCCGAGGAAACCCGTCAGTATATCCGCGGTTACTACGGCAAATCCCCTGCCCCGATCGATCCGGAACTGCAGAAAAAGGCGATCGGAAACGATCAACCGATCACCTGCCGTCCCGCCGACATGCTCTGTTCGGGATGGGATCAGGCGAAGAAGGAGATCGGTGAGATGGCACGGAGTGACGAGGATGTTCTGTCCTACGCGCTGTTCCCGCAGGTCGCACGACCGTTTCTCGAACGCCGCAACAAGGGATTGGGGGGTAAAGAAGAGATCGCCGCTGCGATTGCCGCGATGCTGATTCAGCAGAAGGAAACAAAAGAAGCGGTCTCGAAAGCGGTCAGCGGCCCGCCCAATCGCATCAACGCCTGGAAAATGGTCGCACGGCCCTGTTTCGCCCGGGGAGGTGTCCGATGATATCCAAATTCAAGATCATGCTCGACAATGTTCCATACGAAATCGAGCGGAAAAGTGATCTGCTCGTCGTCAACGGCCAGGAATTCCCCTTCAAGATCGATGGCAGCACCATCCAGATATCCGGATCACCCCATACGGTGGCGATCGCGGGGAAAACCGCCACGGTGGACGGCATCGGGTACGGATTCGAGGCGGTCGGTCTCGAGGAGAAACGCCAGATGGCCAAGCGCAAGGCGGCATCCAAATCGGCCGCCGAAGAAGCAGGCGCGATCACCGCGATCATGCCGGGCCTGATCATCAAGATTCTCAAGAAGGAAGGCGATGTCGTCGCCAAAGACGAAGTCGTGGTGATTCTGGAGGCCATGAAGATGCAGAACGAGCTTCAGGCACCCCAGTCCGGAACGATCCGTCAGATCAATGTCAAGGTCGGGGATTCGGTCGAAATGCGTCAGGTGCTCGCCGTCATCGAGTAACCCCGCTGTCCCGGTCTACAACTCCAAGGCCGTATTCTCGAGGATCGATCCATCGGGAATGCGGCCTTTTTCCTGACGCCGGTTGATAATCCGGACATCGCCTCGCAGCTTCACATCCCCGCCGAATTCCACATTCCCTTCAACTGTCAGAGACGTGCACGCAACCAGCGAGGGAGCTCCCGCCGGGAAGCGTTCCAGCAGATCGCCGATCATGCGATAATAACAGGGATCGAGTGATATCCGAGGCATCACGGCGGTCATCGGGTTCCGAACGAGCGTGTAATCCGGCGCGAGCAGGTACTGATCGGACCAGAGCAGCAGCAGATCCTGACACGTTTTGACCGGCATGAACCGGGATCGCGGAACGCGAACCGCCATGGCATCCCTGAAGACCGATATCGCGGCGCCCATGGCCGTTTCGAGTTGAATCACACCCCGGGAATCGGGGCGGGTCGGATCGACCGTCTTCATATTCGTGATCATGGGCAGATCGACGATCCCGGCATGCTCGTCGAGATACTGGCCCAGACGCGACAGGTCCAGCCAGATCGTATTTGTGTTGAAGTAATTGTACCGCGTGATGTCTTCGAACTCCGGGCGGGATTCCGGAGGGCATTGAGCGACTTCGCGCAGAATCAGACAGCCGTCGCGGTGGCTCGCCAGATGCCCGCCTTTCTTGTCCGCCTCGGTCCGGTCGGCCACCTCCATCAGGAATGAGAAGCCGTTCGAGACAAAGTACCCCAGGATGTCCGGGTCCATGACCGCGCCCAGGTTATCCGCATTCGACACGAACGCATATCGGAATCCGCGGACAAGGAGATCGTTCAGGAGCCCCGTCATCAAAAGAGCGCTGTAGATGTCTCCGTGACCGGGAGGACACCACTCGAGATCCGGGTCGGACGGCCATTCGACCGGTTGAAGTGTTTCCGCGTCGATCTTCGGAACGCGATGCTGCAGAAAGTCCAACGGCACATCCGAAACGATCTGAGGATATCCGGCCAGATGGACCCGCGTGTCGTGATGTGTATTGAGACTGTTCATGAAGATGACGGGCGCCGGGCAGCCGGATCGCGATCGGAGATCCAGGATCTGACGGACGATCAGATCGAGAAATGTGAAGGTGTTTTTTATCGGAAGCAGGACTTTGGCGCGATCCAGACCCATGCTGGTTCCGAGGCCGCCGTTGAGTTTGATGACAACTGTTTGTTTGAGTGCGGAGCGGCCGGCTTCGCGGTATTGAGTCAGGGTTTCAGAGTCGCACAGGTCACGAACCGGACCAATCTCCGATTCCGGGATCGATCCGGTCACGCCGGCCAGGAGTTGCCGGAAGTAGATCTCAAATTTTCGGATCGCGAGATCCGGCAGTCCGGCGGTCAGCATCTTGCTTCTGAATGATTCGAATCGATCCGGTGACGTTTCCACAGTGATCGCTCCACGGGTGGATCTGTTGAAGAGTGTCCTCACAATTATGCCAGATCAACGCGAGAAATGCAGCTTTTTCGCGATGTCGGTGCGCGTTGACCGGCCGGCCGTTGAGAGACACTGTGGATTTTCACCGGACCGGTATGGTATGGATGGGCGAGACACTTTCGTTGACGGCCACTCAGAACCCGCACAGGGACACCATGGTCAAGCGATTCGCCACATGTCTTCTGACACTCCTGCTGTTCCTCTGGTCGTCCCGGCTCGGAACCGACGGCTATGAACTCGAATATCTGCTCTCAGCAAAAAATCTGCTCGGAAACGGCTCGTTTGCGATGGCATCCGCGCCGGACGGGCTGCACGGTATTCCGGAACGGCCCGAAGGCGTCTGGATTCTCCCCCGGCACAACCTGCTCCAGGTTCTTCTGACCGTTCCCCTGTATCTTGCCGGCCTGCCGTTCAATCATCTGCTGCCTCCCGCAGGTGAGGGGCTACTGGGCCTGCCCCCCGGATCCCTGGCACTCGTGAGTCTCCTCAACCCGCTGCTCACGTTGATCGCGATGGCACTGATCCGTGGAATTCTCATCGATCTGGGACACCTCTCCTCCACCGCGTGGACCGCAGCCGCGGTGTACGGGATTGCGACGATGGCCTGGCCGTATGCATCGATCGGGATGGAACCCCTCCAGATCACATGCCTGCTGCTGGCCTTCCGGATGTTCATCCGCCTCGGGACGAAACCGGACATGTATCAGACCGTCCTGCTGGCAGTCTCGATCGCCGCCCTCATGCACACGAAAATCTCGGCACCGCTGATCGCGCTGCCGCTCGCTCTCGCGGGAATGATCCGGCTGGCCCGGGGATCAATGCCTCGCGGTCGCACACTCGCCCTATACATGGGTATTCTGGCCTTCGCCGGACTGATGTGGATTCATCTGTATCGGCTGAGATCCTCAGGAATATACTCGGCGGGATTCTTCACCGCGTTCGATCCGGCGCTGATCCCGAGGAATCTGATGGGGCTGCTCGTGAGTCCCGGGAAGAGTCTTCCGGCCTACAATCCGATTCTGCTGTGGTGTGTGCCGGGAGTATGGGGGTTTCTACGCAGGCACAGGGAGGAGGGGTGGGTCCTGGCGGCGACCGGCGCTTTGACCTTGCTGCTGGCGTCGGCGTGGGATTGGGCTTTGATCGAGGAGAGTTGGGGACCGCGTTATGCGATGCCGATTGTTCCGATCGTCCTGATCATGGGTGCTGAACGATTCGGGATTGCGCACACGAGCGGCCGGAAGCTGATGTTCGCAGCCGTTCTATCTGTGTCGATCCTGGTGCAGATCCCCGGTGTGCTGTACCCGAATGTGCGATTGCTCGAAGCGGTGCATTCAGATGAGACCTCGCAGGTGGATCTGACGGTGTGGATTCCGGAACTGAGTCCGATCCGAGTCGGCGCGCACATGATCGCGAATCAGGTTCGCAGGTCGGCAGGCCAGGCCGAGACCTCGCTTGAGTGGCATCACTACCGAGGCATCGTCGGGATGGGATCTCAGGCCCGGGAACTTCGGTTCGAAACGCGGGAATGGAACCGACCGTATGTGTTGCCGTTTCTGGCAGAAAGATATCTCAGGGGAGTGAAACCCGGCCAGGCGGCGGATGAGGCGGATCCCGGCTGGTTGATGCCGCTCTGGCTCGGAGTCACGGCGGTGTTGTTGTTCGGAATCAGCGGGAGTATCCTTTCACCCCGATGATCCCGAATGTATCAACTCCACCGTTTCTTCGCCCCCCGATCCTCCTTTTCCTTCTCTTTCCGGCATGCGGAGTGACCGCCCTCGCCCGGGACGACAGCTTTCTGTGTGCGGACAATGTCTATCAGGGACCGGAAGCATCGGATGCCTTCATTGCCATCGAGTATCTCGGCGAAGGACGCATCATCGCCGGAAAACGATCCTCCGATGCGTCAACCCGTTTCCTGCTCAGGCCACGTGGTATCTCCCCGGCGCTCAGCCCGCAACATCAATGGCCCGCCGGAGAAGTCAACCTCCACCGACCCTCGCTCACCGGTTGGCGCGACGTGTTCCGGGCGGGAGACAGACTGTTCGCCTCGGTTTGCTGCGCCGAGGGAACCGGCAACGAACGTTTCATGCAGGTGTTCCAGCCCACGGACGATGACGCGACATGGGGATCGCCTGGGAATCCGTTTACAGGCCATTTACCAGATGTGCGTCAGCGAAGAAGCGGGTCGGTCGAGATCTGCTGCGGGGGCGGCCAGACGGCCGCACCAATCATTGAAACCGGAGGAAAGCCATGAAACAACGGATACTGAACGCAGCGGACTCCCCTCGTGACCTGGAAATCCTGTATCGCGAAAATCCCGACGAGTTTACACGTGCGTTTGCCGAGGCGTATTCCGAACGCGGCGACTCAGTCATTCTGAATGTATGGCGGGAGCGATTGTTTTTCACGGATGCGGCCGAAGCGGCACCAAGAGAGGCAGGTTGGAGATCCCGGGACATCTGGATTGTGGTCCTGCTATCGGCGATTGCAGGAACGCTGGCGAAGTTACCCCAGTTTTTTCCATCGACGTTCACCATAGATGACGTTTTTTACGCGCGCAATCTCGGGGGGATCGTCATCGGAGCCCTGATCGCCTGCATATTCATTCTCAAGCCATGCCGCCTCCGGGTCGTCGTTACCGTCTGCGGGCTGCTGTGCGGGAGCCTGATCGTCCTGAATTTATTACCCGAAATACGGCATTCTCAGACCGTTACCCTGTCCTGCATGCATATGCCATTTTTCTTCTGGTCGCTGCTCGGTGTCGCCTTCGTCGGTGATCATTGGCGCGATCTTCGGAGGCGGATGGATTACATCCGGTACAACGGCGAGTTGCTGATCTACACAACGATAATCCTGATCGGTGGCATGGCGCTCACCGGACTCACTCTGGCGCTCTTCAGTCTGATCAATGCGGAAATCGAAAAATGGTATCTGAGTAATGTCGTTGTCTACGGCTCGATCGCAGCCCCGATCGTTGCAACACTGCTCATCGAACGCATCACCGGAACCCGTTTCAGGATCGCGCCGATACTGGCTAAAATATTCACGCCGTTGTTTCTGGGTACCGTGATTGTCTACATGGCGGTCATGATCCTCGGTCACAATAGCCCGTATACGGACAGGGAGTTCCTGATTGTATTCAACGGGCTGCTGCTGTTCGTACTCGGGATGAGTGTGCTGTCGATTTCCGAGCGGGGTTCGACAGAAACCGTATCGATTGCGGATCTGATGAGCATCGGACTGGTCCTTGTGACGCTTGCGGTTGATGTGATTGCACTTTCGGCGATTCTGTTCCGGTTGACAACGTATGGATTCACACCGAACCGCCTGGCCGTGCTGGGTGCCAATCTGCTGGCATTCGTTCATCTGTCGGGGATTGTCTGGCACTATCAGAGATTTCTCAGGCGCAAGAGCGGATTCGATGGGCTCGACCATTGGATCGTGCGTTATCTCCCGGTGTACACCGCATGGACGGTCGTGGTGGGATTCGGGTTTCCGTTTTTCTTCTGGTTTCAATAGATCAGGCAGGATTGAACGATCCGCCGACATGTCGTGAACAGTGACCGGGCAGCGCTGAGCCATTGCCTAAATGCACCCGTTGCGCTATGAATGATGGAAGTCAGGTCAACGTGTTTCGTTGGCGATATTGACGGAAAAAAGTGTCTCAGACCGGTATCGTGTGTTTACGCGAAAGGAGCCTCGCCATGAACTCAAACGGTTTACTGATCGCAAAATCCACGGAAGAGCATCTTCTGTTGCCGCACATGGCGAACCGGCATGGTTTGATCAGCGGGGCGACCGGTACAGGCAAGACGGTTTCGCTTCAACTTCTGGCCGAGCATTTCAGCCACATCGGTGTCCCGGTTTTTCTCGCGGACGTCAAGGGCGATCTGTCGGGCATTGCCGTCTCGGGCACACTCACCCCGAAACTCACCGACCGCCTGAACCGCCTGAAACTCGACACACCCGCCTTCGATGGCTGCCCGGTTGAATTCTGGGACATTTATGGAAAATCCGGACATCCGGTACGGACGACGATCTCAGAGATGGGTGCGATTCTTTTATCCCGGCTGCTGAACCTGAACGAGACCCAATCGTCGGTTCTGACGATGATTTTCAAGATCGCCGACGACAACGGCATGTTGCTGCTGGATCTGAAGGATCTGAAATCGATGGTGCAGTTCGTCGGCGACAATGCGCGCGAATTCACCACCCGATACGGGAATGTTTCGGCAGCCAGCATCGGTGCGATCCAGCGCGCTCTGCTCGAAATCGAATCCGGCGGCGGCGACATCTTCTTCGGTGAACCCGCCTTGAACCTGGACGATTTTATGCAGACCGACCGGATGGGACGCGGTATCATCAATATTCTCGCGGCGGACCAGCTCATTCTTTCCCCCAAGATCTACACCACCTTTCTGTTGTGGCTCCTGTCCGAGCTGTTCGAGCGTCTCCCGGAAGCCGGCGATCTCCCCAGGCCGAAACTCGTGTTCTTTTTCGACGAGGCGCATCTGTTGTTCAAGGATACCTCGCCGGTGCTGCAGGAGAAGATCGAGCAGGTCGTACGGCTCATCCGGTCGAAGGGCGTGGGCGTCTTTTTCGTAACACAGAGTCCACTCGACATTCCGGACGCCGTCCTGGGTCAGCTCGGCAACCGCATCCAGCATGCCTTGCGCGCCTTCACGCCGAAAGACCAGAAAGTGGTCCGCGCGGCTGCGGAAACTTTCCGCGCCAATCCGGATCTCGATGTGGAACGCGTCCTGACCGAACTCGAAGTCGGGGAAGCGCTCGTGTCGTTCCTGGATCCCAAAGGCGCGCCTTCCGTCGTTCATCGCGCCCATATCGCCGCACCGCGCAGCCAGATCGGGCCGATTCCCGCTGACACCCGTGCCTCGATCGTCCGCAGTTCCCCCCTCAACCGCTACTACTCGGCCACCGTCGATCGCGAATCCGCGTATGAGGTATTGAAGGCGCGGGCCGAGCAGCAGGCGCGTGAGGAGATGGCGGCGGAGCAGTCCATGCGGACTCCGGCTCCACTGCCGCAGCAACCCCGGATCAGCCAGCCGAGGCCCAGCCAGCGGCAGGGCGTCATGGAGGCATTCGTCAAGAGCGCCGTGCGGACGGCGGGCAATCAGATCGGCCGGTCGCTCATCCGGGGAATCCTCGGCTCGCTGCTCGGCGGCGGCCGACGGCGCTGATCCGCTCCTTCGGGCATGATTCCTTTAATCGATACGCACGCGCACCTCACGGAAGAGGTGTTCCGTACGCGCATCGATGATGTGATCGAGCGATCGAATGCGAGGGGCGTCGCGGGGATGATCGTGCCGGGATACACGCGCGATGCCTGTTTCGATGCAGTGCGGCTCGCGGGCGAGCATCCTTCGATCCGGGCGGCCGTCGGCATCCATCCGCTGTTTCTGACCGATCCCGTCAACTCGCCTGCCACCGATCCGATTGACGAACTGGAGACCTTGATCGACCGGACCGGAGTGATTGCGATCGGCGAGATCGGTCTGGATTACCGGCATGCATCCGCCGATCGCGATGCGCAGAGAATCGCTTTCCGCCGGCAGCTCGATCTGGCCATGGAGCGCGATCTGCCCGTGATCCTGCACGCCGTGCGGGCCGAAGCCGATCTGCTGGATATTCTGAGACGGTACAGCGGGATCCGAGGCATCGTGCATCGCGTCTCCTGCAGTCTCGACGCCGTCCGGCAACTGATGAAACTCAAACTGTTCTTCAGTGTCGGACCGGACCTGTTCATCCCCGGGCGAAGCCGATTGCACGAGCTGGTCCGGGTGTTGCCCGACGACCGGATGCTGCTCGAAACCGACTGCCCGTTTTCGCGCGGGTTGAGAGGAGACCCGAGCGGGCCGTGGGATCTGCCTGATGTGCTGGAGGCGGTGGCGGGGCTCCGGGGGGATGCTCCCGAAACGCTGGCTGCATCGATGAACGGTCATCATGCGCTCTTCGGCTGCTGGTCGCAGGGCCGCGACGTGTCGACCGTTTGCTGAGAAGAGGAGTCAACCGTGGGGACGGATGTTCGATTTACGAGAACGATCCTGGCGATTGGTGCGGATGCCTTCGGGAAGCTCAGGAAGGCGCGTGTGACGATTGTCGGAATCGGGGCGGTCGGAGGATTTGCCGCGGAGGGACTCGCGCGATCCGGCATCGGGCATCTCCGGCTGATCGACATCGACACGATCCAGAGAACCAACATCAACCGCCAGATCATCGCGCTCGAATCGACACTGGGCCGACCGAAGGTGGAGGTGGCGGCAGACCGATTGCGCGACATCGATCCGGAGATCCACGTTGAAGCGGTCCATGCATTCTTCAATGCCGATACCGCTGAGGAGTTGCTCACGCCGCGACCGGATTATCTGATCGATGCGATCGATGCGGTCGGGCCGAAGGTGAATCTGATCGAGTATTGTGTCCGGCATGAGATTCCGATTGTGTCGTCGATGGGAGCGGCGCTCAAGACGCGGATCGACAATGTCCGCATTGCCGATATCGGGCGCAGCGAGGGTTGCAGTCTGGCGAAAAAAGTTCGGAAGGGCCTGCACAAGCGAGGCATCCGGACTGGTGTCACGGTGGTGTTCAGCAACGAAAAGACCCCGGCGATACTGGATCCCGAGGATGTGGACGACCCCGAGATTCTCAGCGGGAGTCATGCGGGACGCCCGCGCCGGATCCTGGGCAGTCTTTGTCCGATCACCGCCGTTTTCGGCATGTTCGCCGCGCATCACGTCCTGATGGCCATCGGCGGTCCGCCTGAGCCTCCTGCCCGCGGGAAGTCCGGCGACGGCTTGTCCGAATCCCCTCAGAATGCTACAGTGACGCCGGTTTGAGCCAACCTGTTTTCCGTTGAGGAGAGACGCCATGGATCAGTTTCAGAAGGAGATTCTCGAGGGGATTCCCGAGCAGCTTCCCGGGATGCCGCCGTTCGATCCGGGGGTGAATCACGCGCCGCCGAGACCGATCGTGCTGACGCGGGCCGAGAAGGAACTGGCGATTCACAATGCGTTGCGTTATTTCCCGAAGTCCTTCCACGACACGCTCGCGCCGGAATTCGCCGGGGAACTCCGGAAAGACGGGCGCATCTACATGCGCCGCTTCCGTCCCCTCCAACCCATGCATGCCCGGCCGATCGGGGCCTATCCGGCGAAGTGTCGCCAGGCCGCCGCCATCATGCTCATGATCCAGAATAATCTCGATCCGCGGGTCGCCCAGCATCCGCACGAACTGGTCACATACGGCGGCAATGGAACCGTGTTTCAAAACTGGGCGCAGTATCGGATTGCGATGAAGCTGCTGGCCGAGATGACCGAGGAACAGACGCTCGTGCTGTATTCCGGCCATCCGCTTGGTTTGTTTCCCTCCTCACCCGACGCGCCGCGCGTGATCGTGACCTGCGGCATGATGATACCGAATTACAGTACGCAGACCGACTACTGGCGCTACAGCGCGCTCGGGACGACGTCCTACGGCCAGATGACCGCGGGCAGTTTCATGTATATCGGGCCGCAGGGCATCGTGCATGGGACGACCATCACGATTCTGAACGCCGCCCGGAAGTATCTGGGACTGGCACCCGACGCCTCGCTCGGCGGCACCGTTTTCGTCTCGTCCGGACTGGGCGGCATGAGCGGCGCTCAGGCGAAAGCGGGCGTGATTGCGGGAGCCGTGTCGGTGATCGCCGAGATCAACCCGAAGGCCGTCGAAGTGAGACATTCGCAGGGGTGGGTCATGGAAGTCGAGCAGGATCTCGACAGGCTTCTCAGGCGCATCGATCGGGCCAAACGCGACCGTGAGGCCGTTTCGATCGCCTATCTCGGCAATATCGTCGATCTGTGGGAACGCATGGCCAGGGATCGATTTGCGATCCATCTCGGTTCGGATCAGACCTCCCTGCATAATCCATTCGGAGGCGGCTATTATCCGGCGGGGATTTCGTTTGAAGACGCGAATCGGATGATGAAGGACGATCCGGACGGCTTCAGGACGCGCGTCCAGGAATCGCTGCGGCGACACGTCGAGGCGGTCAATGCGATGGCGTCGAACGGCATGAATTTCTGGGATTACGGCAATGCCTTCCTGCTCGAGGCATCCCGGGCCGGCGCGGCGGGGATCCTGAAGGACGACGGGTCGTTCCGATATCCTTCCTACGTCGAGGATATCATGGGGCCAATGTGCTTCGATTATGGATTCGGCCCGTTCCGCTGGGTCTGCACGTCCAACCGGGCCGAGGATCTGGAAACGACCGACCGGATTTCGGCGCGGGTCATCCGTGAGATGCTCGTGGACGCGCCTCCCGAGATCCGTCAGCAACTCGTCGACAACCTGGTCTGGATTGAAGCCGCCGGCGGACATCGGCTGGTGGTCGGATCGCAGGCCCGGATTTTATACTCAAATGAAGAAGGCCGAATCCGGATCGCGCTGGCGTTCAACGATGCAATTCGAACCGGGGAAATCTCGGCACCGATCGTGCTGGGACGCGATCATCATGACGTTTCGGGAACGGATTCGCCGTTCCGTGAGACTGCGAATATCCGGGACGGATCCAATCGGACGGCGGACATGGCCGTTCACAATGTGATCGGGGATGCGTGTCGCGGGGCGACCTGGGTCAGTCTGCATAATGGCGGTGGAGTTGGCTGGGGCGAGGTCATCAACGGGGGCTTCGGCATGCTGCTGGATGGTTCGGAGGCCTGTGACCGTCGCATTCGTTCGATGTTGTTCTGGGACGTGAACAACGGGATTGCGCGGCGAGCCTGGGCGCGCAATGACGGGGCGGTATTTGCTATTAAGGAGGCGATGGCGCGCGAACCGAAATTGAACGTGACGCTTCCCCATGTCGCAGACTCGGAGTTGGTGAAGAAGGTGATAGGGTAGCGTTTCCAGGATCCGGGGAAAAAGGATCTCGCTACCGTTCCCCTGATGCAGCCCTGTGGAGTTACACCTCGTAGGTATGGCTCTTCGAAATCCCGTTTCGATCGCATCCGGCGAACAGCTGTTATTGCATTTTCCTGCACCGGCAGAAACGCCGGTGCCACACGTTGTTTTTTTGGTGAAAGGTCAAGGGACTTCTGTGCTGATTCGCAGGATCAGGGGGATTTAAGGGTCGCGAGGATGGTTTTCTTCCGTGAAGGGGTCCACGAGTCGCCGTCGTTCGAGGGATCGAATCGCAGCAGGTGCAACACTGCTCCTGTCTCATGATGCGATTCGATCGGATCGGCTCCCGACGCGGAGAGAATCAGCCGGTCTTCGCCCTTCCGCGAGTAACCGAACAGCATCCAGACACGCTGGTGTCGCTTCATTTCCCTGACATCGATTCCAAGATTCGAACGATCGGGTTTTTCGGGACTTCCGATTTGAATCCTGCCGAGTAATTCCGGATCGTTCCGAAGATAATACCGGACAACATGCATCGCGCTCCTGTGGATATAGAGATGGTCACCCGGGGAGCGATGGAAGGCGCAATAGTCGAGCAGGGGTCGAATTTCCTCTTTGACAATCGGCGAATGGAGATACGGCAGGCCGGACAGGCAGACCGGCGTCACGAGCAATCCCGCCACGAGAAGGAACCCGAAGGTTGATCTTATGATCGGAATGCGTTCCGCTCCCTTGACCGCGAGCAGGATGCTGAGGGGGATCAGGAAAATACTCAAGCGTCCGCATATCGGATATATATGAAGCATCGATGCAATACCGGACAGAACAAGTACAACCGTGATGAGAATGACAGGCCATACACGTGTACGCAGGCCGGTGACAATCGAGACAAGTGCGAGGCCAACGGGAATTACCTGCGATCCATGAGCAAATCCCATATAGGAAAAGAACTCGAACGGCGCCTTTATCCAGGTCGAGATCGCGGTGAGATGAGTCGGCAATGGCAGAAAGACGCCGCTCCAGTAGCTGGCAAGATAGTTGTCGCTGGATATCGACGTCAGAAAGCAGCGGAAGTTGATCGCGAACGCGATTCCCCATACGCCGCCGGCACATAGAATCGATGCCCGGGAATGATGGGTGCGATCGTGCAATTTCATTGCGAGTAGGACCAGGAATGACGCGGTGATTACGAAGATCGAGGTATGCGACAGAAACAGGAAAAAACTGCCGGCAATGACCGGAACGACGAGCGTCCCGGCTTTCGAACGATCATCGTGGAACGATCGCGTGAACATATAGAACAAACCCACGGATACAACCGCATCGGTCGAATATTGCTTGAGTTCCTGCGCGAAGTACACCATTGGCTTCGAGAATGCGAATACGAAGACGGCGACCGGGACGAGCGTTCGATCCAGCAGGATGCGGGCGGCCAGGAAAAACATTCCGAGCGCTGCTATCGATGAAAGCAGCGGCACCAATCGCAGAATCGGTTCCCCTCCTCCGAAAAGGGATGTGAGAAAATCGACGATCAGCAGGAAAAGCACCGGAGATGCCTGGTGGTAGTTCAAAGGGAGCAGGAGTTCGGAGGGATTCCGTTCGAGAATGTTCCAGGCGAGCATGGCCTCATCGGTCCAAAGGCTTCGATTGGTGAGATACTGGATGAGGCGGATCGCGATGCCGGCGATCAGGATGAGAATGGTGATGTACCAATCGAGACGACTGCGCGTAATGGACCTGGAAGAATCTGCCCGATCCCTTGCGTTCCGTGCCTGACTGCCGCTCATTTCTCAATTCCCCTCCACATCACTCACGTCAGGTCGATGATCAACGCCTTTAGGCTGCTCGTTATTGGCGTTGTTGTACCAAAGGAGACAATTTCCTCCCATTCCCATCATAATTTTTTCCGGTCAATACTCGTCTGAATCTCATAGGGTGACCGACTCGGGGAAGCAGTTCCTCGGTATCTTGTCCGGTCGTGATCGTACTTTGTGGCACCGCGCCACAGGGGATCGTGTTCGGCTGACGTATGACATGGCTGGGCTGATACACCTGCAATTGTTTTCTTTCGTCTCGTTCGGTCTGAAACCGGAGGTCCGACCGGGTGTTGAAATCGGGGACGGGTGCGGGAACGGGCAAGGGGATGTGTGGATGCAGCGATAGAATCTCGGGAATGCGGTTGACCCGGCTCGGGTGATCATGGTACTGGATTGCGATGAATCTCAAACGCATTGTCTCGGCTTCCATCATCCTGATTCCAGGGCTCGTGCTATGCGTTTACCTGATGACCTTGCGCGAGGGTCATCCCTGGGGAGATGATTTCGCGATGTACATCCTGCACGCAAAAAGCATTCTCGAAGGCCGGCCCTACTCGGATATCGGATTCATCCCGAATCCTGCCGCGATCATCGCCCCGCGCGCCTATCCGCCCCTGTTTCCGCTGATGATGACACCGGTTATCGCGTGGGCCGGAATCAATCTCGACGCCCTGAAACTCATGATCGCCCTTCTGCTGGCACTCACCATCGCGCTATTCGATGTCGCGTTCCGCGATCACCTCAACATCGCAGACCGTGTCATCTGGATCGGTCTTTTTGCTTTTAATCCAGTCATCATGACGTATAAAGATCTGATTCTGTCCGACGTCCCCTTTTTGGCACTGGTCGCTCTTTTCATCCGTCTGACCCGTCTGAATGTCGACAGGATGCGGGATACCGGGTTTCAGTTTTGCCGACTGGCCCTCATCGGACTCGTGATCACAGCGGCTGCCCTGACACGGAGGGTCGGTATCGTATTGCTGCCCTGCCTGCTGACCGCTCTCTGGCTCGATACCCGTTCCCACCCCGGTCGTCACCCGGTCCTGGTCCGGATGCTGACCGTGGGAGGACTTGGAGCGTTCGCCGGCTTCCTGATTCTCTTCCCGCCTGCATTTTTTACCTCTGCGCCCGATCGGATTTTCGCGAACATCATCGCGTATCTGCAAACCGCAGGCATCCTGATGAGCAACGGACGCTGGCTGATTCCGAGCGTTCTTCTGTATCTCATCGCAGCCGTGTTGATTCTGATCGGTTTTATCAGCCGGTTGCGCACCGGGATCTCCATGATCGAAATCACGCCTGTTGCTCTGTTACTCCCGCTATTGTTCTGGGATCGGAGCCGGACCGTCCGTTACCTGCTCCCGATCGTTCCCTTTCTGTTCTTCCACCTGTGCATCGGAATGAAATGCATGGCGCAACACCGTATCGGAAGCATCATGCGTCTTGTTGTCATCGCGCTGATCGCGGGGACGTACGCTGTCAAACTGACCCGCCCCGACGCGCCGGACCCGGGAGTCGAATCTCGAACGGCGAAGGAAGTGATCGCCTTCATCCGGTCCAACACTGCCCCGGATGACGTGCTGATCAGCGCGAAGCCGCGCGCATTCGCTCTCTTTACGGGCAGGGCCGCGTCGAATCCGCATCGCACGAATGAACCGGACGCACTTCGCCGCTACATGACCTCGATTCATGCCCGCTATGCCGTGGCCGGCCGGTTTCCGGACGACGACCTGATATGGGGTCTCGTGCGAAGCGCCCCCGACCGTTTCCGCACTGTTTTTTCAAATGAGGAGTTCACGGTCTATCAATTGGAAGAATGAGCCATCGCATTTGGTTTCACACCTCGGACCGCTTCTGATATGATCACGTAAACGCATCGGATCGACCCGTCGGAGGACAGAGCCATGTTGAAGCGCGCATTCGTCATTGCAGCCGTGATCGCTTCGTGTTGTTCGTTAAAGACTACAGCGCAATCCTTGCAGATCGAACTGGAGATGCCCGGAACGCTGTTCGGTCCGGGATCGCCGTGCTTTTTGAATCTTCTGATCGAAAATCCAGCGGAACCGTTATCCGAAGCGTCCATCTTTGTGGCACTGACGGTCGGAACGGGCCAGTTCTGGTTTTTTCCGGGATGGGTTCAATATCCGCCCGACATCGACATGGAGGTGCGGGACATCCCGGGACATACGTCCTCGCACATCGAGATCCTTCCGGAGTTTCTCTGGCCATCGGGCACCGGGGCGTTTTCCGGAGCGCAGTTCATCGCCGCCATCGTTTACAACGGGACTCTCGCGAGCAATCTCGCGGAGATCACGTTCGGCTGGAGCGAAACCCCTCAACCGACAGTCACGCCGACCCCCGGAACCTCGGCGACCGCGACGCCTCCGCAACCGACGGCGACGTCATCGGTACCGACTGCGACACCCGGACCTCACCATCCGGGCGATCTGCTCGCGACGGATCCGATTGCGGGACCGATGCGGTACATACCGGCGGAGGAGTTGACCGGTTTTTTCCAGGGATCACCTGACGATGAGCCCTGCAGGGATCTCGATGAGGCCCGCTTTGTGCATTTTCTGACCCGCCCGATCGCCATGATGGAAACGGAAGTCACGCGGCAGATGTGGATGGATCTGCGGGCTGTCGATGCGACGCTTCCCGCCGACCCGAGCGCGCTCGAGCAGAGCCCCGCGATGGCCTGTCCCGTGCAGAATCTCGACTGGCATGAAGCCGTTTTGTTTGCGAATCTGTTATCGTTGCACAATGGTTTCGATCGGATCTATTTCAAGGATGAGGAGTTGACGGCCCCGGTTACGGCGACGAATTACACGACGGGTGATTTTTACATGGATTGGGATGCAGGAGGCTATCGGCTGCCGACGGAGGGCGAGTGGGAGCATGCGGCGAGAGCCGGGACGACGGGGGTGTTTTCGTGTGAGGAGCCCGCGTACAATGCCGGGAACTGCACGTTATGCGATCCCGGGACGCATCCTGTTCTGGAGTCCTATTGCGTGTATTGCGCCAATGATATGGCCATGACCGCCGAAGTGGGGAGCAAGTGGGCGAACCCCTGGAATTTGAGGGACATGCACGGGAATGTGTGGGAGTGGTGCTGGGACTGGTATGGCGAGGGTTATCCGGCGGGTCCGGTGACGGATTACGCGGGGCCGACGGAGGGCAGCTGGCGATGCCGGCGCGGTGGCAGTTGGAATTTCGATGCGCATTACAGCCGGGGTGCGAATCGGGGAGCCAGCACGCCGAGTTATCGGTTTAATTATCTCGGTGTGCGGTTAGTCCGAACATTGGAATAAGCGAGTTGCGATGCTCGTGTCGTCCGTTCCTTGCGGTAAAAACAAATAAGGGGACACCTTACTTATTTCGGTTTTTGTATGAAGTTTTGAGTTTTCAGTTTTAGACGCCTTTGTTTAAGGGGAATTAGATTTCTGGCTGGAGTTCGGGTTGAATTGAGTATGGTGTCCCCTTATATTGGTACAGCGATAATTCAGATATCCCGACTTGCGCACCACGAGCACCCTTGTTCACGTATCGATCCCCCCCCTTCTCTCTCGACAATCATCCCCTGACCCGCTAGCCTTCTCACTATGACCGCACCGACCATCCTCTTCGAAAACCCCCGCATCCTCATCGTCGATAAACCCGCCGGCATGATCGTCCACGGCTCTCGCCACGACCCCGATACCCTCCTCGAATGCGTCCGCTCGGATCTCACTCGCCGCGGCTCCCCCCCGCCCTTCCTCACCCCCTCGAATCGCCTCGATCGCAATACCCGCGGCCCCGTCATCTTCGCCAAAGACCCCGCAACCGCATCGGCCCTTGTCACCCTCTTCAAACAGGGCCGGATCGACAAAACCTACCGCGCCCGGCTCATCGGCTCACTCCCCGGACCGCTTTTCATCGAAGCACTGATCGAACGAGGCTCGCACCGGCGGGTCCGCGTCTCCATCATTCGAACCACACCCGAATTCCCGGAAAAAGCCGCCTGGTTCAATGCAAACCGCACCTCGACAACGATCTCCGCCACCTGGATCCGGCCGATCGACTACCGGAACGAGGAAACGCTTGCCGAAATCGATCTGTGGACCGGCCGCCACCACCAGATCCGCGCAGTCTGCGAAGCAATCGGCCACCCGATCTTCGGCGACCGTCGCTACAACCGTGTCAAAGGTCTGAAACGCCTGAAAAATTCACGTGAGGGGTTCTCGATTCACGACCTGACCTGTATCACACTGCGGATACCGGATTGGGGAATCGAGGTTCATTCGGGCTAGGCACCCCAGCCGAATTCCACGTGATCGACATTGCCTATCAACGTCATCCCCTCGTCCAGCATGGCGGTCCAGAAGAAAACGCCCTGCGTGGACGGCGGAACTTCCTCATCCGGCCACGGGAAATCCAGAATCACGTAGGTGAGCGGCGTCGTCCCGCCCGCATTGAGTGTGATCGGCTCCCATGAAAGTGTCTGGTTCCAGCGTCGCCAGTGATCCGAACCAAAGAAAAAATTGCCGTAGACATCCAGAAGCACGAACAGACGGAGATCGATCGTCTGCTGCAAGGTGTATCGGATCTCGAGATCGAGGAAGAAGTGATCCTGCGGATGAAAGAAGTCCTGATTGATACGCAGATCCAACGCCACACCATCGCCTCCCGGTGTCGCTGTCGGAGTCACCCACGGCGTCGGCGTGACAGTCGGAGTCGGCACCTGCACGGTCGCCGTCGGGGTCGGGGGAGGGGTCGGCGTCGCGGGATTCGGAGTGTTGGTCGGATCCGGAGTCGCGCTCGGTGTCATCGGGGGCGTCGAGGTCGGCGTCACGGTCGGCGTCGCCGTATGCGGCCCCGCATAAAAACTGAACGCACCGGCCTGCGCCGTCGACTCGAAGATCGTCGTCGAAGACGAATAATCCGTTCCATACACATACGTGGTGTCATACCCGGTCGCAATCACCCGGAAATAATACTCGATGATGGGCCCCTGCGGCACAAAGAGATCACAGGTGTAGTAATCGTTCGCTCCGGACACATCATAGTAAGCCATCGCGATCGACGTGAAGGTCGTGGATCCCTGATTCCGATAAAAAAATGTCACCGTGTGCGCGGCACCCGGCGGAGACATGGCCAGATATAACGACACCGTCCCGGCGATCTCGGGCAGAAACGGATCCCGCATCGTGAAACTGAATGGAGTGACCAGAGACGGGACATGAAATGACGGGATGATGGCCCGCTCGCCAGCCACTGCGGGCCCCTGCATGACCAGCAGCAGGATCGACAGGATGAGAACCGTTTTGATCTGAACCCGCATGAGAACCTCCTGACTTACGAAATGTTGGATCACACTCCGTCTACCCCACTATATCAGCAAGTTCGATGCCAACGCCATGATCCGCTTGCAATCCCCGGTCATCCGACCCCATCCCTTTCGATCGGATCGAGTCAATTACATTCAATGTAATCTTCGTCCCCCCATCTGGTGCTTCTTCAGATAGTACGACATGATTCGCGGCGTGATCCCCAGCAACCCCGCCGCCTTCTGCTTCACGCCATCGGCAGCCTCCATGGCACGCTCGATCATTACACGCTCCATCCGGTCGATGTTCTCCTTCAGATCGAATCCGTGAATCAGCCCCTCATCCGGAGCCATAACACCCATCGGCGGAACCGGCGCCGAGTCGATCAGATCCGGGCTCAGAGATGCCTCCGAAATCATCTTACCGGTCTCCAGAATCACGGCGCGCTGAATCACATTCTCCAGTTCCCGGACATTGCCCGGCCAGTCGTATGCCGCCAGCCTCGCGGTCGCCTCCCGAGTAAACCCCTTGAACACAACCTTCGACTCCTTTCCATACTTCTCCAGAAAATGCTGCGCCAGACCCGGGATATCCTCACGGCGATTCCGTAGCGGCGGCAGATCGATCTGAATCACGTTGAGGCGGTAAAACAAATCTTCACGGAACCGGCCCTCTTTCATTTCCTGCTTCAAATCCTTGTTCGTCGCCGCAATGATGCGCACATCGACTTTCCGGGGTGTCCGCGCCCCGAGTGGAGTGATTTCGCGCTCCTGCAACATCCGGAGCAATTTCGCCTGAATCGATACATTCATGTCGGCGATCTCGTCTAAAAACAACGTCCCGCCGTCGGCTTTCTGAATCAATCCGATCCGAGCATCGACGCCGGTCGCCACGCCGCGCTCGATGCCGAACAGTTCGCTCTCGAGCAGATTCTCGGGCAACGTCGAACAGTTGATCCCGATGAAAACCTTGTTTTTCCTCGCGCTGTTGTAATGAATCGTCCGCGCAGCCATCTCCTTGCCCGTGCCGGTCTCACCGGTAATCAACACCGTCGCCGTGCTCGGAGCCACCCGCTCGATCAACGTGAAAATCGCCCGCATGGACTGCGAACTGCCGACGAGCGACCCGAACCGATAGCGTTTCCCGAGTTCCTCTTTCAAACGCAGATTCTCCTCATCCAGAATCTGCTTGGTCTCACTCAACTCCTGCCGCTCGCGGACCGCATTGAGCGCAATCGCCGCAATCTCACCAACCGTCTCCACAAGCACACGGTCCGCTTCGTAAAACAGGCCGCGTTCGAGCAGATTGTCCACATAGATCAGGCCTTCATTGCGGGCCGAACCGTCGTGGGAGGGGATCGGCACACAGAGCACGGATCGGAGCCCGAGCGACTGAATGCTCTTCTGCTCCCGAAACGCCTCCTCCGCCGCCGCATCGGCACTCAGATACGTCTTTCCGGTCTCCATGACCCGTTCGATGATCGATCGCGATGTCTCGAACTGGGGATTCGTGATGTCCTCCTGGTTCAGATTCCGGCTGATGTGGAACCGGAATTCGCCGCTGTCGCTCCGCAGCATTAGAAAACCCCGTTCGGCTTCGGTCGCCTCGATAACCTGATCCAGTGCTTCGAGAAGCAGGCGGTCGAGATCCTGGGCGGAGAGCATTTTGCGGATACTGCGGACAAGAAACCGGATGGGCCCTGTATCGGTGATCTTTTTCATACGTATCGTCCTCCCGCGATCGTCCGGTGTCGGATCCGGAATCTTCGTGTCACGAATCGAATTCGCCTGCATCGGTGTCTCCTGGTCGCACTCCGTCCCGGGAATCCCCACCTCGAGGCACGCGGCGGCGGCGCGGGCGAGAAACGAACCCCTGAATTGTTCCGATGCAAGAACCAGGCGAGCCAGATTGGCGATCACACCCGATGCGGGTTCGGGGTAGCGATTTGGAGCGAGCCGGAAGAACAGGTGCGGAATGGCGGCAAAGTCGCCCATTTCCTGAATCAATCGCGTGATTTGTCCCGCCAGATCATCGGCACGCGATCGATCCTGATCCCGCACCGCGATCTCACACAACCCGCACATGGTTCTGAGTTTCCAGTTGATCATTCCGCATTCATCGAACACACGGAACACGTCCCTGAGATGCGTACGGGCTGCATCCAACCGGTTCAATGCCAGTTCGATGAACCCGGCCTGGCACACCCCACTGGATTCGAACACCTTGAGATCCAATCCGGCGATGACCCGATTGGACTTTTCGACCACGCGCAGTGCCCGATCCGGATCTCCCTGCATCTCCAGCATCCGTGCGAGGAGCCGATAGCCGCTCGAGACAATCAAGCGATGTTTGCGGCGCTGGGCGGTACGAAGCGTCGGCCGGATCAATCGCTGCGCTTCCTCCAGCCGCCCTCGCTGCAGGCGGGCATCGATCATGTCGAGGTGGCACTGCAAGCCTGAGATTTCATCCCGGGATTCGCGGTAGATCTGCATGGCCTCCGAGAATCCCGCGTCGGCGGCGCGGGTGTCACCGACCGTCTCGTAGGCCCGCGCCAGATTTCGCAACGCATCGGCGATGCCCTTCGGAAAGCCGATCCGACGCATGTTCGTCGCGGCCTGTTCAAGCTCGCGTATCGCTCGGAAGGATTCGCCGCGCCCGAGCAAACTGGCGCCCATGTTGATCCGCACCAGATTTTCGATCATGGGATGCCGCGCCCTGCTCGCGATATCAATCGCCTGCTGCATACTCTGTTCGGCTTCCCGGATGTTCCCCTGATCGAGCAGACAGCGACCGATGCTGCCGATGCACGAGGCTTCGTGAACCATCTGCTTCTCACTCCGGAACAGATCGCGCGCCGCAACATAGTGCCGCATGGCGTCGGGGTATTCACCGAGTTCCAGACAGCAGTCTCCGAGCAACTGATGGGCACGTGCGACACTGTTCGGGTAATTGAGCGACTGGAACAGGTCAAGCGCGACACCGGCGTGGTCCATAGCCTGACGATAATCGCCGAGACTGAACCGGCAAACGCCCGCCCCCAGACGACAGCGAGCCAGGATCGCCCGGTTACCCGTCGATTCACATAGCGCGACAGCATCCTCGAAGTTCGACAGCGCTTCCTCCGTGTGTCCCTTCGAAAACAACACGCCCGAAAGGCCATAGACTGCATGCAGTTCCATTTCGATGTCCTGATCATCCCTGGACAGCTCGCGGAGTCGCTGAAATGCATCACGTGCCTCGGATAGCTCTCCCCGTTCGCGTCGCGCGGCACCCAGGTTTTTCAGAATTTTCCGGATCAATCCCTTCTGTTCCGGATCCGGCGTTTCGATGGCCAGAGCGGTTTCCGCATTCCGCACCGCTTCGGTGTATCGCGCCTGGCGCATGAGATGCTCGATGGCGGCCAGATAATGCCCGAGCGCGGTCTGGGGGTGCGCGCCCCGCCCGAGATGAAAGGCGAGCAATGCATCGTCCCCGGAAATCCGCTTGCTGACCCATGCCGCTGCCTCGTCGTGCAATCGTTCGCGCTCCACCTCCTCCAGCGAATCGTAAAGTGTCTCGCGAACCGCGCGCTGCCGGAATGAAAACCCCTCCCCGATGGTTTCGATCAGTCCGGTTTGCCGAAGCTGAATGGCGGCATCCTGAAACACCGGCTCCTCAAGCCCGCTGACTCGTAAAATCGCATCCCGTTTGTTGAGAGGATAGGCGGCGGCCATGGCAAGCAGCACACGGCGAAGGGGAACCGAGAGCCGGTTGCAGCGTTCCCGGGCAGCCCGGCCGAGTTGTCCGATCTTCGAGGATTCCGCCACCGGTTCGTATCGCCACGATTGTCCGTCGAAGTACAACGCCCTGCGTTCGTGTTCCCAGCGAACGAATTCCTCGACCGCACCGGGATTCCCATGCGTCTCCGGGATCGCAGCCTCCAGGAGTTCGGAGGGAAGGTCCGTCGTACCCAGCATCGACTGGATCAGGGTCGTGACATCGGGCCGACTCAGCGGCGTCAGATGCAGCGTTGTTACAGGCTCGGGTATTGCGAGCGCCGGTTCGGTCGGCGGTTCCACTCCCGGTTCACTGGTCCGGGCGGCCACGAACCGGATGAGCGGCGCGGTGCGGATGATCCGCATGACGAGATCCCCGGATGCGCTGTCGAATCGCGCAAGATCATCGACCATCAGAACAACCGTCCGCATTTCGGCCAGGTTAGCGAGAAGCCGGATGAAGGCATCGATCACCCGGTTTCCCTGCGCGGCCGGATCGGTGAGCGCACGGAAATCGTCTCCGAGGTCGGCCAGTGCGGGAGCGACCTGTCGATTCAGGCGTTGTTTCGCGTCGGGATCGAGATTATCCGAGACGATCCGGATCCGGCGAAGCACCGATGCGATCATGAAGTCCAGCGTCTGGCCGGGACCGGGTGACGAGAACGGCAGGCAGACGACTCCCTGCCAGGCGTGCAGCAGATCGAATTCCCGCATCAGACGGCTCTTGCCCAGCCCCTGTGCGCTTTCGATCAGCATGCATCGGATGCCGCCCTTGTCCGGATCTCCGAGAAGCTTTTCGAGGGTGTTCAGTTCGCTGATCCGACCGGTGAAGGCCGGAGGGAGCAGAGCCGTATCGGCCTGATCCCGGTCGATCGTGCGCGTCATCCGGTCGATCCCGCAATGTCGGGCGATATCGCGGGCCGACAACGGGCGATCGGCAGGGTTCTTTTCCAGCAGCAGCATGATGGCGCGTTCCAGGGGACCGGGCGTGCCGGATGATGACAGCGGCAACGAGCGGGGTTTTTCCTGGATGTGTTTTAAAAGTGTCTCGTAGAACGTGCTGCCTTTGAACGGGACGTTTCCGGTGCAGGCTTCGTATAGGACTGCGCCGAGCGAATACAGATCGGATCGGGCATCCGGAAAGGCGCCCCGGCATTGTTCGGGAGAGGCGTAATTCGCCGTGCCGGCGAAGTAGAGTGACGCAGTGGCTTCCTGTGCGTCGGACTGGAGATGCGCCAGGCCGAAATCGGCGATTTTTATGCGGCCTTTACGGGTCACGAGAATATTCTGCGGCTTCAGGTCCCCGTGGACGACACCGCGCCCATGCAGATAATCCAGGGCATCGAGAATCTGGGGAAGCGCGTGGGCGATCGCGTTGAGGCGAAGAGGGGAGCCTGGAGCGCCTTCCTGGTCGAGATACTCGCGGAGAGTACGGGCATGATCGACGAGTTCCATGACGATATAGGCCTTGTCCTGAACGATCAGCGCATCAAAAAACTCGATGATACCGGGATGTTTGAGGCGTGAAAGGGCACGGATTTCGAAACTGACCGCGTTGGGATTCCCGTGAATTTCCTTGACGGCGACGCGGCGGTCCGTGTCATCCCGGCAGATGTAAACGGTTCCGGCGCCGCCCGATCCGGCAATCTCGAGGACATCGAACCGGTCGGCGATGCGCGCGGGCTTGGAGTGTCGCTCCGTCATGCTCTGAATTATAGACCAGGAAAGAATGCGATTTCAATAAATGTAAGAAGTTTTTCGCAACATATCAGAATACAAATGGATGAGCTACGCCATCCCTGAAATCGGCCGCCCCTCCACGATCTCCGACAGAGTCCGCTGCGAGCCCTCCCGGTCCTGGCGCATCAGAGGATTCCCCGTGCGGTTGAATTCCGCATCGAGAATCGGGATGGCATACTCCAGATCAGTGCGGGCATCGTTCCGATCACCCTGGATCGCCCGCATACGTCCCCGAAGACTCCGAAACCGCGCCAGCACGCCAATCTCATCGGTTCGCCCTTCCTTCCGGATCCGATTTTCCATGATGCTCACAGCCTGATCGATCAATTCGATCCCTGTTCGCTGCTCTCCATGAAAAAACCGGAAGCTTGCCTTGGCGAAAATAGCATGGGCCAGCAAGGGAGTTGATCTCCGGTTGCCGTACAGGTGCACAACCGGCTCGATCAGACGGACCGCCCGATCATAGTAATCCGATGCTTCGGGGATCTGATCACAGCGATCCATCAGGTTGGCATAATTGATGTATGCGACCGTCAGAGGATCCGCAAGCTGCATGTATCGGCGCTCCAGAACCAGTTGCTCGAGGATGGCCATCCCCTCCCGAAAGGACTGATCGGCCTGGATGGCATTGCCGGAACGGTTGTATGCGACCCCCCGATTGATGTAACTGAGTGCGAGCACCGTCAGTGTCTCGCGATCCCTGCGACCATCCCTGACCGCCGGGCTCAGGGCGATCCCCTCATCCAGCAGAGCAATCGCGCTGTTGAGATCCCGTAAACTTCCCATGACACTGGCGAGATTCATCAGGTTGACCGACAAAGCCTGATACAGATCCGGATCGTTGGACTCACACAGAGCGCGCTGCATGGCAATGCTTTCTTCGTACACCTTCCGCGATTCCTCCAGAAGGTTCAATCGGAACAGGGCTTGCGCTTTCGATGTCAGATAGCATGAGTAATCGAATGAATCCGAGCGGGTTCCACGCATCTGAATCAGTTCCCGGAATCCTGCCGCGATTCGATCGGAGAGATCAAGGGCCATGCGCGGCAGTCCGATCTCGACGAGAAAATTGCCCCTGATCGCCATTGCTTTGAAATACAAGCGAACTTCTTCAGGATCGCGCCGGTCCGCCAGGATACGCTCACGGACAGCCAGACTTCGATCCATCGACTGATTGAATCCGACTTCGTCCAGTAGAAAAAAATAGACCAACGCTTTGTTGGCCAGCATCGTCGCAAATGCCGACTCGAAACGTCCCGGCTGGTTCACGATCAGATTTTCGAAAAGGTGTTGCGCTTCATCGAATATCTCGAGATCCGCCAGGGCCTGTGATTTGAGCGATCCGGTGGCAATCCCCTTTTTGATGGCCGGTTCGCCGATTTCCCGCAGAACTTCGTTCAGACACTCGCGCGGATCGAGCCATTGCTGTCCACCGACCACGCGCCGATCCAGGATTTCGGTTCCTTCGGAAACCGACAAGGGCGGTTTCAACCGAGGATACACCTCTCCGGTCAATTCTTCGTAGATGGCCACAAGCTCCTGGGCGAGTTCACCCATATTGGTCCAACGTTCGAGCGGATTGCTGCGAAAACAGCGTTCCAGCACCGGAACCAACGCAAGCGGCATGACCGGTTCGGATGCGGACTCGATCGCATTCAGGTAGCGTGTGAGAATTGCCGAGGCCGCAAACCCGGTGCTCCAGACGACCCGCCCATGAAAGATCTCCAGGACGGACACTCCCCAACTCCACATATCCGTCCGCCGGCCGACACGCTGCCCCATGGCCTGTTCCGGCGAGCAGTACGCCAGGGTCATGCCGTTCCGGCTCACCAGGACCGATTGTCCTGCCGGTCCGGTAGCACCCTTCGATGCGACACGCGGGGCCGAATCGCCGCGGTGAATCAATTGAGCACGCGCCAGGCCGAAATCGGTGATCTTGAGCACCCCGTCGCGGGTCATGAGCGCGTTCCCGGGCTTGATGTCCTGATGAACGACACCCATCTCATGAGCGGCCTCGATTCCCCATGCAAACTGGATCAGGACATCGAGAATCGTTTCAATGGAATCCAGCTTTCCCATCTGGATCCAGTTCTGGAGCGATCCGCCATCGACGAATTCACTGAAGATGGCGATTCGATCATCGATGCTCTTGAAAAACCGGCAGGACGTGATGTGCGGATGATCCGGCATGTCGATCCAGGTGCGGAGTTCCCGCATGAACATCCGTTTTTTATCCGGATCGTCGAGTGCGTCCGTGAGCTGTGTCTTGACGGCAAACAACGATTCATCGGACATCCGGCGGACCAGGTGAACGGTCCCCATTCCGCCTTCACCGAGTACTCTCTCGACGCGGTAATCCTCGATGATCGTCTGCCCCGCTTGCCATTGCGATGCAGCCATGACTGGACCTCCTGCTGACTATTACAGGCAGTGTAAGCGAATCCCGGCTTCGAGTAAAGGGTGTGAGTTGCCGGGTGATTCCGAATCCGAATCGTCGCCTCATCTGGTCTTCATGATCATTTGGTGGTATTGTTTAAATGCGGACTCTGACGCTGAACGGTAAAAGGACGAAATCCATGGGAATGACCGGCAATCTGCAGACGATCGGTTTACCGGATGTGCTCCAGTTGCTCTCCAGCGGCGCCAAAACCGGCACGCTCGTGCTCACACGCTGCGACGACACCATCAAACTCTATTTCCAGGACGGCAAAATCCTCTACGCGGTTTCTCAGAAAAAACGCGACTCGCTCCTGAACTTCCTCGTCCGGAATCACGATCTGGATCTCGAATCCGCCGACAAAATCCTCACCCAGGCCCGTTCCACGAAACAATCCATCGAGAAAACCCTTCTCAACAGCAACGTGATCTCTCGCGAAACCCTCATGAACGCCGCCATGCTCCAGGCGAAAGAAACTGTCTACGACCTGTTTCAATGGATGGAGGGGGACTTCGAATTTCTGGACGGGGAACTGCCCGAAGGCGATGAACTCGCCCTGACTCTCTCCCTTGCGACCTTCAATCTGATCATGGAAGGATCCCGGCGGATCGACGAATGGGGCCGGATTCGCAAAACCATCCCCTCGATGGATCTCGTGTTCCGTCTCGAAGGCGACCCGACCTCCGGCGCGATCCAGTTCAACAAGGACGAATGGCAGGTCCTGTCGCTGCTCGACGGCACCCGCAACGTCCGCACGATCTGCCAGATGACGAGCAAGAGCGAATTCGAGGTCTGCCGGATTTTGTACGGGTTGAAATCGGCCAATTTCATCCAGGCAGCCACACAGGTTCCCGGCACATCGGTTACGCGCGGGAAAACGACAAAGCGGTGGCTCCCGTATGCGATCGCCGGAGGTTCCGTTGTGGTGATCGCGAGCGCCGTGATGCTGGGGATGCTTCTGGGCAGCCCAAACCCACCCGCCCCGGTCGCTGTCGTTGTCCCGTCCGTCATGCCCACCGCGGAACCCTCACCGCCGCCGGCCATCGCAACACCTGAGACGCCGGTGGTAACGAGTTCTGTCGTGACGCCTGAGATCCCCTCAACAGAAGAGGAGGTGGAGGTGGAACCGACAGGAGCGATGGAATCCGGGGTGGAGGCAGTGATCGAGGCGACACCGACGATACCGCCGGCGATCGAGGGAGGGCGCATCGACATCAACACGGCGTCGATCGACGAACTGATGACGCTGCCCAAGATCGGGCCTTCGACGGCGAAGAACATCATCGAGTATCGCGAAACGAACGGGCCGTTTCGATCACCCGGTGACCTGAAGAATGTGCCTCGGATCGGCGACAAGACGTTTGAGGGGCTGAAGGATCTCATCCGGTGCGGATCGGTGATTGTGGAATCCGCTTCCGGTGCACCGGCCGGCGCATCCGGAGCAGAATCGAAACCCTCGTCCACAGAAGCATCCAAATCGGAATCGGCAGCGAAATCGGCAGCGAAATCAAAGACATCCGGCACGTCCAAATCGGCAACCGGCGCGGTCGTCAACATCAACAAAGCGGGGCTGGACGAACTGGATTCGCTTCCGGGGATCGGTCCGGCAATCGCGCAGCGGATCATCGATTACCGCAAGGAACACGGTCCGTTCAGGAACAAGTCTGAAATCAATGATGTCAAGGGCATCGGCGACAAGCTGTACGAGCGCATCGAGGATCTCATTACCGTTCAATAACGGGCGGACCAAGCGCTTTCACCAGCAATAGACACGGATTCGACGGATCCCACAGGGTTTTGAACTCTTCGAGCGGTGAAAAACCCACGCGCTCGTAGAAGCGGCGCGTCGCGGCATAGTGTGGATCGGGATGCGATGCGCTGAGTGTTTTGACCTGCAGGTAGCGCACGCCTTCGGAACGGAGCCAGGCTTCGGCGCGATCGATCAGGCGTCGACCGATTCCGAGGCGATGATGCTCCCGGTCAATGGCCATCACATAGATTTCGGCGGACATGGGGAAATGCCGGCATACGGTCAGAAAACCGATGATTGCGCCGGGTTCGGCGGCCAGGAACGTCGGCATCCGATCGATGGAATCGACGTAATGCACGATGGCCGATTCGATGCCGAACCACTCGGGCAGACCACGCAAAACGGGTTCGCAATCCGCGCCATTTCCAAAAACCGGACCTCTGATTTCCACCGGGCACCTCCACCCGCTTTCGGCGGGCCGATTGAATTCCGACTGTCTCTCTGATTGTATAGGACACGGGAACCGAACACACGCGGCCACCGGGAATTCATCTCGGGCAGGCAACGAAGCGATCCCAATCGCATCGAGAGGAGTTACAAAACGTGGATCTGCATATTCTCAATGGAGATTGTTTGCGGGAAGTTTTCGAGAAATCGGGCATTCGCGGAGACACGCACGTGCTGCGCGAAATGCTGCTGGAGTCTCCCTTCGAATTGAATTGCGATTGGGATGATCTGTTCGAGATGCGTGCGGAGTGGCTGCAGAAGCAGTTCGGGATTCCCCCCGACGAGTATCTCGCGGAGAAGGAATCCGAGTATGAACTGATCGATCGTCTCGATCGGTATGACGATGTCTATTTCTGGTTCGATCCCGACCTTTTCTGCCAGTTGAACCTGATTTATGCGCTGTCGTGGTTTACCTCCGAGCATGCGTCCGGCGCGCGTCTGCATCTCGTCCGGTCCGGGACGTCCCCGGACGGTCGGATGCAGGCATTGAGCCGGATGACGAAGGCGGAACTGCGGGAGCGGCTGCAGAACAGTTCCCGGATTCAACCCGAGCATGTTGATTGGGCCGACGCGTTTCTGATTGCGTACGGAGCCGACACACCGCTTCCGTTGTGGAAATCGATGCGTACGGATTGTCCGCGTCTGAGTTCAGGACTGCCGGATCTGCGGAGTGCCGTCGATCGTCTGTTCCGGCTTTACCCGTCGGTAACAGATGGAACAGGATGGACTGAACGGTTGATACTCGACGAGATCCGCACGGAAAGCGAAACAGGTATGCCGACAGGGATCGCGCTGCGGGATCTGCAGCGGAGAATCCTGTCGAATCCCGACGCGGAGCTGTCCGGAATGACCGATCTGCTGCTCTACAGGCATCTGCGCAACTTCACACTCGGCGCGCAGCCTCTGGTCACGGTGGCCGGGCACGACGGATTGCCGGATTTCACGCATCCCGCCGACCCGGACGATCTCGCAGCGACCCGCTGTAGTCTGACGAAGGAAGGCCGGGATGTGCTGGCGGGGCGAGTGGACCGGCTATCGATCCATCCCGTCGACCGATGGATCGGGGGCGTTCATCTGTGTCCCGAAACCGGTTACTGGCGTTTCGATGGCGAGGGGTTCATTCGACCAGTCTGAACGTCACACTGACTCCGGCTCGGATCGCGATCTTGCCCAGTGCGATTTCATCGACAACCTGACCCGATGTATTGCTGAAGTCCTGCATAATGTTCTGGCTCATTCCCTCAGAACGAGCGCCCCATCCATTCCAGCTCGAGAAATACGCCCAGGAGTCCCCTCTCTGGTGCTCGCTGACCTGAATCGCCGGCCCGAGGTTCTGTCCGAGCGCGGCCGCCATTTTTTCCGCCTTTTCTTTTGCTGCTTTCAGTGCCATGTCGCGCGCCTGTTCGCGGTATTCCTTGAACTTTGTCGTCTGGAAGTCGATCCCATGCAGATAATTGACACCCGTTTCGAGGACGGAGGCGACCAGACCATCGAGTCGTTCGGCATCGTTGACGGTTACGACCAGCGTGTTACGAGCGAAATACCCGACGAATCCGGCTTCTACATGGTCGTCCTTCCATCGAGGCTCGATACTGAGATGATCGGTCTGAATGTCTTTTTCCTGCACTCCGTATGACTTGATCGCTTCGATGGCTTTTCGAACGATCGCACCGTTCAGCTCACGGGCGATCTGGATGGCACGATCCTTCGTCTCGATTCCGAAGGTGATGATGATTTTATCCGGTGTCGCATACACCAGCGACTCACCGATCACAGCAATCGTGCTCTTTGTTTTATCCGGATTGATTTGGGCATTGCCGTTGGTTACGCACAGCAGGATCAGGCCAATGACAAATCGGGTCAGTTTCATAGCTCCTCCTTTTTTCTGAACATCAGTTTCCTGATAAAATCCGGACGATTTCCGTCAATTTTTCCTTCTCAGCGAACTGCTTCGCCGTCATTCCGCGATACGGGACATTCGGGTCCGCACCCTTCACCATCAGTTTCCGAAGGATCGCCGGGGATTTTTGCTTGACCGCGAGATGGAGCGGCATCATGCCATCCTTCATCTTGAAGTTGACATCGGCTCCCTGATCGATCACGCGGAGCGCGACGGCTTCGTCATTGAGGATACTCATCAACAGCACGTTCCATCCATCCTTCGTCACCGCATCGACCTTCGCGCCTTTATCGAGCAGTTTCATGGCGAGGTCGTGCTGTTTTCCGTTGATGGCATACAGGATCGGCTTCCATCCGTCGGGTCCGTCATAGTTGACATCCGCTCCCCGGTCGATCATCAGCGATGCGAGTTCCGACTGCTGCTTGTCGATCGCTCCGATCAGATGCCGGCTGCACGTCTTCGGATCGAACGGCGCGCCTTTTCTGAGGAGTTCGAGTGCGAGATCCCATTGTTCACTGGAAGCTGCCAGATCGAAGTAGGAGGTATCGAGCACGAGTGTCGGGTTCAGATCCGCGCCTTTTTCGACGAGGAGTTTCGCGATGCCCGTCTTTTTGAGGTGAATCGCATATCGAAGCGGAGTCCAGCTTTCATTGGGGCGCCCATCCACCGGATACCCGTTTTCGACCAGAAACCGGACCTGATCGATATGGTTCCAGTAGACCATGTTGTTGAGCAGCCCGAGATCTCCGAAGTTATAGATGCCGGTTGCGATCATCGCGGTTCGATCCCTCAGATATCCATGGATGGCCGGATCGCCTGCACACGTCTGCATGACCGTCCGGAATCCGCGAACAGCCGTTTCGGTGTCGCCGGCCGATGCGGCCATTTCGGCTGCGGACAATTCCGATGCATGCGGTCCCGAAAAAGCGGCAATCTCGGCTTCGATCTGATCCCAGTACCATCCATTGTCGATCAGCGTGATCGAACGGAACCCATATCTGAGATCAACTCGAACGGGCAGGCTGTCGAGGAGTTTCTTCGCCTCGGAGTAATCGCCCTGCCAGGATGACACAAGCATCCGCTGGGTTGTGAGGCAGGCCTGATCGTATCCGGTCCAGGACGGTTCCTTCTCGTATCCGTCCAGGACTTCGCGAACCTTGTCCCGAACATCATCTCGCCTAAACAGGCTTTTTCCTCCGGATGATTTCATTTCGTTTGCGACGTCCCGCATTGTCCGGATGTACAGAAAGGGAATGATCGTATCATAGCGTTTCGTTTCGCGGCATGCGTCGGCGAAGTTTTCCATCTGTTCGATGCTACCATGCCAGCGTGGAGTCAGATCGTAAGCGAATGCACGATAGGCCTCGAGATAATCGAACTGGGCGGCCGTGGCCTGCAGAAACCAGTACCAGGCATCATGCGGAGAACTCTCGGAGTTGGAACGGATCGACGCGATCATCTTGACGGCGGCTTCCGGGCGCTCGCGATGCAGGTCGTGCGCAGACTGGAAATGACTGACGGCCCGCTCGATCCCGCTGAGGAACGCGCGCATTTTGTCTTCCGGGACGCTTTGTGCAAACGCATTGCCTCGGATTCCCCATGCATCTTTACTGATTGTGCATCCCTGCAACATGTTGCGAAGCCAGGGGTCGATCTGCGTGTTTTTTTCGATCCGTCCCCAGAGTTGCGGCCAGTCGATTCCGCCCAGTACGTCACTGTCCATCGCCAGGATCAGCCGATAGGCGATCTGAGCATTCTGAGCGCTGAACTCGCCATTCGTGATCGCGGCGGCGATCTCGGCCTGCGCCGCACGGAACGCCTCCCCCGCGGCTGCCTGTCTGGTGCGTCCCTGATAGAAACAGGCTCGTGCGAGATGCATCTGGAAGAGGGATTGGATTGTGTGTGAGAGTCTGCCGGCGGCATCGGGATGCTTGAATACGCGTGTCAGCGTGTCCTCTGCGGAGGCAAAATCGCCGATCAGTTCCTGCATCCCGCCGATAAACCCGGCCAGCAGAAGATCCGTTTCCGGAAGTGCGGCGGCGGGGAGGGCATCTTTCAGACGCGCTTGAAGATCCGGAACGTCCGCGCGGCAGGCTTCCGCTTTGATGCAAGTTGCGAGAAGATCTTTTTGCGAAGTCGAAAGAGACGTTGTCGAGGTGTTTTTTCCTGACGATCGGACGGTAGTATTCGCATCGAGGAACGACCTGAAAAGAGCCAGATAGTCGTTCTGAAGAGACTGCGATTGATCCGGGATCGAGTATTTGATTTCGGGGGGTTCTTTGGTGCTTGCGCGCGGCGGGCAGAGTGAGGTGAGCAGGCCAAGGAGCAACACGACGATGATCGAACACTTTTTCTGCATGAGAATCTCCTTTCGATCGGGTCGGCTTTCGTACATCGGTGGCGGATGTTCGACGTTTTCGATTGAGTAAAGCGGAGTATACTCCAGTGGATACACTGTCACAATCCTGTCGATCAAAAGCGCGAATCCCCTCACCTGTTGGCATTTCGTGTGCATTGCCCTAGAATGACGGGTCGCGGTGTGTTCAATGCGACCGCAGGACTTTCAATCAGAGGAGATCCGCATGAAAAGGTTGTCCTTACCGGGTTATGCGCTGGTGGTGCTGGTGTGCTGTCCGACTTTCGCTTCGATGCTCGAGTATTCGTACGATTTTTCACAACCTGAATTGATCGATTCACCGAGAAATCTCGACGGAGCGCCGGGCGATGAGGCGTACGTGAAGATCGACATGCCGGGTTCTCCGCTCGCCGCACATCCCGGACAACCCCTGATTCCGCATTATCCCGTGACGCTTCTTATTCCTCAGGGCGAAATCGTGACCGGGATCGAAGTTGATGCTGAAGGCTGGGACCGGATTCCCGGCACACACCGGCTTCTTCCCTCCCAGCGCGATCTGCCGCTGTCAAAGATGGAGAACGCCATGCCGGATCGCCCGGATCCGGTGCTCTATGCTTCGGACTCCTGGTATCCGTCCGCTCTGCATTCGCAACCGAAAACATTCTGGTTGAAAGGCTATCAACTCCTCACCATCAATCTCTTCCCCGTCCGATACATTCCTGCCAGAGGCGAAATTGAAGCGAGCTCGCGGCTGACGTTGACTGTTCTGACGCGCCCCTCCGGGAAACCGGCGGATGTCGTGCGCGTGAGAAACAATCGGAGCGATCGGGACTGGGTGGCTGGGAAGGTTCAGAATCCGGAGTTGCTCACGGATTACCGGGTTGAAGCGCCGACGCGGCCGAGTCTTCTGGAATCGCGCGATGAGTTTGATTACATCATCATCACGACCCAGGCGATCATGAACATGGGAGGGCCGAACAACTTTCAGGATTTACTGGCATTCAAGGCAACGCGCGGTTTGTCGGGAACGATCCGGACGGTCGAACAGATCACGTCGCAGTATCCGGGAAACGACACGGCGACCAAGGTCCGGAATTTCTGCATCGATGCCTATGAGAACATGAATGCCCAGTGGATTCTGCTCGGAGGCGATCATCAACAGGTGCCGACTCGCGGGTGTTATGCGACGGGAGAGGGTGAGGAAGATTCGACGATCCCGACCGACATGTACTTCGGGTGTCTGGACGGCACCTGGGATGCCTCGGGAGACGGCGTTTACGGAGAAATCAATGATGGGCCGGGCGGTGGAGATCCGGATATGTATGCGGAACTCTACATCGGTCGGGCATCGGTCGAGAGTGATACGCAACTCCACAATTTCGTTTCCAAGACGCTGACCTACGAAACCGACAACTATGCACAGGAATGGGCGGACAACGCCCTTTTACTCGGAGAATATCTCTGGCCGGCAACCTACGGCGATTACTACATGAATGAACTCTGGCACGGGAGCGATGCGTGTGGATACACAACGCCGGGATATCCTGAGAACTGGGACATCGATAAATTGTATGCGAGCGAGGCATCGTGGGGATCAAGCGATCTGATTCCGAAACTCAACTCGAACAATCTGTTTTGGGTAAACCACCTCGGGCATGCCAACGAAACGACGGTCATGAATCTGGGGAATTCGAACGTCGACGGTCTGACGAATTCCCGGCCATTCCTGGTGTACAGCCAGGGTTGTTATGCGGGAGCTTTCGATACGACCGATTGTATTGCAGAGCATTTTTCCTGGGCTGCTCACGGCGCATTCTCCGTCATCATGAATGGACGATACGGATGGGGTGAAATCGGCTGCACCGATGGCTCGTCGCAGTATTTTCATCGGCAGTTTCACGATGCCTATTTCACTGAGAATATTCGTGAAATCGGCAAAATGAACCAGGATTCCAAGGAAGACAACGTCTGGTGCATGGACTACAAATCGAACCGGTGGGTCTGTTACGAACTGAATCTGTTGGGATGTCCGCAGACACCGATCAACGGCATCGTGACGACACGCGGACTATTCCAGTTCGATCGAACTGCCTACGCAACCGACGGAACGATGCTCTGCCGGGCACTCGACGTGGATCTCAATGCAAATCCCTCGGCAGCGGACATGGTTCAGATTACGATCACTGTCGATGGTTCTCCGGAATCCGAACCGATGACTCTGGTGGAGACCGGGGTGAACACATCGGTATTCGAAGGAACGATCGCGCTGCATGCGGGGACGGCGACGCCTGGGGACGGTGACCTTGATGTAACGGAGGGACAAACGATCCGGGGCACGTACATCGATGTATCGGACGGATTCGGGGGAACGAATGTTCCGGTTGTTGACACGGCCCTGGTCGACTCCATCCCTGCAGGAATCTCGAACGTCTACATCGCGCATCTCGATGATACCTCCGCCACGATCAACTGGCAGACCACCGAGCCGTGCAACGCGACGGTTATATACGACATCGGAACACCTCCGACAGCAGGTTCGGCATCGGTCGAGCAACTCACCACCTCCCATTCCGTGACTCTGACGGGACTCTCCCAGTGTCTCGATTACTACTTCAAAGTGGAATCCCGCGATGGCGCGGGCAACCTCGTGACCGACGACAACTCGGGCATGTTCTACCATTTCACGACGATGATCCGTGTGTTTGCGCTCGACGAACCGATGGATGCCAATCCGGGATGGACGGTCTCGGGGGACTGGCAGTTCGGGCATCCGACCGGAGCGCCGGCGGGACCGGGAAGCGATCCGAGCAACGGATTCGACGGAACGAACGTGTACGGAACGAATCTCAATGGAAGTTACCAGAGCGCTTCGTCACCTTATTATCTGACCACGCCGGCCATCGATTGCAGTGCGTGCCTGGGGGCGACACTGAGCTTCCAGCGCTGGCTGGCGATCGACGGAACGGATAACGGGGACAGTGCGACGATAGAGATTTCATCGAATGGAACGACCTGGACGACGCTGTATCAGAATCCTCCGAGCAACTTCTACGAGTATCGATGGACGCTCGTGACGTATGATATTTCGCAATATGCGGACGGACAGTCGACCGTGTATATTCGCTGGGGCATGGGACCCGGCGGAACAGGGAGTGTCGGCGGCTGGAATCTCGATAATGTCCAGATCTCGTATCCGGCACCCTGTAACGTCCCGATTCTCCTCCACATGTCGCACGCAATCGATGATTCGACCGGCAACAACGATGGAGCGATCAATCCGCTCGAAACGATCGGCATGCCGGTCACGCTTCGCAATGTCGGATTGGATGCTTCCGCTGTGACCGCGACGCTGATTTCGACCAATCCGAGTGTTCAGATCGATCAGGGGACGGCTTCCTATGGAGACATCATTCAGGGAGGCTCGGGAGCGGGCGATGCACCGTTTGCCTTCCATGTAACCGATGCGGTATCGGATGGAGACGATATCCAGTTTGTCATCAACTGGACGAGTGCTGAAACGAACGGAAGTGCGTCGTTCATGGAAGAAATCGTCGCGGCGAAACTTGCGTTCGACGACGTGTATGTCATCGATCCGGATCGTGGCGACAACGATGGCATTCTGGACCCCGGTGAGACGGCACAATTGTCGGTCACGCTTCACAACGAAGGTCGGCTCGATGCCACTCAGATCAGCGGGACTTTGACGGTCGATCACCCCGAATGGGTCACGATCGGCGACGCCGAATCGGACTTTGCCGATGTGCCCGCGGGATCGAGTGGTGCCGCGATCGATCCGTTCTTCACCGTGAGCGCGCTCCCGACGGTTCCGGATCATTCGATGGTCGTTTTCACTTTGCATCTGGAATCGTACGGGCATTCGCGCGATGTCCAGTTCGAGGTGGAGATCACGACGTCGACATTCGCCCGCCGCCACTTTTGGCCGTTGGATCAGGATCCGGGATGGACGACCGAGGGTCAGTGGGCGTTCGGTATCCCCGCCGGAAGCGGTGGTGATCCGAGTTCAGGGTTCACGGGGGAGCATGTTTACGGTTACAATCTGGCGGGATCCTATCCGAACAATATGGCCCTGACGTCGCTTGTCTCGGAATCAATCAACTGCGCCAACTATACCGGCGTCAATGTCCGATTCCAGCGTTGGCTGGGTGTCGAGAGCAGTTCGTATGACCATGCGACGTTCGATGTATCGAATAACGGCGGATCGACGTGGACCACCATCTGGAGTCACTCGGGCAGTTCATTTACGGATCCCGGATGGATTCAGCAAGCGTACGATATTTCGGCGATCGCCGACGGGCAGCCGTCGGTGCTGCTCCGCTGGACAATGGGTCCGACCGACAGTTCGGTCGTGTATTGCGGATGGAACATCGATGACATCGAAATCTGGGCAGAGATGAACAATCCTCAACCGAATCTCGCATATGAATCTCATCTCATCGATGACAGCGCGGGGAACGATGACGGGACCATGAATCCCGGGGAAACCGTGCTGCTCGGTATCACCGCTCACAATTACGGCATCGGCGGATCCGGGTTCACGGCCTATCTTTCCAGTTCGAGTCCTCATGTGACCATCACCCAGAACACCTCGACCTTCCCGGCCATGCCGCCCGGAGGGACCGGGGCGACGTCGGTTCCATTCGAAATCGCCCTTTCGGACTCGGCAACCGACCAGGAGACGATTCCGTTTTCGGTCACGTGGACGAGTTCAGAGGGCAATGGATCTTTCGCGTTCTCGGATCTGGTCACCGCAGCGCATCTCGAAGCCGGAAGCGTGGTCGTGCTCGATCCGGAGCGCGGGGATGCGGATGGGATCCTGGATCCTTCCGAAACCGCTCAACTGTCAGTGACGTTGCTCAATTCCGGACATGCGGATGCGACCGGCCTGAGTGCTGTTCTGACTTCCGATCATCCCGAATACATCATGATCGACGACAACGCCGCGGAATTTCCGGATGTTCCCATGCAGGGATCCGCAACCAGCGTCGATCCGCATTTCACCGTGACCGCCAACAGTTTCACACCCGATCACACCATGATCACCTTCACTCTGGCGATAACCGGCGAGGGAATCTCGACGACATCCGCCTTCCAGATCGAGGTGACCACCTCGAACTTCGCGCGTCGATACCTGTGGACGCTGGATACGAACCCGGGATGGACCACGGAGCCGAACTGGGCCTGGGGGGATCCGGCGGGAACCGGAGGCGATCCTCAGAACGGGTTCACCGGCACGAATGTGTACGGGTACAACCTGAACGGCTCGTATGAAAACAGCATGCCCGAAAAGAATCTCACGACGACGGCGATCGACTGCAGCCAGCTTCAGGATGTGGAACTCCGGTTCATGCGCTGGCTCGGAGTCGAGAGCGCGTCTTATGATCATGCCGCCGTCAGAATTTCGACCAACGGATCGACATGGACTGACATCTGGTCACACACCGGATCGACACTCAATGAAACTTCCTGGACCGAGCAGACCTACGATATTTCGACGATCGCCGACGGGAATACGATCTATCTGCGGTGGGTGATGGGCGCAAGTGACAGCTCGCTTGTTTACAGTGGATGGAATATCGATGATATCGAGATCTGGGCATCATCCGGATCGGGTGGCCCGACCCGGACACCGACAATTCCTCCATCTCAGACTCCCACGCGGACACCAACCCCCACCCGGACTCCGACCGCAACGTTCACCGCGGTCCCGACGGCAACGCCTTCTCCGCCATCCCCCACTCCGACGACTCCTCCGACGCACACGCCCAATCCCACCTCGACCGTCACTCCTCTCCCGACTTCGACGCCCGAGCCGACGATGACACCGGAAGCGACCGCGACACCGGCGATGCCGGCAGGAATGACGTTGGTCATGCCGGATACGGATCTCGGAGCCGGAGAGCTGTTCCGGTTGGAGATGTATTGCTGCAATGAAGCAGACACCGCGGTGTCGTGCGATGCCTATCTGCTGCTGGGCGTGTATGGCATGTATTGGTGCTGGCCGTCGTGGCAGCCGGTCGAAGCGGGTCTGGACTATGAGCGGCATGAACTGGCTGCGGCATCACAGACTCATGAGGTTGTGCTGGAGTTCGACTGGCCATCCGGTGTCGGAGCCGCAAATGGACTCGATTTCTACGGCGCTCTGTTTCATGCGGGTGGATGGGAAATCATCGGCGATTTCCAGCACATCGCATGGAGTTACCATTGAGCATCATTCATGTTGGACTGGCGGTCTCCTCGGAAGCATCGGCTCGGAGAATCTTCATCGAGCTGTTCGGTTTCCGGGAGTTGTATCGATTCAAACTGGAGCGGGATCATGCCTGGAGTTTGATGCGGATCGATTCCACAGCGGATGTGATGGTGTATGATGCGGGAAATTCAAAACTCGAAGTCTTCATCCCCGTCCGTCCCCCGGAACCGGCGATCACATTCAATCATGTCTGTCTGGCGGTGGATGATGTCGAGGAAACCGTCAGAAAAGCGGAACTGCTGGGATTCGAAATACGTAGAATCTCGAAGGAATCTCGACTGGTCACATTCATCATCGATCGGGACGGCAATCTGTATGAGATCAAACCGGGGGGATGAGCAGTCTGCGATCCGGATGAAGGGATAAACCGAAATGAAACGGGCATTTATCGAAATGTTAGGGCTGATATCGATGTTCTCCCTTGTGGCGATCGTCGCGAATCATGTATCTCCGAGAGGAATTCCACTTTTCGGAAAATGGGATGCGAACCAGGGCATCGTCCATGCGGGAGGCCGATGTCAACCGCATTCGCCTGAAATCAACGACGCCGACCTGGATCTGGCCTATCTGAACGCAGACAATCTGCTCATCGATGCACGAAGCCGCGAACTGTATCGGGAGGGGCACATTCCGGGCGCGCTGTCGTATCCGCTCGGCGAGTTTCAGGAGTTGCGTGACGAGTTCATTGAGTTGTTTCCATCAGACAAACCGATCATCATCTACTGCATCGGTCTCGATTGCCACGACTCGCATGATCTCCTCAAGATGCTCGAAAATTCAGGCTATACAAACTTGAAAGTCTATTCACCGGGGTTCGATGGCTGGGTCGCCCGGAACCGGCCGGTCAGAACGGGAGATGAACCATGAGCGGGTATCGAATCCTCGAGTGGGTGTTCCGATGGTTTTCCGGATCGGTGTTTATTCTCTCGAGTATCCACAAGATCATGGATCCCTGCAAATTTGCCATCGACATATACAATTACCAGATCTCTCCACATGCCCTGATCAATCTGATCGCCATCGTGATCCCTTATCTCGAACTGCTCCTGGGCATCGCGCTGATCGCAGGGATTCTCCCGCGCGGAGCCGCTCTGGGAATCACCGCGACTCTCATTTTCTTCATCATTCTGCTTTCCATCAACCTGATCCGCGGCATCGATGCATCATGCGGTTGTTTCAGTTCCGAGAGCGATGCCTGCGAATTGTTCGCGGAGTGGTACAAGTCCAACCATCCCGAGATCAGCGCCATCACCAGGGCACGACTTCGAACGTTGTGCGATATTGTCCGCGATATTGTATTTCTGATTCCGACAATCGGAGCATTGATTCTGCTGAACCGGCGTTACCAGCAGCGAGGATGACCGGTTACGACGAGGGAGAACTGTCCGGATTGGCGGCGGGAAGTGTTCCCTTGACCAGCATCCGGTCGACGGTCGCGACGATTTCCGGATCGAACTGGGTTCCGGAGTGAATCCTGAGTTGATCGGCGGCGGCGGCGACCGTCTTGGCTTTCTGATATGGCCGATTGGTGGTCATCGCATCGAGTGCATCGGCGACCGCCAGGATCCTCCCGAACAGCTCGATTTCCGATCCTCGCAACCCATGCGGATATCCCTTTCCGTCATAGCGTTCGTGATGCTGGTAAACCGCCGTCCAGATGCGTTTGAATTTTTTGATCGGAGCCAGTATCTGCGCACCGATCTCGGGATGGAAACTGACCGTGCGTTTCTCATCCGGGTTCAGCACATTCGGGCTGTCCAGGATGGCCTGAGAGATGCCGATTTTCCCGATATCGTGGAGGAGTGCCGCGAGTTCCAGTTTCCGGAGATCTTCGTGACCCATCCCGAGTTCCGTTGCGATCAGACGAGCATAGTGGCTGACCCTCGAGGAATGACCGAATGTATAGGGATCCTTGGCATCGACAGCCGCGGAAAGCGCACGTACCACCCCGAGAAACACTTCGTTCTGCTCCGAATACATCCTCGCACTCTCGATCGCCAGAGCCGCCTCATCCGCCAGGTCCTGAATCAATCCTCCGTTTTCTCGCAAAGGACCGACCTCCTCGATACCGGATTCCAGGCAGATCACTCCCGGAACCGTCATTCGGGATCGGCATGGGATGCACAGAAGGGAAACCGGTAACAGGGATTCGAGGAAGGGATCGCCCGGATAGCGTGCATCACTGCGTGAATCGCGGATGACGATGCACTCCTTCGAATCCAGCGCATCCCGGACCATGGCCGATCCCAGCAGTGCCTGAATCGGGTAATCCGGCGTATCGAAACGGCACCGGCGACTGGTCCGCTCGACACCGCGCTCATCGAGCAGCACCGCGATCCCTCGAAACGCTCCGGACAGCTTCATGCCGGTATCGACCAGCAGATCGAGAATCTTGTCGATCTGAGTCTGGGCGCGAATTGCACGAGCCGCCTGGTGATACAACCGGTATCGTTCCCCCAGCAAACCGATCCGGATCGGCTCAACGCCTTCCTCGATCGAGACCACCGGGAACGACTCACCGGCATCGAAATGCGTCCGGTGAATCTGCTCGAGATCCTCGAACATGAGTTGTGTGGCCTGCACATCCGGCCGGTTCTGGTAGGCCAGGGAGATCTCGCGGGAGGTGATGGCGGCGAGAATCTGTCCGAGCACCTCTCTCGCCTGTGCGAGTGTCTGGTAGGTTTGCGATGTCAATCGCTGTGAGTACAGAATCTGGGCCATCATCCGCATCCCTCTCCAGAGGTGTTCCCGATAGCCGTAGTGCCGTGCGATTCCGAGAGCGGAGTCGAGAATGCGGGAGGCATTACGGATATCTCCACGGCGAAACGCCAGCTTTGATATGACCAATCCCGTTTCGAGCTTGAGTTTCATATCCGGTAATCGTTTCAATCGATCCCAGATGTTAACGGTCTGATACCACACGGAATCACTCAGATCCGAATCGATCGTCAAGCGGATCTGAGCCAGTTCGATCCAGACCTGGAGTTTGATCGCGCCGGACCGTTCTGCTGCATCACGCGCCGTGCGCAGAAGGGTGTGGGATGTCGAGAATTGTCGTTCGAGGCGTGCACAATGGGACAGCAGAATCAGACTCTGGATGCCGGTGTCCACTCCGCTTTCATCCGGGGATGCGTCCTGGAAGGATGCCAACTGGGCGCGGACGTCCGTGATCATATTGACCATCCAGCAGAGTGACGCCTTCAGGATCCTGATTCGGACGGACAGATACCGGTACTCGGATTCCTCGATCGACTGGATGCATCGATCGATGTGATATCGGGCTGCCTCGTAGTCGGCATTGTCCAGCATCACCTGTGCCAGGGCAGTCCGGCATTCCTGGGCCAGGGTGATGCACCCCATCGCTTCGGCATTGCCGAGAATATCGGTCAACTCATCTTTGGCCTGGTCGATTCTCCCTCGGGCAAGTCGCACCTGAGCGCGCAGGATCAATGCCTTCTGTTCTTCGAGCTTCTGTTCGCAGCGCACATTGATGTTGATCGCCTGCTCCAGAAAATCCTCGGCGGCGTTCAATTCGAGTTGATGAAGCGAAACACCCGAGCGGATGCGCAACCAGACCGCACGTTCCGGCTGGGAATCGGAATGTTCGCGTTCACGGGCAATCCGTTCGAGAACAGCCGTAGCGTCCGTGTAGCGGCCGGAATCGAGAAGCAGTTCGGCGAGCATGAGCCCGAGTCGGGATGCATCCGTCGAATCCCCGGCGAGTGTTTCTTCGAGCGCTTGTATCGCGTTCAATCGGCATCCTTCGACGCAATCGATCAGGGCATTCATGATCGTTTGAGAGCGCCGTACAGTGAAATGAGTCGACGGATGCGATGCCAGACGGTTCAGACGATCGGCCGCCGACCGCGCCTCCTCCATCCTGCCGATCAGGATACTCAGGCGGCCTTCCAGCAGCACCAGAGCCGCACAGTCGGCTTCAGCCAGATCGCCCATCGATGCGGCCTCGCGCAGAACATGCATCGCCTGCGAAAACTCGCATCGATCGATCAGAACCTGCACCCGGATCCTGTACAGCGCCGCGGTCTCAGGCCCCGAAGGCTCCGGATCGATCTGATCGCAATACTTCATAGCCAGGGATCCATGCCCCCGATCCAGTTCGATACCGGCCAGCGCCGTGAGAATCGATCGGCGCATCGCAGGCGACAGATCATGAAGGACGGGTTCGAAATCGCGCAGGAGAAGACAGGCTTTGTTCTGATCACCTGTCTGTATCAGACGCGTCACCGCCCGCATCGCTTCGACAGCGGCATCCTGGCATTGTCCGCATTCCAGAAACATCCGCGCCGGCAATTCACCCTCCCATCCGCATTCGCTCAATGCGCGCGCAATCCGGACATAGAGTCTCGACAGGGCATCGGTGTCTGCGCGCTGGATCAACAGCCGGGGAATGGCAGGGTGAGCGAACCGGATGGGCGACTCCGCGGCGGACTGGTCCGATGCCCGTTTCAGGATCCCGAGACGGACCCCGCGGTCCAGCATCGAATCGTAACCCGGCTTGGCGATCCGATCCAGAATAGGCAGTGTCGCGGCTTCGCCACAGGCCGCGATTTCGAGCAGGAACGTCTGGAGAGGTGTTCCGATGAACGCAAGCAGGTCCTGGATGTATTCAGTGATCAAAGGCGGGTACTGGTTCCGCGGAACCCGATCATGATGGAATACCCACTCTTCCTCGAATTCGAGCGCACCGGAACGATGCAGGAAGCGAAGCGACGATTCGATGAAAAGCGGATAGCCGGCACTCAGCAACCGAATGCTTTCTGTCAACTCGCCCGGCGGAGAACTCGAATAGAGATAACTGCCGAGAATGCGCGCGATCCCCTCTTCAGACAGTCGATCGAGGCGAACGACACAAGCCTCCGGAGGAGCGGGATACCCGGTTTCGTGCTCTCTGAGAATCTCTCGGGCGGGGATCTCGACCAGCAAATGCACCCGACGCCCGCTGCTCCCGGTGCGCCACAACCCGAACGGCCGGAAAAGGTCGGCATACACCTCATCCGAATCCTGACAGATCAGGACCGGAACCTGAGGCTGCGGGTCATCGCCGAGCCATGATTCGATCATCGCCAGTTCTTCGCGCGATCGGACGGGCAGAACGATCCAACCGGCAGAGGATCGCAGTGCGGCGATCTCACGGATCAACCTCGATTTGCCCGCCCCGAACAGGCCCTCGATACAGACGACAGCCGACCGGCCTGTTGATTCCGCGTCGGTCAGACATGCCTCGATCCGCTCCAATTCAGTCTCACGTCCCGTCAGCAGCGTTTCTCCCTGGAGTAAATCCTGCATGACTCCGGAAGGCGGTCGGTGCGTCGCCAGTCGATCGAATTCGGCGAGCACATCCTGCGCCGCCGCGAATCGCATGTGTGGTTCCTTCGCGAGCAATCGGCCGATAATCCGGTCGACGCCCGGATCGAGTTCGGGAGGAGGAGGGGTTTCATTGAGGTGTTTTTTGATGATCTGGCCAACGGTTCCCGTGAACGGGCAATGCCCGGTGGCAAGTTCATACAGCAGGACTCCGAGACCATAGAGGTCAATGGAGAGGGTCTCGATGGCTCCCTGAATCACCTCCGGCGCCAGCCTGGAAATTTCACGAATCTTCGAGATCTCGGTGAACCCTTCCGAATCGGCGGTAAATCCGTAGTTGAGAAGACGCAGATGCGCGGGGTCATCGAGGGGGTCACCCGAGAACAGGAGTTGATCGATCGAGAGTGCACCGGCGAGATATCCGGAGCGGTGCAGGTAATCGACGGCCGAGCAGAGCGCTTTGGCGATACTCAGGAAACGATTGAGGCTTCGGACGGGAGTATGGAGTTGCCAGCCCCCGATTCGTGGCATGGCATACCCGATCCAGCGGCGATCCGAGTCTTCGAACAGATGGGCCACCGGCATCAGGTTCACGTGCCTGAGCCGCGCCATCGAGCGGTATCGTTTCCGAAACTGGGCGCGCTCGACGTCCGACGCCGACTCCAGCAGGATCTTGAGCACTGCTTCCGGCCAGGGTGGCACCAGCGAGGCAGTGGCGAACACCCTGCTCGCAACGGTCCGATGCAGTTCCTCCGTCAGAACGAAACGGCCCGCGATCACCGCGGAGAGATCATTCCCAGCCAAACTCCCAGGTGTCATAGTCACCGATCACTGTCGTCATGTCCAAGTTCATCAATCCGGCGTGAAACCTCAAATCCGATACGGATCCGGAAATCTGTGGCCAGGAGAATGACGGGATGATGTGAAGTGTTTGAGGTCCCGGCATCAGATCGACAGTCAGATACTCGATACCGGTCGTCCATCCGGGCGCGAAGTAGTACTGGCCATAAGCCTCGAGAATCACGAAGCAGCGGACTCCTTCCACAGGGATGAGTGTATGGTTGCACAGCGTGGCATCCAGGAAGCAGGCGTCACCTGTGTGAAAGCGGTGCGACGGCATGGTGAGCGTCACGCCCAGCGATCCGCATCGCGGCGTCGGATTGTCCGGATCGCGCGGATCCCAGCCATTCCGGAATTCCTGTCCGTCAGCGTATTGGTCCTGATCACTGTCGATCTGATGCGGATCCGTCCCCAGAAAGTGTTCCTGGATGTTTTTCAATCCGTCCGAGTCCGGATCGGCTTCGGGATCGGACACCCCGAATTGCATCTCCCAGTCATCCGACATGCCATCGACATCGAGATCGATCCGGCGAAGCGGATTCGGGTCTGCACCATCATTCACACGATCGCCATCCGTGTCCGGGAGTTTCGGATGGGTCATCGCGGTCAGTTCCCGGGCATTGGATACGCCATCATCATCCGAATCCTGCTCGGACGACACCGACAGCGTTCCGAAGTAACAGATTTCCCAGTCATCCCACATTCCATCGGCATCTGCATCCGATCCGTCGTTGACCACGAGCGCTGTTTCAGCGGAGACCGCCGATGCGTTGCGGGTCTGATCGATCGCCTGAATATTGAAGAAATACGAGCTTCCCGGATTCAGACCATGCAACGTGAAACAGGACGCAGCCGCCTCGACCCGTACCGGAGACGGCCCTTCCTCGGCCTCGGTCCCGCCATACACCCCCGGGTTGGTCCCGTAGTGAATCAGGTATCCCCCGAGATCCGGGTCGGAAGGCGGGGTCCAGGTCAGGGTGACGGATGCGGTCGAATCGACGGCGGCCTGAAGATTCGAAGCAGTGGCCGGAGCGTTCAGGTCGCCATACGGTTGAGGTGTCAGGAACAGTTCACTCGATTGAGCGCTCCAGTTACCGCTGAAGTCCTTCGCGATGACGAGGCACCGATAGGGTGTTCCGTTGTGCAGCCCCGGAATGAAGGCCTCGCAACCGGCTGCCATGAATGACTGCTCGACCATCGTATCGAGATCGAGATATCGGACCTGATACTGATCGATATCGCGATCGGGAGAGGCTTCCCACCAGAGGTGGATCAGACCGTCCGCGACGTTTCCTTCGAAATGAGAAGGGGGACTCGGAGGAGTCTGGTCCGTCACGACAACGGGATCGGCGTAATACGAGACAACCGGGGCGTGGCGGCCGTCTTCGATCCTGGCATACAGATAGTAGCGGCCTGTGGGGATCCCGCTGAGATCCCAGTGAGTGATCTGCTCATCCTGCCCCGAGCCTCCCGCGCCGATCGTCAGCGCGATCGGAATACCATCCGCATGCTGATCATCCAGATCATAGAAGAGTCCGACCTGGGCAGCGTCGTCTGCGTCAAATCCCGCCCATGCGATACGCGCACGGTTCTCCTCAACCGTCACGGAATGAATCTCGACTTCGGGAAGACGATTTCCCTGGAGAAGTTGCACGCGATAGGAGGTGACATCCGAGATTTGGTCCAGGACGGCATACCATGTTCCGGGAATCGGGTTTTTGATCGAGTAGAACGCGCTGTCGGGTCGTTCGCGAAAGAAGACGGAGGTGTTGTCATGCGATTCCGGAGAGAACACGCGGCCGTCCGGATCCACCAGGTAGAATGCAGGTTGACCGCCCTGATGTTCGAAGGCGAACAGCGATCGGGTCATCGTATCCGGCACCTCGATCGCGATCACGGTGTAATCATCGGCGAATTCGGCGCGATCCCTGAGCATGCCTTCGCCGGCATACCGGATGGAACCATCGGCATCCATCGACATGGAGCCGAAGAAATCGAGATCGATCCAGGCGTGGAAATTCTGATTCTGATCAAGGGCGACAGAGAGGATCTGCCCGAAGATTTCGTGTGAGTAGAGCACACCGTACTTCAATCCGGAACAATGTGGATTCTGACAGGTGCTCCAGATCCCCGAACCCCAGAAGTCACTCTCGGGAACGTAGTAATAACCCAGCATCAGAAGGAACTGTCCGAGGTTGAGGGGTTCATCGAGATCGAACAGCCAATAGTCTCCCGGAGGCAGGGTCACGCTCCCCTCAATCGCCCCTTCCGCATGATCGGGTGTGATGATCATGTACAGCGATCCCTGTACGATCGAAACATGAATCTGTCCGTCCACCCGGACTCCGAACGGCCCCCCGCAGATACGCCCCGCACCGATCTCGTAGTTGTTCAGAACTCGAATGATCCCGCCTCCGCCGACGCCCCAACCGGTATTGATATCGAGCCACAGAGGATCGGCATGAACCGCCTTCAAACCGAAGATATCCGGCCCTCCCTGAAGTCCTGCGATCAGTTTGACCGTTGTGGAATCGGGATAATCGAAATTACAGCAGGTCATGACATCCGGATTGCAATCATAAATCGTTCCGATGGCGCACTGATTCGTCGGATCCGGATACGGAAGATTATTGAATGTGATGCAGCCTCCCAGCTTGTACAGGAACAGTCCGGTACTGCCGATCGGAATCTGCAGCCCGCATCCCTCGAAACTCAGGCATGCCTGCTGCAACCGGTTTCCGTAGATCGAAAAAGTGGTTTCAATGCCGCACGGGCCGGCATCGCCGAGATGCGGGATGTGGATCCGGCCATCCACGCACCATTTGTAACCGGTCATCGGAGGATCCAGTCGCTCGATCCACGCCTCGGGTCCTGTCGCAGGATTGAATCCGGAAATCGCAAATCCACCATCGATCCGGATGACCGGTAGAACGACATGCGCTGCGTCCAGCCAGATATCATTATGGGCGATATTGAGGCCCCAGGCTTCGGCATAGCCACCGCCAAGGTTTTCGGCGAGCGTGATAAGGAAGTGGTCGATATGGATCCCGACATTCGTGAAGTGTCCGTTTTCGAACGCGATCGTCACACCGGCCATCTGGAAACTGAAACCCTGCACATTGCCGGTGATCTGACCCATCCAATCGATGAAGAAGTCTGCATGAGTGATGTGCAGGCCGATCTCCGGCAATTCGATCCGAATCATCGTCTCACAATACAGCCAGCCTTCAACAGCATTGACTTTCAGGTCGAGGGGATTTCCTTCGAGATAAAACCCGAGGATCTGGAGCAACAGGGAGGTGAACTGACCGGGGCGGATCAGGCCGTAGTATGGATGACCGGAGACGGGGTCGATATCGAAATCGCCGAGAAAGACGGGCAGATCGAGGTCGATGAGGCGGACCGTTCCCTGTCCGCTGATCCATGGTGTCCCGGTTGTCTGAATCATCAGAAACGAATCCGCACCTTCGACACGCACATGGTCGTTGATCTGGATATTGCCATGGGCCCGGTAGCGGCCTGCGCCGAGATTGTCGAACGCATCGGCGTAGATGCGCACATCACCCACAACGAACGCTCCCGGTGCCGGCGTCGGAGTATTGTATGACGGAGGAGGCGTGGGCGTCGCGGAAGGCGGAACGGCGGTCGGAGCGCTCCATTGAATCTGCGAACCGGTCGGAATGATATCGCTGTCATATCCATGATTATCGACGGTCACGACCGCGCAGAAATAGCTTCCGGATACCAGAGAATGCTGTGCATTTAACGAGAACTCACCGGTCTCACCCCATACGCGGAATACAGCCTCATCCGAATCGTCAAACACCTCATCTGCACTGAAGTGAATCTCGGAATGATGGATCCCGCTGCGATCATCCGGATTATCCCATGCAAAAAAAGCATTTCCGGAAACGGATCCCTGGGGATACTCGATCCAGACAGGATTGGCGATTCCGTTGTCTTCATACCGGATACGGGTTTTCGCCCAGCACTGCCAGTCCGGATCGTCGTCCAGGATTTGCCAGGCAAGAGGGACACCGGAGACCGGGATCTGAGAGTAGGTTCGGAAGCCCAGCAATTCATCGACGGAGCCGTCATCATCATCCCAGATTTCCAGGCGTATCGAATAGAGTGAGGATCTGTCGATGGCGATTTGAACCTGGTAATTCAGGACGGAATCACAGGCCTCACCGTCGCAGCCGCCCACGATTCCGGACTGACCGAAGAAGCTCCAGGAACCGTCCGGAGTTCTCAATCGGAGGATCGCGAATGGATCGCTGTCATTCCACAACCCATCTCGATCCGCATATCCATCCGTTCGTTCGACATCGATCTGCAGAACGTCCGTCATGTATCGAGTGCGCTCGGCGAATGGATCCATTCCGGGATCATCGGTTGGGCGATCATCGATGAACGGGTGTGTTTCCTGGTCTTCCGTCAGCGTTTCATCTTCATCGAACAGCGCCACACCCTCCGGGATCACGGCAGGTCGACCTGTCATGGATCCGCAGTCGCAGTAAACCGCCTGTGTTGAACCTGTCGTGAGCATCAGAAGCAAAACGATAAACCAACCCCTGCGAAACATCCCCCATCCCCCTTTGTCGATATGCCCGATGCATGTACGTGCAAAACGCTCCCGCATGATCTATCATTATATTTTATGAGGATTACGAGGTTCAGTCAATGTCGGAGGACCGTGATGGCATGGGCCGCATCTCTTGTTTTCCTCATGAGCCTCACCCCTCGCATCCGGTCATCAGAACCTCCGCCTGCATCGATCCCGGAGTGGAGGATGCCGATCGGAGGCTTCGAAACATGCTGGGCAAGCGGCGCCCCTTATTGCCGGTACGGTTCGGATCGGATTTTTATAGTCCGGGTCGATCCGAAATTCTGGATGTTTTCTGCGCATCACTACACGACCCTGCCCGGAGCGCAGCGACTGACTTCGGACGCATGGAGGACGCAACTCGGAGCGACTCTCGTCATCAATGCAGGCCAGTACACTGAAGATTTCACGCATCTCGGAATCCTCCTCTGCGACGGCAAAAATTTCGGAACTCGACGCCATCGACTCTGGAAAGGCCTTCTGCTGGCAGAACCCATCGATCCCGCATATCCGATTGCGCAGACGATCGATCTGAACGAACAGCCCGAGTTCGATGTCGAGGCCGCATATTCACAGGCCGTTCAAACCATGATGCTTGTCGATTCCAATCATCTGATCCGAGTCAATCGGACCGACAAACAAGCCCGCAGGACGATCGTGGCGGAAGACACCTCCCGGCGCATCCTGCTGATCGTGACGGAAGGCGATTACACATTATGGGAAATCGGGCAGTGGGTTCTGGCATCCGGATTGGACGTGACACGTGCGCTGGCCATGGATGGCGGCGCGCAGGCGCAAATGTCTCTTGAGATAAACTCGGAAAAAGTGACAATCCCCGGAAAGCAGATTGTTTTACCGGGGATTGTCGCACTGAAACCGCGGCATGTGCTGAATGATCAGTAGAGATCGATAAAATCGAATTTACATGCCAGGGTGTAGAAGGAAATGGAGAGTTTTCGCCAGCAGGCGATCGGGTTTCCGGTCTTCATGGCCGGCGTCCAGATTGACTTCTGAAGAAACGGAATGACGAACTGATCGATCTGTTCGTTCCCGGACGATTTCGAGACCGTGACTTTCCGGACCGTGCCATCGACATCGACAAGCAGTTTGAATTCCATCGAGCCCTTCAGATTGAGATTCTGAATTTCAAGCGGAATGGCGCTCAGTTTGGGAGGCTGAAGAATTTCGGGAGGACGGTCGACCTTGATCTTGTCATTGGATTCCGGGTAGGCGCTGTCCGGCAGTTCCTGGACAGCTGAGGGGATTTCGGGTTGAACCGGTGCTGTCTGCTGCGATTCGGTCACGGGCGCTTCAACCGGAGGTTCTTCCGGCGGAGGTGGTTCTGTCTCTACGGGAGCAGGCGGTTCTGTGGGTACCGGAGTCGGCTGATCCTTCACGACTTTGCTCGCCAGATATTTCTTGTAGGCAGCCATATCGACTTTTACACCGCTTGCAAGATCGAAGATGATGGTATCGTCGCCCTCAACCGTGTAATCGAGTTCGGCCGATTGATCCTCCAGCGTGACGGTCAGCTTGAAGATCGTCTTCTCGGGGTAACTCAGCAACAACGGGGTTTTCCCCCGAACCACCCCATTGACGCGCACTTCTCCCGGTTCGGGGATCGAGTGGATCGTAATCTGTGAGTCCATCGCCAGCGTTGCGACGCTAATCAATGATAACCCAATACCCACGAGGACCTTGACGTGTTGTGTTTTCACTAACCCCTCCGCGCTGCTGGTCTGATTGGTGTCGCTGCGTCAGTGTCGTTGCGCATCTTTGGTTTTAGTTTAAGCTTTATTTCGATAATGTCAAACAAACTCGAAATCCGTGAATCGCTTTTGCTCGGTAGGCAAACCACCGGCGCTCGCTTATTGCATCTCCGTGATGGAACCAAACGAGACTTTGCACAGCGATGTGTCATATTCGATGGGAATCCTGAGTCTGACGACGTGCGGGTCTCCGGGAAAATGCCACCGGGTGGTCTTCAGATACCCGATGATCCATCGTTGCACCTCCGTCAGATCCCCCCCCAGTTCCGGAATCGCAGATCCGACCGTTCCATCGGGTTGAATCTCACAGAGGAAGACGGCTTCGCCCTTGAGATTCGACGTCTGAATTTCGGGGGGGATGCTGCTGATCCTGAGCGGGGTGACGGGTGAAACCGAGAGCCCGCTCTGGGCCGTTTCCTCGGATCCCGCTGACTCATTTCCAGCCGGATTATCCGAAACGATCATCGCGGATGTGGTTGTCATGGGCGTTTCAAATCGCTGTTCGGCGAGATCGTATCGGATCGTGATGATCGTGTAGATCGCATCCGCGGAATTCTTGGGCTGATCGACGATATAGACCCATTTCCTGACCCAGACAGCGAGGAAGTCATCGAGGGAATCGATCGTGGAGGATCGGATGATTTCGATATGCTCGACCTCCCCCTTCAAACTCAACCGAACCTTCATCAGCACGATTCCCTTCGCCGGGTTCTGCTTCAGCACTTTGGGCAACTGGGGAGGGTCAGGCTTCCTGATCAGCACCAGTTTGGAGTTCGCATCACCTGACACATGGGTACTGTGCAGACAAAAAACAACACTCATTACCAGAAGAGTCATGATTCGCTTGATCGGGAAACACATGGGAATATTATACATCGCGGGAAATGAAACTGTAAACAGTGGAAGATGCACTTTTCATGAGGATCGTGATTCGGGGCGGGCATCCAGCCACTCGGATCAGCCATGACAATTGATCTTGCAACCTCTATAATAAGGTTTGAACGCAACGGATGGGCTCAATCATGCTTTCACAAACCGGACGCCTGCATTCATTTGTTCGATCCATCGATCGCCTCGGAGGTCGACTTCTGCGGTTTCGGAAGCGGTTTGTTCAATACCCGCAGAAACTCAACCGCATAATCCTCATCAGTATCGACTCCATCCGCAACGTGCTGTACTGCATTCCAGCTCTTCAACTCCTGAAGGATTCTTTTCCGGGAGCCGAGATCGACTTTGTCACATGGGAATGGGCGGAGCCTTTGTTACGCAAGCACCGTGCGATTCACGAAGTATTCACCTACAATCCTGACTGGTATATACGGAGCCATCATTACCACGAGGCGCCTTCGCATCATGGTCTTTTCAGTATATCCTGGGAGTTTCGCAGGCTTGAATACGATGTACTGATTGTTTTCCAGTCGGATCTCCGCCTGCTCGTCATGGCCGGCATCAGCGGCGCACCGTTCCGAATCGGTTACAATCGCATGTCCGAGGGGCTGCTGTTGACACATGCCGTATCCGATATCGAAGGCATGCCGTCCCATCTTCATCACCTCAGACTACTCGAACCACTCGGCATCAAGCCCTGTTTCATCTCGCCGGAACTGGTACCTCCCCCTGAAGATATCGCCTCGACACACTCCATCCTCGCCGGACTCGCACCGGACAGAAAGATCATCGTTATTCACCCGGGTGGCGCAAAAAACGGGAATCCATGGCCACTCGAGAGCCTGATTCGAACCTGCCGGGGACTGACGGACGACGGACACCAGATCCTGGTCATCGCGGACCCCATGGAGACGGGATTACTGACGGAGTTGTCCAAACAACTGACGCCGGGCATGATCCAGATCTGGAATTATCCGACCATCGGTGAAACGATGGCACTCGCCCGAAAAACCGATCTGTTCATCGGACTGGATTCCGGCGCCGGTTACGTGTTTGCAGTCATGAACACACCGACCATCATTCTGACAGGCACCCGTTCGCCCCGCGACTCGTTTCTCGGGTCCAACGTCACCTTCGCACTCCCGGACCAGTCCTGTCCGGGCTGCCGACTGGAAACACCCGAGATTCACATGCCTTGCACGTGTGTCGAACTGATCCAGGCTGAGCAGATTGTGAATATGGCCCGCCAGGCTTTCGGTTATCGATAGTCCGACGGGTTTCACATCCGTTCAACCGCTCGGATTCCGAGCAGTTCGAGACCGCATCGAAGCGTCATCGCGACACTTCTGCAGAGTCTCAATCGCGCCGCGCGAATTTCCGGTCCCGGAGCATCCAGAACCCGATGATTGGTATAAAACCCGTTGTACAGTTTCGCCAGCTCCCATAGATACAAAGCCAGACGGGACGGATTCAAATCCGCCGCCGCGTCGGAAAGACACCGGGGAAACCGCAACAGCTTTCGCAGGAGCGTCGTTTCTTCTTTCTGAGTGAGCCACCCGGTGATGCAGTCAGTGTCCGGGACCTCTCCGGCCCGGTTCAAGATCGACCGGATTCTCGCATGCGTGTATTGCAGATATGCACCGGTCGACCCATCGAACGACAGCGACCCGCGGGGATCGAAGTGGATATCCTTCAGAGCTCCAACCTTCAGGATGAAGTACTTGATCGCGCCTATCCCGATTGCCTCGGCAATGGATCGGCGATCAGCATCATCGATCTGCAGATGCGATTCTTCCATGACATCGAGCGCCATCCGGGTCATGTCGTCCATCAGGTTGTCCGCATCGATCACTTTGCCTTCACGGGATTTCATCTTGCCTTCCGGCAGATATACCATGCCATAGCTGAGATGGACGCACTGCGCCGCCCATTCGAAACCGAGGCGTCCCAGTGCCGCGAAAAGCGCTTTGAAATGATAAATCTGCTCGGACCCGACCACATAGATCACCCTGTCAGGATGGTATCGTCTCGCACGGTCCACGGCGACGCCAAGATCCTGTGTCAGATACAACGACGTGCCATCCCCCCGCACAATGGCTTTTTCATCCAGTCCGATATCGCGCAGATCGAACCAGATCGAGCCGTCTTCGCGACGGTAAAAGATTCCTTTCTGCACCCCATCGAGAGCGAGCGACTTGCCTTCCTGATACATGTCGCTCTCAAATTGCACCAGTTCGAATGTCGATCCCAGCCGCGCATACGTCTGCTCGAAACCCTCCGTCACCCATCGGTTCATCCGCTTCCAGAGATCACGCGTCGCCGGATCACCCGCCTCCCATGCGCGAAGCATTGCCCGGGCTTCCTCCATAAGGCTCTCATCCCCGCGCGATTCCTGATCGAACCGCACATAGGTCATCCCGACGAAATGATCCCCTTTCATCCCGGCTGTTTCGGGCGTCTGCCCCTCGAAAAATTTCCGATACGCCACCATCGCCTTGCAGATGTGAATCCCGCGATCGTTCAGAATCGACGCAGGAATGACGTCGTTGCCCATCGCTCTGAGCAGATTCACCACGGCAACTCCCAGCACATTGTTGCGGATGTGTCCTAGATGGAGGGGTTTGTTGGTATTGGGTGAGGAATACTCGACGATGACCCGTGCCGGAGTATCCTGTTTTTGCCATCCGAACCGGGTCTGCTCGGCGTCGATCTGGTCGAAAACCGTCCGTTCGAGAAACGCAGGGGTGAGTTTGATGTTGATATACGGTCCCGCGGGAATGATTGAATCCACCCATTCCGGGCGGTCCATGTTCGCAATCGTCCGTGCGATGTCCGCCGGGGATTTGCGGAAGAGTTTGGACATCGAGAAGCACTCCACGGCATAGTCCGCATCGATCGTCTCAGGCGGCATCCCGAACACAACGCTGTCCGGATCGCCTCCGAACTGACTCCGGCATTGAGCGCAGATCAATACTCTCAGCTCTTTTTCCATCTGTTGGATCGTCATCATCGTTTTCGATTCTCCTGTTGCGGTACGGATCGGCCATGAATAGGCTTCCGGATTGAACCGGGGCTATATTAGCGTCATGAAACCGGCGGCACAACGCCGAATCGATCATCCCAGGCGAAAGGTTCCGGATCTCTGCCCTGGTTTGATGATCTTCTGCAGCGACATGCCTCCGATGAATCCGCCGATATGGGCCCAGAAGGCGATTCCACCGAAGGAGGACGCGCCTGCCATCAACGATGCGGTGCCGCTGAATATCTGTGACACGAACCAAACGAAGAGATACACGACGGCCGGCACTTCAAAAAACAGCGGATAGAAGAACACCGGGATCAACACGAGAATTCGGGAGCGCGGGAAGAGAAGGAAGTATGCGCCCATGACACCCGCAATCGCACCGCTCGCCCCGATCGTCGGCACCATCGATGTCGGGTTCAGCAGCACATGAACCATCATCGCCGCGATTCCCGACAGAACGTAAAACAACAGATATCGAATATGGCCCAGTCGGTCCTCGACGTTGTCACCGAACAGATACAGACTCCACATGTTCCCGATCAGGTGCATCCAGCCCGCATGCAGAAACATCGAACTGAAAACGGTTTTCATTCCGCCGTTGGGCAGCAACTTCCAATTCATGACGGAAAAATCGAGCAATCTGCCGGGAATCAACCCCCAGTATCCGACAAATGCCTCGATGCCCCGCGGCGGGATTCTCAACATGTTCACAAACACATACACATTCAGGAGAATCAACAGAAAATTGACGATCGGTATTCGGCGGGCGGGGATCGTGTCCCGAATCGGTATCATACCGGAAACCTCTCAACATCCAGTCCGTCGCGCTAGCGGGCAATATCCAGAATAGCAGGAATCGCCGTCTCGGTCCAAGTCCGACGCAGCTCGTCCGGAATCACAACCGCGCAGGGAAACGACCATAATCCGGAACGGTCAAGCCGGATCGGCGGCCCCTCGGCGATCCACTCACCGAACTGTTTCCGGAATGCTTCGGCATGTGCTGGGTCAACGATGAATCGGCATGATGCCGATTCGCATTTTTCGATGATCAACGGCAGGCGATCCGGGTGCGAGTACCAGCCGGTATCGTCCCAATCCACAATGGAAACACGCGCCAGACGCGATCGCGTCGCATACCAGAACGGGTAATGAAAATGATACACTTCATGAATCGTGGCGGAGAACAGATGCGGGAGGTCGGGAGCTTCCGCCAGGTCATAATGCAGGTCGGTGAGCAATGAATTGCCGGGTATCAACCGCCTGGAGCCCTCCGTGAACGATCGAGCCGCCAGTATCGACAACACGAGAACGACCGTGATGAACGCATACGATACCCAACGCCGGCTCCGGGAACGACCGACCACCACGAGCATTCGGCGAATCATCCAATCGCCTCCCGCTCCGGCCTGAATCAGAAGAAACGGAAGGATCAGACTGAAGTAAGCACAACGCCACGGGCCGGTTTCGACCACTGCAATCACTCCCAGCCAAACCACGAAGTACAACGGGATCAATCGATACCGGATCCTGCTTCGTCCGGATACCCCGGCCAATATCCCCACGAGCAGAAACAGTGTTTCAATCGGTTGCAGCAAAGGAGCACCGGGTGATTGAAACAAACAATCCTGTGCGCGCCAGGCGAGCTGCCCGATCATCTGAGCCATCTGGGACATCGTCCAGGGGAACGGATCCGTTGACCGGATGAACGTCTCGAAGTGCTTCATCCGCCACAATGCATACCATCTGAATTGCGTATGGTTGAGGAGAATCGGGATGGAAGTGATCGCCATGCCGGTCAGAAAAACCAGCAAGTCGAGACCCGTTCGACGGATGGATCGCGATTGCTTCGTTCGTCCAGAACCGTATCCGCAGGCAGTCAGTGTTGCGGGAAGCGCGAGGTTGACGAGATTGGTCACGTACAATCCGAGTCCGAAGACGACACCTGCGACGAACACCCTGAGAAAAGATCGCGGAACGGGAGACCCGGCAAGCAGAATCATCCAGGAGAGCATGATCAGGATCGAAAGAAAATGACTGCTTGCGTAGGCGGGATACCGATCCCAGGTCAACAGTGTCGGGTTCGTCGCGATGAACAGCCCCGCAATCCAGGCGGTGCGTTGGTTGAACATGCGTCTGGCGACCAGGATCACAGACAGTGTCAGAAGCACACCGGTGAATGCCCCGAGAAGTTGGAACGAACTCCAATCACGGCCGAACAGAAGGGTCCAGAGGTATGCCACATGTGCCGACCCCGTTTCGTCGAATTCGAACTGATACGGAGCGTACGGAAAGTGATGGAGCCCCTGATGGAAGTCCAATGTGAGAATTCCCAGGCGCGAACTGAGATCCTCGATGTACGGATTCATGGTCGTGATGTGTGTGAACCGGAGAAACGCCGCTGTGGCGGTGATACCGATCGCAACGATCAGAAAACGCGCGTTCACACGCATCGATTGCTCATTCCGAACCCCACACGCCTCCGATTCAGACACGACCTGATCGAATCCAGCGATTCACCGCCCGGACATACAAACGATGCTCGACTGTCAACACTTTTGCGGCCAGAGTCCCGGCGGTGTCATCCGGTGATACCTCGACGATCTGCTGATCCAGTATCCGGCCGCGATCATACTCGTTATTCACCAGGTGCACGGTCGCGCCGGAATACTTCGCACCGCTCCTGATGACCGCTTCGTGGACTCGTTCACCATACATTCCAACCCCACCGAATGCAGGCAGGAGGGCCGGGTGGATGTTCAGCACGGGTATTCCGCAGACCGCGAGAAACCCGGCAGAGAGTCGCTTCATGTAGCCTGCCAGGCAGATCAGTTCAACACCGTGTTCTTTCATGATATCAAGGATGGCCTGATCGCGGGAAGATTCATCCGCATGCGTTCGGGAGGAAAGATGATACGCCGGTATATTCTCACGCCGGGCGATGTCGAGAATACCGGCTCGGGAATTGTTCGAGATGACACAGACGATGTCGGCATCGAGTTCGTCGTTTTTGGAAGCCGTGACCAGCGCAGCCATGTTCGTGCCGCGACCGGATCCCAGAACCGCGATTTTCATTTTTCCGGTCGGCATCGCGTCGCTCCGGGTTCCCGCACCGGATCGCCGTTCCGGCGCGGTTCCTGTGGATCCCGTCTGAGCCCCCACATACCCGACTCCGGGTGAATCCGTGATCCGTCCGATTTCATACGAAACAAAACCGGATTTCTTCCAGGCATCCTGAAGGCGCGAGGCGGCGTGCGGATCCACCACCGCGATCAACCCCAGCCCCATATTGAATGTCCGGTACATCTCGGAGTCATCGATCCGGGCTTCCTCGCGGAGGAGTTTCATCACGGGAGGAATCGGCCAGGAATCGATCAGGATCCGAGCGCCGAAACGATCGGGGTAGGCCCGAGGCAAGTTGCCGGTGATGCCTCCACCGGTGATATGCGCGAATGATTTGACACCGGGGATACTGAGCGCGATTTGAACTTCAGGGACGTAGATCCGTGTCGGAGCGAGAAGCACATCGCCCAACGGCCTGTCTTCGCCGGGTATGGTTTGATCGAGAGGAAATCGGGCACGATCCTCGAAGGTCCGCCGGACCAGTGAGTACCCATTTGAGTGAAATCCGGTCGACGGCAACCCGATCAGGACATCTCCGGGTTCTACCCCATCGGGATTCAGGAGTCTGTCCCTGTCGACCATGCCGACAGCAAACCCCGCCAGATCATACTCACCCGCTCCATACATTCCGGGCATTTCTGCGGTTTCGCCTCCGAGCAGTGCACAGCGTGATTGCCGGCAACCCTCGACGATCCCGTCGATGACGCTCAGGTGAGTCTTCAGATCAAGTTTGCCTGTTGCGAGATAATCCAGGAAGAAGAGAGGTTTTGCGCCGCATACGATCAGGTCGTTGACATTCATGGCAACCAGATCGATTCCGATCGTATCATGCCGATCCAACTCGAAAGCCAGTTTGAGCTTGGTACCGACACCATCGGTACAACCGACAAGGATCGGGTCTTTCCATTCGGAGGGACCGAAATCGAACAAACCGGCGAAGGGACCGATACCGGATACGACCCCCTTCGCTTTCAACTGTTTTACGCGCGATTTGATCTGCTCGACAAAGGCATCACCCAGCGCAACATCGACACCCGCCTGTTTGTAATTCATTGGATGGTTCTCCAGTATCAGGAAAAGGAATTCGCGTTCGACAGACTATGTCTTCCGACCTCCGACTGCGCGCAGAAAACTGCCTCGATCGGAGATCCTGCTGAGCGTCATGTCGTAGCTGATGGTATTGGTGTTGAACAACTCCATCAATGACTGATCCATGGTCTGCATGCCGTCCTTGCGACTTCCCTGGATCAGACTGGTCAACTGATGCGTTTTACCCTCCCGGATCACGTTCGATATGGCCGAATTGCAGAACATGACCTCAACGGCCGGAACGCGTCCCTTCCCGTCTCCCGTCGGGATGAGTTGCTGGGAGATGACTCCGCGAAGCGCAACGGATAACATGACTCGGACGTGTTCCTGCTCTTCGACGGGAAACACATCGACCACCCGATCGATCGTCTTGATCGCCGAATTCGTGTGAACGGTTGCAAATACAAGGATACCGGTTTCGGCGGCCGACAGGGTCAAACGAGTTGTTTCGAGGTCTCGCATCTCACCGACCAGAATGATGTCCGGATCCTGCCGCAACGCCGAGCGCAGTGCATCCGCAAAGCTCTCGGTGTGCATTCCGACCTCCCGCTGAGTCAGCAAACACCCGCGGCTGGTATGAACGAACTCGATCGGATCCTCGATCGTAATGATATGTTTTTTCCCCTTCCGGTTGATCATGTCGATGAGCACAGCCAGGGTCGTGCTCTTGCCGGATCCGGTGGCGCCGGTAACCAAAACGAGACCCCGGTCGAGCTGGGAAAACTTGATGATGGATTGGGGCAGCCCGAGTTTTTCGATCGAGGTGGCATGATCCGGGATGACGCGAAACACGGCGCTGATCCCGTTGGTCTGATGAAACATCGTGACCCGGAATCGGGACACATTGGGAATCTGATAGGCGAAATCGACTTCAAGATTGTCCAGGAACCGTTCCCGATTCGACTTGGTGAGTATCTCATAGAGGATCGTTTTACCGTCCTCGAGCGAAATGACTTCCTCCCGGAGATTGACCAGGTTGCCATGAACACGAACCATCGGTTTGTTACCCGTGACAAAATGCAGATCGGAACCGCTTTTAAGAACAACTTCCTTTAAGAACTGATCGATGATCGCCATGGCATCCTCACGGTTTCAGCTTGATCTGCGAGGTCTGGAATGTCTGCTTCGGATCTTTGCTCTGTCCCGTCAGCGTCTCCTCAAAATACTTCGGATCATGGGCATGGACCATCGCCTCGTCCCGCTCGATCTTCCCCTCCTTGACCAGTTCCACCAGATGATCATCCATCAGTTGCATCCCCATTCCCTTGTTCATCTGCAGGACACTCGGAAGCTGAAATGTCTTCCCTTCCCGGATCAGATTCGAGACGGATGGGGTGGCGAGCAGGATTTCACATGCCAGGACCAGTGATTTACCGGATTTGGCCTTGATGAGCTGTTGACAGATGACCCCCCGCAGAGACTCCGAAACCATGCTCCGGATCTGATTTTTCTGATTGCCGGGGAACACATCGATGATGCGGTCGATGGTTTTCGAGGCATCGAGAGTGTGGAGGGTTCCGAGCACGAGGTGTCCGGTTTCTGCGGCGGTGATCGCCATCGAGATCGTCTCGAGATCGCGCATTTCACCGACGAGTATGATGTCGGGATCCGCCCGAAGCGCCTGACGCAAGGCGTTGGCGAACGAATGTGTATGCGTGCCGACCTCGCGCTGGTTCACCATACACCTCTCATTCTTGTGAATGAACTCAACCGGATCCTCAACCGTGATGACATGACGTTCCTGCGTTTTGTTGATCAGATTGATCAGAGCGGCCAGGGTCGAAGACTTGCCGCAACCCGAGGATCCTGTCACGAGGATGAGACCGTTGTTGTTCTTCACGAGATTACTGACGACTTGCGGCAATCCGAGTTCCCGCAACGTAGGAATCCGCGAAGGAATCGTATGGAAGTTGGAATCCAGACCCCGCCGGGATCGATACACGCTGACCCGGAACCGTAGTCCCGATGTCGTCGCATACGAAAACTCGATCTCATGGCGCGTGTTGACCAACCGCTCCCGTTGCTCCGCACTCAGGATTTCAAACAGCAACTCCCGAACGGTTTCGATCGTCAGGGCATCCTTCGAGATCGGGATCAGATCTCCATGCAACCGGACCAGAGGCGGAGTCCCGGTGGCGATATGGATATTCGAAGCTCCCGCCTGCACTGCCTTTTCGAGAAATCGATCGATGACTGCCATCGTATCTCCTTGGTCGGTCGTCGCGTCCAGCCAGTTCCTTTTTTAATTTATATCAGAAATCCCATCCGATGAATAATCGTTTTTTGTCGAACGGCGATGAAACGCCGTCATATCAGGCCGATCAGGCAAGCAACAGACGGGGGATCAGTACACCGGCCAATGCGTACAGGAGCATCCCCAATGACAGAAAAAAGACCGCCTTCCGGCATGCTTCACGATATCCTCCCGGAATCCCGGCATTCCAGATCGTGCCAATCCATAAGACGATCGATGGCCAGACAGGATACAAATATCGCCCCTGCGTCAACTCGTGCCGCAACCCGAACTGCACGACCACCACACCGACAGCCACCAGGACGTTGATGCCGTGAACGATCCCGACACCACCGGTGAACCACTCCCGTTCCCGACCGATCAGGACCACCAAACCCGGAAGAAGCGGGAGAAACATGAACAGATACAGGCAATAATACCATTCTGCAGCGGGATGCTTGAGCCAACCGAAATTCAGAATCAGGCTCGCGATAAAATGACCTCCGAAACGCGTCCACCACTCGGGATTCCATGGCGTCCCTGCAACGGTCCAATCAAGACCGCGAAACTGGGAGATGATCTGATGCGCTGTCAGACGGACCAGTCCCGGCATCAGATTGGAGACCAGGATCCAGAGCATGACGCCTGCCGAACCAAGGCACAGAGCGAACCGGTACCGACTCAGCACAGTCGCTCGGAAAGACCGGCGATACAGCACCAGTGATGCGGACAGCAGAAATCCCGGCAAAGCCAGCAACGCGGAGCGATGCGAGGCGACACCCAGTGCCACTCCCGCAAAGCCCCACAACCATCCGGAAACTCGCTCGGGTTCCACCAGCAGCCGGATACTGCCGTAGATCGTCATGGCTGATGCCAGCCAGGCGAGATTCGCAGGATTGGCCGACCCGGACATATATAGATACTGAGGCGTCATCAGTCCGCACGCCCACACCAACCACTCCGATGGTTCACGCTGTGTCTGCCGGCCGATCAGCAGCAGAAACATCGCCGCACCCGCAGCCAGAACGATCCCGATAGCGCGGGATGCGAGCAAAGCGGGCAAAGGCCCGTCTATCCGCAGGAACCGCAGCACCATTCCCATTCCCGCATAATACAGCGTCGGTTTGGATAGCTGGGTCGGCTTCATGCGCAGCAGTGGCGCTTCATAAAACCGGGACGGGGGCGACGCCGGCACGGGAAAATCGACCAACTGCCAGAAGCGGAACGATGCGGATGATTCGAGTATAACGGATTCCAGATGCTCCAGCGGCAACCGTCTCTCATGCGTATTATACAGCACATATGCCAGATGGGCCGGTTCGTCAGGACACTGGAACGGCGGATTTAAAAAAAGAGCCGTCAGTGTGGCCATGCAGAACCAAACGACGGAAAACCACACGAGTGCTGATCGATTGGCCCGACCGTTCATGTCCCGCAACCTTGCCACGCGTCCCGGAGATACAGAAACAGGATTTTCGAGGGCAGCCCCGGCCGCTTGCCCCCCCACGCGCACGGAGTCATCAACATCGCCTCGATCTGCTCCGTCCACACGCCCTTGCCACCCGCAGCCGCCGCATCGAGCGCTTCGATGATCGGATGACCGGCATGTGCCATGCGCGCGGCATTCATCCAACGACTCAGCGAACCGGAATCCGATCCAGTCACAAGAACCACCCGAATCATTCTCAGAATCACCTGGATATCCCCGGGATCACAGGCTTCGGCGCGATAATACCAATCCAATGCCGTCTGCCGGTCGCCTCTTTCCCAATACGCATCCCCGATATCCACCCGGACAATTCCCAGATTCGGAGCGCGTGCGATCGCCTCCTCATAAGAATCGGTCGCGGAAACGATCTCTCCACGGGAAAGCTGGACATGGCCCATCGCCACGAATGCATCCTGACGGTCGGGATACCTCCGAGATTGCGCTACGAATTCCCTGAATGCCGCGTCCATGCGACCGATCTTGATCATCGCAATCCCGCGATAAATGCCTCCGATGTAATCCATCCTGCTTTCCGAATCGAGCCGTTCGTATGCGTCGAGCGCTGACTGGAAATCGCCGCTGAGGAACAACCGAAGCGCAAGATTCTTCCGAAGCGCGACACTCCAGGCCGATATCTCAGTCTCCGCACCGGAACGATCCGGAACACGATCCAGCCACACGAGAGCCTCGGGATAGCGCCCCATCGAATCGTTGAACGCAGCCGCCGTGACGGGGATGGCTGAACCGGTCCAATACCGCCCCGTGAATGCCTGCTGAGCCGAGTCGATCGCCACGATCAGCGCGCCCGGCCCGGCAGCGACCAGCATCCAGAGCAGGAATCGAAGGATCGGCGTCCAGCGATTGCCGGTCATATCCGTCGGACCTCTCGGAGCAGCCGGAAGATACCCCATGCACTGATCAGTCCGATCAGCAACACGATTCCGCGTGCCGCGCGGACTCCGATGAGGCGTGCCGGACCGCTCCGATCGAGAGCCTCCAGAATCAGGACCGGGATGGGTGTGCGCGTCCAGAGTTTCATCGCGAGCTCACCGGGAATCGCGGCGCCGTTCATCGTGAGGTTTCCCGTGTTCCCGCGCCCTTCCGAATCACGCCACAGGGTCACCTCGTTCCCCGGCATGATTCCCTCCGACACAATCCGCACGATCAGCGACCCCTCACCCGGAGGCAGAGTTCGCTCAAATCGGATCATACCCCACTGGTTGTCCTGCAGATTGGCAAGATCCACGCGCGCCATCACGGTATCAGTCGAACCGGCGTCCTGTCCCGGCCGGCTCACCTCGACCCTCAGCACGCCCGAATTGACCCGGCAGTAGGTGCCGAATCGAAGCGACACAGCGGCGACGGGATCCCAATGCTCCGAATTGAGGCGCTGCTCGATGATGGTTCGGCCCGTCAAGGGATCACACGGCCGGTCAAACGAGATCGCTTCATACTGCACGCGCAGAGAGCCCTCGAGGTACCAGGCCGGATCCGGGGGGACAAGCGGAACGAGCGGCAGACATACCAGCAGCCACAGCCAGCGGCATGTGCCACGCGTCTCCGACAACCGCGCCGGCGCCGTCATGACCGGCGTCCGTGACCGATCTGCATGTCATGGGCGAGCGCTCGCATTGAATCGTCTTCTCCAAGTTCGACGTACAGCCGCATCATGTCGAAAATCAGCTTTTTTCTCAAACCGGAATTCCAAAACAGCACAATCTCGGATTCTGAGAACCCCTGCGCCTGTCCCCGAAGCGTCCGAAGCAGCGCTTCTGCCTCCACGAGCGCCTCACGGGTCCGATGGTCGCGTTCGAGTGATTCGATGCCGAGCAATCGCCAGCGTGTCAGCGGAGGTTCGATCGGGTAAGAGAGGATCTGCGGCCCCAGACGGTCGCGCCACTCCTCGAATCGACCCGGGTCGGACAAGGACAGATACTCCAGCAGATCGAGTGCCATCGGAAAAAACAGGATCCGATTCTCCGACCCGCACACATCCGAAACCTGCGATTCGATCCGTCGGATCGCCGCGTCACAGCGCCCGTCCAAAAAATCCTGCCTCGCACACGCGCGCTCGAACTCCATTCGCACATCAGCGGTTTCAATCTGTGATGCCGAGTCAACGATGTCCGCGAGACACCGCTCAGCCGCGCCGCGGATGTCGGACCAGGACTTTCGGGCCGCCAGCAATGACCGATGGCGGAGGAGTCCGTACATCACCGAAAACCGGGGATTCTGAACGATCCGGAGTCGCTGATCGATCCGGTCGAGGTGTTCATCCACCCGGTCCGTGAATCCCAGCTCACCCGACCAGTAAGCCAACGTGATGCGCGACGGGATTTCATAGTCCAGGGCTTCAGGTAATGAAAAGGATTCGAGGGCTTTTGCGATCAGGCCGAGACCGGTGGCATATCGTCCCTGAAGAACAGCATCCAGCCCCAGTCGCACATGATTGTCAGCGATCAGTGACTGGTCTTCGAGATCGATTGCGAGTCGCAGGGATTCCTCGTGTTTCTGCTGCGCCGCTGCCGGGAAACCGCGCGCACGGTCCAATTCCCCCAGATTGGATGGAAGGATTGCACAAGCTGCGGCATGATCGATCGTCTGAGCCAGTTCCAGAGCTTCCCGGTTGCAGCGTTCCGACTCCTCGAACTCGCCCGCCAGAAACAGCGCCCAGGCAAGATTGACCATTGTCTGGACGACATGCGGTTTCATCTGAGCTCTCTCGAAGATCGCCAGACACTCCCGAAAATACTCCGCCGCCTGACGTTCGTTCCCGAGCGAGATCAGGACCAGGCCGATATTCGATCGGCTCCAGACTTCAAGCTGCCTGTTCCTGAGTCTGCGAGCATGATCGAGTGCCTGCCTGTAGACATCCAGAGCGTCGGGATACCACCCGAGTTTCCAGTTCTGGACACCGAGATTGATCAGGCAGGTCGTGAGCGGCGCGTCGTGCCCGAGTTCCTTCCAGATCCGCATCGATTTCTCTGTCAATTCGATGGCGCGCGGATACTGCCCCCGGGTCTCGGCGATCACCCCGAGCTTGTTGTAGGCACGGCCTTCATTGTACCGATCCGAGATCGTGACGGCCCGTGCGAGAGCAGACTCGTAGTCCTTCTCGGCAAGCGAAGTCCGGCCGGTTTCATTGAGTGCATCTCCGCGGCGATTCAGGCAATCCAGCAACAAAGTATGATCGATCACGCCCGGACTGTCATCCTTCGATCCCTCGATGATTTCGATTGCCCGCGAGTAGGATTGAATCGCATGGCCGTTCGCATAACGTCTGATTGCAGACTCGGCCGATCGGAACAGATACGGGGGGGCTTTTACGGAGCGATCCGAGGCGGACCAGTGGAACGCGAGAGCGTCGATGTCCGGATGCTCCCCGGCGCACCCCTCGAAATACTCCGCCAGCCTCCGATGATAAACACGCCGTCTCGAAGCGGACAGCCGCCCGTACACCACTTCCTGAACCAGCGCCTGATCGAACTCGAAGAACTCATCGTCCCGCCCGCGTCGCTCGGACAGCACCCCGGCATGAAGCAACTCATCGAGGCAGTCGAACAGTTCCTCGGTATTATCTGCTGCCACCTCCCGAAGCAACTCGTACTGGAACCGTCTCCCCGCCACCGCGGCCCACTCCAGCACCTTTTTCGTCTTGTCCCGAATGGTCTCGATCCGCTGCAGAATCATGTCATGAATGCCTTTGGGCACCACCACGCTGCCGGAAGCGATTCCGGTCGAATCGGCCGGCACGGATTGCTGATTGCCGATGTCCAGATACCATTTCCCTTTTTTCCGGAACAGCGCTTTCGTCTCGAGCAGATTGATGATGATTTCCTCGAGAAAGAACGGATTGCCCCCGGTCATCTCGTGCAGCCAGGCAGCCAGTTTCGGCATGCTCTCATCGATACCCAGCATCGATCGGAGCATGGCCGACATGGCGTCTTGATTCAGAGGCCTGAGGAGCAATCGCTGAACGGATGAGGCGTGTGCCAATTCGGACGTCAGTTCCGACAGAGGCACGTTGGTCTCACTATCGGGAACCCGGTACACACAGACGACGCTGAGGCGGCACGGATCGCCCGTGGTCGAGGCAGTCGAGGCATTCACGATGAAGCGTAAAAGATCGATCGCGTCGGGGTCCGCCCACTGGAGATTATCGAGCGCGAGTAGGACGGGGTGACCTTCACCGATCCGCAGAAGGATCGACCGCACTGCGTTGAACAGCCGGAGACGCTCTTCGGCGGGGCTCAGTGATTCCGGTTCGATCTCACCCGGCATCGGTCCGAGATTGGCAAACCCCGGAAACGATCTCGCGAGAACAGGCCTGTCGTCACCGAGTGACTTCGCCTGAATCTCGGGAGAACTCCTCCATAATGAAGCACTGATCGCATCCATCACATCGGAAAAAGCCCGGAACGGCAGATTTTCACCGGGGAAGCACCGGGCGAAAAAGACTTTGCAGCCCTCGAGCCTCGCTTTCTGAACAACCTCACCGATCAGCCTGCTTTTCCCGATTCCCGCTTCGCCTTCAACCAGAATCACCGGTCGAAAGGCCCTCGTATTCGGATCCAGTGCCGCCCGGATCTGCGCCATCTCCTCATCGCGACCGCTGAAGCCGGGATCCCAGTGGGGCTCGATCCGTTTTGCATCGGAGTCGATCGAATCGAGCATGTCCGACACGAGCGTTTCGCCGGTCAGGAAGCTCAGATACTCTTCCCAGCGCCTTTTAAGATCCTGTGCGTTGGGGAAACGCCGATGCGGATCTTTTTCGAGCAGCCGCATGATGATCGATTCGATTTCAGGAGTGACATTCGGATTGAGAAACGACGGAGGCGCGGGCTGTTCATCGACATGCTTGAACAGGATATCCATCGGCCGGTCGCCTGAAAACGGCTTCTGTCCGGTCACGATTTCATAGAGGAGGACGCCGAGTGAATAAAGATCGGAGCGGGGATCGAGGCGTGCGCCGCGGCATTGCTCCGGCGACATGTAAGCCACCGTGCCGATAACCGCTCCGGTTTTCGTCAGCGCAACCGATGCATCGATTTCACGCGCCAGGCCGAAATCCATGATCTTGGCGTCGCCGTCCGTCGTGACCATGATGTTTGCGGGTTTGAGATCACGGTGAATGAGACTTCGGGTGTGGATGTAGTAAAGGGCCGAGCAGATCTGGGTCATGATCTTGCAGGTCTGGACCAGACGACGGGTCGCCCGGACATCGTTTTTCCGATAACTGCTCTCCCAGTCCCGCATGGAATCCTTCAGCGTGCTGCCCTCGATGAATTCCATCGTGAAATACGGGGTTCGATCGATCATGCCATAACTGAAAACCCGAATGACATGGGGATGGTTGAGGCGCGCGATGGAGCGGAATTCCCGCTGGAAACGATACGTGCCACCGGGCGAGCGCGACAGGAGGGTTTTCAACGCAACCCGTCGGCCGGTGTCGGTTTCCTCGGCAAGATAAACCTCGCCCATCCCACCATGCCCGAGCAGGTGGAGAATTCGATATCCATCGATGAACTCCGGGAGATGCGACGCCATCGATGGTCAAGAATAGTGCCTTCGGATCGAAGGTTCAAGGTGCGTCGAGGCGAATCGGCTGTTCGGGTCGAGCCGGCCCTTTCGATCGGGTCGATCGGAATCGCATCCCGTACGACACGCCGAGCAGCAGCACGGCCATGCCGGCGATCGATACAGCCGGAACGGCAACGGATTGCGCCAGCGTCTCACCGACACACTCGGCATACACCGGGCCGAGATAGCTGTAGGGCGGGGGACTCTCGATATCCGACTCATAATACCGGATCCCGATGAAGTAGGTCACACCGTTCGCGATATCATCGGGAACAGTCAATGTGGTCATGACGGCCGGTGCGGGGACCCGTTTTTCATGCGTGTAAACACCGGATTGCGTACCCCAGACCACGACATGCCCGGAATACGCCGCCCGATCACGCTTCTCTTCTTCCTCATCCCAGCTCACATCGATGCTGTTGATCTTACCCATGATCGCCATTCCATGAACACCCTCGATCGAACCGGACAGGGTAAACTGACTGTTCATATCGTCCGGCAACGCCACGCCATCCTGATCGTTCATCCCGGATATCCGAATTGTCTGTGTGCCACCCGTACCGGCGAGTGACTCGTCGATCATGATGTCGCCCGACCAGAGCGTGCCGTGAATCCAGATGCCTGCGAATACACCGATATCGTAATCAGGAACAGGGCCGAATGTCACCGACAAGGGCATTGCCTGGTTCATCTCCTTTGAAAAAACGAGATCGACATGCAAAGGACCCATCGGAACGATGCCGGATGGCGTCAGAGTGACGGATTCCAGACACGCGGGAGCTTCAGTTGTATAATCCATCAGATAACCCGATGTATCGACCGTGACGAGTGTCGGAATGTCATAACTGTCGTAAATCAGATCCGTTGCGCCGAACGGCAGTTGTGCCGTCGTATACGGCCCCCAGTAATTCTGCATTGCCGGGAAAGACCATACGGGCGGATTGGCGGGAACATACGCATAGTAGTCGAATCCTCCCAGCGGATTCGCCCCGAAAATGTTCGATTGCTGGATGACCGGCGCTGCCGTGTAGGGCATTGCAAGTTCGTAAGCGCTGATGTTCTGAGTTCCCCCGCTTGCGTCTCCGATCGTCGTGCATCTCAGGATCGTCGGACTTCCTCCGGTCGAAGATGCCAGATCCTCGAACCGGAGATTATTCAGGCATCTGTTGAACAGACAGCGATCCACGCACGTGCTGTTCGCGCCGCTCATCTTCAATCCCATCTCGCTCGACATAAACGTGCATCGGCTGATGTACGGAGATGCTGTCGAGGCGCTGCCTTCGGACGCGCACGACACGGCGGGATTCCCGTTCTCGAAACGACACCATTCCAAAATGGATCCCCCAAGGAAGATTCCGTCGGGCGGCATCGAGGAATAGACCGCCGAGACACTGCCCGGCATGAAACGGATTCCATCCCATATGGCATCCTCCGCACCTTCGAAGATAACGAGATCTCCCGGAGCACCAACGGCCGACAACTCACCGAACACACTCAAACCGGTTCCGGTCTGAAACATGATCCGCACACCGGGCTCGACCATCAGCGCAGTTGCCGGCGCAACGACGATCGGGGAGATGACCTGGTAATGCCGGGCCGGAACGACAGCTCCCGGCCCCAGGATACCATAAACACCTCCACTCAATTCTCGCGGTCCGAGCGTGACCCGAAGCTCACTGGATTGCATCGCTCCGCTGGCCGGCTGGATAACTACCGTCAGCAGATATGTTTCACCGTACACCGCATCATCATCCGCATCGATCCGGAACGATACCGGCACATTCTGGCCAAAACCGATATGTCCGGCCAGTTGCGGATTGTTCGTCACGATCAGATCCGGATGGGTCGACAGAAGTGTCACGATGACCGATTCCGCGTCGGCCCATTCGTTCCGGATTGAAAATGTGAAATCATAGATGTCACCCGGGTCGAACCGACCATCCGAGTCCATGTCGAAAAACGGTGTCACCTCCGGAACGGACGCGATGAGATCGGGTTGAGGCACCGCTGTGAGCGCTGCGCCGAGATCGATCGATTTTCGTGAATTGCCTTCCGGATCGGTAAAAACGGATGCGGTATGGATGAGGTGGGCCGCGATAAACCCGGCGGTCCAGGTCGGATCGCCCAGATGATACGAGCGCAGGAGCGCTGCACCGGCACTCGCGTGCGGACAGGCCATCGACGTCCCGCTGGAACCCGCATACGGATTCCGTAATCCGTTCTCCATCCAGGTGCTCTGGAATACACTGACACCCGGAGCGAACAGGTCGATTTCGAGACCATGGTTGCTGAAATCCGCGATCGTTCCGGAGCATGTCAATGCGCCTACCGAGAGCACCTCCGCGTACGCGGCGGGATATTTTACCTCATTCTGAGCATCGTTCCCCGCAGCACCGACCACGTTGATTCCCGCGGTCGATGCCGCATCGATCGCCGCCCAGAGAGCCGGATCATGATTCGACGCCGTAAACGAGCAATTGATGACCGACGCGCCCTGCTGCACGGCATATGCGATTCCCGCGACAGCCGATGCGATCGAGCCGGTCAGGTGATCATCCAGAATCTTGATCGACATCACGGGGCAGTTCCAGGCGATACCCGCGACACCGACAGCATCGTTACCGCGGGCCGCGATCACGCCCGCCACCTGAGTTCCATGACCGTTGTCATCCGATGGATCGGCATCCGAGTTGACGAAATCCCATCCGTACAGATCGTCGACGAACCCATTGCTGTCATCATCCAGGCCGTTGAACACTTCCAGCGGGTTGCTCCAGAGCTGCGACCACAGGTCGGGATGGTCGATGTCGATTCCGCTGTCGAGGATGGCCACGGAGACCGATGCGTGCCCCGTCGAGACGTTCCAGGCGGTTTCGGCGCCGATATCGTGTACGCCTGAAGGGAAAAATGCGGCAGATCCGTGCCCGAGCGAGTATTGAAGGCCCTGTAAGTAGTAAGTGTCATCCGGAATCAGCGCCCCGTGAATCCGGTAGTTCGGCTCCGCGAACAGAGCCGGGTTCGCTTGCATCAGTTTCCCGGCCGACGCACGCGGATCGGCCAGATCCGACAAACGTACACGCCACCAGACGGATCCAGCGTGCGACAGCAGGACTTCCGCAGTCTGAATCGGTCCGACCGCGCCGGCCATCGCCGTCTCGATCGCCAGCCTCTCCGGCAACCGGACGATCAGTTCGTTCTCGACCCAGTCGTCGTTTCCCGCATGCGCGCAGACCGACGCCAGAAGGAGAATCCCCCAGAAAGATGTTGTTTTCATTCCAATCCTCCTAAAATGCGTCTCCGGTACGATACCGGAGCAACTATCAAATAACGTCATCGGCTGCTTTTAGTTAATTGTGCGTGGCGGTGAATGTCAAATCGCGCAGTGAGTTCTCATTGACTAAACCGGGTGTCCCGGTTAACGTACACCGAGGGGTTGTCAGTCATGCGAATTGCGTTCGACATCCGCAAATATGATGATTTCGGCATCGGAACCTACATTCGGAATGTCATGCGCGGAATACCATCATATCCCGATCGATTCACCTGGACCGTGTTGAACGGACCGGGAACTCCCCCAGATGGTTTCGACTCACCATCCGATCGTCTCGAATTCGATGTGTTGCGGGCACACCGTCGGACTCCTTTCCAGGGTCGCCTCACGCTTCGCCGTCCAGTCGATCTGTTTTTCGCCCCTCACTATGTGACCCCGGATCCCGGACCGACCCGATTCCTCCTCACCGTTCATGACCTGATTCATCTCGACCCTCCTGTGCTGCCCGGAGGGATCCCCGCCGTTGGAACCCGGTTCGACCGACTGAGCGAGACACTGAAGCGCTGCTATCACCGATTGCTCGCACGAACCAAACTGGTCTCGCTGATCGACACCGCAGAACGGGTCATCACAGTTTCGCAATCCACCGCCGATCATCTCGAACTGCTTCTCCCCGGAACCGCATCGAAGGTCACCGTGATTCCGAACTGTGTGGACGCGGTGTTTTTCACGCAGCCATCACCGGACGCGCATGCGGGTTTTCGAGAACGGCATGGCGCGATCGACCGGCCCTATTTCGTGTACTGCGGCAACGATCTGTATCACAAGAATCTCGGATACTTGCTCGCCGTCTGGAAACACATCGTATCGACACACACCTCTCCCCCACTGCTCATTCTGGCAGGGTCTCCACGGCCTCACGCAATCCTTTCGCTGGCGGATCAACTCGGGATCGCGCCTCACGTCCGCATGGCCAGTTGGATGACGATGTCGGACATTCACCTCTTCATGACTGGATCGGAAGGGCTGATCATGCCGTCGCTGGCCGAGGGGTTCGGATTGCCGGTCGCCGAAGCAATGGCGTGCGGCACACCGGTTGCCTGTTCGGACATTCGCCCGCATCGGGAAATCACCGGGGGCCATGCGCTGTTTTTCAACCCGCAGGATCTCGAATCCGGAAAAATCGCACTGACACGGTTTATCGATGACGAGACCTGCCGGAGGTCGACCGTCGAGTCGGCGCGTGCCACGGCGCAATCCTACCATCCTTCCCTGTTTATCCAAAGGATGACGGATCTTCTGAACGCTCTGGATGAGGAGCGCTCTGCGTGAAAACCGCGCTCGTTCACGACTGGCTGACGGGGATGCGGGGGGGTGAGCGGGCACTGGAGGTATTCTGCCGGCTGTTCCCGGATGCCCCGATCTACACGCTGTTCCACTTCCGGGGCCGTGTATCCCGGACCATCGAGTCGCATCCGATTCACACCAGTTGGATGCAGAGCCTGCCGGGGATCCGCACCCACTACAGAAAGTATCTCGTGTTCTACCCCATGGCGATCGAATCGTTCGATCTGTCGGAATACGATCTCATCATTTCCACCAGTCATGCGGTGGCCAAAGGCGCGATGGCCGCTCCCGGTGCAGTGTCGATCTGCTATTGTCATACACCGATGCGGTACATCTGGGACCAGTTCGAGGTATATTTCGGGCCGGACCAGTGTGGACTCGCGACCCGGATCGCCGCGCATCTCGTCAGGGATTATCTCCGTGAATGGGACCGCCGGACGGCATCGCGTGTCCATCATTTCATCAGCAACTCCGCCTTCGTCGCGAGGCGGATCGCGGATGTATACAATCGGGAAGCGCAGGTCATTCATCCCCCGGTGGATACAACCTTTTACACGCCTTCCGATGAACCACCGGAGGATTACTACCTGATCGTGAGCGCGCTGGCTCCCTACAAGAGACTCGATCTGGCAATCCGTGCATTCTCGATCAGCGGCAGGCATCTGGTGGTGATCGGCTTCGGCCCCGAACAGGAAAAACTCTTCAGAGGATCGGCGCCGAATATTGACTTCAGAGGCAGTTTATCGGACAGTGAAGTGCGGGATTGTTACAGACGCTGCAAGGCGTTGATATTCCCCGGAATCGAAGATTTCGGTCTGACACCCATCGAGGTTCAGGCGTGTGGGCGGCCTGTCATCGCGTATGCCGCCGGAGGCGTGCTCGAGACCGTGACAGAAGGAGTCACCGGCCACTTTTTCGACCGGCAGACACCCGAATCGCTGAATCGGGCAGTGGAGGAATTCGAGTCGATGCAATTTGATTCGAACGAACTGCGCAGGCGTGCCATGCAGTTTTCAACAACGACCATGACCCGGCGATTGATCGAATGTTTAACCGGAATCATTCCGGCCTGGTCACCGCCTGCTGACGACTGCCCGGAGTCTCCGGGATGCTGAGACAGAATCACCGTCTGATCGCCGTCACGCAGGGGATCCTCGATATCCTTTTCTCCTACATTGCCCTGATCGCCGCCTACTATATCCGGTTCTACTCCGATACCTTCACGCAGCTCATTCCGGTCGAGTTCGGCATTCCTCCGCGTTCCGACTTCATCAATCTCAAGTTCCTGATCGCGATCACCATCATCTGGCCGATCATTTTCCGCCTCAACCGGATGTACAAGACCAAACGGGGCGTCCCCATCATCGATCTCGTACTGTCCGTCATCTCGTCCGTCACCCTGAGCGTCACGATCTTTCTCGTGTTCACGTTCTTCTTCATTCGGCCGGTTCGCGAAGGAGTGGTCGTTTCCTATTCCCGAGCGCTGTTTCTGACATTCTGGCTCTGCGACATCTTCCTGATCCTGTTCTATCGGCTCGCGGTCCGCGCCATCTCCCGATATCTCAGGAAGAAAGGCTTCAATCAGAGACATGTGTTGATTGTCGGAGCGGGGCATCTGAGTCAGATCTTCCTGCAGAAAATCAAGGAACATCCGGAAATCGGTCTGCGACCTGTCGGGTTCGTCGACGACGACCCGGAGAAGCAATGGACCACGGTCGACGGCATCGCCGTGCTCGGAACGATCGACGATGCGCCCGAACTGATCCGCAACTACGGGATCGAACAGGTCTACATCACACTTCCGCTGTCCGCGCACCGACGGATCTATCATCTTCTGGGGCAGATTCAGAACGAATGTGTCGATATCAAACTGATCCCGGATATTCTGCAGTACATAACCCTCCGGGCCGGATTCCAGAATATGGATGGTCTTCCAGTCATCAACCTGACCGAAACACCGCTCTCGGGATACAATCTGGTCGTCAAACGTTTCGTGGACATCACGATTTCGGGCCTTGCCCTGATCCTGATCTCACCGCTGATGGGCCTCATCGCCCTCCTCATCCGCCTCACGTCTTCCGGCCCGGTTCTGTATAAACAACGCCGGATGGGAATCGATCTGAAACCGTTCGATATCTACAAATTCCGGTCGATGCGTGAGAACGACCATGGTCGGAACGGAACCGGATGGACTGTCGACAACGATCCCCGTATCACCGGTCTCGGTCGGTTTCTCCGCCGCTGGAATCTCGATGAACTCCCCCAGCTTCTCAATGTTCTGAAGGGGGAAATGAGTCTTGTCGGGCCCCGCCCCGAACAGCCGGCCTTTGTCGAGGAGTTCCGTGAACGCTATCCGAGGTACATGCTGCGACACAAGGTCAAATCCGGCATGACGGGCTGGGCGCAGGTCAACGGGTACCGGGGCGACACCTCGATCAAGAAAAGACTCGAATACGACATGTTCTACATCGAGAACTGGTCGTTGAGTTTCGATTTTAAAATTATCGGGATGACGGCACTGCAGACCTACCGGAACTTCATCCGCCCGGAATCACACATGCTGCCCTGAATCGAAAAGCCCCGGCAGAAGCTCCATCCGGGGTCTGAGCGTGATCGGGTAATCCAGGTTGAAGCACCCCAGACAGTACCGGTCGTTTTCATGCAGTCCTGCGGCTGACAGCATGCCAGGGATCGACAGATACCCCAGCGAGTCCGCTTCGATATACTCGCAGATCTGCGACACTGTCTTGTGCGTCGCAATCAGTTCGTCAGCCGTTGGCGTATCGATTCCGTAGCGGCACGGCCCGATCGTTGGCGGAGACGAAATCCGGAAATGAACCTCGCGCGCCCCGGCCGCCCGCACCATCCGGACCAGCTTCCGACTGGTTGTGCCCCGCACGATCGAATCGTCGACCAGCACGACACGCTTGCCTTTCATCAGTTCCGGCACGGGATTGAGTTTGATCTTGACACCGAAATCACGGATCGACTGGCGCGGTTCGATGAACGTGCGCCCGATGTAATGATTCCGGATCAGTCCCATCTCGAACGGAATCCCGCTCTCTTCGGAAAACCCCAGCGCTGCGCCGATTCCGGAATCGGGCACCGGAATGATGGTGTCCGCCTCGACCGGCTGCTCGACGGCAAGCTGGCGACCGAGTTTTTTCCGGACGATATAGACCGATTGACCGAACACGATCGAGTCCGGGCGTGCGAAATAGATCAGTTCGAAGATGCAGGCCGCTGGCTTCTGAGGCGGCTGCGGATACATCGATGTCATTCCGTACGGGGATATGACAAGCATCTCACCGGGCTCGATCTCGCGCACGAATCGTGCTCCAACGAGATCCAGCGCGCAGGTCTCACTCACCAGGACAGGCGCTCCTTTGAGATCTCCGAGAACAAGCGGTCTGAATCCATGAGGATCCCGGACTCCGATGAGTCGATCCTTCGTCATGACCAGAATCGAATAAGCGCCTTTGATCTGACGGAGTGCCGATGCGAGGGCGTCTTCGAGAATGGCATCAGGGGCACGGGCGACCAGATGCAGTATCACTTCAGAATCATTTGTGGTCTGGAAGATCGACCCGTCGCGTTCGAGCTCCTGTCGGAGTTCCATGGCATTGACGAGATTTCCGTTATGGGCGAGAGCCATGGCGCCGCGCCAGCAGGAGATCGCCACGGGTTGCGCATTCTTGATGAATGAACCGCCCTGGGTGGAATACCGGACATGGCCGATGGCCGACGTGCCTTTGAGTTCGTCCATCGTGGCGCGTGATGAAAAGATGTCCGCGACATGTCCCATCGATCGATGCGCGAACAGATTCACGCCATCGGTCGAGACGATCCCGGCGCTCTCCTGACCGCGATGCTGCAGCGCATACAATCCCAGATAGGCGATGTTGGAGGCTTCCGGATGCCCCGCAATCCCCACTACTCCGCACTCGTCATGGTATCCCTGATCGAAAATCATGGTTTCTCCTGCACCGGCGCACGAATGCCAACGCGATCGAGAAGGTATTCGACATGTTTCATGTATGGAGCCGGATCGAACCATCCCCGCACTTCAGATTCGGAAAACCGGCCCGCGATATCGACATCCGCAAGCAGATTTTCGGCGAATGAGGACGTCTCCTTCCAGGTTCTCAAGGCGTTCCGCTGAACGATCTCGTAAGCCTGGTCTCGGCTGATCCCCTTCTGCGTCAGCGCCAGCAGAACGCGCTGTGAAAATACCAGTCCCTGCAGCAGATCGAGATTCGTTCGCATGCGTTCGGGATGCACAACGAGTCCGGTGAGGACCCGGAGCAACCGATTGAGCAGGAAATCGAGGCCGATGGTCGCATCCGGCAGAATGATCCGCTCGACGGAAGAGTGCGAGATGTCCCGTTCATGCCACAAAGCGACGTTCTCGAGAGCAGGAACCACATAGGATTTCACGAGCCGCGCCAGACCGCAGATGTTTTCACACAGGATCGGATTCTTCTTGTGCGGCATCGCAGACGACCCGCGCTGCCCCTTCCCGAACGGCTCCTCCACCTCGAGAATCTCGGTCTTCTGCAAATGCCGGATCTCGGTCGCAATCTTCTCGGCAACCGATGCAACCAAGGCGAGCGCCGACAGAAAGGCCGCATGCCGATCGCGCTGAACAATCTGCGTCGCAATCGGTTCGGGATTCAACTCGAGACGGTCGCAGACCCTGAGTTCGATTTCCGGCGGAAGATGCGCGAAATTGCCCACCGCACCGGACAGTTTCCCCACACGCACCTCGTCGATCGCTCCCTCGATCCGCCGGATGCAACGCCGGATATCGGAATGCCAGACGCCGATCTTCAGGCCGAACGTCGTCGGTTCGGCATGAACACCATGCGTCCGCGCGACAATCGGGGTATTCCGGTGCCGCCATGCCAGGTCGGCCGTCACCTTCAGGAGATCGACGAGATCGCGGGTGATCAGGCGGCCGGCATCGACAAGCTGGGTGGCCAGGGCGGTGTCCAGGATATCGGATGAGGTCAGCCCCTCATGAAAATAACAGGCATCCTCGCCGATCGATTCGCCGACGACGGACACGAACGCGATCACATCATGCCGCGTCCGTTCCTCGACTTCCTCGATCTTCGAAATATCGAACTGCGCGTTTTCCCGGATCCGCCTTGCGGCATCCAACGGCATCAACCCGGCCTCGGCGCGTGCCTCACACGCCAGAATCTCGATCTCAAGCCACCTCCCGTACCGACTCTCATCGCTCCAGATCGAAGCCATCTCCTGCCGGGAATATCTCGGTATCATGCCAACCTCCTGTCATATCCGATCTCAAGCGTCTCCATCGCCTCATCCTGCCCCGCCACGCTGATCCGGGTGCCGAACAACGGCCCCTCCGATCCGACCGCCTGAGAGGCGATCACATGCGCGAGATCCGGGAGGTTGTTTTCCTTCGAGAGGTGCGCAAGCACGAGGTGTTTCAGGTCGGGACCGCGTATTTCCTGAAGGAACGCCCCGGCATCGTCGTTGGACAGATGCCCTCTATCGGAACGGATCCGTTGCTTGAGTTCCCACGGATACGGACCCGCCATCAGCATATTGACGTCGTGATTCATTTCCAACACCAGTCCGTGACATCCCGTCAGCATATCGCGAACTGTCCGGGTGATGCAGCCCAGATCGGTGCAGATGCCGATCTTGACATCGTTTGAGCGCGCGATGTATCCGACGGGATCGGCCGCATCGTGAGGCACCGGAAACGCCTCAACCGACAGATCCCCGACCTCGACGCGGTCTCCGGGGGTGAGAACCTGCACCGCCGGGAGGGTGCCCAGTATCGCCCGCCCCCGACGCAGCGTCTGCTCGGTCGCAACGACCGGACATCGATATCGACGGGCCAGCACCCCGGCGCCACGGATGTGATCCGAATGCTCATGGGTCAGAAAAATCATGTCAAATCCGTCGGAATCGACCCCCGCGGATTCACATCGACGCGCAAACTCCCGGTGACTGAAGCCGCAATCGATCACAATGCGACGGTTCATCCCGGTCAGAATGATCGAGTTACCCTCACTGCCCGAACCGATGACTGTCAGCTTCAATCCGGTTTTCTCCTCATGTGCTCCGTCGTCTCGATCTCCGCAGTCCGCTCGTCGTCGAACCCCAGTCCTGTGGAGCCGAATCCCCCCTCTCCCCGGTCGGTGGGTCGGAGAAACGCCACTTCTTCAAAATCGAGATGCGCGATGGGGCAGATCACGAGTTGAGCGATCCGGTCACCCCTTTGAATCTGAAACGGCTCCTCACCATGATTGATCAGGATCACACCGACAATCCCGCGGTAATCCGAATCGATGGTGCCGGGCGTGTTGAGGAGCGTGACGCCGTACTTCAGGGCCAGCCCGCTGCGAGGTCGAATCTGAGCCTCGAATCCATCGGGGATGGCGATGCGGATTCCGGCGGAAACCAGTCTCCAGGTATGGGGGAGCAGCGTAAACTGAGACGGAACCGCGGCATACAGATCGACGCCGGCCGATCCGGGTGTCGCATAGGCTGGAACCGGGAGATCGCGGAACTCCGGTTCCTTGATGATTCTGACCAGTGCTCTGTCTGTGTCGCCTGCCGTCGCCATCCCCTCTCCTCCCCGTCCGGCAATCAGTCAATCCGGCACTTCATGTAACGATTCCGCGTCCCCCGGAACTCCTGACAATCGGTCTTGCCGGGATGCGCCGCCAGCACCTCCACGAACTGATCGTGCGCCAGTGCAAGGGTCGGGATCCCATGATCCGGCGGGATGGTCTCCGAAACACTCAGACGCTCGATGTCATAGAGAAACGAATAGTCGTTCCGGGTATCCAGGAAATTACGGTTGCTGATCAGCAGAACCTGATCCTCCGGATGTTCCTTCTGAATCGCTGCGATCTCCAGTCCCAGTTCGACATTGGTATCGTGGAATGATGCGAGCACCTGGGGGTGCCGGATCGCGATCATGAAAAAATTGTATCCGTTCAAGCCGACCGCGACAAACACGATCAGGGCGGTTCTCCAGATCAGCAGGCCGCGGCGGCGCTTCACCAATTCGAACATATCATCCAGAGCGACCCCTATCATCAGAAAGAAAAACGGGATGAGGGGAATCAGGCGGTATCGCGAGGGATTCGTGACGAGAACGCCTCCGAGAACAACCGTCAGAAGAATTGAGCCGACCAGCATCATCCGGGTCGGTCTGCGACGGCACGTCACGAGACAGTAGCCGAAGGCTACCGCGCCGGCCACCCCGGTAAAGAACTCGATCAGACCCATCGAATCGGGAAGCACATCGTTCTGAGCCGGACTCTCGGTGAATACAAACCGCCAGGTCCGATCGACATTGGAGATCTGGTTCCAGATCAGTTCCGAAATCGATTCGGTCCGCGCCTGAGATTCCATGGTCTGTGAATGCCGCCATAATCCTTCGTACAGGAGCGAAAACGGACGGTCGCGATCAAACGCGATCAACGGCATGCTCACCGCCAGACAGAAACAGACAATCAAAACGAACGGGGCTGCTTTTTTAAACAGCTGAGACCATTCAAATGGAAGCGGTTTTTCCTCGCAGTACGGTTCCGTGCGGTTCTGCATGAGGCTGACGATGATGAAGATCGCGAGATACACGGCAATCGGTTTGTAGCTGAAGTATTCAAGAAGAAGAAGGCCCGAGGTCAACCCTGCGATGGCAATGGAGGTGGTATCACGACGGGAAACCGCATACATGGCGCCGGCGATGGCGAGAGTGAGCGTGGTCATGGGCGACATGGTTTCGAGCGCGATGCGCGATGAGCCGGCCAGGAACGCCGAACAGGCAAACAGAATCGATGCGATCCCGGCGGCATAGAACGAGCGCAACAGCAACCGACTCGCGAGAAAGAAAAACAGCACGCTGAAAAGACTGCTGATCACAAATGGGATTCGAATGCCGGTCATCGAATTGCCGAACCAGAGTAAACCGGCCTGGGCCGTGAGATCCGCCAGAGGAAAATAGGGATAGATCGAATGCGTCTGGAGCGAATTCGAGGCCACTCCGCCCGATTGAGCCTCCTCCAGATGCTGCCCGTTCTGAGGTGGGAATGTCCCGAATTGCCAGGTCCGGAAAAAGATGCCCAGGGTGAGAATCAGGAGGAAAACGATGAACTGCGTCTTGTTCTCGATCAACCGCCGCGGCCAGAACGGTCCCGAACGGGTCACACAGAGAATCAGGCAGGCAGTGAAGAGTATGCCGATATTGAGAAAGAACACGGTGCGGAACGGCAGTTTCTGGAGATAGAAACCGAGATACACCATGGTCAGCAGAAGCCATATCGAGAGTCCGAACAGGATGTTGAAGGTTTTTGAAACCCGTGCGAATCGCATTGTTTCTCCAGTGAGCGTGCACTTCCGGTTGCACCGGGATTAATATAAGAAACGATGGAGAGGTGTCAATGGCCCGGACACCCGATCGACGGCTTGTTTTCCGATCTTGACACGAATGAAAATGCAAGGTATCGTTCTCTCCCTGCGGACGCTCCGACGTCCGGATTATGCAATGGAAGCGAGGTGATTCGTCTGATCTACGTGAGAGTTGTCGATGCGAAACTCGACAAGGCAATCCGGGTTCTGAAGAAGAAAATGGACAAGGAAGGCATTACGTCCGACCTCAAGAAGAAGCGCCACTTCGAGAAACCCAGCGCGCGCCGCCGCCGCAAGCAAGCCGCTGCGATCCGTCGCCGCCGTCGTGAACAGACCGGCCCCGCTTAATTCAATCCACACGATTCCGATCTGAATGAAAACCTGCGTTCATCGCAGGTTTTTTTTTGCCGGTTTCAAACCTCGAGATTCCTCGAGGAGGCTGCGTCGACCCCGGGAGTCATCAGAGACGCTCGATCGAGTCATCCGGCACCCAACCCGTGAAGCCGTTTAAAAGCCGCACTTCGGCCCACCCGCCCTGATGCCGCAGCACGCGCATCTCATAACCGGCCTGCTGCCGATATACCTCGGCAAAGTGCTCGCCGGGACCCGTTCGTGCCGATACCTCATTGCGGACCGCCACAGCGGTCTCGACCCCTTCACGATCATATACCCGAATTCCCAGCCCGATCACACCGATCGCCATCCATATCGCACCGAACACCGCGATTCGTATATATCGGCGGCGACTGCGCCGGCGATTGTCGATCATCGCAGCCAGGAACGCCGCAATCGTCAGGAAATAGGCCGCCAGCGCCGAAAAGACCAGTTCGGATGTCGAGAGGGCGTGATGAACACGCTGGATCCAGCCGATGAACCGATTGACCTTCGGTGGTTCCACGGGTTGACCGATCATCGATCGGGCCAGCAACAGATTGGCCCGGATATCGGCATCGCGCGGCGATATTCGCTCGGCTCTCAGAAACATCGCGACGGCATGTCCGATATCCCCTTTGTGAAGGTAGCAGTTACCGAGATTATAGTAGACGGCGGCGTTGACGCAGCCTTGCCGGACAATCGTTTCGTAAATGCTGCGGGCGGAGTCCATATCACCGCTCTCGAAATGCCGATTCGCCCGATCGAACAACGCCTGAAAACTCTCGTCGGCCGATACCCCTCCCACCGAGAGCAGAACGAGCAGCAGGGGGATTGCGTGTCTCATGCCCGGTCGCTCCTGCCAGCCCCCGTCACACGGGCTTTCCAGCGAATCTTTTCAAGATCATCCAGACACTCGCTGACTCGTTCCAGCAGTCGTGCAATCGAATCGGGTTCAGGGATCACGGGAGAAAAGCGGGCGGAAGCGAGCGTTTCCCAGATCCCGAGCACCGATTCGATCCGAGCCGCTTCAACGCCGTAAGCGGAGAGTGTGTCCCGGATGACATCGGGTGAAATCGATGCGGGGGGGCGGTTGAATCGATCCGAGAGATATCCTCGGAAGGCCCCGGCTGTCTCATCCAGACACTCCCGCAACGATACCTGCGCATGCAGGGATCGCGCTCGAGCGAGACGTTTCGCCGATTCGCCTCTCGCACGGATCGCACGGGCATATCCCTGATCGTCCAGAAGTTTGCGCCGCCGCCGGTTCAGAACGACAACCGCGGGGATGACCGGAAACGGGAACACGACACTGCCCCAGAACCACGCTGTTCGATACGGTTCGACGTGGGCCCGGATCGTCGCGTTCGTCTTGATGTACCGGATATCCTTTCCGAGCAGACGAATCTCGCCCCGCTGATCCCGAGCCATCACCGGCATCCCCTCACCGGAAGGTCCGGGATTGATGACCACCGCAATTGGATCGGTCCTGAGGGTTTTGTAACTCGAGGCATCCGGATCGAAATACGAAAACTCGATCCCGGGAATCTCGAATTGCCCCTGCTCGAATGGAACGTAAATGTATTCGACCGTCCGCATGGACCATCCCGGCCGGGCCGGATTCGGGACGATATCCCCCGCTTTCGGTTCATAGCTTTTGAACTGGGGGAGGGAAGCGGCGGGAGGGATCGACAGGAGTTTAAGACCATGCTGACCGGTCAGCGTCGCCTCGATGACAACGGCTTCACCGACCTGAACGGACGTCTTCCCGGCCGAAGCACTCAGTTCGAACGCGCCGACCGCTCCCGAGAAGGACTCCGGTTTGTCCGCGGCAGGCAACGGACGCACGTGCAGGGAAACCGCCTGAGACTGCCGGATTTCCTGCTGATGTTGCGAAAACAGCGATGAGCGGCCGGGCGGACCGAATGGACTCTGGAAGAAATCATCGAACGGATCCCTGCCGCGCACTTCGACGGCAAACTTCACGGCAAACGGCTCCAGGGTTACCTCGCCGGCTGTCGTTGGATACAGGATTGCCCGGTGCACCACAGCCGTGGCATATTCCTTCCCGTTGAGTGTCCGGTTTGTCACGACCGGACGCTCGGGAAGTTCCATATCCTCGACGATGAATCCACTGAACTCGGGTATTCGCTCCGGTTCGAAATTGACAACCCGCACACGGGTAAAAAGTTCGTAGGTGACTTCGACCGGTTGACCCACGAAGGGGTCGGGATTCGAGACCGTTGCCCAGACGAACAGATCACTCTGGCGGTCATTGGGCACGTTCGAATCCGAATCGACGCCGGACTGCGCCGGAGGTGCTTCGGGCTTCTTCACGATGATCGTGACCGGGTTGGACGAATAGGTTTTTCCGTGAAACGGAATCGGAATCGGGCCGATCGTCCAGCTTCCCTCTTTCTCGGCTCGCAGTTCATACGTATACGACAACCGGCTGCTCCAGGCACCGTTCGCCATCTGCACCTGTGTCGATGTCTGCGGACCCCCGACGATTTTCAAGCCTTCGAGTTGCAGACCGGATGGCGCCGGCAGGGAGCGTGCGGGACCTTCGACGACCACTTCGAGCGCAATCCGCTCGTACAGATCCACCGTTGTGCGATCCACGCGCGCTGTAACCTTCAGCACATCATCCGAATCGCGCGCCGATCCGATCTCGCAAGCGAACAGCGCGAGTGCAAGCAGGCAGATCGTCCATTTACCAGTCTTTTTCCACATTTCGCTCATCCACTTCGGGTAATTGATGGAAGCGCTTGAGCACTTCCAGCTCTTCGGTTTCCATCAGGTCGAGCAGACGTTCGGCCTCCACCTTGTCCATCTTCCCGTCTTCGGGCGGTTCCGCTGTTCCGGCCGGTTGCGGTTGAGCCGCCGGTGTCTGGTCTCCGGGTGTCGGCGTCGGCTGCGTCATGGCGCCGGGTAGCGGCGTCGGTGTCGCGGGCTGCCCGGCCTGCTGCGGTTGAGGGGATGCCTCGGTTTGAGGCGTCTGCTCCGCCTGAGGCGATTCTCCGGGTTGAGGGGTCTGCTCCTCAGACGACTGTGATTCCTGAGGTGACGGAGAGGCTTCCGGCGATGGCGTCTGATCCTCCTGAGGATTCGGCGATCCCTGCTGCGGTTGAGGCGTCTGCTGCTGCTCGTCCATCATCTTGCGCGCGATCTCGAGATTCGCCTTGGCATCTTCGTCATGCGGGTTTGCCATGAGCGCTTTACGGAACGACTCGGCGGCCTGTGCAGCATCACCTTTCCCGAGTTGCGCGCAGCCCGAGTTATACAGAGCGCGCGCCTTGACATCCGCAACATCCGCCTTCGCAGCCTGCTCAAACGACCGCGCCGCGTCGTCGATCTTCCTCGCCTGATACTGGGCCGTACCGCGATTCAACGCCGCGACCGCCGAGTCAGGATCCGCTTCCAGCGCTTTCTGATACGCGCCTCCCGCTTCCTCATACTGCCCCTGCCGGTACGCCTCGTTTCCGATCCCGATCCATCGGGCGATCGGATCCCACCAGTGGAATCCCGTCAGCATGAGACAAGCCGCGCCGAACACGCCCATACGGATGACACGATCGGTCCGATCAATCATGTTCGTCCTCCCATGCCAATCGCCGATAGTCTCCAAGACACGCTTCGATGGCGAGCAGCACGGCCACTGCGAAGAGGAACCACGAAAACCGATCCGCTTTCCGCGTGGTCATGGTCTGTGAAAACTCCGTCTTGTCCAGTCCCTGCACCGCACCTGCCAGATCCGTCAACTCTCGTTCGGTTGCACTGAGACGCACATACATGCCGCCGGTCTCCTCCGCCATCGTCATCATCGTCGTCTCATCGAGTTTCGTCCAGACCACCTCACCATTCCGCTTCTTGTAGTTTTCGGATCCGTCTTCCGCAATTTCCGGGATCGGGCCGCCTTCAGGGGTGCCCACACCGATGGAAAAGATCCGGACACCGGCCTGGGAAGCCGAGTCGATGGCCGCCTGAACGTCTCCGGTATGCCCCTCGCCATCCGACAGCAGAACGATCGCCCTGGCAATCGCCTTCGAATTGGACAGTACCCGGAGCGATTCCCGGACGGCGGATTCGATGTCCGTGCCGATCCCGAAGGAGATGCTGTTGTCGAGAATGCTCTTCAACCCCCGGGTATCGAGCGTCAAGGGGCAATGCAGTCGTGTGGTCGACGCAAATCCGACAAGACCCATGCGATTGCCTTCGAGGAGTCTGAGCAACGTGCCGATAGCCGCTCGCGCAGCATCGATCCGGCTCGGCCCCACATCCTTCGCTTTCATGGACTCCGACGAATCTACCAGCAGAACGATGTCGATACCCTTGCGGTGCACCTCTTCCTGAACGGTTCCCCACTGTGGCCGGAGCAGCGCGACGGCAGCGATCAGAACCGCTCCGACAATCAGCGCGGCCCGCCGACGGCGGTGTCTGCGAAGTGCGATGCGGATCAACCCGATCCGATGCGCCTGGTTGCCGCCATCCGCCAGGTCACGATCCGCCGGCGATCGCCAGATCTCTTCCGGAAGCAGTCTCAGAATGAGATCCTGCGAGCCCAGCGCACGCAAGTCCCTCCGGCGTTGTCTGGCCGCCCATATGAAAAGGCCCGCCAGAGCGCACGCGCACAAAAACGCGATCGATGCGCCCAACAGTTCATGCCCATTGGCTCCGAACACCATCAGGGAATCCTCCGGAAACGCGTCTGCGCAAGCACGGTCTCCAGGACAAGCAACGCGAGTCCCACCCACAACGGATAGTGGAACAACTCGCGATAACGCTCATACTTCAAACTCTCGATCTGCACCTTCTCAAGCTGATCGATCGTCTCGAAAATCCGCTTCAGCGAATCGGAATTTCGAGCCGGGAAATATTGGCCTCCCGTCGTCTGAGCGATTTGTTTGAGCATATCTTCATCCAACTCGACCGGAGCCTGCACGACATACCCGGGAATTCTCGGATGCGGAAACTCCGCCATCCCATTCGTTCCGACACCGATGGTGTAGACTTTGATCCCGAGCGATGCCGCGGCCTGCGCCGCTGTCAGCGGATCGACCGCCGCCTTGACGGTGTTCACGCCGTCCGTCACCAGGATCACGATCTGACTTTGCGGCTTGGCGGAAACCGCCCCTTTCTCGCCGGCCGTCCTCAGTCGATTGACCGCGTTCGCCAGCGCTTTTCCGATCGCCGTCTTCTCCTCGACCATTCCGATTTGCGCCTGCTTGAGAAACTCCAGGAGCAGATCGTGATCGAGCGTCAGAGGGCACAACGTGAAACTCTCGGAGCCGAAGAGCACCAGTCCGATCCGGTCGGTTTCCCTCTTCGAGATAAAATCGGATATGACCTGTTTGGCGACTTCGAGTCGATTGGTGGGTTTGAAGTCGAGCGCGCGCATGGACCCGGAGATATCGAGTGCGATGACGGCATCGATCCCCTCCGAATAGATGACTTCCTCGTGTTGCCCCTGCTGGGGTCTGGCCGCTGCCAGGATCACGCAGATCAACGCGCCGATGCGGAGATACGACGGTATCCACAGCCAGACCGACCTGGCGACGCCGGGTATCGAGCGAAACCGATCGGCGCTCGAATGACGCATCCGCAACTCCGAGGGCCGTCTGATAAACAGAGCCATGATGATCACGGGGACGAGAAGGAGAAGAACCAGGAGTTCCGGTGAGGCAAAACGGTATGTCATGCCGCGTCCTCCCCCGGATTTGACAGTACGATTCGAGATTCTCGAGTACGGAGTATGAATGATTCCACGACCTGGAAGAGATCGAACAGGGCATGCGTGGGCGGTTCAAATCGGGCGAACTTGACCAGGTCGGCTTGTTCCAGAACATGGAGAATGTCCCTGCGATCGGTCTCACCGAACATCGATTCTGAGAGATCCCGACGGATTTCACCGGTGGTGCGTTCGACGGTCGGAATGGCGTAACGGGCAGTGATGTACCGTTTGAAGATATCGGTCAGCCGGACACAATACTCCTTGGTCAGCCCGCGACCCGGCAGATCTTCACCCCGGAGACGCTCAAGTTCCTCCAGGGCGATCGCATCCGCGGGCCGGGGCGGAGGCGGAGTGAGAACGGCGATCTGTGCGCGCATGCGCCGACGCCGCCGGAACCAGACGAGCAGCGCAGTCAGTCCGATCCCCAGCGCCAGAACGGTCCCGATCACATACACCTTGTATCTCCATGCCGCCTCATACCCGATCGGATCTTTGATGGCGCGAGGCTGCGTGTCATTCCCGGTCAATACGGTCTCCACACGGATGGGTACGGCATCGGTCTTCAGCTCGTCCGTGCGCTGATCCTGTCCATTTATAACGATTGAAAACGAAGGGATACCCAGGTCTCCGGTTTCATACGCACTGACCGTCAGGACAAGCGACTCTTCGATCCGGCCGTCACCGCGCTCACTCGCCCTGTGACTCCGATCCAGAACACTGAAGGGATTGAGATCGAGTTCTTCACCGGGGAACACGATCCGGAAATCAGCCGGGGCCTCGACCGTCACGGTCAAGGTGATGGGATCCCCCACCCGGATGCGATCGACGTCCACATGGGTGCGGATCGTCGGAGCAACCGGACCGGACGCGGAGACCGAGGAAACCAGCCAGAGTACTCCGAGCCATCGTCGGAATGAGTCCCGGCCCGGACGCCTCATCGCATCCTCCGCGCGCGCTGCGACATGAACCGATGGAGAGCCGATTCATATGCCTGATGTGTCTCCAGTTTGAGATGATCGATGCCGGCGGAAGCGAAAAACGCATCGCGCTCCTCGCGAAATCCCCGCATCTCCTGCACCAGGGCATCACGGACGGAGCGCTTCGACAGATCGATCAGCAAGGGTTTGCCGGATTCGGCGTCCTGCATCGACACGAATCCGACATCCGGAAACTCGCGCTCCAGCGGATCATCGATCGTGATGACGACCAGATCGTGTCGACGGGCAGCGGTCCGGATGGTTTTTTCATAATTGCGATCCATGAAATCGGACACGAGGAACACGACGGAACGGCGTTTTTGGACCCGATTGAGGTAATCGACGGCGAGGCCGATGTTGGTCGAACGGCCCGGCGGATGCGTCGTCAGCAGATCCCGGATGACGCGCAGGACATGCTGGGTGCCTTTTTTCGGTGGAATGAAGCTTTCGATGCGATCCGTAAAGAGAATCGAACCGACCTGATCATTGTTGCGGATCGCCGAGAAAGCGAGGACGGCAGAGATTTCAGCGGCGAGTTCGCCTTTGAAGCGATTTCGCACGCCGAACCATTGGGAACCGGACACATCATTGAGGAACAGAACGGTCAGTTCGCGTTCCTCGATGTATCGTTTGACAAATGGCTTCCCGAACCGTGCCGTGACGTTCCAGTCGATCGTACGGATATCATCCCCCGGCATATACTCACGCACCTCGGAAAACTCGACACCCTGCCCCTTGAACGCGCTCTGGTACTGACCGGCCATCACCTCGTTGACGAGTTTGTTCGTGGTGATCTCGATCCTCCGGATTTTCTGGACCAATTCCTTTGAAATCATCGCCTGTCGCCTCAGCAAACGATCTCTGAACCGGCGTCCGGTCCGATCAGGGCACTTCGACGCGATCGAAAATGCGCCGAATCAGGTCATCCGAGGTCAATTCTTCAGCTTCTGCTTCGTAGGTAAGAATCACTCTGTGCCTGAGCACATCCGGGCCGATGGCTTTGATATCGTCGGGAGTGACGTAGCCCCGTCCGAACAGGAATGCGTATGCCCGAGCGGCCGCGATCAGACAGATTGTCGCACGCGGGGATGCGCCGTACTGGATCAAACCCTTCATATCCGCTAGCCCGTAGTCGGAGGGGAACCGGGTTGCGAACACGAGATCCACGATGTAGTTCCGGGCGCGTTCATCGACATGTATCTCCCGCACGATCTTCCGGGCTTGCACGATCTGGGACGGGTCGATCACCACCGCAACCTCGATGTCGTCGATGCCGCTCATCCGATCGAGAATCATGCGTTCTTCCGGTTTTGTCGGATAGCCGATCCGGAGCTTCATCATGAATCGGTCGACCTGCGCTTCCGGGAGGGGGTAGGTGCCCTCCTGTTCGATCGGGTTCTGGGTCGCGAGCACCAGAAAAGGCTCGGGGAGGGGATAGGTGGTGTTGCCGAGGGTGATCTGGCGTTCCTGCATCGACTCGAGCAACGCACTCTGGACCTTGGCCGGGGCGCGATTGACTTCGTCCGCGAGCACCAGATTGGCGAAGAGCGGTCCGCGTTTGGGTTCAAACGAGCCATTCTGGGGGTTATAGACGAGCGTACCGGTCAGGTCGGCCGGGAGCAGATCCGGTGTGAACTGGATCCGCTTGAACTCGGCACGGATGGTATCCGCCAGCGTTCTGACCGCGAGTGTTTTAGCGAGGCCCGGGACGCCTTCTATGAGGATATGGCCGTCCGCGAGGAGGCCGACAAGCAATCGATCGAGGAGGTAGGATTGTCCGACGAGGACTTTTTTGACTTCTTTCATCAGGCTGTCGACAAACGCACTGGCTTCTTTCACACGCTCATTGATGCGCTGAATATCCGTATGCATATACACCCTCCGAAATGAATCTCGCGAATCGGCGGAGTTACTTTTTCTGCGGATCGTTCCCGGGCGACGAGTCACCCAGCTTGTCCTCGAAGATCGTGCATCCGTATTTTTTCTTCAGATCTTCGAATTTCTGCTCCATTCCGCTTTCTTTCTTGTCTCTGACAAGCTTCGACTTGATCAGTGCGCGGACCTCGGTCATCGGCTTCACGGTTTCCTCGGTTTTCTCGTCCACCATCACAACATGCCAGCCCTTGGCGGATTTGATCGGATCCGAGTATTCGCCTTCTTTCAGCTTGAACAGAGCATCCCGGAAAATCGGATCGTTCCCGATGACACGAATCTGACCGTCTTTATAGACATATCCGAGATTTCCGTGCTGTTTGATGGTGGATTCGTCTTTGGAACGGGTTTCGACGAGTTTGTTGAAGTCGGCTCCCTTGAGCAACTCCTCGCGGACAGCCTTCGCATCAGCCTCGGTATCCAGCATGATATGGCGGATCTTTAGCCGGGCCCTGTTTTTATACTCATTCTGATTCGCCTTGTATTCCTTCTCAATCTCGCTGTCCGATATCAACATGTCTTCGGCGATCTGCTCCCTGACGTCTTCAAAGGGGCGAAATCCGGCTTCCGTGATCGAGGTGACCTGCAGGAGATGCCAGCCTTTTCGCGAGTTTACCGGTTCAGAGACCTCCCCTTGTTTCAGCCCGAAGATCGTTTTTTCGAATTCCGGCGACTTTCCGATACCCTTGATCGGGCCTCCCTTGGTCACCGTTCCCAGGTTGCCGCCGCTTTTCGCGCTTTCGGCATCCTTGGAGAATTTTTCGGCAGCGGCATCGAAGGTGATCGAGCCGGACGTGATCTGCTGGCGCACATCACGCGCCTCTTTCTCGGTTTCCAGCTGGATGTGCTTCACCGAGGCCGTTGCGTCGGTCTCGTAATCCTTCTTGTGCGCATCGTAATAGGCCCTGCGCTGTTTTTCATCGACTTCCGGCGCACCGCCCATCTCGGTTTTGTAGAATTCCGATGTCAGAATCCGGACACGGGCATCTTCGAGTTTGCTCTGGATTTCCGGTTTTTTATCATACCCGGCATCGGTAGCGGCCCTCAGGAGCAACTCCGTACGGATCAACCGATCGAGCAGTTTCATTTTTCCTTCCTTGGTGAGGAAGCTTTCGCGAGCGTATTCCGGCACTTCCTCGATCTTCTTCTGCAGATCTGCTGTCGTGATCTGTTTGGTGCCGATGGTAGCGAGGACTTCATCCGCGGCGCGGGCCGGGATCGGGCCGGAGGCTGCCAGGACAAGAATTGCCATCAGGATGGAGGATCGAATCAGAACGTATCTCATAAAAAACTCCTTTCAAGATCGGATTGAAGGCGCATCCGGTCAGTGGTACATCGCATCCGAGGTCATTATCATCAATGCAACGCGCGGGTCAATCGGTACCATGCACCGACAGTATTACTGAGAAAGGCGCCGGGAAGTTCCGGATTTTATTTGTGTGAGCCTGTCGATCAGGCGGATGCTGTTCCGGACTCGGCGAGCGCGGTTTCCAGCCATTCCAGCGCGGTCTTTTCCGGGATTGAATCTGCCGCGGCAACTTCGGTCATCAGAAGCTGTTTGGCGTTATCCAGCATTCTGGATTCCTTGATGGCGAGATTCTTTTTACGCTTCAGTGCGACGAGATCCCGGACAACCTCGGCAGTCTGAAAAATCGACCCGGATTTCAGTTTTTCGAAGTTGTCACTGTAGCGATGATGCCACTGCGAATAGTGGCTTTCGGAAGGCTGGCAGAGAATTTTTCGGACTTTGGGGAGATCCTCGGGACGGATGATCTTCCGCAGTCCGATTTTCGCTTCGTTCGCTGTCGGGACCATGATGGCGAGATTTTTAGCGACAATGCGAAGGATATAGAAATCGGCTTTTTTCCCGCCGATATCCCGAGACTCGATGCCTTGCACTTCCGCCAGGCCCTGCGTAGGGTAGATCAGAAGATCTCCCGCCTTGAACATCTCACCCTCCCGACTCAGTTGCATCCACAACCGATTCATTGAACCTGAAATATGATATACCGAATGAAGCGATATTGCAACCAACCAGGAAATCATCAGCCCCTCTCCTGCTTCGACACATATGCGGTCAAGCGATTGTTCCATTTCAAATTTGACCGGATCCGCCAAGACGGATACACTGAATTTCAAATCGGATCGCATGATCTCTGAAGGTTGGAATTTGACGGAGAGGATGACCGGAGCAATGACAGATCAATTAGCCGAAAAGCAAACTCGAGCCAAACTGCTGGTAGTCGATGACGAAGAAGTTGTTCGGATTGCCCTGTCCGATTTTCTCATCAGCGCCGGTTACGAGGTCGACACGGCGGTCAGCGGCGAAGATGCCATGCATCGTCTCCAGTATGGGCATGACCGGTACGAGATCATCATCACGGATGTCATCATGGGAAACATGGGCGGTCTCGAATTACTCGAAAAAGCCATCGAACTCGACGCCGACTCCATCGTCATTCTCATCACCGGCTACGCCATGCTTGAATCAGCCATCCACGCCATACGGAAAGGCGCTTACGATTTCTTACTCAAACCATTCGAAAACTCCACGCTCCTTCTGACGATACGACGAGGGCTCGAACGACGGAAACTGATCCAGGAGAATCGTGAACTGATCCAGGATCTGACCAGCAAGAATTTCGAATTGAACCGCGTCATCTTCGAACTCAGACGCGCCCAGTCCCAACTCGATGATTGCGACCGTCGCTTCGAGACTCCCCCGCCACGATCATCCGTGGTGAACGATATGCATGCGTCCATCCGCCAGATTCTCCAGTCCGTCGACGATGCCATGAATCATCTCGTACCGGAACGCGGTCTGTCCGCCGCCGCCAACGCCCTCCAGTCCATCGCCGTTCAGGCCTTGAAAATCAGAACGCTGATCGAAACCCTGCCCTCCTGACCGGAATCTCATGCACCCTCTCCCTGCCCCGCCAATCGGCTCTCATCTGTCCATCGCCGGCAGGATCGGAAACGCCATCACGGAAGCCGAACGTATCGGCTGCGAGTCACTCGCAATCTTCTCCGCATCTCCTCGCATCTGGAGACGCTCCGCGATCTCTGCCGAGCATCTCGAACATTGGCATGACCAGAAACGAACAACCGGAATCGGACCGATCGTGATGCATGCTGCCTACCTGGCCAATCCGGCATCGACCGACACCCGGATCAGCACTCTGACACGAAACTCGCTGCACGCCGACCTTCTGACCGCTTCTCAACTCGATATCAAGCGCCTCGTGCTGCACCCCGGCAGTTCGCCCGAAGACGACCGGCGTTCCGTCATCTGTCGGATCGCGCGGACGCTCGATGACGTTTTCGGTTCTGCAGGAGACAACCGGGTTGAAATCGCACTGGAAACCACCGCAGGATCGCGGAACAGCATCGGAGGCCGATTTGAGGACATCCGCGATATCCTGGACATCAGCCGACACCCGGAACGGGTCTCCGTCTGCTTCGATACCGCCCACGTATTCGCCGCCGGCTATAATCTCACATCCGAAGCCGGCCTGTGCGAAACCCTCGCTCAATTCGATCGCCTCATCGGTTTGGAGCGGATCCATGTCGTTCACCTCAATGACAGCAAATCGGCTCATGGTTCGAAAGCCGATCGCCACGAGCATATCGGGATGGGTCGAATTCCTCTCACGGTGTTCCGGACCATTCTGTCGATCGATGCATTCCGGAATGTCCCGATGATTCTCGAGACACCGAAGGATCCCGAGGGAGCATGGGATCGCAGAAACCTCGACATTCTCCGACACCTGCGCCACGGACGACCGGTTCCCGCAGCACTTCTCGAGTTATCGCCTGCTAATGGCGGATACACCCAGGAGCAGGCCGAAAACGATTGAAAAACTGAGTGCGGCGGACCCCCCCTGACTGATGAACGGGAGCGGCACTCCGGTCATCGGAATGAGCTTGATCACGCCGCCGATGTTCAGAAGTGTCTGGATCCAGATCAACGCCCCGCACCCGATCGCGATCAGAGCGGCAAAGGGCTCGCGCTGACCCGCCGCGATGCGACAGGACCGGGCGGCGAGATACATGAAGATACCGATCAGCGCCGCGGAACCCGGCAACCCGATTTCTTCCGCCACGGATGCATAGACGAAGTCGGTCCGGACCAGCGGAATCACATTCGGAACCCCTCCTCCAAAACCCCTCCCCAGAAACTCGCCGTTGAAGACCGCAAACAGCGCATGCATGATCTGATATCCGCTCCCATCCGGGTGTTCGAACGGAGTGAGCCAGGCATCGAGGCGAACCCGGACGCGCGACACGAAATGGACGGCGGACCAGCCCGCGAGAATCATGCCGGAGACACCCGTCAGAAGATAACGGACGCGACCGGTCACCGCAGTCATCATGATCAGCAGAATCAGGAACTGGATGACGATCATCCCGAGATCCCGCTGGGCCAGAAAAAGCAACTGGGGAATCGACCAGATCACCAGCACGGTCAGATGCGCCCGGATCGATTCGAATCCGAAGAATCCTTTTTTTGAATTCAAATGCTTGCCGTGCGTCGTCAGAAGCGCTGCGAGACCGATCACGACAAGCGGCTTGACGAATTCCGTCGGGGTCGTCATACCCGGCCCGAAGGTCGCTCCCCGAAAGGCATTTCCTCCGATCAGAACCACCAGCGGCAGCCCATACACAACTGCCCAACTCACCCGGGATAACGATCGCATCCATGTCAGGCCCATCCACTGAAGCGCCAGGGCGATCAGTGCCGTTATCAGCGGAGCGGCGATCCAGATTACGGTCATGAGACCGGACTGCCATTCGATGCCTGACAATCCGAGACGGTACTGGAACGCCAGTCCGAATCCCCCGAGAAAGGTCATGGCCGGGAGGACGGTTTGATCGGCATGAGTCTTCAGAATTGAGAGGAGGAGATGTGCAGCGAGACAGGTGGAGAGGAACAGGGCGGGAACGAGATAGTCGCGGACATCGAGAGATCTCTGTTTCAGGACATACACGTGACTCAGAAGAAACGCCCAGATGACGCAAACTCCGGCTGACAGCAGCAGCTTCAATTCATCCAGTCGCCAACGCCCGATCGTCTTCCCGCGCCGGCTTCGGGCAGGTTTACCGTCCGTCATGGAATCGCTCCCGTGTCAGCACTCCGAGATCTCTGGCGGCTCGTACGAGCGCTCCGGCGATCGGCGCGGCAACCCGTCCACCCTGCCCACCCTGTTCCAGTACGATGGCGAAGGCGATGGTCGGTTGCGGCCACGGAGCAAATCCGATGAACAGAGCATGACTCTGGCCCGTGGCGTTCTCAGCCGTCCCGGTCTTCCCGCCGACCACTACCCCATCGACCGCTGCCGCTCGACCCGTGCCGCTTTCGACCACCCGCACCATCAACTGCGCAACCTTCTCGGCCACGTTCGAATCGGTCAGATATCGGTACGGTATCGGTTTTTCCTCGAGCAGGTAACGCGGCTGAAACATCGTTCCACCCGACGCGACGGCGGCTGCGAGCATTGCGAGATGCATGGGAGTGACGAGCACGGCATCCTGGCCGATCGCAACACGAACGGTCCTCGCAATATGCAGATCATCACGGTTCGGCAAGCGTCCCGACATCGATGACGGACCACGATTGACCGGAACGATCGGGCGATCGAATCCGGCCCGGCGTGCGGCATCCATGAGATTCCTGCTGCCGAGTCGTTCTGCGAGATTCGCGAAATAGACATTGCATGATTTTTCGAATGCCGTCTCCAGGCCGATCCGCCCGTGTCCGCCAAACTGACCGCCTCTCGAGTCATGTTCGAAATCGTGCAGGACCGGATCCGCGGGACCGCAGTAGAACCCCTCATGTGAACAGGTGAATTCCGGTGCGATACCGTGCTCGAACGCAAGCATCACATCGAGCACCTTGAACGTGGAGCCGGGCGGATACAATCCCTGAAGCGCCCGGTTCAGAAACGGGCTGTCGGCGTCTTCCCGCAAGCGCCGAACGCGATCCGGTGTCATTCCCTGCGGATCGAAGGACGGACAGGACACCATGGCCAGAACGGATCCGTCTCGCGGATCGATCACGACAATCGCGCCCGGTTTCCCCCCCAGCAGATCCGCGGTTGCGGCCTGGAACTCCTCCGCGAGCGTCAAATGCACGGGATGCCCGTGAAGCGTCCGGTGAACGAACAGGCTCCCGAGCAACCGTACGGCATCCCGCCAGCCGCTCATCCGCCGGGCCATCAGGATGTCATCGAGTTCGCGTTCAAGTCCCGTCGCGCCGTAAACTGCATCATGATACCCGATCAGATGCACCGCGCGGCCGCCCAGCGCATACGAGCGGCTCAACCCCTGCTGCATGCGCACGTCCTGCGCGAGCGGTTTCCCATGCACATCCAGGATCTCGCCCCGGTGAAATCGGTTCCCGACCAGATCCCCGCGAGGATCGAATCCGCGTTGCGCTGCGAGAAAATCCGGGTCCATGAATCCAGCCAACTGCCAGCGCGCCTGATAGGCCAGAATCAGCAGGAACAGGATGAGGGGGATCCGTCCGAGCCGCCTGATGAGGGGCGATTTGATGGGCTGAGTCGGTGCCGCGTTCGCGACCAGCCGCCATGTGAAGTGAAGAATCAGAACAAGAAGAAACAGGCTGCCGATCCAATGAAGCGCGCTGGCGGGGTCGAGCAGTACGCTGCGATCCACGGTGCGCTCCGGTTCCGGGATCAACCCTGAGCCGGTTGCGATTGATCGTCGTATACGCCGATATTGCGATACTTGTCATACCGGCGCTGCATCAGTTCTTCGGTCGACCAGCCGAGCATTTCACGGAGATGACGCCGGATCGCACGTCGGAGCATTCCGGCGGCCCGGGACGGGTTCCGATGCGCGCCTCCCGTGGGCTCCCGGACGATCTCATCGACCATCTTGTGCGCCAACAGACTCGGGGGCGTCAACTGCAGGGCGCGAGAAGCCTCGGGGGCTTTCGCGTTGTCCCTCCAGAGAATCGCGGCGCAGCCTTCGGGTGAAATGAGCGAATACATGGCGAACTGCTGAATCAGCACCCGATCGCCCACGCCGACTCCCAGCGCGCCACCACTGCCGCCTTCTCCGATGACCGAGACGATGATCGGAGTTCTCAGCATCGACATCTCGCGGACATTCCGCGCAATCGCCTCAGCCTGCCCGCGCTCCTCAGCGCCCACCCCGGGATACGCACCCGGAGTATCGATGAAGACCAGCACCGGCATCCGGAACCGCTCGGCAATCTCCATGATCCTGAGCGCTTTTCGATACCCTTCAGGATGCATCATCCCGAAATTGCGCTTGACCTTTTCCTGGATGTCACTGCCCTTCTGCTGCCCCACGACAACGACCGGCACACCGTCGAGCCGTGCCATGCCGGTCACCACCGCGAGATCATCGCGGAAGAGACGATCACCGTGCAGTTCCACGAAATCCGTCGTGATCATCCGGATGTAATCCAGAGCGTGCGGGCGATGCGGATGACGCGAAACCTGAACAATCTCCCAGGAGTCCAGACGCTCGAAGATTCGATGCGTGATCTGTGACAATCGGCGTTCGAGTTGCCGGATTTCCATTTTCAGACCACCATTGCCCCGCGAATCGATTTCACGCAACTTGCGAATCTGAGCCTCAAGCTCAATTATCGGTTTTTCAAATTCCAATCCATCCGATCCAGCCATTCCGTCGCCTCCATTCCCGCGTCCCAGGTTGGGCGAACTATACATGAACGGTATCCGTCGATGCAATGGAGGATCGAATCGTCCTGCGGTACCAATCCTCAGGCTGATGCCTCAACCCGGATGGGAACCCGACAGACCGGATTGCCGAACGATTCAAACCAAGCCACCTGTTCACGAACCAGATCGAAAACAACAACATAATCACCCGGACGCTCCGGCAACATGATCTTCACCGCGATCCGCACGGACTCTCCGGGATAAAACTGCGGAGGTAACCGGTATCGCTCTCCATCATAACAGACCGGCTCTCCGGCATCGGTCAGAATATGGTAGGATAACGCGTAGAATGTCGGATCGGCTGAATCCGGAGGTGGAGACAGCCATGGAACGGATCCCGAATTCGTGATCTGGATCTCGAAAGAGACGCATCGACCGGATTGCTGTTCAGCCTCCATCTTACCGGGCACCATCTCGGCACGCACACAACGTTTCAATTCTTCAACATATGAGCAGCATGCGCCGATGCACAGGGCGTAGGACCCGTCAAGAATCGTCCGGCGAAGAAGTTGACTCGTCGGCGAGTTCCATACCTCAACGGCCGATTGGGTGGTAAGATTTCCAATCGAAATCGATGAAAACCGGAAAATTCTGCAATCTCCGTTCACCTTGACGGACAGGTACATCCAGGGATATCGACATTGCTCGATATCCTGCGGAACGGCATCCAGTTGCACTTCCTCAAGAACCTCGATCGTAATCCTTCTATTGATACCAAACCAACGATGACCTTCGTTGACCAGATCGAATTCGATCGTGTATCGTCCCGGATTTTCCGAAACAGCAACCAGACACTCCATCCGCACTGATTCACCGGATCGGATGGGATGAGGCAGCTGTGATCGGATTCCATCGAAACGAATCAGTTCGTTGCGTTCATCATACAGATGATATGCCAGCGACACCGCGCTCGATGACGTCGCGCTCCGGGCGGGAAGCCATGTAAACGGAGAATGATTGGTGATCTCGATTGTGAACCGGCACGGACTGTCTATGCAGTATCGTGCCGGTGAAGATTGAACGGCAATGGCTCCCATATAGAATCGGTCATCCGGAACCTCCGCAGATTCAACCGGTACGACAAAATCCGGGATGTTCTTCCGAACGTCGATTCCCAGTCGACCCGCGAGCGCAACGGCATCACTCAGTGTTCGCCGGACTTCATCCGACTTCAGATCGATGGACTGCGAAGCGGTTTCCTGACTGATGCTATAAAGATTTGAGATCGCCAACGTTGTCGCGCCGAACCGATGGGCAATGGCCACCAACTCCCCGATCTGATCTACATTATCCCGCAATGCGACCGTCGCGATGGTCAGCATGGGAGTTACTGAACGGGCCTTCGTCTTCATGGTTGCCAGACAACCGAGATTTTCCATCAGTTGATCGAAATTCGCTCCCCGTCGAATCGATTCATACGTCTCGGGTGTTGCGCCGTCGATGCTCACAGCGAGTTCACTTAAACCCGACCGGATGATTCGCCGGATGATATGCTTCTCAAGCGCTTTGCCGTTCGTGAAGATTTTGGATCGAGGGGGGTTCACCTTTTTGATCTGTTTCAGGACAAATCGAATATGGGGATACATGAGCGGTTCACCCTGATCGGCATACTGAACCGATGCAGCCCATGGGAGCAGCTCTTTCGAAGCTTTCTTGAGAATTTTCAGGTCCATGTCGCGACCAGCCAGAGCGTAGGTCCGAATCATGCAGAAAAGACACAGCCATTACAGCGCGTGGTAATCTCAAAACGGAGATAGGGCGGTTTCGAATTTAACTCGACCCTGCCGTCACACCGTTCCCGATAGGCCTGCATGTAGTTTTTAAATGCCCGCGAATGCTGTCTACCAAGAAAGAAATCCATGCTCACCCCCCGATCCGGAATCGATCTCAATCCCACGCGTCCCGTTCCGGCCTGCTGGGACCCAAGCGCTTCGCTCGATTCCCGGATCGCGTGACCGGATCTTTATCGGAATTCCAACGACCGGAATCCCGGCAGCGCTTCGAGCGAACGGATACACTCCTCCGTCGGGTTGATCCTGAAATCGCTTCCCAGATCGATTGTGACCCGTTCCAACGGGTGATCAGGCGGAAACGTCAGCATGAACTGCAGCAGGGCGTCTCCTTTATGGCGCTGTAACAAACGCTCGATCTCCATGGCCTGAACTTTCGATTCGCCGTTTGTATTCAGAGACACGACGACAGCGCGCGTGAATCGCTTCCGCGCTTCGCTCACAGGAAGGATTTCTTCGACGCGCACCCGGATGTTGGTCTCGAAGATCGATGCGGATCCCAGCATGAAAATGATCGATTCGGTTTCGAGCACATCGCGGAACTTCTCCCACATTGCGGGTCGGACCATGAGTTCGTAGCTGCCCTCGAGATCCTCCATCGTGACGAACGCCATCTGCTCTTTGCTGGATTTCTGAATCAGTTTTTTGACATGTGACACGATTCCACACATCACCAGACGGTCACCGTCGAAGGCGTTTTCGAGTTTTCCGCTATCGTGTGTGCAGAATCGATCGACCTCGGCTTTGTATCGCAACAGCGGGTGGCCGGTCACGTAGAAGCCCAGCATTTCCTTTTCATTGGCGAGCAATTCCTGCGAATCCCACTCGGGCACATCCGGAATCTTCGGATCCGACATCTCATCGACGGTCCCCGCCCCCAGCATCGCGAACAGGCTGATCTGCCCCGAGTCCCGTTCCTTCTGCTTCTGCGCTCCGATTTCAATTGCCATGTCGATCGCGTCCAGAAGCTGACGCCTCCTGAATCCAAACGAATCGAATGCGCCGCTTCGGATCAGACTTTCCCCGACCTTCCGATTCACGAGCCGCAGATCGACCCGGCGATAGAAATCGAACAGCGACTTGAACGGGCCATCGCTTTCACGCGCCTTCAGAATCGACTCGACCGCCGACACTCCGACGTTTTTGATCGCCGCCAGTCCGAAGCGGATTCCATCCGGCACGACAGTAAAATCGAGTCCTGATGAGTTGACATCGGGAGGCAGCACGCGGATGTTCATTTTACGGCATTCCGAGATCGCCTTGACGACCTTGTCCTGATGCGCCATATCGCACGTCATGACCGCCGTCATAAACTCGCGCGGATGATACCGCTTCATGTATGCCGTCTGATACGAAAGCAATGCATATCCCGCGGCATGCGATTTGTTGAAACCGTATAACGCGAACTTCTCCATCAGATCGAAGACATCGCCCGCCGTATGCGAATCGTAGCCCAGAGCCAGCGCTCCCGGTATGTTCTTCTCGGAATCCCCCTTGATGAACACCTCGCGCATCCGCGCCATCTCTTCTTTCTTTTTCTTACCCATGGCGCGTCGCAGGATATCGGCGTGTCCCAGCGAGAATCCGGCCATGATCCGTGAAATCTGCATGACCTGTTCCTGATAGACGATCAAGCCGTAAGTGTCCCTCAGGACGGATTCGAGCGACGCGTGCGGGTAGGAAATGACCTGTTCGCCATGCTTGCGAGCGATAAAATCCGGTATGATTTCCATCGGCCCCGGTCGATACAGAGCCACCGCCGCAATGATGTCCTCAAAGCACGACGGTCGCATCTTGCGGATCATTTCCTGAAACCCGCTGCCTTCCATCTGGAACACACCGAAACACTCCCCCGTCGAGATATACTCGTAAACCGCCCTGTCATTGAGCCCCAGTGTCCGCAGGTCGAGGGGCTCACTGCCTTCCTTCCGGGACGCGTTGGCGAGACGCTGTGCGATATCCAGCACCGTGAGCGTGCGAAGGCCCAGGAAATCGAACTTGACCAACCCCGCTTTCTCGACATCTTCCTTCGCATATTGCGTCATGATGTCGTCAGCGCCTTCCTTCTTGACCGGAACCGTCTCCCAGAGCGGTCCTTCCGAGATGACGACACCGGCAGCATGTTCACCCGCGTGCCGGTTCAATCCCTCCAGTCGCCGCGCAATCTCGAACAACTCCTTGATCTGCGCACTTTCCTCGATGCTTTGCCGCAGCTTCGGCTCCACTTCAAATGCGCTGTCGAGCGTCGCCTTGGGATCATTGGGGATCAGTTTCGCCAGGCGGTCGACATCCCCCAGCGGAATCCGGAGAACGCGTCCGACATCGCGAATGACCGCCTTGGCCTTCATGCAGTTGAACGTCACGATCTTCCCGACCCGATCCCGCCCGTACTTCTCGCTGACGTAATGGATCACCTCTTCGCGGCGATTCATGCAGAAATCGATGTCGAAATCAGGCATCGAGACGCGCTCGGGATTCAAAAAACGCTCGAAGAGCAGATTGTACGGGATGGGATCCAGATCGGTGATCCGCAGCGCGAAGGCCACGATGGAACCGGCGCCGGACCCTCGTCCAGGACCGACGGGTATATTCTGACTGTGCGCATAGTTGATAAAATCCGCGACGATCAGGAAGTATCCGGAGAATCCCATGTTCTTGATGATTTCGAGTTCATCGCGCAGCCGGGCGAAATACGCCTCCCGATTCGCCTCATACGGCAAACCGGCAATGCGTTCATCGAGACCCGAGTGCGCGAGGTCATCGAGATACTGCTCCAGCGTCATACCGCTCGGGAGATGAAACTGCGGCAGCATCGGTTTATCGAGTTTCAGCGTGAGGTTACAGCGATCGGCGATTCGCCGGGTGTTGGCGACCGCATCGGGGAACGATTCAAACAACGGAATCATCTCGTGGGCCGATCGGAAATAGAGCTGATCCGATTCGTAGCTGAACCGATCCGTGTCCTCCATCGTCTTCCCGGTCTGGATGCACAGGAGCACCTCATGGGCGCGCTTGTCATCCTGATTCAGATAGTGGCTGTCGTTCGTTGCCACGAGGGGGATATCGAGTTCCCTGGAAATTTTTAAGATTTCCTCGTTTGCCCGCACCTGATCCGCCATGCCATTGACCTGGACCTCGAGAAAAAAGTTATCCGGGCCCAATATCGACCGGTAGCGTGAAGCGATCCGACGGGCGTCATCCATCCGTCCCTCGAGAATCGCCGAAGGGATTTCACCCGCCAGACATGCTGACAGTGCGATCAGGCCGTCGTGATACTGTTCGAGGAGTTCGTAATCGATCCGGGGATGGTAGTAGAAACCTTCGAGATAGGCTTTACTGACGAGGCGCACGAGATTGCGGTAGCCGGTTTCGTTTTCCGCCAGGAGGATGAGATGAAACGCGGAGCGTCGTGTCATGTCGCGCCGGTCGCCCGGCGTGATGTAAACCTCGCAGCCGACGATGGGCTTGATCCCCGCTTTCTTCATCTTCGTATAAAAATCGATCGCGCCGAACATGTTGCCGTGATCGGTCAACGCCACGGCATCCATCTGATACTCAGTGGCCTTTCGTGCGAGATCATCCAGGCGGATGGCGCCATCGAGCATCGAATAAGCGCTGTGGAGGTGAAGATGAACGAATTCGCTCACGGCCATGAGACTCACTCCCATTCAATCGTTGCGGGCGGTTTCGATGAGATGTCGTAGACGACCCGATTGATACCTTTCACTTCGTTGATGATCCGGCTGCTCATCCGTGCCAGCAGATCATGCGGCAGGCGCGCCCAATCCGCCGTCATGGCGTCGGTCGAAGTCACCGCCCGGATCGCGCAGACCGAATCGTAGGTTCGTTCGTCACCCATCACCCCAACCGTTTTCACCGGGAGAAGCACCGCGAAAACCTGCCACAACGAGCGCATCAGACCCGCCGCGGCAATTTCCTCCCGGACAATCCGATCGGCTTCCTGGACAATCCGGATGCGTTCCGGTGTCACCTCACCCAGGATTCTGACCGCCAATCCCGGCCCGGGGAACGGCTGCCGCCAGACGATTTCCTCCGGCATACCCAGAGCCAGACCGACCGCACGAACCTCGTCCTTGAACAGGAACCGCAGGGGTTCAACCAGCTTCAACCGCATCTTCTCCGGGAGGCCCCCGACGTTGTGGTGTGTCTTGATCGTGGCGGACGGACCTCTCACCGAAACACTCTCGATGACATCCGGATAGAGTGTCCCCTGTGCCAGAAAATCGATGCGCCCGTATCGTCTCGATTCGATCTCGAAGACTTCAATAAATGCATTGCCGATGATCTTCCGTTTTTTCTCGGGATCCGTCACACCTTTGAGTTTCGACAGGAACCGGTCGGAGGCATCGACCGAGACGAAGCGTGCGCCGAGCCTCGGTCCGAAATATGCCTCGACCGCGGCCGCTTCTCCCGCTCGGAGGATCCCGTTGTTGATGAATATGGCGATCAGTTGATCCCCGATGGCCCGATCCAGCAGCATCGCGACGACCGCCGAATCGACGCCTCCGGAAAGTCCGCAGATGACCTTCCCCTGACCGACCTGCGTCCGGATGGCCCCGACGGCTTCCTCGATGAAGGTCCCCGCCGTCCAGTCCGGCCGGCATCCGCAGATGTCGATCACGAAGTTGCGGATCACTTCTTTGCCACGCGTCGAATGTGTCACTTCGGGATGAAACTGAATCCCGTAGATCCTGCGAACCGGATCGACGATTGCGGCGATGGGAGACGCATCGGTTTTTGCGATCAGCCGGAATCCGTCCGGAATCCGTTCCAGAATATCGCCATGACTCATCCAGACCATCAGCTGTGATTCGTTTTCAAGCCCTTTGAAGAGGGGATCCGTGCCGAGAATATCGAGTCGGATCGGGCCGTATTCACCCTCGGCGGCGCGGATGACCGAGCCTCCGAGATGCAAGCCGATCAACTGGCAACCGTAGCAGATACCCAGGATGGGAACCGGAGATTGAAAGATGGCGGGGTCGGGATGAGGCGAATCATCCGAATAGACGCTCGACGGCCCTCCGGTGAAAATGATCCCCGCGACATCGTCCCGGAACACCTGATCCGGCGCCGTGGTGTACGGAAGGATCTCACAGAAAACATTGCATTCGCGGATACGGCGCGCGATCAATTGTGTGTATTGAGAACCGAAATCGAGAATGACGATGCGGCGTCGGGATGTCATGGGTGTTCCTCCTGGATTGACTCGGCGATATCTTAGTTTTCAGGGCCACGGGGCGCAAATTAAAAACGCCTCGATCGGCGTGCGTCGCCCCTTGACGACAGCCGGTCCGACTGGTCTGAGACGGAACTCGTCGCGCGCAATCGCAGCCGTCGGGGCGCCGAGAGCGATCTGGTCCGGACCCGCGATTTCCTGCTGGAGGCGTTGAGCGATATTGACCGCATCACCGATGACCGTGTAATCACGTCGGATCGCCGCACCGATGTCACCGGCAATCACACGGCCCGTGTTGATGCCCGATCGGATACAGATCCGGTTGTCAGGACTCGCGGATGCATTTTTCACGGAGAGCTTCCTGTGCAGCGAGACAGCGGCTCGAACCGCCCGGATCGTGTCGTCTTCGCACGCGATCGGTGCACCGAAAACCGCCATGAATCCGTCTCCGAGATACTTGTCGAGAGTGCCGCCGAATTCGAACACGGTATCGACCGCGAGTTCGAAGAACGCATCCACGCGCAGTTCGACCTCGGCCGGCGTGTGACGCTCGGCATAGGGCGTGAACCCATGGATGTCGCAGAACCAGACGGTCGCCGTGCGCAACTCCGGGAGAATCGATCCCCCCCTCCGAAGGATTTCCTCGACAACCGCCGGGGAATGGAACTGAGCCAGCCGCTGGCGGACCCGGTCCATCCGGGCGATCTCCTCCAGCAATCGGCTCTGTTCGAGACCGACAGCGAGCAGATTGGCGAAAGCGGTGAGGATTTCAAGCGACGAGGGTCTGAACAATCGTTTCAGTTCACGTGTTTCCGCCGTGATGACGCCGAGCAGTCGGTCGTCGACGAGCATCGGAGCGGCCATGAGCGAACGGATTCCTTTTGCAACAATGCTTTCCGCACTCTGAAACGCACTCAGCCCCACATCCTCCGCCAGAATCGCAATCCGCTCCCGGATCACCCGCGAAAGCAGCGTCCGGCTGATGGGACCGGCAGACGCCGCCGGGCAGCAGTCCGGATCCGCGATGCGCCTGATCGACGCCGGGTCGGGAGTTCCATCGGGTGCAACGAGATGAATCTCGCAGGTGTCTGCACCGATCAGTTCATGAATGAGATCGATGCCGGCAAGCAGAAGGTCTCCGGCCGTACGCATCCGTATCAGGTCACGGGATAACCGGACAATGTTGCGGAATGCACGCTCATCCAGATCACCCGGAGAGGAGATCGACGAATCGGTTCTCAGAAGTCTCGCGGGCTGGAAAATATGGGTTTCGTTGAGGAGTTCGTCCGAGCCGAGCATCGGCTCCTCATCGGCCGATTCAGCAACCAGTTCGAACTCGAGATTCCCGACCCGGATCCGGTCTCCGGGATTCAATACCGTCGTTCGCACACGGTTTCCGTTGACCCACGTGCCGTTGCGGCTATCCAGATCCTCAATCCGGACCTTCCCCGGTTCGATGACCAGGGCCGCATGCTGTCTGGAGATGTTGGAGGCGGATTTGAACACGAGATCGCTGGGATGCTGGCGTCCCAGGACCCATCGACCCGAGGCGGGTAGCGGATACTTCTCCTCCGGCCGATCGGTTCGTCTCAATCCTAACCGAATCACAGCATTCCGATCCTGGCAGAGACAATCTTCGAGATGCCGGGATCGACCATCGTGATCCCGTACAAGGCTTCTGCGATTTCCATGGACAGCGGATTATGAGTGATCATGACGACCTGGGTATCGAGTGCCAGTTCCTTGAGATATCGGGTGAACCGGAGCACATTGGCGTCATCCAGGGCGGCATCGACCTCATCCAGATAGAGGATCGGAGCGGGTCGGTATTTGAATCCGGCGAAGAGCAGCGCGAGCGCGCACAACGCTTTTTCACCACCCGAGAGCAGATCGATCGTACGGGCTCGCTTCCCGGGCGGTTTACACACGATTTCGACACCCGTTTCCAGCGGATCATCCGGATTTTCAAGCCGAAGCTCCGCCTCACCCCCTTCAAACAGTTTCGCAAAAATGTCGCCGAAGTTTCGATTCACCTGCTCGAATGCCTCCATGAACCGATTCCGGCTGGTGGTATTGATCTGCGAAATGGTGGATTTCAATGCGGCGATGGCTTCGTCGAGATCCCGGACCTGTTCATCGAGAAACTGGTTGCGTTCGACGATTTCGCGGTGTTCGTCCAGAGCAGCCAGATTGACGTCTCCGAGAGCGAGAATATCGTGTTCGAGGGACTCCACGTGCGATTTCCAGGCTTCGAGTTCCTCAGAGTCCGGAAGGGGTCCGCCGTGAGATGCTGCGGCTTCGAGATCGATCTGGGACTGCTCGCGGAGCATCTCCATGCGCGAATTCAGTTCCGCGATGCGGATGGTGGCTCCTGACCGTTCCGTCTCGATGGCGCGCAGCGACTCTTTGACCGTGTTCCATTCCTGATCGAGTGCCTGCAGTGCGTCGCGTTCCCGACCGAGACGGGCGGAGGCGGTCTGGACCCGTGTTGCCAGGATGGGCTGTCGGTCGTTGCACGATTCGATCTCGCGGGTCGTCGCCCGAAGTTCGTTCGTCACTTCTTCGAATTGTCTGGAGTTGGCGGCGAGTCTCTGGTCGAGACGTTCTGTCAGTTCACGAAGCCGCAGGTTGCCGGATCGCATCGACTCGACTTCGCGCCGACAGGCCAACAGGCGCTCCCGTGTCGTCTCGGTCGCAATCCGCAATTCACCGAACGCATGTCGACTGTGTGCCACAAGCGCATCGTGTGTCTCGATCGCTCCGTCCAACTCCGCCATTCTCGCGATATCATCCGGTGCCATCGCTACGCTCTGAGTATCACGGTGTAATCCGTCGAGAGCATCGGACAGAGAGGCAATCTCATCGCCAACCGCCCCGCTCTCGGCTTCAATCGCCTCGACCCGCAGATCGACCTGGCGGAGCTGACGCTCGAGATGTTCGGAATCCCGCCGGACAGCTGCAAGTTTCAGACGCAATTCCGATAGCGATTCACGTGTCTGTTTATGCTCCTGCTCGGCTTCCAGGAGCAATTCCATATAGGCAGCCCGTTCCCCCTCGCATGCGTCACGTCGCTCAGTGACATCCCGGATTTCCTGCTGCAGGGATCGGATTTCCTGTTTTTTTGCGCGATACTCGCCCGCAGGACTCACATCGAATCCTCCGGTTACAATGCCTTCCTCGCTGATGGTTTCGCCTGCGAGTGTCACGAGAGCGATGGGGGACTCGGATGACTCCCAGACAGAGATGGCGGCCGGGAGATCATCGACCAGATAGACCTTGTGGAGCAGGAGATCGAGCAGGGCATCGAAACCCGGAGAGGGTCTGACGAGCGGGCGCAGATGACGGGCGTTCGGGACGGACGGGGTGACCGATGGGTGATCATGACGCATCGATTGCAGGGGTGTGAAGACGCATCGGCCGATTTTACGGGCATTGAGAAACGAAACGGCCTGGAGTGTGTGTCCATGACCCTCGACAACGACACCCTGGATCGATCCGGCCAGTGCGGCCGCAACCGCTCGTTCATAAATCGGTTCGGTTTCGTATGTATCGGCCATCAGGCCGAGAATACCTTTGTGTTCTGCATGTTCAGCGGAGTATTCGGTCAGGATGTTTCGCACGGCCTCACCGAGGCCCTCACCCGCCCGGATGATGTCGGTGAGTGACCGGGCGCGCGAGGAGCATTCCATCAGCCGTGCGTCCATTGCCTGGATCTGCCCTCTCCGTTCATCGACCGCTCTTCGCCGAGCCATGATCCGATCCTCGCACCGCGCCAATTCTTCGATCCGGCCGCGTTCGGATTCTTCGAGATCCCGGATGGACGCGATTGTGGAACGCACGGCGACGCCGCTCTGTTCGCGCTCCAGTGCCACCCGATCACGCTCCCGATACAGTTTCTCCGCACGAGATCTCAGGCGGCGCAATCCCTCCTCATACTCAATCTGCTGGTTCCGGCGTCGGGCAGCGAGTTCGAGGCATTTGAGTTCGCGGTCTTTGAGACTTCTGAGTTCCTTACGGAGTTGCGTGAGCGTGTCCTGATGACGGGATTCCTCGATCCGGGCCCGATCGACATCCTGTTCCAGGGCTTGAAGGGAGCGTTCGATATTCGACAGTGCGGCTGCCTTTTCCTCCGCGGATGTCTCGGATTCGGTTCTTCGGCCCTGCAGTTCATTCTGTTCGCTTTCGATATCCTGGGATGACCGGGTCAGAGCGTTTGAACGCGCATGCAGGTCGGCGAGCCGCCGGGTCAGGAAATCGAGTTGCATGTCATTCTGTTCCGCGTTTTTCTGCTCGGCTCGAAGCGCGTCCGTCGCTGAATCGACACGAAGACGGGCCTGTTCCACCGCCGCTGCCTTCAAGGCGGTCTCCGCCATCAATCGGGCGGCGTCGTCTTCCAGCGAAGCAAGGCGGGTGGTGAGGGCGGTGCGGTCGCGCAGGGATTGCGCGAATCGGGCGGTCAGGTACGCATTCCGGGTCTCATCGCGCTCCCGGACCAATTCACGGAAACGCTCCGCTTTTCTGGCCTGCCTGGCCAGAACGGCCCTGCGTGACCGGACCTCGCCCAGGATGTCGCGAACGCGATCGAGATTCTGTTCGGTGAGATTGAGTTTGGATTGGGCTTCTTTTTTCCGGTGTTTGTACTTGACGATTCCCGCGCTCTGCTCAATCAAACCACGACGCTCGTCCGGCCGAGCCAGGAGCAGGGCATCCACCTTACCCTGTTCGATCAGGGAATACGCGCCTTTCCCCAGTCCCGCATCCATGAAGAGATCGACGATATCCTTGAGCCGGCATGGTTGCCGGTTCAGAAGATATTCGCTTTCGCCGCTCCGGTACAAGCGCCGCGTGACTTCGATGTCCCGGTAATCATGTGGCGGATGATCCGACAGCCATTCGACGGTGAGTGATACCTCCGCGAGTCCGACCGGTTTCCGGGTCGCACTTCCGTTGAAGATGACATCGGACATGTTCTGCGCCCGGAGCTGTGACGGGCCTTGTTCACCGAGCACCCATCGGAGGGCATCGAGAATATTCGATTTCCCGCAGCCATTGGGTCCGACGATCGCACAAACCGGATGGTCAAACTCCAGGACCGCTCGATCCGGAAACGACTTGAACCCCTGAAGACTCAGGCGTTTGAAGCGGATCGAGACTCCTGCGGGCTGCGGCTGCTCAATGATGTCGGTCGATGTTGCTATCACCCACCCTCCGGATCTATCCAATCACATGCGACGTGAACGGGATTTCCAATCCGGAGAGCATAGCATCCTGGGCTCGGAATTGGCAACCCGAACGGCTATTCAGAGGGGGTCATCGCCTGCTGATATACTAGATATTGGGCAACCGATCGAGAACCGCCTGCACCCGATGCAATGCTTCACTGCGCTCCGGTTCCGGCCAGCGCCGGAAGACGAGTCTGAGGGATCGAGCCGCCTGGCAGGCGCGGTTACGCATGCTCTGAACCAGATCCTGCCGGCCGGCGGCGGATGCGAAACAGGCCGCATCGACTCGGTTTTCGAGATAGAAGATGGAGATTGGTTCGGTTCGGCGATTGAAGAATTTCAACTCGGCCAGCAGATCGAACGTTGATTCGCAGCCTTTGAGACAAGCGGTATCGATTGCGGATTCGATCCGGGCAATTCGCAACCACTCGGATTCCTTCAGTCGCCTCGCGATACCCACTGCTTCCTCATGGGTTCGGCTGGCGGCCAGGAGATCGCCGAGCCGACGAAGAATCCGGCCTTTGAGCAGCAGGGCGAACAGCCGCAGTTCTTCGGTAATCCGATGCTGTGCCAGTGCCATATCGAGGTGATCGAGAGCCGACTCGAAGGCGCCGATCCGATATCTCAGGATCGCGATATTGCGATGCAGATGACAGGTATCGATTGCTGTGTTCAGTTTGGCGAATTCGGTCAGGGATTCCGTCCATCTGGTTTCGGCCGACCGGAGGTTTCCCGCTTCCGCAAGAAACGATCCGGTGTTTGCCATTATCTGTGCTTTGAGATACGGGCTGTCGGTGTATTCCAGTCGAAACAATGCCGTTTCTCCGAATTCGATCGCTTTCTGCAGGTTGCCCTGGCGGTAGTGGACACACGCGAGATTATTCAGATCCTTGGCCTGTTCGATCGCATCCGGTGCCCGACTCGACAGATCGATGGCGGTTTCGATGGCATGGATCGCTTCCGGATAACGTCCCAGTTGGAACAGGGTGCTTCCGAGATCACGGTGGGAGAGCCGCTGTTCATCGGCATCCCGGGATTGGATTGCGAGGGTGATCGCACGATTGAAGAGGTCGACGGCCTGGTCATATCGCTGTTCATGAAACAGGGATTCGCCGATCGCGCGCAAGGCTCGGACCTGATTGGGCGTGTCGTCCAGTGCGGTCATGAGCATAAAGGCGAGATACAGGCAGGGGAGCGGATTGGGGTTGGTTGAATCGAGATCGAGTACGATTCCATAGTTCAGGAGGTTCATCGAAAAGCGTCTGAGAGCCGGAAGAAAACGCGCGATGGAGGCGTCCTCGAGGATACCTGACATCAGCGTGGACCGCTTTTCGAGTTCTCGTGTCATCATCTCGACACTCCGCTCTGGACCGGCGCTGACCGAACCGAGGAACGCGAGCATTTGCGAAGAGAAGGCGCGCAGGAGATCGAGGATGACGGTTTCTGTGTCGGCTGAATCCTGAAACGGCATGGCGGCGACCGCGCGCAATTCCTCGAGCACATCCGGAACAGACCGGATACCGCAGCCGTTGGGACGGGGCGGTTTGGGCATGACCTGCAGCAATTCCGGGGGGAGACCGGCTTCATCGATATGCTCGATGGTCATCAACCTGAGATATTCACGACGGCAGGCGCGACACCCGTCGAGATGGCGTCGCATCGACGTCATGGCATCGGCATCCAGCAATCGGCGGATATAGCTGATCAGTCTGTCCCGACATGTTTCGCACGGGACCTGGATCAACTCCTGTTTCATGGTTTCTCCTCCATCAATCGTCTCAACATCCGCCGCGCCCGCCCCAGTTTCGACGTGACGGTGTTGACGCAGGAATGAGTCATGTTCGCGATTTCGGTCGATGAAAACCCGCCGAAGTAATACAGACAGATGACGTCCCGATATCCATCCGCCAGTCTCCCGATGGCATCTCGCAAATCCTCGCGATCAATTTGCCGGGATTCCATCCGATCGGCTCCCTCGGCATCGGCTTCGATCGGGATATAGTCATCGATGTTGATGGTGTTCCCGCTGCGGCATCGTTTTTTCCAGTACTGGCGGCACAGGTTGAGAGCGATGATATAGAGGTAGCGTGGAAACGAGCGGTGATCGGTCAATGTTGCGAGTCGGTTGAAACCTTCCTGGAAAGCGCTTTGAATCAGGTCTTCGACTTCATCCTGCGGAATACCGCGCTGGTAGCATATAAACAGGGGGATTTTCCGGGTCAGATCGATGAGTTCGATGCAGGATTGTTCGTGCCAGGTGCCGGTTCGGAGATACTCCAGTTTGATCTTTCCGACGATGTCCGCGATCAGGTCATAATTCATATGGCGAATCCCATGGATGAGATACTACATCAAGGAGGGTTCGCCGGGCGAGATTCGTGCAAGGAATTTTGGAGTTTACTTCATCCGGCGATGCAAGCTATAATAACTCAATGTATGTATTCATGAGTTTCCTGAAGCGTGATCCAGTTTTTTCGCGGAGTTGAAGAAGCCGACGACTAGGTTCATCACTTCTTCAGTGACCGCGAAGTGGTAAGGAGAACCGACTATGAAGTTATGGAAACTTGGAACTCTGGTGATTGCCGTCGTGGCTCTGATGGTTGGACTGACATTTTCCAATGGCGCCGCCGAGGATAAAACCTGGACCTATGGTGGAGTGGAATACAAGCTTCCGCGCCCGGCGGATCAGGTTCAACTTCCACCCAATATTCCGGAATACCATGTCGTGGCCAGCGGGGATTGTCTGTGGAATATCTCCAATCAATACCTGTCCGACCCGTTCCTCTGGCCGCTGATCTGGGAAGAAAATCTCGACACAGTCACCAACCCGCATCGGATTTTCCCGGAACAGCAGATCAAATTGCCGGGTGGCACCATGGTTGCGACCGGTGCGACACCCTTGAATGCGGAACCAATCACGGAGGGATCTTCGATGGCGGGTGGTGCCGGAGAAACCGACACGGCCGATGCCGACATGGAAGAAGCGGCGGATACCGGTGACCTGTCGAGCCGCGTCGTGCCCGTCAAGCCGCATCCCGTGACATCGGTGACGTCGGTGATCGCGTCAGGCTTCATCTCAAAAGAAAAACTGGACACTCCGACGATCGCCGGTTCCGAAACCGAAGCCCTCGATCTCGCCCGCCCCGACATCGTGTTCGTGAATGCCGGAACAGCGAAGGGATTCGAAGCGGACAAAGAGTATTTCGTGGTGAGAAAAATGCGCAAAATTTCTCACCCGGTCTCCGGTAAAAATCTCGGATATCTCTACCACGTCATGGGCGACATCAAGATCCTCTGCGCCTCCGAAGACTCCTCATCCGCAATGATCCGCAGCACCTATCACCCGATCCTGCGCGGGGATTTCGTCATTCCGAAGGAAGACATTCCGGTTCCCCTCACGAGTGGTTCACCGGTGACCGATCCATGCAATCCCTCCAGTAAAAAACTGCCGGGAACCATCGTGGATGTCTTCTACGGAGCAGAAAAATGCACGGATGCCGTCGTCGTCGGGCGCGGGGATATCGCCTACATCGATCTCGGAAGCAAAGACAACGTCGGCCCCGGAGACTACTTCACGATCTTCAAGAGAAACCTGGATGATCCTTCTCTTCCGCGCTATGTCTGCGGAGAAGCCATGGTCGTCCGGGTCGGCGAGAACACATCGACCATCGTTCTGACCCAGAGCAAGACCGGGGTGTTCATCGGCGATCAGATCGAATTGAAGCAGTAATCGAATCACGTGTTGATGTCGTCGGGAGGACCGTCACGGTCCTCCTTTTTTTTGCCATTTCACCTTTGATCTGCTAATTTCAGTTGCATCATCTCATATGACCGGCAGGGGGTACCGACGAGGGCGGAGTGTCCGCGGGGAAACAACCATGGATCAGACCGATCGAAAACGCAGGTGGATCGCGCTGAGTTTTTGGAAACAGTACGGCACGAGGGTTTGGCGAGATATCAGGGAACGGGATCTGGATCCCATGCTCCTGTTCGATCCGGATTTCGAGGCAACAGGCGAGTGTCGGGATCTGTTTGAAGACCCGCCGGCATCGGAACTCGGACGCCTGCTGGATCAGGCGGACCGGGAGATTCATCGCGAGAAATCCGGTGATCACCGGATCGTCTCCTGGGATGATGCCGCCTATCCGAACATGCTCAGGGATATGCCCGATGCTCCGATAGTGCTGTATTGCCGCGGAGATCCGATGTTGTTGAATTCACTGTCTCTGGCAATCGTCGGCACGCGGCATCCGTCGAGCTATGGATTCGATGTGACGCGCATCTTCGCCCGTGAAGTTGCCTCACATGGCCTGACCGTCGTCAGCGGCCTGGCGATCGGAATCGACGCGGCGGCCCATCAACAGGCGATTGATCAGAAAGGCGCGACTCTGGCGGTTCTCGGCTGCGGTCTCGATCAGGACTATCCTGCCAGCAACCGGGTCTTGCGATCCCGGGTGGAGGCCCGGGGTTTGGTTGTGAGCGAGTTTGTATGGGGGACTCGGCCGAAACCGGAACAGTTTCCTCGACGGAACAGAATCATCAGCGGTCTGAGTATGGGAGTGATCATTGTCGAGGCGGGGATCCGGAGCGGAGCGATGAGTACGATCAATCATGCCCTGGATCTCGGACGCGATATCTTCGCGGTGCCGGGCCCGATCACCTCACCCATCAGCAAAGGACCTCTCAGGCTGATCCAGCAGGGTGCAATTCCTCTCGTTGATTTTCAGGATATTATCGATCATTATCCAAGTCTGTCGCCGCATGCCGCTCCCCCCGATCTCCCGTTCCACACTCCCAGTCAATCTCCTCCATCGATCGATCCTGTTCTCCGCCCCCTCTGGAATCTGCTCAGTGCGCTTCCCATCCAACTCGACCAGCTTGTCGTCCGGTCGGGGTTGCCGGTTTCGACGATCCATGCTGCTCTGCTGGATTTCGAATTGAAGGGTTGGGTAAGACAGCTACCCGGAAAGATGTTCGTTTTAACCGTGTAACGACAGGACGAAGCTGCACTCATGACGAAAAAACTACTCATTGTTGAATCCCCTGCAAAAGCCCGTACGATCGGCAACATACTGGAATCCGATTTCATCGTGCTTTCTTCGGTCGGCCATATCCGCGATCTTCCGAAGACTCGTTTCGGAGTGGATATCCCGAACAATTTTGCGCCGGAGTATGTCCCGATCAACGGGAAACAGAAGGTCATCGACAAAATCCGAAAATCCGCCCGGGAAGTCGACGAAATCTATCTCGCCGCAGACCCTGATCGCGAAGGTGAAGCGATCTGCTGGCATATTTCGCATTATCTGGAGGAATTCGAGAAGCCGATTTACCGGATCCTGTATTATGAGATCACCCGGCAGGCAATCCTCAAGAGCCTCTCCGACCCCGGCCGAATGGATCTCAATAAGATCAACGCTCAGCAGGCTCGACGCGTGCTGGATCGAATTGTCGGATATCGGCTCAGTCCCCTGTTGTGGAAGAAGATTCGCAGGGGCCTGTCTGCCGGTCGCGTGCAATCGGTCGCGTTGAAGATCATCTGCGATCGGGAGCGTGACATCAAAGCGTTTATCCCGGAAGAATACTGGCTCCTGACCGCACATCTTCAAGGCTCTGTTCCTCCCCCATTCGAAGCTGTCTACCATGGTTCGGATGGGCGAAAGCGCAAGCTGACCGATCGCGGCATGACCGAAGCCATTCATCGGGAAGTCGCATCGAATCCGTTTGCCGTCGGCTCTGTCGCCAGACGGCAGATTACGCGCAACCCGCTTCCACCCTTTATCACCAGCACATTGCAGCAGGAAGCGTCGCGACAATTGCGGTTTCAGGCGCAACGAACCATGTCGCTGGCACAGGGACTCTACGAAGGAAAAGATCTCGGATCAGACGACCCGCACGGGCTCATCACGTATATGAGAACCGACTCACCGCGAGTGAGTGACGATGCGCAACAGGAGGCGCGGCAATTCATCGAAGCCCGATTCGGAGCATCCCTTCTGCCTGAAAAACCGCCAGTTTACAAGGCGAAAAAGAGTGCACAAGGAGCCCATGAGGCTATCCGTCCGACCTCGATTGAACTGACACCCGAAAAAGCCCGTGCGTTCCTTTCTCCCGATGAACTCAGACTCTATACACTGATCTGGAACCGGTTCGTCGCCAGCCAGATGGCTCCGGCAATCCTGAACATCACGACTCTCAAGATCCAGGCAGGTGAAAACGGTCGACACGAGTTTCGTGCTGTCGGAACAGAAATCGAGTTTCGAGGATTCATGGAGTTTCTCGGCCAGACACCCCCTCCGCGAAAGAAAACCGCCGATGATTCGGACAAGGAATCGGACACGGCCGACTCCGAAGCGCAGGTATTGCCGGCACTTCAATCCGGCGCAGTGCTCACCTGCCAGTCTCTTGAGAACAGTCAGCACTTCACGAAACCGCCAGCGCGCTTCACCGAAGCGACGCTGGTCAAGGAACTCGAAACACAGGGGATCGGGCGTCCCAGCACGTATGCCACCATACTCACCACGATCCGCGACCAGGAATATGTCGATGTGCAGGATCGTAAATTCTTTCCGACCGAACTCGGAACGCTCGTGACGGATGTTCTGACCGACCAGTTTCCGGAAATCATGTCGATCTCGTTCACCGCCGATCTGGAAGAGCGACTCGACCATATCGAAGACGGCAGGAATGAGTGGACAGACGTCGTTCGGGATTTTTACGTTCCTTTCGATGCGCGCCTGAAGATTGCCGCCGCAACAGCCAAAGCCGATCTCATTCCGGCGGTCGAGGGTGCTGTGTGTCCGGATTGCGGGGGGCCGATGCAGCAGCGATGGGGGAAAAAAGGACCGTTTCTGTCCTGCATGAAATTCCCGGCATGCAAGGGTATTCTTCCATACCCCGGCCGCGAGAAGCCCGACGGGCCCCGGCCGGGCAATACCGGAATCCCGACACCCGGAATCTGCCCGGAATGCGGAAATCCGATGGTGATCAAACGCGGCAAATTCGGCTTCTTTCTATCGTGTTCGCGCTATCCCGACTGCAAGGCGAAGGGACCGAAGCCGGAAGGTCTTCCCTGCCCGATTGAGCACTGTTCCGGAACCCTGATGTCCCGGCATGGCAAATCGAGACGCATTTTCCACGGTTGCTCGCGGTACCCGGACTGCACGTACACGTTTTCGGGCATCCTGATCCCTTCGCCCTGCCCGCAGTGCGGCTATCCGAATCTCACCGCAGTCATCCGGAAGGACAAGATTTCGATCCAGTGCCCCCGATGCAAACACGAACCGCCTCAACTAGAAAAGCCTGCCATAAGCGATGCAGCTCGAGATCCAGAAGTTTCTGACATATCTTGAGGTCGAGCGCGATGCGTCGCCGCATACGCTTCGCGCCTATCGCATCGATCTGGATGAATTCGAGGCGTTTCTGAATCGCACAGGCCTTGCTCAGAATGAACCCGGCACCGTCCAGGCGGGAAAAATCGATCGTCTGGCAATTCGCGCGTATATCGGGTACCTGCATGCGCATCGGAAATCACGCGCCACTGTCGAGCGTCACCTGTCAACACTGAAAAGCTTCTTCCGTTTTCTCGTCCTGCGGCATCTCATCGATTCCAATCCGGCAACCCGTATTCCTCTCCCTCGAAAGGAAAAGCGCCTCCCGGAGTTCCTGACCACAACGGAAGCGGAGGCGCTTCTCGACTCCTCGCGAGATAATCTCGATTTCAAATCCATCCGTGACATGGCCATTGCCGAACTGCTGTACGGAACGGGACTGCGGGTGTCGGAAGCGGCCGGTCTGAATCTGGACGATATCGATCCTTTTTCCGATGAGATTCACGTGATCGGGAAGGGGAACAAAGAACGCATCGTCCCGATGACACCGGTCGTCAGGGAAGCACTCGATGTGTATCTGCGTGAGCGTGGGGTGAAGACTGGGACGTTTTTGAGATTCGGTGCTGCCGGGCCGGTCTTCATCAATCACCGGGGGACTCGACTGACCGATCGGAGCATGCGCCGATCCTTGAAAAAGCTTGCGATCACGCATAAGCTTCTCAAGCATGTCCATCCGCATCAACTTCGACATTCGTTTGCAACTCACCTGCTCGACGCCGGTGCTGATTTACGTGCCATTCAGGAGTTGCTGGGCCACTCGAGCCTTGCGACAACCCAGAAATATACCCATGTCAGTCTTGAAAGACTTTTAAAGGTTTATCATGCGAAACACCCGAAAGCCCGCTAATCTTACTCCGGTCATCGAAAACCTGACGCCGTCCGATATCGTGCACTATCTGGATCGTTTCATCGTCGGCCAGGACCGCGCCAAACGCGCCGTCGCCGTTGCGCTACGCAACCGATGGCGTCGCCAGCAACTCCCGGCGGATCTCGTCGACGAAGTCATCCCGAAGAACATCCTGATCATCGGACCGACGGGAGTGGGTAAGACTGAAATTGCCCGACGGATCTCCAAATTGACCCGAAGTCCCTTTTTAAAGATCGAAGCCTCGAAATTTACGGAAGTCGGCTATGTCGGACGCGATGTCGAATCGATGATTCGAGATCTGACGGAGATAGCCGTGAATATGGTCAAGAGCGAGCACAGACGGAGTGTACGCGATCACGCTGCGCATCTGGCCGAAGAACGCATTCTCGATCTCCTTCTTCCCCATCCGAAACCTCCGGCGGTCCCGCAGTCACAGACCGATTCTCCGATCAATCTCGACGGTAAAGACTCCGAATCGGGTTCGTTTCAGCGTACCCGTGAAAAACTTCGGGATCGCCTCCATCAGGGAAAACTCGACAAGCACTTCGTCGATCTGGAAGTCAAGGAATCATTCGGCGGCATGATCGAAGTGTTTTCATCCTCCGGAATGGAGGAAATCGGGATGCAGATCAAGGATATGATCCCGGGGGCATTCAATCAGAAGAAGAAAAACAGGCGGATGTCCATCCCGGAAGCGCTCGAGTTTCTGACTGCGGAGGAGGAAGACCGGCTTGTGGATATGGATGGTGTGATAGCGGATGCGATTCACCGGGTTGAGAACCATGGCATCGTGTTTCTGGATGAGATGGACAAGATAGCGGGTCGAGAGGGCGGATTCGGTCCGGATGTTTCCCGGGAAGGCGTTCAGCGTGATTTGCTTCCCATCATCGAAGGCTCCTCGGTAACAACGAAATACGGAGTGGTCCGGACGAATCATATCCTCTTTATCGGATCCGGCGCGTTCAATGTGTCAAAACCTGCGGATCTGATTCCGGAACTGCAGGGACGATTCCCCGTCAAAGTGGATGTTCAGAGTCTGAATCGGGACCAGATGCGCAGGATTCTCATCGAACCTGAAAATGCCCTGACCCGTCAGTATCAGGCACTGCTTGCCACGGAAAATCTCGACATCCGGTTCTCTTCGGATGCAATCGACGCGATCGCATCGCTGGCTGAGGGAGTCAACGAACTGGGCGAAAACATCGGAGCGAGGCGGCTTCATACCATCTTGGAATTGCTTCTCGATGACGTGTCATTCCACGCTCCCGAGATGGCCGGTCAGCATGTCGAAATCGATGCGGAGTATGTGCATCAGCATGTTACCGTCGAAGGCGTCATTCGGGCCGAAAACATCCGGAAACGGCATCCGGTAGGATTCAGAAATCATGAAAAATCCAGTCGTGAATAAATCCCTCTTTCGGTTTCTCACTTTCCATGCACTCACGGCCATCGTGCTCCTCGGAACGATCGAGTGCGGCCATAAAACCGCCCTGAATCCACCTCCGCCTCGCCGTGTTGCGCCCGTTGAGGGTCTATCGGTCGAGGCGGGTTGTGGAACAATGACCCTTCATTGGAATTCCGTTCGATTCGACACGAAGGGGAAACCGCTCGAGTCCACCCTCACGTATCTCGTTCTCCGCCGTCGGGGTGACCGCATCGAATCCCGATCCGCGCCGCCGACTCCGGAAGTGACACCTGCACCCGGCCCATCCCCCTCCCCTGAATTGGAACCGGAATCCGAAACTGCGGGGACGGAGTACGAATTCCGGCTGATCGGAATGGTACCGGCAACGGAACCGGAGTCGACCGGGGTCACGGAACCAACTCGCATGTCATTTATCGACACTGGAGTCACTGGTGTTCCGGTTACAATCGGGGCCAAGTTCCGCGTGCCGTCGGATTTTGAAACAGACCAGAAGGATTCCCGATCCGCTTTAGTTCCCGGTTACAAGTATTACTATCGTATCCAGGCCATGACTCGGGACGGGATGACGTCGGACGCGCAACAAACGCAGGAAGTCAATCATCTGCCGATCCCGGCCGCTCCACGGAATCCAACGATCACCCTGCGCGCTTCGGCAATTTCTCTGACCTGGCTCCCCCCCGATACGGCATGCGATGGATCGATGCTGCTGCCTCTGGGGGGGGTTTTCATTCAGCGTGCGAGTGATAAACCGGATGACGCCGGGGAGTTCACCACCATTGCGACGGTGGAAGGAGCAGAAACGACCGAGTTTTCGGATTCCGGATTTCAGATGGATGCAGCGTACCGGTATCGTTTGGCGGCATTTTTGAAGGAAGGGAAAGTGTGCGGTGTGTATACGGATGATCTGGCGATCGACACGTCGGATCGATTCCCGCCCGCACCGCCGGCCAGTCTGAATGCTGTCCATACGCCGCAGGGCGTCCATCTGCTCTGGCCGCGAAGCCCGGATTCCGATGTCGCGGGTTATCGCATCTACCGGGCGACCCGATCGGAAGGCCCATTTCAGTTACTCAATCAGGATGCACTTTCAACTGACACCGTCTATATTGATTCAACCGTCGCCTCAGGTAACTTTTATGTGTACCAGGTGACTGCGGTGGATCGCTCGCGCGTGGGGAATGAATCTTCACCGACGATCGCGGTCCGGATTATGATACCTTAGCCGAGGAGGTCGGGCATGTTTCGAGGGTCGATCGTCGCGATGGCGACACCGTTTAAAAATGGCGAAATCGATGAACACTCCGTAAGGCGACTCGTCGCTTTTCACGCGGAAAAGGGCACGGATGGCATACTTGTTGCGGGGTGCACCGGTGAAGCTGCCACATTGTCTGTCTCCGAGATGGCGACGCTCATACGCCTCGCCAGGGAGGAGATTTCGAGATCCGGCCGGACGATCCCGCTGATTGCGGGCACCGGCACGAACTCGACCGCGTCGACCATCGAACGGACCCGTGTCGCGGCGGATCTCGGCGTCGATGGCGTGCTGCTGATCACTCCTTACTACAACAAACCGACACCAGCCGGTCAGATCGCGCATTTCACGACGGTCGCGGACGCAGTCCCGATTCCGGTGATCCTGTACAACGTGCCCTCCCGCACCGGGACGAACATGCTTCCCGAAACCGTCGCCGAACTCGCCCGACACCCCGGAATCGTCGCGCTCAAGGAAGCCGGCGGCAATCTCGATCAGGTCACCCGACTTCATCTCATATCGGATATCACGATCCTTTCGGGTGACGATTCGCTGACACTGCCGATGTTGAGTATCGGAGCGGAAGGAGTCATTTCGGTGACGGCGAACATCGACCCGGCTCGAGTGTCGGGGATGTGCGCGGCCTGGCACCGGGGGGACTGGGCACACGCCAGACAGTTGCATGCAGAGATGTTCGATCTCACACGAACCCTGTTCGTCGAAACCAATCCCATGCCGGTGAAAGCCGCGTTGGAGATGTTGGCATTGATGAGCGGAGAGTTGCGTCTGCCGCTCGTTCCGGTCAAACCGGAATCCCGAATCAGGATCAGGGAAGCCATGATCAACGCCGGTCTGATCGAAGGCCGATAAGGCGTTGGAAACGACAGGAGTCGGGATGATATCATTGGTGATCTGGGGAGCCGGCGGTCGCATGGGCGGCCGTCTCATTGCGGCGATTCGAAACAATCCTGCTTTTCGCCTGGCAGCGGCAGTCGATCGTCCCGGGCATCCCGGGGAGGGGCATGACGCCGGTGAGTTTCATGCTCTGGCGCCGACAGGCGTCTCGATCGTTTCCGAACCGGGCGAGGTAGATGCGGGCAGCGTCGTCGTTGATTTTTCACTGGCTGGCGGTCCCGCGGCGGCGGTTGGCTACGCGGTGGCCCATTCATGCGCCTTTGTATCCGGAACGACAGCGCTTACGGATGATGATCGCGATGCGATCGATCGCGCCTCCGAATCGATCCCGGTGCTGACATCACCCAATTTCAGCCTCGGAATCCAGCTCATGCTGCATGTCGCGGCGAAGGCAGCCCGCATCCTGCCGCTCGAATTCGATGCCGCGATCATGGAAGTGCATCATACTCAGAAAAAAGACAGACCGAGTGGAACCGCGCGAGCCATCGCGGCAGCCATTGAGATCGCTGACAAGCCGGAACGACATGTCGAGATGGCCGCATTCAGACTCGGAATGGTCACCGGAGAACACACTTTGCGCTTTGAATCGCCGTTTGAACGCATCGAGATTTCCCATTCCGCCCTGCAGCGGGACGTATTCGTGCATGGCGCTCTCGCCGCCGCGGCATGGCTCGCCCTTCGCCCCGCCGGCCGTTACGCATTTGCGGACGTTCTGGATCGACCGTGAAGTCTGGCTGCCGTGCCTCAATCCTTCTGATTCTGCTGCTGCCCGTACTGTCCGGAGCATCTGCTGAGACTCCAGGAGGATTATCCGCTTCGGAAATCACTCCGGGATTAAAAGGCTATGGCTTGTCCTGCTTCATGGGCACCGAACCGGTCAAACTCGATGTCGAAATTCTCGGAATCATGAAGAACAACCCTCCGGGATCGTTCACCATCCTGGGAAGAGTTTCGGGAGAAGCCGTCGATCGCGGCGGCATCATGTCCGGCATGAGTGGATCTCCGGTCTACATCGGAGAGCGCTTGATCGGTGCGATGGCGTTCGCGTTCCCATTCGCCAAAGAAGCCATCTGCGGAATCACACCGATCCAGGACATGAATGCGCTCTGGACGCAACCCATCTCGAGCTTGCCGGCAGTAACGGAACCAGCCGTGTCCAAGACACTGCTTGGTCAGCCCGGAAAGGAACTCGAGCGACAAGCCGTGCGCATCGGCCTGCCGTTGTTCAACCAGGGTATCGATGCATCGGTTCTCACGGAACTGGGATTGGCTGCCGGTCTGGCAGACAACTCCGTCTCCCCTGGTCCCTCGGGAGGGGCCGCCAGCCTGAACACGCCTCTGCTGGCAGGAGGCCCGGTCGGGGTGGCATTTATTGACGGAGATCTGAAGCTCGCGGCCATGGGAACGATCACCTCCATCGAAGAAGATCGGATTCTGGCATTCGGCCATTCGCTTTTCACGGCCGGCGATTGCAGATTGCCGATGATCAGCGGTGAAATCGTCACCTTCATTCCCAGCGTCGCGCAATCCTTTAAAATCGGAAACATCGGCCGCGTCATCGGCTCGATCGTGCGGGATCTTCGCCCGGGAGTCGCGGGACGGATCGCATTGGAGCCGGAAATGGTCCCGCTGGAGATCCGATACTCCGACCCGCACCGGGGTGACAGGATTTATCACGTTCGTGTATTGCGCGAGGATCGGCTCACGGGGGTCTACGCCGCTCTCGCAGTCGGAAGCGTCGTCTCGCACCTCGGCCCGGCTTCCGGAGCGATCGCCCTCGACATGGGGATGACCATCACTCTCGAGGGTCGTGATCCCCTCCATCTCCGCAGATTGTCGGGTGAATCGGATGCTCCTGCAGCCGATATCTTTCGATTTATGGACCTTCTCACTGTTCTGTTGACCAATCCGATCGAACCGATACGGATTCATGCGTTACGAGTCGATATTACCGTACGGGAGGACATCCGTGTCATTCTTCTGGAACACGCCACGATGATGTCCCGATCGGCGGAACCTGGAGACTCTATCGGTCTGAGACTGGATTTGAGGGATTATCGTCGTCCGATTGAAAGTCGATTCGTTTCGATCGATATCCCCTCCGATGCCATTCCCGGTGATTACTCGGTCCGAGTGCTCGATGAATCGGGATATCGGAACTGGAGAGCCACGCGCGAACCGGATCTGTATTTTCAGCCCGGGCTCGATGGGTTCATCGATATGCTGACCCGATCGGGAAATGGCGATGAGCTGGTTGTTCTGCTCTGCAGAAAATCCCGAGCGCTCGATCAGGGGAGGAACACGTTGCCGGATCTCCCCCCCACGCTCGAGCGGACGGCAATCCTATCCGGACAGGAATCCTCGCTGCGTATGCAGGATCACGTGGTATCCCAGCAGATTCTCCGGTTCCCGATGCAGATTTCGGGTTCGGAATCGATCGATCTGAGAGTGTCGCGTTCCTCGAAGAGATAAGGAAACGATCGAATGCAACGTTCAACTGAAGTCTTTTTCTTGCTCACCTTCATGATCTGCAGTTCGGTGGTCGCAGCAGATCCCCGGATCGTCAGTTTCGAAACGCAGGATGATTTCGTAACCGGACGGACGGACGGAATACGAATCGATTGGAAAGGCCGATTACTGCCGGGAGGACACCTGACCTCGATCGGACAACTCGACACCGTCCATTCGATCTGGGCAGTGCTCGAGACCACGAACGGGGATGTCATATTCGGAACGGGCACGGACGGAGGAGTGCGGAAAATCGGACGAGGTCTTTCGATCGACTCGGCAACAACCCTGCTCGATCTTCCGGGTGCAGCCGTGCATAGTCTGGCGCGTTTGTCGAATGGGACTGTTCTGGCGGGAACCGCACCGGACGGACGGATCAGCAGCGTCACACCGGACGGAACCACGGGGGTCTTTCTGGAATCCGGGCAGGGATATGTATGGGCGATCGAAGAGGCTGAGAATGGGAACATCTGGGTCGCCTGCGGTTCACGCGCTGTCGTTTTGCGGTGCAGCAGGGATGGCGAGATTCAGAGAAAGTGGGATCTTCCGGCTGATCACGCCCGTTGCCTGACGCTCCAGGGGAAATCCGTCTGGATCGGCACATCAAATCCGGGAGGTGTATACTGCATCACACCCGATGATGATATCCGAACCATCTACGCTGCGCAGGAAAACGAAATCAGCAGCATCCGCGCCGGCGACAACGGAGTGATTTGGTTTTCCGGTGTGAATGCTCTATCTGCGAGTTCATCGGATGATAAGCCCGAGTCGAATGACCCGGCGCGTGCATCGAATTCCAACCGCAACGAAACCGGAGCGATTTACCGGATCGATCGGGATCTGAGCATCGAGCGCTGGTGGATCACCCGCAACGGTCCGATTTACAATCTGGTTGTCATCAACGGCCGTCCGATCGCTGCATGCGGACCGAAGGGTCATTTATATGAGATCATGGATGCGTACCGCGCAGATCTGATTGCCGCACATGGGAAAAAACCGATTCTGTCCATGTTCGCCGGACCCGGGACACTGACGTGTTCGACTGGCGGGCCAGGCGAGTTGGTTCGCGTGACCCTCGACGCGCCATCCGATGAATCCTCATATGAATCGAGGGTACTGTCCTACGAGAATACGACCCGATGGGGCCGGATCGGAATCGGATTCCGGCCGTCGGATTCAATTGAATTGCATCTGGAAACCCGCTCGGGGAATTCAGTGGAACCGGATGAATACTGGTCGGAGTGGACGACAGTCGACATGGAAGGCAACTCCGGGCCGATCACCAGCCCACCGGCGATGAATCTCCAGTGGCGCATGAAATGTACTCCCGGAAACCGCAAACCGATCGAACTTTCTCCCGTTTCGATCTCATCAACCTCCGTCAATCGAAAACCACGGCTATCCGATATCAGGGTCTACCCGGTTTCGAAAGGTGTTTTTGCCGATCAGCAGGGAGGCAATGGAAAGGTGTTTCGCCAGGAGTTCGATGATGGGCTGAAAGTCGAATATCAGATCAAATTGAGGGGAGTTCCGGACGGTTTCGGCAAAGGAGAGTGGTTCAAGCTTCGCGGGATGAGAACCGTTGCATGGGAGGCAAGCGATCCGGATAACGACAAGCTGGTTTTTGATATCGCGATTGCGCCCGAGCGCGACATGACGAGTGATCATTGGACATCGATCGAGCGGGATTACACCTCTCCGATTCTGTCATTCGACAGTACATCCTTTCCCGATGGAAAGTATGTGATCCGTGTGACCGCAACGGATCTCCCGTCCAACCCCAAAAACACAGAGAAGACGGCGGACATCCTGTCCCGGCCTTTCAGAATCGATAATTCGCCTCCTTCGGTATCGGATTTTTCAGCGCATGCATCGGACGATCCCCCGGCTGTGATCGTCGAGGCGCGGGTGTCCGACCAGGCCAGTCGGCTGCGGTCATTTGAATACTCGACCGATGCCGATGTATGGTACGGGTGTACCAGCCGCGATGGAATCATCGATACGGAATCCGAATCCATTCATCTGGTGGTGGCGCCATGCGAGGGTCCCGAGATTTTTTTACGGATCACCGACGAACATGAAAACAGCGCGACCTTCTCGACCCGTATCAGGTCAGGAGGACGGACCGAAACAAAGCAATGACCACATGGGAGGAAAACGTCATGAAAACATTGAGTGCGATCGTTCTGATGCTGATTCTGGTGCCGACTGCATTCTGTGCCGGACTGTACTGGGAATCCGAGATGGTCACGACCGGTGCTCCGGGCGGCGACAAGACCGACATGATCAAAACGTTCCATGCCGGCTATGCGGTACGGATCGAACAGGCTGACAGTATCACCATCATGGATCTCAAGAGCGGCAAAATTTACTCACTCGATCCGAAAAGCAAGTCTTATCGCGAAATCAATGTCGATGAGATGTTCAAAGGCGGCAAGGATGAGCAGGCGGCACAGGAATTCGTGGCGAAAATGATGGAGGATGTGAAGGTCGAAAAAACATCTGAAACCCGCAAGATCGGTGACTTCAACTGCACGAAATACATCGTGACGATGATGGGAGTCAACAGTGTCTACTGGATGACCGATGACGTGAAGGAATTCAGTAATCTTCGCGATGAAACCCTCAAGTATGCGGACAAATTCAAGAACAACCCCATGCTCCAGAAAAGTCTCTCGATGGCAGGCGGAATCGAAAAACTGTCCGGATTCATGATCGAAGTCACCTCGGAAGTGTCTCTCGGCACAAAACCCATCAAGACCACCAACACTGTCAAAAAAGTCGAAAAGAAGGACTTTGACGCCGCGACATTCGCCGTTCCTTCGGACTACACCAAGATGGTCAGCAACTGATTCCCGACGCAACAATTCGGACACTCCTGCACGGATCTCCGGCTGGAATCAGCCGATTCGAGTTTCGATGAAAACCCTCTGACGCATCAGAGGGTTTTTTCTATGCGGTTGATTTTTAAAGAGAAATTCCTTAATAGATTGCTATTGGGGCTGTATTGGGGATCGAAAAGAATCATCGGGGAGGATCTGATCATGTCGAGGGCGATTCGCTCGTTATCATGCTTTGTGATTGTGTTTACCTGGTTCATTCCGCCGGCTTTCGGTTACGAGGAGAAGGGGCTCCCGAGAGGGTATGCATATGTCGGTGCCGGAGACAACATCCCCGGGGTACGCCTCGATTCGCTCGACCACAACGCCCTGATCGCCGAAGACACACGCGGTGCGACTCCGGGGATGCCGTTGCGATTTTCTATCGGCCGAACGCTCCCCGCAATTTCTCTCGAGACCGGACGGATCGTTGCGCTTCCGGACGGAGGAACAGTTTGGCAATGCCGTGTCATCTCACAAGGCGCCACGACACTCCGGATTCATTTTTCCGATTTCCATGTGCCTGAAGGCCACGAGGTTTATGTCTATTCATCGAATGATCTTGCGGACCTCTACATGAATACCGGAATCGATTCCACCTCGGATTTCTGGGCGTGGTCGACCGATGGAGACTGGACCGTGGTCGAATGGTATCGGCCAGCCGACGCGTCCACCGCACTGGACCGCTTGCCGTTTTCGATCCGCGAACTGTCGCACGGATATCGGAACCGGGCAGTTGAGATGGCCAGACAGGACGCGACGCGTGAAGGGGATTGTCATAACGATGTGACATGCTATGCAGCCTGGGTCGACCAGCGGAATGCATCCGCCTACATCGAATTCACCGAAGGAGGCAGTGGCTACATCTGTTCGGGAACGATGCTCAACAACACGGCACAGGATTGCACACCCTATTTCCTGACGGCCAACCATTGCATATCGACGCAGACCGTCGCGAGCACGATTCAGGTTTATTTTTATTATCATACTTCGACATGCAACGCGGGATATGCATCATATGGCAGCTCGAAAAATGGCTCGACGCTCCGCAGCACCAGTTCGACTTCGGACTACTGCCTCCTCGAACTGAATGCCTCGACCTGGACCGGCATTTACTTCGCCGGATGGGATCGCACCATGCCGGCGAACAATGAAGCGCTGACAACGATTCACCATCCGGATGGCGCGTACAAGCGAATCTCATTCGGCAACCGGCAGTCGCTCGCCACCAACTTCATTTACATAGAATTCAACAGCGGCGTCACTGAAGGAGGATCTTCCGGGAGCGGTCTGTACAAGGATTCAAATCATCTCCTGATCGGTCAGCTCTACGGGGGGTATTCATCCTGCAGCAATCCAACCGGTGAAGACGAGTATGGACGATTGGATGTGTCCTATACCAGCGGCGCCGGAACGTATCTCGGAAGCGCAACCTCGCTGACCGGCATGTACTGCTCCGGTGCGACGGCCACGCCCACACGAACACCGACGCGGACGCCGACACGAACTCCGACTCGAACACCGACGTCTGCCGGCCCGACAAGCACGCCGACACGAACACCGACTCCGGGAGGCGCGACCGCGACACCGACACGAACTCCAACTCCCACCCCCACCGGGACATGTGCCGTTGTCGACCTGTTCGTGATGAACAATTCCTGTCCGACTCCAACTACCAACTTTGCCGTGCTTTGCGATCCGGGATCGCAGGGACTGGTCGTCGGCACTGATCTCTGCCCGACGACATGCTCACCCTCGGACGAATGTCACCTTGGCTGGCAATGGGGATCCGGCGACACCGGGGTGCATTGGCAGTATTATACCAGTCCCGTGTTGACGCTGGACTGCACGAAGAACCTCCTGTTCGATCTGTGTTATGGATTTGACGGATATGACTCCTCCCTTCAGGGGGACTATCATGTGTATTGGCGCTGTGCGGACGGCGGCGCGACCGCGGACTGCACGACCCTGACGGATACGGGTCCGACAGCAGCGTGGACGGTGGCCTGGAGTGACACGACCGATTGGACGGCTTCGTGCTCAGCCCGGACAGTCACCGGCCAACCCATCACGCTGCCCTGCGCGTGCGATTCGGTGGAGGTGATGATCGCGGTCAATTTCGATGCGTACGCCGATTATTACGGAATCGGTCAATTCCGGATTTACTATGACTCCTGCCAGACACAATGCAGCCCCGGTGAACGAGATTGCCCGGTCGTTTCGACCAGTACACCCACACGCACACCAACTCGCACCTCCACGCCGACACCGACCGTCTCGACTGCAACTCCGACCCGGACTCCCACGCGGACTCCGACCCCCGGCGTCGCGACTGCCACACCGACTCGAACACCGACCAGTTCTTCCTCTTCCACTCCAACCGCCACACCTCAACCGATCCCCGCCATGGGAGATGTCGGGACGGGCGTGATGCTGTTGGGATTCGGTTTACTGCTGTTCGCGGTTCGGTTCGGACGCAGATAATCAGGGAGCGTGTCCAGGATGGGTATCCTAAAGGATCTGTCACTGGTTTGGGTGTGTCTGATGGCATTTTCCGCATGTGTTGCTCCGGCGCAGATCATCCGGGATGCGTCGCAGCAGCAGCAATCCATCAGCCGTGGAATCGCGGACGCGATCGATGCGGCCGATCGGGCATTCGGAGAACCTCGGATAGAAGACCGGGAGCGGATCGTTCAGATCAAGGTCGGACTTCAGCCGGGTTATTGGAAACAGGACGAATTCACGTTCAAAGTGCCGATCCGCACTCGAGTTCCCATTCCCGCGATCGAACGCCGTATCAATCTGTTCTTCCAATTCGATTCCGAAAGTGATGAAAACGACACCGTCGATGAGACATTCAGCAATCTGGACCGGAACAAGTCATTTGCGGCGACGTTGCTGACCGAGATGTCCAGACAGGTCGATGTCGGCACGCGATTCGGTGTTTTCTGGAGCGATGGCCTGCAGAGCGCAGTCCGACCTTTTTTGAGATGGGAGTATCAACCGGAGAAAACTCGTTATTACATCGAGCAGGAAGTCTATTATCGGACGGATGATCTGTTCGGAGGACGAACCGTTGGAAGTATCGACCATGTTTTGCCGGACCAGGCCGTCAACCGATATCAACTCGCTGTCGACTATTCACAGGTTCTGAATGGAATCTTGTTCGGACCAACCTATATCCACCGACGACCGCTCCCATTCGATGCCATGGCATCGACCGAAGTCGGGATCAGATTCAATCCGTATCACGGTGCGTCAGAAGGAGCCGGGGGACTGGACGAGGATGACTCCGACCATGGTCTCGTGCGTTTCAGATTCGCCGGCAAGACGGGGATATCCTGGCTCGAGTATGATGTGGAAACCGGTGCGGATTACTACTGGTTGCACGAGGATCCATGGGATTATGGGATCTTCGTGACGGCACGCATCATTTTCGAATCATATCTTCGAGCTCGCTGATCCGATTCCGCAAATCGGACATTCCGTGATCCTCGAGGCGTAAACGCGATCGAAGGTGCCGCGTTCAAAATCCATCAGAAGGAGTGACCCGGATCGGTCCGGTCCCACGTTGAGTATCATTCGGATGGCTTCAACTGCCATCATGGAACCCACCGTTCCGGCGATCCCTCCCAGGACCGGAGGTGTGATGGCAGTCAGGGGAGGATCCGGGTGAACGCATGCATAACAGGGTCCGGTTCGACTCTGGAACACAGCCAGTGTCGCCTCATATCCGGCCAATGCACCATGCACCATGGGAATACCCTTCTCATGGCACGCTCTGGCGAGCATGCGTCGTGATGGGTCATTGTCGAGGCAATCGATGGCGAGATCGATCGGGAGATCGGATTCCGTGATCATCTGTTCATTCAACGGGGTATCGATCGGATCGAGATGGATATTCGGATTGATGGCAGAAAGTCTGCGACAGGCGACTTCGGTCTTGCGGGATCCGATATCCGTCGAATCAAAGAGAATCTGCCGGTTCAGATTGGTGATCTCGACGGCGTCCCGATCCACGAAGGTAATCCGTCCGATACCCGCGCATGAGAGATACATCAGGACAGGGGATCCCAGCCCGCCGGTTCCGGCAACGAAGATATGCGACCGTTCCAAAGTGCGCTGGCCGGCCGGGCCGATACCGGGCATACTCGACTGTCGCGCGTACCGATCCGGCATCAACCGCCCTGCACCGGAGGTCTGAGTGTGATGGTTTCGCCATCGGACGGCACGTGAGAGAGCGGGATCAGACGGTCACCGGAGAATGCCATCGCGACATGAACGGGACGGATGCCGATCGAGATGAGGATATCGCGAAGCGACAGCCCTTCCGTGCACTCGACCCGACGGGTAAACACATCGACATCCGGCTGAAGATACTCGCGTAACATCCCGCCGGCCTTCAGATACAGGGTCATCTCAGAATGCCTTCGGTTTGTAGCGCTCTCCGCGGACTTGCGGAAGCGGCGTGGTCAACTCAGCCAGCATGCCGATTTTATCCAGATTGGCGATGACATCATGAAGATCGAGGTCTGCGAGGACTTCGCGAGAGGGGTTGCCGTTCTTCCCCCATCCGCGGGCCTCATAGTATTCGTCCAGCATGATATTGAGGTCATCGAGTGACAGCTTTGAACCCTTGGAGGGACCGGTGGGGATGGACTCCTCGTAGAAACGCGCGTTCGGATAATCGAATTTTCGACCCGGGCCGCCATTGCGTTCGAGATAATGAGCGCGATTGAGGTTCCAGATCCTGTCGGACAGGCGCATCGCCTCGTCGAGCGTGTAATCGGACCAACCGGTGACCAGACGGATTGCGTCGATATGTTCTTCCGCCGTCACATCGACCTCGCCCCAGAACAATCGGCAACAGGAAGCGGTATCGAAGAACGGTCGGATATGCTGGAGATAAACGACGACTTTTGCTTTGCCGCGAATGACATTCTTCCCGAGATCCTCATCCATCGTGATCGTCCAGGCGCGATTGTGGTGCGCCCCGATGTCGGCGGTCATATAGGACAGCAGCATCGCCGGAGCGCCGCGCCCGTCATACCCGCTCATTCCCTGTCCTTTGACCTGCACCGCAAAATGCTCCGCTCCCTGACCGATCCGACTCGCGGCCGTCACCACTCCGTCGGCGAACCAATCCCCGATGCCTCTTCGATAGATGATCATATCGACGAAATGCTCGAAATCGTCCACATTCCCCCATCGCAGTTCATGGCCTTCCAGTTGTTCGCGGGTGATCAACCCCTTTTCATAGCATTCCATTCCGAAGGCGACGATCCCGCCTCCGCTCATCGAATCGATGCCTGTGTTGTCGCACACCCAGTTGTTGTAGGCGACATCCTCGATCCGATCGAAACCGCAGTTGCCGCCGCAGAGCGCTCCGGTTTCGTACTCGGGTCCTTCGACGAAAACGACGGGCTTGCCCGGAAGTTGCACTTTCGAGTACTTACCGCAGTTCATCCAGCAGCCGAAGCAGGCCTTGTTCGAAACGAGCAGTTTATCGACGAGCGGTTGACCGTCGATCCCGGCATAGCGATCGAAAAAAGTAGTTTGAAAATTGTGCGTCGGATACACACCATGTTCGTTGGCCCACCCGACGAACATCGCCGTGCCGTATTTCTGCCACGGAGCCATGTTCGGATGAACCGCCGTGCGTTTGATGATGGCCGAGGTAAAGTCCAGTGTGCCTTTGACATCGTATGTCGGCAGCGATCGCGTGCCGCGCACCGCGATGGCCTTGACGCGTTTCGAACCCATGACGGCACCGATGCCGCATCGCCCTGCCTGGCGACCGTAATCATGTGAAACGCAGGCGAACTTGACGAGATTCTCACCGGCCGGCCCGATGATCGCAATCTCGAAGTCCTCTCCGAGATCTTCCTTGAACAGTTTTTCCGCTTCGATCGATCCAAGTCCCCAGTATTTCGCCGCATCGCGAATCTCGACCCGATCATCCTCGATGAAAAGATACACGGGTTTGTCCGCGATTTCTTCGATGATGAGGAGATCATAACCGGCAAATTTTAGTTCCGGTCCGAAGTGACCGCCGACCGTCGAATCACCATGTCCGTTGGACAGAGGGCTGATCGCGCCAAAGCAGCATTTACTGCCTGTCGGGGCGAGGTGGCCCGAGAGAACCCCGGGGGTGACGATGAGTTTGTTTTCGGGGCCGAGCGGATCGGCCTCCCGAGGCACTTCATCATACAGAATCTTTGAAATGAATCCGCGTCCCCCCAGCCATTCGCGAGCGAATCGGTTTTCCAGTGGAATCCGCTGGATGTCCTGCGTTTTCAGGTTGATTCGAATCGAATTCCCGCCAAATCCAAAAATCATGGTATGGTCTCCTCAGTCCACACGGGTGATGGCGCCGGTATTGCACGTGTCGGTGCATCGCCAGCAGTAATCACATTTGTATGGAACACCATCTTCCCATCGCATCATCACGCCGAGAGGGCACGCTTCGACACAGGCGCCACACAGCGTACATCGCTCTGGATCAACATGATAAACGCCACGATCATCCCGGATGATCGCTTCGGACGGACAGGCACGGGCACACGCACCGCACTGGGTGCACACCCGCGGACGATAGGTTCCCGGTTCCGGGAACGCGGCTTCAATCCGTAATCGGGCTTTTTTCGGATTGACCTCTCCGAACTTCTCCATCGTGCAAACCTGGCGGCACAGTCTGCAGCCGGTGCAAGCCTTCGCGTTGACCTTGATGCGCATAGATACTCCTTCTCCTCTCGTTCACCATCATCTCTTCAATCATCCGCCAGAAACGGGTATCGATAGTCCTGAGGCGGACAGAAGTTTTCCTTCACGGTCCGAATATTCACCCATCGCAGAAGATTCGATTTACTGCCGGCCTTTTCGTTGGTCCCGGACGTTCGTCCTCCGCCGAAGGGTTGCTGCCCGACAACCGCTCCGGTGGGTTTATCGTTGATGTAAAAATTACCCGCGCTGTACCGCAGAGCTTTGTACGCCGCCATGATCGCGATGCGATCGCGTGCGAAAATCGAGCCGGTAAGGCCATATGGGGAGGTTTCGTCGCACAGCTCGAGTGTTTTGCAGAAGTCGGCATCCTTGTAAACGAAAATCGTGAGGACCGGACCGAAGATTTCCTCTTGCATCAACTTGAAGGCGGGATCCGATGTCAGAACGACCGTGGGTTCGATGAAATACCCCTTTCGATCGTCCGCACCACCGCCGATCAGAATCTCGGCTTCACTCGACTTTTTCGCATATCCGATGTAGCTGGAAATGGACGCGAATGCGCCGGCATCGATGACCGCGTTGATGAAATTCCCGAACTGACAGACATCTCCCATCCGAAATGAAGCGACCTGATCGAGCAGCATGGAACGGATCTGAGGCCATATGCTTTCGGGAATGTAGGCTCTGGATGCAGCCGAACACTTCTGACCCTGATACTCGAACGCACCTCGGGACAGGGCTGTCGCCACCTCGGCGGGATCGGCCGAGGCATGCACGAAGACGAAATCCTTTCCTCCGGTCTCACCGACGATCCGGGGATAGGTCCGATAGCACGCGATATTCTCCCCGATCGTTCGCCACATATCCCGGAAGGTCGCCGTGCTCCCGGTGAAGTGCACGCCCGCCAGATTGCGATTCGACATGACGGGATGTCCGACATCCGCTCCTGACCCCGGAACGAAGTTGATGACACCGGGGGGCAAACCCGCTTCCATGAGCAATTTCATGACAAAGTACCCGGCATATACGGCCAGTGACGCGGGTTTCCAGATCACGACATTTCCCATGATTGCGGCGCTCGTCGAGAGATTCGCGGCAACCGAAGTGAAATTGAAAGGCGACACGGCAAAAATGAAGCCTTCAAGTGGCCGGTATTCGCAGAAGTTCCAGCATCCCGGTGTGACTCCGGGTTGCTCCGAATAGATCTCGGTCTTGAAAAACACATTGTATCGCAGAAAGTCGATGAGTTCACAGGCGGCATCGATTTCGGCCTGATAGACGTTCTTGGACATGTTGAGCATCGTGGCGGCGTTGATGATCGAGCGATATCGCGTCGCCAGGAGTTCTGCGGCCTTCAGAAAGATGCTGGCACGTGCAGCCCAATTCATCGACGACCACTGCGGCCACGCTTCCGCACTGGCCCTGATTGCGAGTTCTACTTCGCGTTTCCCCGCCCGATGGAAACGGCCCAGGACATGCTGATGATCGTGCGGGCAAACACATCTGCTCAGATTGCCCGTCCGGATTTCCTTGCCACCGATGATCAGCGGAATCTCGATGTCCGACTTCAGAAACAGATCGAGCTGATCGAGCAGCACCTTTCGTTCGGCCGTCCCGGGTGCATACGTCCGGATCGGCTCGTTGCTCGGAACCGGAACTTTCAACAGCGCATTGATCATGATCGACCTTCCTTTCCGGAACTGTCCATGCACACCAGTGCATTTTACGAAGATCCGGCGTTCCCTACAAGCGATCGGTGAGCCGGTGAGCAGTTTGTCAATTCCGGTGAAACTCCTTAAAATAGTATCGATCGAAAGAACCGACATCGCACGATCGGAGGGTATTGCCGTGAAAGCACATGAATTTCAATGGGATCGTCATCCGGATGCCGAACTTTTTATACTCGACCAGCTTCAGGCGATGAAGGCCATCAATCCCGAAATCGCCCGCGTGAATGCGATGTTGCACCAGATCACCGATACCCGGCTTCTCGACTGGTTGGATCACCTCGTTCTTCACACTTCCGATCGGGTGTCGTCCGACTTGAAAGCGCTTGGTTTCGAGATCGAAGCTGAAAGTCCCGGGTGTTCGATATGGGGACATCCCGCTGCTCTGCTCCCGCGGATCCATCTGAATGACGCGGGAAAAACCGCGATCGGCGGTGTTGCCATGCGAGTTGAACGAATCGCGGATTATCTGATGGTGCATGGGATCTCACGTCGAGTTGAAGGAACGCCGGGGAGCAGCTATCGACGATGCCTGATCCAGGATGCCCCGGGGGCGGATCTCTGGGTCGTCGAACGTCGAAGCCATCGCGTTACAGAACCGGAAACGCTCGCAGAACATGATCAATTGCTGTATCTCAATGCGGTCGATCGCTGGAAATCACGACCACGCCACGGACAATCGGATATACTGGTACAGTCAACCCTGGAACTGGCCGGCACACTGGCATCCGAACTGGGTCCCGATCGAGCGGCACATGCGGTGTTTGAAGCGGAACGCGCGTACTGGGAGAGTCGGAATGCGGCGGGGCAGTTCCAGAAAGCCAGACAGGATCGCATCGGAGCCGGCTGGGCGAATCACGATCATCACACCTTCCGGAGCAGCCGCAGACACTTTACAACACTTATCCGGATCTTCGAGGCACTCGGGTTCAATCGGCGCGAACGCTATCATGCCGGAGCGGAGGCCGGATGGGGAGCGCAGGTGATGGAAAACCGGACTGCCGGATTCGCACTCTTTCTCGACGTCGACCTGGACCCCCACGAGATTGACCTTGATTTCCAGTCCGCAGAACTGGACGACAAACCGACACTCGGAACGGTGGGACTGTGGTGCGAACTCCACGGCGAAAGCATTCTCGAAGCCGGTCTGCATCATGTCGCGGCTCACGTCGTCTTTGATGAAGCTCTGGCGCATTTCAATCAGCGGGGCGTTGGCGTCATGTCGCCATTCAGCACCTTTTCCTATCTGACTCAGGCCTTCACCAAAGGCGATCGGTGGCCGGTAACGGCATCGCGTCTCGATCGGCTGCTGGCCGATGATCGGATCGACATGGCGCAGGCCGAAAAATTCCGGCTGGACGGCGCTGTCGGCAGTCATCTCGAGTTGATCCAGCGCCGGGAAGGGTTCAAGGGGTTCAACCAGCATACGGTCAGCAGGATCATCCGAGACACTGACCCCAGGAAACCGCAATGAACCATCGGTTTCCGTTCTCTGTTCTCCTGACACTCCTTCTTCTGACGCTCCCGTGTCACACGGAATGGTCCGTCGATCTCGAAACCGGCCCCGCCTTCACCGGACTGAACACCATCCGCATCCCTGCTGACGATGGCACTCGCTTCTCTCTGACCGAAGATCTCTCGTCGGATACCGCATGGACCGGTCGAGTTCGAATCAACTGGAGGATGACTCCGCGCCAGACACTCAGTGCACTCGCTGCACCTCTGTCGATCTCGGGACACGGCCGCGCCGATCGTGACATCCGGTTTGAGGACGTGACCTTTCCCGCCGGCTCTCGTCTCGAATCGACCTATCGCTTCGATTCCTACCGGCTCACCTGGCGGTATGAACTCGTCCGGGCAGAGACATACGCCGTTACCCTGGGGGTAAGCGGCAAAATCAGAGACGCTGCAATCCGCATTGAATCGGATGAGGAGCGCCAGACGAGCAGGAACACCGGTTTCGTCCCGTTGCTCAGTTTCCGGTTCGACTGGCGTCCGACGGAACGCCTCATGCTGCTGGTCGACGGAGATGCTCTCGCGGGACCGCAAGGGCGAGCCGAGGATGTTCTGACCGCGATGAGCATGCGTTTCCTGCCGTCTTTGTCCGGATACCTGGGATATCGTGTACTGGAAGGCGGAGCCGATAACGACACCCTGTATACCTTCGCGCTGATCCACTACGCCGTCATCGGTATCACCTATCGATTCTGATACCCCGCCTGTTGCCCCTGACGCTGATCTCATGCTATAAATGCTTGTTCTGATTGGTGGAATGATTCTGTACCGAGCAACCGGACAACACTTTTCAAGGAGCGCAAGCATGACGATGAAAGACTATAGAATCCTTGTGATCAACCCAGGTTCGACAAGCGATGAGATCAGTTATTTTGAGGGGGAAACAGAAGTCTTCCACAAGACGGTTCGTTATTCACCAAAGGATCTCGTCGCATTTGAAGCACTCCCGGTGTCTTCCCAGTTCGAATTCCGTTCCGAGCTGGTTCGCAAGGTTCTTACAGAAGCAAACGTCAATGTCGATACGCTCGACGCCATCATCGGCCGAGGCGGTCTGTTGAAGCCGGTTCCGAGCGGCACGTTTCAGGTCAACGAGGAAATTCTCAAGGTCCTGAAGGATGGCAAATACGGAGACCATCCGTCGAATCTCGGCGGAATGATCGCATTCTCGATCGCCACGAAACTCGGAATCCCCGCATTCATCGCCGATCCGGTCGTCGTTGACGAGATGGACTCCATTGCACGGTTCTCCGGGATGCCGGACAACCCGCGTGTATCGATCTTCCATGCCCTGAATCAGAAACGTGTTGCCCGTCTGGCCGCCAAAGAACTGAAGAAACCCTATGAGGAGTGTGATCTGATCGTCATGCATGGCGGCGGAGGCATTTCGGTGGGAGCGCATCATCATGGCCGAGTCGTCGATGTCAACAATGCACTCGATGGAGAAGGCCCGTTCACTCCGCAACGATCCGGCGGCGTCCCGACAGGCGGCTGGATGCGTCTCATCCTCACCAACTCCTTCACACCCGCAGAACTCAAATTGAAAATCAAAGGCCGGGGCGGTCTGGTTGCCTACACCGGCACATCGGATCTGTACGCTCTCGAAAAGTATCTCAATGGCGAAGAATGCACTGCGGCCGAACTGGAAAACATCAAGCCGGGTGTGACCAGAGAATATATATCGGAATGTATCGAGGCGATGACCTATCAGATTTCCAAGGAGATCTGTTCGGTGCTCGCGTATTTCAAAGGCAAGGTCGATGCGATCGTTCTGACCGGCGGGATCATCAAAGACAAACGGATTTTGCAATGGATCAAGGATCGCGTCGGCTGGATCGCCCCGATTCTGACGTATCCCGGCGGTGACGAGATGCGTGCGCTGAAAGATGCCGTCACCCGGGTTCTTGACGGAACTCCCGCACAGATCTACAGGGATTGACTCCGGAATATTCGTGTCGATGAGCCTTATCCGCAGACTCACTCCGGATTTGTGGGACGCGTTCCTGAACCACGATCGCAGGGCGTGTGCCCGGTTGATGACTCTGGTGGAAAATGATCCCCAGTCGATTCCGGCTATCCGTCGCAAGATCGGTCCATTGCTTCAGAACAGCATGCGAATCGGCATTACAGGACCTCCCGGGGTCGGCAAGAGCACGGTCACATCGGCATTGACCCACCTGGCCCGCACGAAGGGTCATCGAGTGGGTGTGGTGGCGGTCGACCCCAGCAGCCCTTTCACCGGAGGCGCTTTTCTGGGGGATCGCATCCGCATGCAGCAACTCACCGGAGACGACAATGTCTTCATCCGGTCTCTTGCTTCGCGCGACGGTCATGGAGGACTGGCTCCGGCGACACCGCACGTTGCGGAGATTCTCGATGCGTTCGGCATGGATTGGATCATCATCGAGACCGTCGGGGTCGGTCAGGCCGAACTCGATGTGCTTCATCATTCCGATCTGGTCGTTCTGGTGCTTCAGCCGGGAATGGGGGATGTCATCCAGGCACTGAAGGCCGGAATCATTGAAATAGCCGATGTGTTTCTGGTGAACAAGTCGGATCGGGAAGGCGCTGATGCTGTCGCTCAATCGATCGAATTCACCCTGGAACTCGGCGGAATGCACGATCCGGAAACCCGCCCCCCGATCATTCAGAGCTCTGCAGAAAACCGGGTGGGAATCGATCGACTCTACGACGCCGTTCTGAAAACCTATGACCGTCTGATTCACTCCGGCGCACTCGGAAAAAAACGCGAAGCACGCCTTCGTGCAGCCATCGTCACAGCCATTCAATCCGCACTCTGGAGCCAGTGCGACGATGCGATCGGCATCAACGCACGTCTGGATGAGGCGATACCCGACTTGATCGGGGACATCGACGCTCAGTATGGTTTTATCGAGCAGGTCTGCTCCGATGCCGCCGCGCATCGAACAACGTAATCGGCAACCGGAATCGTCTCCGGTGTGAATAGTTCCGAAAGGAGGATTATTCAGTGGATATCGCAGTCGTTATCAAACAAACTCCGGACACCGAGGCGCGCATCGTTCCGGATTCCGGAAACACGAAACAGATCGTCAGCGACGGGATCAACTTCATTTTGAATCCATATGATGAGTTTGCCCTGGAGGAAGCGCTTACGATCACGGAGTCTTCCGGAGGTGAGGTGATCTGCTTCGCGATCGGCCCGGAATCGAGCGAACCGGCGATGCGGACCGCCCTGGCGATGGGCGCCGCCCGGGGTATACTGATCACAGATCCCGGGGCAGTCGACGCGGACATCGTGACACAGGGAAAAATCCTGGCCGCGGCGATCCGAACCGTAAACCCCGGATTGGTTCTGTGCGGGCGTGAATGGATCGACGTGCAGGAAGACGCGCTTGCGGCCATTCTCGGAGAGTTTCTCGATATGCCGCACGTCATGAATGCCGCCAGGATCACCCTGAATGGCTCTCAGGTCACTGTCAATCGGGAAGTTGAGGGTGCGACATTCGAAATTACCTCTCCCCTGCCCGCTGTCGTATCTTGCCAGAAAGGTCTGAATGAACCCCGTTATCCGACTCTGATCGCTATCCGCAAATCGAAATCCAAGGAACTTAAAATGATGTCATCCGCAGATCTCGGACTCACGTCGATCGTACCCGCATCACAGATCGTTGCACTGGAAGCGCCTCCCCCGCGTGCACAAGGGAAACTGGTCACGGGTGAGACGGATCAGCTCGTTGCTCAGAGTCTCAGATGGCTTTCCGACGAAGCGAAACTGATTTGAACGGAATTGAAGGAGATCGGATATGGCATCAATAGTAATATGGGCGGAAACACGCAATGGCTCGATCCGGAAATCAACACTCGAATGCATCGGAGCAGCACGAACGCTGGAACCATTCCAGGGATGTGAGCGGGTCGGTGTGCTGATCGGTGATGCGGCATGTGCTGACGAGTTGTCACGATACGGCCTGACCTCGATCCGTGTCGTTACCGGAGAGCAGCTCAGGCGGTTCAGCAGCGAGGGATATGCCGGAGTTCTGGCTGAAATCACTCGTGAGGTGAAGGGTGACATTGTCCTGCTCGGAGCCACCGCGCTGGGTCGCGATATCGCCGGCCGGCTCGCGGCCCGTCTGGACGGTTCTCTGGGGACGGACATCATCGCGATCCACCCGGATGGTGACGGACTGCTCATCGATCGCCCGGTGTATTCCGGCAAGTTGACCGCCCGAGTAAAACTGGTGCGGAAACCGGCCGTTCTGACTCTCAGGCCCAATACCTTCCCTGCTGCTGAGGCGGCAAGCGGACAGACACCGGTGACACAGGCCGATGCCGTGACCATGACGATCCGCGCGACCGTCACCCAGGCGCTCGAAGCCGCCAGGGGAGTGCTCGATGTAACGGAAGCCTCGATCGTCGTTTCAGGGGGGCGAGGAGTCGGCGGAGCGGAGGGTTTCAAAATCCTCGAATCACTCGCCGATACACTCGGAGCAGCTGTCGGTGCATCACGTGCCGCGGTCGATTCGGGATGGATCACGTACTCGCATCAGGTCGGTCAGACGGGGAAAGTCGTATCCCCGGTGCTCTATATCGCATGCGGGATTTCAGGTGCGATCCAGCATTTCGCGGGGATGGGCAGCGCGAAATTTATCATTGCGATCAACAAGGATCCGGATGCTCCGATCATGAAGAAAGCGGATTTCGCGATCGTGGGCGATCTCTTCAAAGTCGTCCCGGTTCTCGCAGAGGAACTCAGGAAACTCCGTACATCCTGATCCGGGCCTGCGGAAACGGCCGCTCGCGCGGGTGTCGGGAAACGGACCGGAGGAGTGGAATGGAATCGGTATTCATGGTCCGCGGAATGCACTGCGCGGGTTGCGCGGGATCTGTTGAGAGAGCCGTATCGGCGATCGACGGCGTCCGATCCGCATCCGTCAGCTTGCCCATCGAGCGTCTGTTCGTCGAGCATGACGAGACCGGGATCGTGTCCGAGCATGTCATCCGCGCCGTCGAATCGCTTGGTTTCCAGGCCGAATTGATCGGGCAGGCGGGACAGGACACAGGGGTGTCTCCTCAGGAATCCGACGGACGGATCGCTCTTTCCCGCCGAGTCATTCTCGGCATCACCATCGGCCTCCCGCTGATGATTCTCGACTTCGTCCCCTCTTCACACCATCCTTCCCCCTTGCTGATGCTGATGATCGTTTCACCTGTGTTTTTCTATGTCAGCTATCCGATTTTCGTATCGGCCGTCCGCGCACTCCTCCACCGGAATCTCACGATGGATGTCATGTATGGGATGGGGATGGGAGTTGCGTATCTGTCGAGTGTTCCCGGGGCGATCGGAATCGCCTCATCCCATGACTTCATGTTTTTCCACACCGCGTTGATGCTCGCCGTCTTCCTGTCGCTCGGACGCCTCCTCGAAGCACGCGCTCGAACGCGCACGGCCTCGGCACTCCGGTCACTGACTGCCCTGCAACCAACGACGGCACACCTCAGACGGGGGAATGATGAGTTCGAGATCAACGTGTCGGCCATCGCGCCGGGTGATCGGATCGGAGTGCGTCCGGGCGAACGTATTCCGGTCGATGGGCGCGTCATCGAAGGAACGAGTTATCTCGATGAATCCATGCTCACCGGCGAATCGATGCCGGTCCTGAAAACGCCGGGCGAACCCGTATCGGCGGGAACATTGAATTCCAGCGGGTTTCTGCTGATCGACGCCCGGAAAATCGGTGCGGACACATTGTTGTCGCAGATCGTGCATCTGATGGAGCGGACCATGGCGTCCAAGCCGCCGGTCCAACGTCTTGCGGATCGTGTCGTTTCCGTTTTCATTCCGCTCATCCTGACCATCGCTCTCCTGGCGTTCTCCATCTGGTTCTGGGTGATCGGTCAAACGCTGGTATTCAGCACCACGATCCTGATCTCGATTCTGGTGATCGCCTGCCCCTGTGCCCTGGGGCTCGCAACTCCAACGGCAGTCGCGGTCGGCATAGGACGTGCCGCAGAACTCGGGATCCTGATCAAGAACGGCGACGCGTTGGAGATGGCCGAGCGGATTCGCGCCGTACTGTTCGACAAGACCGGAACACTGACGCTCGGGACGCCTGCGGTTTCCCGGATTCGGGCATTTGGGTGCGAATCGAATGAGGTTCTCAGGTTGGCGGCTTCGGTCGAATCGATGTCCGCTCATCCTATCGCCCGGGCGATCGTGGCCGAAGCCCGCAGTCGCAAGATTGAACCGGCACAGGTTGGCGATTTTTGCGAGCATGAAGGCCGAGGGGTTTCCGGGGTGATCGACGGGGCTGCGATTCATTGCGGGAGTCTGAAATTTCTGGTTGAGGTGGGGATTGAGTGGCCGGAAGGGGAACCCGATGCGGGGCGTGATGCATCCGGGACGATACTGGGGATTGCCTGGAGAGGGTCACTGACGGGGTTGGTCGAGGTTTCGGATCGGATCCGCGAGTCAGCCTCCGGAGCGATCGGAATTCTCAGGGAATCAGGACTGACCCCGGTGATCATCAGTGGTGACAATTCCGTTGCGGCGAAACACGTGGCGGATCGACTGGGCATATCGGATTATTTTGCCGAGGTATTGCCGGAGCGGAAAAGCGAGATTGTGGCGGAGGTTCGGGAGCGATACGGGCCGGTTGCGTTTGTGGGCGACGGAATCAACGATGCGCCTGCGCTGGCTCGTGCGGATATCGGGATCGCCCTGGGGAGCGGGACAGATATTGCGGCCGAAACGAGCGATGTCGTATTGATCGGGAACGATCTCATGCATGTACCGACCGTAATAGAACTCAGCCGGGCAGTGATGAAGCGGATCCGATGGAATCTGTTCTGGGCATTCGCTTACAACCTGGCACTCGTTCCCCTGGCCGCGGGATGTTTCTTCCCCTTGACGGGGCATCTCGTGCGCCCAGAATTCGCCGGGCTGGCCATGGTTTTCAGTTCCCTGACCATCGTCTCGTTATCCCTGTTGTTACGACGGTTTACCCCCTCATCGGTAAAATTGTCGGCATCAAATTGACCCTGTTGTTTCTTTGGGGTATGTATGAGTGCCCGGCGCGGCCGTATGGAGGAATACGCATGGAATGGACTTGGTTTCACGCAGTGGTGATCGGGGGTGCACTCATCGCCGCACTGACGTTATTCGCGCGTGCCATCGTGCATCGTTACAGGCTGTTATCGGCTCTCGGTCCGGCCCCCGACGCAACCGCAGGTGACTCGAAAGAACGTCTTCATGAACTCCTCGTCACGTTTCTCGGGCAGAAGAAACTTTTCCAGGATATTGCCCCCGGAGTCATGCACGCGCTCATTTTCTGGGGCTTCCTGATTCTGCTTCTCCGGGGATCGACGCTGTTCGGGATGGCCTTTTTCGGTTTCGATTTTCATCTCCCGCTGCTCGGAACCGACGGCATCATCGGCCGGTTTTACTCGTTGTTCAAGGACATCGCGAATGTGACCGTCGCGATCATGGTGCTGTATGCGTTGCATCGTCGGTATCTGATTCGAGTGCCGCGGTTGCTGAACACCGGAGGCGCTCTGTTCGTGCTCGTGATGATTCTGACTCTGATGGTGAGCGATATGATATTCGACGGGGTTCTGCACGCTTCGGCCCGTGCGTCATTCGAGTGGTTTGCGCCGGTCGGTTCAGGACTGGGCGTTTTGTTTGCATCGGGTGGGGGAGCGCTTCCGACTGAGATTACCATTGCCGGTCAGTTCGGTTTCTTCGTGCATCTCCTCGGCATCCTCACCTTTCTCGTGTACATCCCCTCCGGCAAACACATGCACATCTTTTCGTCGATCTTCAATGTCGGTCTCAAACCCCTCAACCGCAGCGGAAGGCTGCTGAAACTGGATCTGGAGGATGAGAGCATCGAGTCGTTCGGAGTGACGAAAATCGAGGATTACTCCTGGAAAGACGGACTGGATCTGGTCACCTGCACGGAATGCGGACGGTGCAATGATGCATGCCCGGCTCAGCGAACGGGGAAAAAGCTGGCGCCGCGCGAGATCACTCTGAGTCAGAAGCACAATCTTCTGGATGACGAAGCGCCCCGGCTGCTCGCATCGCCCCGATCACCGGAACCGGTCAAACCGATGGTTCCGGATGTTGTCACGGCCGAGGAAATCTGGGCTTGCACGACGTGTCAGGCCTGTGAACAGGCGTGTCCGGTGAACATTCATTACGTTCAGAGAATCAATTCGATGCGGCGGAGCGAGGTATTGAACAGCGGCCGCTTCCCGGTCGAACTGAAGCGTGTTTTCAAGGGAATGGAAACGAACAGCAATCCCTGGGGTATCGGGGTGTCGAACCGGATGAAATGGGCCGAAGGACTGGATGTGCCGTTGTTTGCCGACGGTGAGAACACCGAATATCTTCTGTATCTGGGCTGTGCGGCATCCTTCGACGATCGCGCCCAGAAACTCAGCCGCCTGCTCGTTGAATTCCTGCTGCGCCATCAGGTGTCCTTCGGCATTCTCGGGACAGACGAAGGCTGCTGTGGAGAAACGGCGCGGAGGCTGGGTGAGGAGGCCCTCGGACAGACGATGATTCAGACGAACGTCGAGCTGTTCAAGGAACTCGGAGTCAGGAAAATTCTGACGCTCTGCCCGCATTGTTTCAACACATTCCGGAACGAGTATTCTGATTTCGGAGCGTCGCTTGAGGTCATTCATCATTCGCAACTGATTGCGCGCATGATCGATTCACGACAGGCTTCCTTGCAGGCTGGTGTCCGCGGACGGGTGGCGATTCACGATTCATGTTATCTCGCGCGTGTGAATCAGGAAACAGAAGCGCCTCGACGAATCCTGCACACTTCGGACCAGGTCACGCTGGTCGAACCTCGAGAGCATGGCCTCCAAGGGCTCTGTTGCGGTGCAGGCGGCGGCATGTTCTGGCTGGAGGAGCACGGCAAGAGGATCAACCACGAACGATTCGATCAGCTCATGCTGACATCGCCCGACATCATTGCCACCTGCTGCCCCTACTGTCTCGCCATGCTGGGCGATGCCGCCAAAGACAACGCCCAGGCGGGAGTCCGCGTCAGCGATCTGATCGAGTTGGTCGAATAGCATTCATCTGCGCGATCGAGGTGCTCCGATGAGCTGCTTGAGATTCGCCTTCGCCTCGACATCGTCCGGATCGATCCTCAACGCGCTTCGGTACGCTTCGATCGCCTGATCGTTGTCGCCCTTCATTCGATAAACGTTTCCGATATGCACGAAGGCGGTGCTGTCCGTGGGATTTGCCGCACTCGCTTTCCGGAACATCGCGATCGCCTCGTCGAGATTCCCCCGTTCCCGGTGGATGCGTCCCCTCAACATGAAGGCGCGCGCGGATCCGGGTTCAATGATGAGGAGTTCGTCCGTCAGCTTCCAGGCGCTGTCCAGTTGTTTGGATTGCAGCGCCGCGACACTCTGGGAATAGAGCAGCTCGATAGAGGCATCCCGGATGCGCTCGGATGCCGGCCAGCGTGAACGGGCCGACCGGGCATAATCGAGTGCCTGTTGCGGGCGACCCGCCCGAACGAGGTATTGAATCCGGAGAACCGGCAGGTCGTCGCGATCCGGAGCCAGGTCGATGGCCTTCAAGAGCCAATGATCTGCTTCTGACCAGTTCTTCATTTCCATCAGACACTGAGCCAGCTTACCGGCGGCATCCGGAAAATCCGGTTTCATCTCGGCCACCTTCCGATACTGCTCCGCGGCTTCGGCCGGGCGGGATGCACTCAGAAGCAGGTCACCGAGATCCATTCGGGCTTTGATCGACTGCGGATCGAGTCGGATAGCGCTCTGGAACTCGGTGATCGCCCGGGTCTGGTTCCCGGCTCCGGCATGGGCTCTGGCGAGATAGGATCGGGCGGTGAAGTCCTGCGGATCGAAGTCGGCAGCGGCCGAACACTCCGGGATCGCGGCCGTGTAATCGCCGGCTTCCACAAGCATGACGCACGGATCGAGATGGGGATTGATCACCGGGGGTTTGACCGCGTCCGGTGCTTGCGGCACTGGAGCGCAGCGGAAGAGTGCCAGGATCAGGATGAGAGAAAGGCTGTTACGGATGTATGCCATGTGAGATCTCCTTTTTGAGCTTCAGACCGGTTCATGATATCAATTTCGGACCGACCCGCAACTGGTCTCTGCCGGATCGGCATGGCTTTTGCGGATTCCGTGTCGGACGACGTTTCCCGGAGGAATTGACATGAGAGCTTTCAGTCTTGGATGGATCGCGCTGGTACTGGTGTCGGCGGTCGGCATTGCCGCCGAAAAAGCATCCCCCCCCGGAGAGCCTCTTCCGGCATGGGAAACCGAGGACGAGTTGGCGATGCGTGAGCGTTATGGATTTCCGGAACCCGAAGTGGTCACTGCGCCTCCATCCGGTACGATCCAATCCTATCCGGAATGGGCACCCGCGGACGGTGTCCTGATCTCATGGATGGGATTCGACGCATTTCTCGCCGACATGGTTCGCGAATTTGTGCAACTCGGAACCTGCTGGATTGCGGTGGAAAGCAGTTCGCAACAGACCAGCGTCACAAATTATCTGCTCGGGCAGGGTATTCCTGTCACGAATGTGGATTTTCTGGTTTTCAATATGGACACGGTATGGATGATCGATTTCGGCCCGTTCTTCATCAACGTAGACGGAAACCGGGAGATCACGGATCACATTTATGACCGATACGGCCGGTGGCAGGACGACCAGTTCCCGATCCGTCTGGGGAATGAGTGGGATATTCCGGTTTATTCGTCGGAGTTGCGCATAGAGGGCGGGAATTTTATCGCCGACGGCATGGGAATCTGTTTTTCGACGAATCGGCTCTTCGAGCAGAATTCCGGATATCTGACCGAGCAGGAAGTTCGTGATCAGTTGAGGGACTATTGCGGTTGCGAGACCCTGTACACTCTGACGAAACTCAACGATGGAACCGGTCATATCGACATGTTTGCGAAACTGCTGGATGAGGAAACAATGCTCGTTGGGCAGTACACGTCTGGTTCCGAGGTGGCCACGCTCAACAACAATGCCGCTTTGGTTGAAAGTCTGACCGCGAGCACCGGGAATCAGTACAGTGTGATTCGGATTCCGATGCCGGGGTCGCCGAGTGATTACTGGACGTACACGAACAGTCTCTTTGTCGGTGATCATATTCTCGTGCCGATCTATGGCATCTCCTCGGATACACAGGCCTTGCAGATTTATCAGGATGCCCTGCCGGGATATTCCGTTGTCGGGATCGACGCGTCGGATGTGATCGGATCGGGAGGCGCCATTCACTGCACGACGAAGGTCGTTCCGATGGCAGCCTCGCACAGTATCGGCATCACATCCGTGGACATCCTCGATGAATCAGGCGACGCGGATGGAATTCTGGATCCGGGTGAGACGGCGACCATTCGGGTCACCGCGCGAAATACCGGCAGTGAACCCCTCAACGGATTGTCCGGGTTGCTTTCGAGCGATCAGCCGGGGCATGTGACTGTTTTGGATGGCAGCGCAACCTGGCCGGATCTCGATGCAGGAGAATCGGCGGTATCGGACGCGCCGTCTTTCCAGGTTTTTGTGTCGGGAACAGCGCCGGAAGGATTGGATGCAGTCTTCACGATCATGTTCACCGCGGATGGATTCGAGGCCGGGAAAAGTTTCACGGAAACGATCACCCGGCGTGCGGAACAGTATGAGTGGAACATGGACGTCAATCCGGGATGGACGCTTGAACCGAGTTGGGCCTGGGGCGACCCGACCGGTTCGGGAGGTGATCCGCAGAACGGGTTTACCGGCACAAATGTGCTGGGATACAATCTCAGCGGAACGTATACCAACAGTATGACGGTGAAGCACGCCACGAGCACTTCCATCGATTGCAGCGATCTTGAGGGGGTCAACGTGTCCTTCCGGCGTTGGCTCGGTGTCGAAAGCAGCCAATACGATCACGCGGTCTTTTCGGTGTCGAACAACGGATCAACCTTTCAGACCATCTGGAGTAATCCGGCGAGTGATCTTGTGGATACTTCGTGGGTCGAGGTCAATTATGATATTTCGGCTGTGGCTGACGGCCAGGCGGCAGTATACCTGCGATGGACGATGGGATCCTCCGACAGTCTGGTCGTCTATAGCGGCTGGAACATCGACGACGTCGTTATTACGGGCGTCTCCACGTTACCGACTCCGACACCGGCCGCGACAATGACACCGTCACCGACATCAACACCCGTCCCGACATGGACGCCGGCGGGCTCCCCCACCCCCGAGCCCTCGCATACTGCCGAACCAAGTCCGACTCCGGGTGGGAATCCGTACATCCGGTTGCGTTTGAACGATACTCAATTTGAAGCCGGAGAACTGTTCGATCTGGAATGTGATGTGGGGAATGGACACGCAGTGACAACGGCGGATCGTTACATCATCCTGGATGTGTATGCCAACTACTGGTTTTATCCCGGCTGGACGCAGGCTGTGGAATTCACAACGGAGACGATGCAGCCGGGATACCAGGATACACTGACCATCCTCGAGTTCGTGTGGCCAGAAGTCGAAGGGCATGCGGATACATTGCGATTCTGGGCCGCGCATGTCGACCCCTCGCAAGGCGCTCTGATCGGCGATTACTCCATGGTTTCGTTCGCCTATTGATTCCCGGGGGGAGCCGTCTTCTTGCCGGCAGCGACATAGCCTGCGAGCGTCTGTTGCGGGAGAGGGGGGAACGCCCCTGAGAACTGCAGCGAACTCCTCACCAGCCCGGGACCGGGCGGAATCACCGGACAGAAACGAATTTCGACGTCGACAGATTGACCCTGCGGGATCGTCCAATCGGAGTATCCGCCGAAATTGAAACATACCGGATCATCTCCCGCGAGTTCGGCATGGACGATAACAGATCCGACTCCATCATTCCTCAACCGTGCTGTGCATCGAGCGTCTGAACACCCCTGGCTCACTGTTCGAGGTTCGAAACAATAGCATTCCGGCGCGTCGCAATCGACACCGGGCAGATCGGGCGCATCATCATTCAGGAATTCGACGACGACTGACGGAAGTCCGGATGTTGGTGTGGGAGAGGGGACGGAGGGGGTCGGTGTGGGAGATGAATCCGGTGTGGCGGATGCCGAAGGTGTCGGAGTGGATGAAGGTCGGCTGGAGTAACCGAACATGACCGACGAGAAGTTCCCGAACAGCGTGCTGCTGCCGGGGTGCAGGAGGGCGGCATGGAAAAAGAGACCCTGCGCTTCGGACTGGGTATCGGGCCAGATGAAACTCAGGATTGTTTCGGAACGAAGACCCAGCAGATCATCGATCCGCTGATAGCAGTAGGATTGTGTCCAGCAAGGCCAGAACCAGTAATTGGCATAGACATCGAGAACGATCCAGAGATCGAGATCGACCGGAGACGGTTCGGAATTGATCAGGTCGACTCGCAAATCGAATAACTCACCGGGGAAGAACACATCGTGATCGAGATTCAGATACGCTCCGGATCCGGGCCGGGGGGTTGCAGAAGGAGTGACGCTTGGAGATGCCGTGGCGGTTCCGGTCGGACTGGGAGGAGCAGGAGACGGTGACCATGTTGGAGATGGCGATCGGGTCGGGCTTGGATCGGGTGTCGGTGTCGATGTCCGAGTGGCGGTCGGCGCTGGACTCGGAGTCCGGGTCGGAGTGCGGGTCGGTGATGGGCTTGGAGTCCGGGTAGGTGTGGCTGTTGAGGTGGGGGTGGATGTGCAGGTGGGAGTGGGCGTGAAGGGCAGGTAATCACAATACATGCTCCACCGGGCACTGTCGTAATCCGGGAAAAAGATGTCTTCGGAGAATGGCCCGAATCGGTGTGCGACGACAAGCCCCTCATCCGGTGCCCCGGGAACATAGCTGGGGATGGAGGCATCTGAATCGACCTGCCAGAGCAACCAATACTGGCCGGATGATAAACTGCAGGCACCGGGTGATCCGGAACTGATCGCGGCGGAGATCCACTGGTTGGCGACTGGATTTTGCAGTTCCATCGACTGCCAGAGCCGATGCAGCGATTGATCGAAGATCGCCAGACGGATTGCACCGCCCTCGCGATGCGAATAGAAGTGAACGGATTCGATCGTGCCGGACTCGGGCAAATCAGCTCGTGTTCCCCGAATAGCGTGCCGCTGTGTGGCCCCGACCCGGATGATCTGACCGGTGGATGTATCCGTTCCGAAGCAAACATAACCCGTATATGGATCGAACACCGAACTGATCAGTTTGTTTTCGCCCGAGTGAAGAGGGAATCGATCGATTTCCTCAAATGTCGGAACACTCATCACGGAAATCCATCCTGGGTTCGTATAGGTTCCCCAATAGATGACATCCTTCAAGGGATTGAAGGATGCGCAGCGTACATTCTGAATATCGGTATCGAGCGTCAGAGAATCTGTTTGAGAGAATGATGTGAGATCGATCTGGGCGACACGCGGAACGGAACCCCCGGAACACGCGAACAGACAGTCCTCGTTGACCGCCAGGATGGCAGACTGGATGTAGGTGACATCTGAATCGAGTGGCAGTGAATCAATGCGCTGGAAGGGATCGAGATCGATGCGGATGACTCGACCGGGATCCGTATTACAGCTGAAATAGGCATATTGTCGCACGGCGTCGTAGCTGGCGCATGAAACCGGTTGTTCTTCGGGATTGAGCGCGATGGCGGGACCGATTTTGAATTGGGTGAGCTCGAGTTCAAGAATCTGGGAACTGCCTGCGAAATAGATCCGGTTTGACGCCGGATTTCCGGTTACACATCTGAGATAATCTGTGGAGGTGGTGAGGTCACCGGCGATGGTCATGAGATTGAGATTGACCTTCAGGATGCGGGACGGGGAGTCAAAGGTGGCGAAGTAGGCAAAATCACCGGTCGCATCGACCATTCCGCAACGCAGGTTTTCGAACCCCGGCGTGCATGATACGGAGGATTCACGGATGAACGCCTGGGAATCGATCTTGACGACGGATGCGGGGTCGGCATTGGCGATTCCGGCGAACAGATGATGGGTGGAGGGTCTGGTCAATAAAGCGCCGACGGATTTTTCGACGTGGGAGAATTCAAGGCGATCGATCCGGAAAAAGTCCGGCAGATTCACACGAATGACCTTGGCCGGTTCCTGATATGTCCCGTAATATGCAATACCGGTTTCCGGGTCATACGTCGAGCAGAACAATGGGGATTCATCGGGAAGCAAATCAAGATCATCTAATCTTACGCAATTGCTAAGATCTATCATGATTAGCTTTGGGAGCGCGTTCCCTGTTGAGATAATTCCTATTTCTTGAGATTCAAAACTATAAAATGAGCTTATCTGTGTCTCATTAGAGTCTAATTGCATGCAATAGTTGAGCTCGTTGCTGACAAAATCGTATGAATAGATTTTCGCAGGAGTCGAAGCATCAACAAGGTAACCTATAGTCCCAGTATCATTCAAACGCAAGATGTCGACGTTGCTATCCAATTCAAGTACTTTTTCATACTCCTGATGCATCGAAGTTGTATCAACCACGATTATACTATTCGGCAATGTGTTGATAACTATTATTAACTTTTGATCAACACCTCTCAGGGTCATTTTTAAAACTTTCCCCCGCGAGTCTCCATCATGCCATTCATTAATATAGTGCAAGTCATCGGCGCTTATCTTTATAACTCTTGCACTCTCAGAATCAGTTGAGCAATAAATATAACCATGTGATTCTGAAGCTGCTAGAACCTCACACCTTTCTGATCCCAAAATCGAATCATTGGCACAGACAAAGCTTTGTAGTTCAAGATCATAATTCGAGATTAAGTTGGAACCACCAAGTGAAGCCAGAGCGATAACATTCTCAGAAGGAAGGGTAGTTACTATAGCAGATAGGAAACCAATTTCAAGAGGTAACGTTATCATATCAATAACATTAAATGAAATGTTATCCAATACGAATATTTGCACTGGTGTTTGGTTTACAAAAGAATATGTGTTCCCATTTTTTATAAATACATTGCTGATAGATGATTCGTTGGTTAGAATAATGGAGTTAATTCTTCTTCCTATACTATCAGCGTATCCAGTAGAGCCCACCATCGGAACGCCGAATGAATCCTTTGGGGTCTGTACATCCGTCCCTGAAGCTAAACAACAAAAAGACAACATTGAAACAGAGATAAGATTAATCCTCATCTTTAATTCCTTCCTTTCAATTTTGATTATAAGTTTATAGATCTTGTTACAAGTTGTCAATCGGTTAGTAGGCAGATAAACCATTTTATACTTGTTAGGAGAATCATTCTGCATCTCAGATTCTAACGTTCGGACACAGGCGGGACATCTCTTTCCTTATCAGTCAGCTCACATTACACCTGGATCTCTTCCTGAACAGCTGTTTGAGATTCTTCCACGGTCACTGAGCTGTTTTACACCCATACCTGCAACCAATCGCTCTCAGACCGATTGATCTCGCACTCCTGTCTGGCAACTTGATGAGCGCCTCGCCCGGATCGGAATACGCAGTCCGACAGGCCGGAATCCATACCGAATTCTGCACGGATACATTCTTTTCCTATCCGGAATCGGGAGCACTCCAATCGAGCAGGGTGACGGGGTTGCCCCCGTCGCCCTCTCACACCACCGTACTTACGGTTCCGTATACGGCGGTTCCTTGAGTTGAAATATTGACATGTTTCAGCATG